>NZ_JQCR01000003.1:1962630-2616840 GCF_000757885.1 Paenibacillus wynnii | reverse complement strand
CAGTAGAAGGCATTGTGTCACTCGCAAAGTCTCACCCGCAATATAAAGGATTTATTGCTTCCGAAGTTAGAGAGAACGACATGTTTAAAGCTAATGTTGCCACTGGAGAAGTTGAACACGAACCCAACATAATGAGTCCTGGTAAGACAGTGGGGGCATATTGTATCGCTTACCGTGAAGGAATGCCAAATATTCTAGTGATTGTTAGAAGTGATCAGGTCGAACATCTACTCAAAGTCGAAACGGTCAAATGTGGAAGGATTATTTCGATGACATGATTGTAAAACATGCAATTAAACGAGCCTTCAAGCGTCAATACGGTATTGAAGTGTCTGAGGATGAATTTGTTAACTCGGGTCCTAGTGTAGAGAATATAGCGAGTTACGAGCGGAAGGATATCACTCCGACTGCAAAAGATCCGGAAGTTATTAGCCCTGGTGGGAATCAGGGAGTTACAACTCCCAACGAAGAAGATCGTATAAAAAGCCCGTGCTGATATGAAAATAAAATTCTCCCAGTTAGGAATCACAGAACCTGAGGAAATGGCTGCTTATATTGCAGAAAACGTTAAGACGAAGGGTGATAAACCTAACCTTAAGGAACTGACGGGCCTGCTGAAAATCATGGACATTCACATTGCTGAGCGGCTAGCGGCACAAGCCCAAGACGATGACCTCCCACTCTGATATACCAGTTGTTGAGATTTACACTCTCTCCCCGGACTGTATGGTCTGTGGGAGCGAGATAAATCCAGACCGCGAGGAATATCTTGGACGCTTAAGAGTATGCCCTCGCTGTTATGGAGAACTGACAGGGGCGGTGGTAATCGCAAAGCAAAGCGAAAAAGAGCAACTAGATCTGTTCGGCGGCGCTGATCTTATCTCCTTGGAAGCCAAAAGTTGAAGTTCTAAACGGTGCCTACTACGAGAAGGCTACAGGGTTGTTTGTAACTTTCGTGCTTGGTCGCCGGCATTACGAATGGCCTGCTAAGAAATGCCACCTTTGATAAGGAATGGCGTGAGAAAACAATGAAGGAGCGTGCGATATGAAGCTTAATGTAACAGTAGATATCGATTGGATTGATGAGGAAGAATCGCTAGATCAAAAGATACAGGAAAAAATTGTTGATTCAATCGGTCCAAAAATCTCACATAAAGCTGTTGGTAGTCTTGAATCAGACGCATTAAAGCAACTTTCCACTAAGGTGGACGCGTTGGTTGAAAAAACCTACACCGAATTCCTCCAGAGAGGTGTAACAATTACTGACCAGTGGGGCGATGTGAAAAAGAAAGACGTTACCATATACGACTTGATCAAGGAAAAGTGCGATACATGGCTTCTCAAAAAGGTCGATAATGAAGGCCGTGAGAGCAGCTACGGGAACAACTGGACACGAATGGATTGGTTGATTAATAAACAATTGGATCAACAGACAAAACGTATGTCAGACGACATCGTGAAAAGGTCAGCGAGACAATAAAGAAGCACATCAACGACTCCGTAAAGGATGCCATAGGTGAGAAATTGGTGAAGGAGATTGGTTTGGAAAACATTATTAACTCGCATAAATCTAAGGGGTGAGTGAAATGAAAAGTTGATATTCTCGCCTCTGGATCCGCAGGTAACTGCATCGCTCTTACAACATCAGGCAAGACCATCCTCATCGACGCTGGAATAGCCAAGACCAAGATCGAGAAGCGCCTGCTGGAAGTAGGGATTAGACCGGATAAGGTCGCCGCAATCTTCATAACCCACGCTCACGGGGATCACATCAAGGGGCTCCAATGGCGAATAAGTACGGCATTCCCGTATGGGCAACAGATGGTGAATGGAAAGGGATTTCGGGTGTTGAATCAGATCTCCAACGGGTGGCAGAAACAAAGTACGGCAAGTACGAAATGATTGATCTAGGCGGTGTACACCTTTATCCATTCCAAACTCACCATGACGCATATGAGCGCGTAGGCTACGCGATTGAGCCGGATGATGGACCGCGTACCTGTGTAGTCTTCGACACCGGAAAGGTAGACTCCGAAATGCTAGAAATGATGGAGGGCTCCATCTACATCATTGAAGCCAATCATGACCCAGATATGGTTGTTGAGTCGATTATCCTGATAGCGTCAAGGCTCGGGTGCTGAGTGACTTAGGGCACTTAAGCAATCAGCAGACTGCAGAAGCCTTACAAAAGCTAATTAAAGGCCGTGGTGAACACATCTACCTCACACACTTATCAGGCAGTAACAATCTCCCCAAGCTGGCAGAAATGACCGTCAAGGCGGCTCTACGGCAGCGAGGTTTTATAGCAGGACAACATTATCACTTGGAGGTGGTTTGAAATGACAATTATATTTTCTCATAACAAAAAATTGCTGGACCAGTTAACCATCGCAAAGCTTCAGCTTGATGACTACAAGCGCCGGGAACATGAAATGCTCGCTCATCTCGGGCGTGCTGGGCAGGGGATTTGCAAACTTAATCATGAGATCGGCAGGCTACGGGAAGAAAATGAACAGTTACAGGATGAGCGGAAGATGTTGTTGGAACACATTGAGCGGACCATTGATGAGCAGAAGGCACCCGAGTTAGACCAGGCAGCGCAGGTGCTAAAGGAAGTATCTAAGCTTGTTCATCAATGGGGTGACGAAACTCAGTTATGAGTTTCGCCAAGCCAAGTTCGGACTAATTGAACGTATCTGTGTCTTTATCCAAAAGCGTGAGAGCTTACCCTCTTAAAGCAGGTGAATGGAATGGCAGGACTGGATCTGGACAACGGCTACACCCGAATAGCGCATGGAATTTTGGAAGAGGTGGCAAAGCGAAGATTCAACGGCACGCAGCTCCGCATCATTCATGATAGTCTGGCGCTACACCTACGGGTTTGGCCGTAAATCACATGCGCTGTCTGTTGGGTTCCTATCTGAAGCCATTCAATGCGATCAGCGAACTGTGAAAGCTGAGCTGAGGAAATTGCTGGACTGCAAAATACTTAAAGTGGCGGAACCTTTTCACGGTAGCAGCTCCCGGAAATTATCCTTCAATAAATACGTTAATCAGTGGTTAGAGGTGGGGAAAACCTCACCCCCCAGTAAGAAGATTAGGGGTGAGCAATCCACCACCAGTGAGGGGAGTAAATCCTCACCACTCTTGGGGGCAATTCATCACCCAAGATAGAAAGAAAGAAAACTCTAAAGAAAGAAGAGATAAGAGATATGGACATCCCTTCTGAAAAGATTAAATTTCATGACACCGTTTTTCTAACTCAAGAACAGTACGGCAAGCTGTGCGAGGACTTCGGTAAAAAGATTGTAGACAATACTATCGAAGCCTTGGACGAATGGCAAACCAACAAGAAGCCGAGCCAGCATAAGAAGGACCACAACAAGACGCTGCGTGTCTGGATTAAGAAGGATCAGGCGAAGGCCGGTTATAAAACAAACAGCAGCAGAACCAAGAGCAGATGGATCTGCTGAAGCAGTTCAGCCAAGGAGGAGGGAAACCGCATGAACAACGAGGAGACCTCCAGCTTACTCGCGGTAATCAAAACGGCATTTCCTGAATTCGAGATTACCAAGAAGTGATTCAGTTATGGCACTTATTCCTTCAAGAGATACCTTATGCTCGAGCGCAGCTCAATTTAAGAGACCACATCGCTATCTCACGATTTGCTCCACGAATAGCGGATGTGATCCGAGAGGATCGGTTGCAGCCACAGTCGGTATACGACATACAACGCCTTGAGAACCAGATGGATATGTTGGAGCTTGAAGAATATCACTTAACGGAGAATGCGAAACCGATGCCCGATTATGTCAGAGAGCAACTGCAGGCGACCTTCTCAAAATTGAAGGTGAACCCTGATGAGTCTTGAGGCACAAAGGGCGGTACTCGGATCTCTGCTGAAAGATCACACCTTGATGGATGACTGCTTTTTAAATAAGGAGGACTTTAGCGAAGAAGAGTACAACCAAAAGTATTCAATGTACTCAGCTATGCACACAGACATTTTAGTGGCGAGGTGTCCAATCCATTTGATCCAGTGTTCCTTGCTACAAAGTGGGGTGCAAAGCTGGCTCAGATCGGCGGGATGGCGCACTTTATGGCCCTCCGTGATTCGGTACCTACTACAGACGGGTTCGGCTATTACCAAAAGGCAGTGCGAATCGAAAGAGTACAGCGGCAGCTAGTTGAACTCGGATTACAAATTGCTACTAATGGCGGTGGGGACCTTGCAGAGCTGAGACAACATATAGATGCCCTGACAGAACTGCAAAAGGCGATGACGAGGGCGGACCTGTTCATATGGCTTCCATCCTCGATGGCATAGTCAGACGATTATTAATCGAGCTTCTAGTTCTGGGGTCACCGGGGCCAAGACAGCCAATGACGATATCAACCAAATGAGCGGTGGACATCAGAAAGGTGATCTTGAGATATTGGCAGCTCGCCCGAGTATGGGTAAGACCCAGTACGTTCTTAACGACATGGACGCTGTTACAAAGGACGGATGGGCAGCGGTAATATTCTCACTTGAAATGAAGGACTTGAAGGTCGTGGAGCGCCTAGTTTCTACTATCGGCGGGATCAAGAACAAGAGAATTAAGTCAGGCATGATGTCGGATAACGATTGGGATTCCTACAGTAAGGCCGTTGCTATCATAGTAAGCCGCAATCTTTATATCGATGACACTCCAGGAGCTACAGTGGAATACATCCGCCGGCAGGTCAAGGCTTTACGTAAAGAATTCCCTAACCTAGTCGTTTATGTGGATTACCTTCAGTTCTTAAACACTGAAAAGAAGTTCACCAAGAATAACGAGAAGGTAGTTACATCACGAAAGCACTTAAAGGTATAGCTCGGGAGTTCGATGTCTGTATGGTGGCTATCTCGGCTGTTGGCCGTGATTGTGAAAAACGTCCGGATAAGCGACCTATGATGTCTGATCTCCGTGAGAGCGGTGATATTGAGTCAGACGCTGACATTGTCACATTCCTTTATCGGATGATTACTACAACGCTGATACTCCTAAGAAGAACATCGTAGAACTGATTATTGCAAAAGGTCGAGATATTGGTACTGGTGTTTTTGAAATGGTCTTCAGGCGTGACACAGGCCGCTTCATCAACCTTACCAAGGATGAGAAATATGAGCTTGATAAGAAGGTGAAGGAGCATGCGCAGCAAGCTAATTCAAGACGATGAGCAGTATGACAAAGCTCAGGCTGCACTGTTGGATATGGCCGCTAAGTTGGACGATCCGTTGTCTGATATGCCGCAAGCTGAACGGGATAAGATCAACAGGATCTATGACAAAACAGCCGATTTGATGAGGTATTATCGCAGGGGTAGATTGGTTGAAGAGTTTCCGGGGTTGGGTGAGAAGTACGCCATTCTTGGACAGGACTTCCAAGAGTTCGAGCCACAGAATAGCAAATCTGAGCCTGTTATAGAGCCAGTAGAAGATAAGGTTACAAATACACCACGTAAGCCTGAAACGCTCCCTGTAAAGCCAGTAGCCGCTAAAACTGATACACCAAAGGCTACGGTTAATCTTTCAAATTGGCTTTGATGGTGATAGAAAGCAGGTGAATGACATGATAGCTGTTAATCCCCACCTCGGGGAGTTAGATGACTTCATCGGAAAACACAAGGGTTTGGTATACAGCATTGCCATTCGTTGTTCATACAAGACTAAACTACCGGTTGAACTGGATGATCTAGTTCAAGAAGGATATATCGGACTCATAAAGACTTATCGCTTCTATGACCCTTCTAAGGGCGCAATGCAGACGCTGGCATACAGTTTAATCCGGAATGAAGTAATGGATTATATCCGTGACAAACTACCGATTGTTCGTCCACCGACACGAGAGTATGCATTATCAGGGAAAATCCTTAAAGCACGAATGCAGGATGCGTCAGCCGAAGAAATTTCTCTTTATTTTAACTCAACACTGGCGGCAGCTGAGAAAGCTTTATGGAGAGTCAATCACAACGTATCAGTTTCCTTGAATGCAACAGTACATGACCATTCAGGTCGTGCAGTCGAATACTGGGAACTTTTTGAGCATGAAGATGATCTGAGCGATGTTGAAGTAAACGAATTTATAAATAAGCTAACTCCCCAACAAATTAAAGTGATCAAGCTATTGATGGAGTTTAATACGAAGGCTGAAACAGCAAGAGAAATAGGAGTAACCCGTACTCGGGTAGGTGCGATAGTTCACCAGATCGAGGATAGGTACCTGAAGTATCGGAGGCGGTGGGCATGAGATTTGTCGGCATTGACCCAGCCACTCAGACCGGATTTGTCGCTTTGGATGAGGACGGCAGGCCCTTGGTAGAAGTGGAGTTAGTGGGTAAGGGTCGGAAGGAAAAAGGTGGAATTACTACACAACAACTCGTCTCACTAGAGAATCAACTCTATCAATTGCTGAAACCCGGTGACATCATCGCCATTGAACAGCCGGCCATGGGTACGCAGAGCGGAGTTACCACGGGAATGATACACGGTGGGTTGAGGAGTATGATCTATCGGAAGGGCCTTACGTATGTGGATGTTAATCCGCAACGTACAAAGAAGTACGTTAATGAAAATAGGCGATTAGCTGAAGATGACGACAAAAAAGCTATCATCGCGACTGCAGTTCTTGAACACTATAATTATTCTCACAGTAGCCACAATGTGACGGATGCCTATATCATCGCCAAGATTGCAGAGGCGGTACAAAGAGTAAAAAACGGTCAGTCATTGGAGTCATACACACCGTATCAACAGGACGTCATACAGGCCATAATCAGCCCAGCAGCTAAGACAACAAAGAAGAAAAAGGATAAATCAGTTCCAAGTAAACGCCGAGGGAAGCCTGCGGCGGCGGACAGTCACATGCCTGAGACGGAACGCCAGTTCCTATTTTAAGGAGGAATGGATTTGAAAGTGCATATTGAAGGTGGCTTTTATATCGAATCGGATGATAGGGAATTCACTCTGAAAGAATACTCTGGAGCAATTGGAAAACCAGCGAAAGGCGAAACAGAGGGGAAACCAATATTCAAAACTCATGGACATTATCCTACCGTGTTAGGCGCTGCTCGTAAGTTTCTTAACCTCAAGATCGACTCCAGCGAAGCCACTAACCTCCGTGAGCTCATTGCAGACGTTGAAGCTATCAGGGAATACATTAAAAGCCAAATTGATTTCTAAGAAATGGGGGCCGCATATGAAAACAGTCATTCGATTTAGGGACGATTCAGGTCGAATCATAGGGTCAGTAAGAGAAGAACGGCTGCCAGAACCAATAGTGGTATTACGGAATTTCAGCCTAGCACTGCTGCTACTCGGCATGTTGCTAGCATGGCTGCAATAGAAAGGACGGATATCATGACCGAAGAACAGCGCCGCAGAGCTTTCCAAAAAGTTAAATCGATGTCGAACAAAATCTTCTGGGAATGGATGAACATGATCCACTCCCGGGCTTATGCCAAAGCTCAGCAGCATTACGAGGAGGCTATGAGCATTGTTCTCCAGCCAAAACAGGCAGCAGCTGTCAAAGCCAAGGCTCAAGAAATAAGAGAGCATTGGGACGGGATGGCAACAATCACAATGAATGATACCGAGGCAGCGGAATTAAAACAGGTGGGGGTGTAATCAATGGTTGCGCCAAAAATTGGACAAAAGAAGAGATTGATTACCTCCAGGATAAATGGGATCGATTAGTTTGAAATCAATCTCTCAAAACTTGGGACGGAGCATCGATGCAGTAAAATTGAAAGCTGGCAGAATGGGGCTCGGAGACTCACGGATGAACTTTGACGGAATCACAGTCAATCAATTAGCTCTTGCTCTTGATAAATCATATGGGCAAATCGTGAATTATTGGGTACCAGATTACGGGCTGCCAGTCAGAAGGAAACTCTTTGCAAATACGGCCAGAGTTCTGGTCATCGGCTATGAAGAATTTTGGAAATGGGCTGAGCAGCACAAAGAACTCCTTAACCTTGCGAAGATGGAACCTAACACCTTGGGAGCAGAGCCGGCTTGGACAAAGGTCAAACGAAAAGCAGATCAGATGCGATCTCAAAAGACCTTTCAGGCAGTGAATTGGACTCCGGAAGAAGATCAGCGGTTAGTACAGGTCCTCGGAACAAAAGGAATGACTTATCCAGAGGTTGCCAGGCTCTTTGATCGATCGGAGGCATCAGTTAAGCGGCGGCTGCATGATCTAGGCGTTAAGGTACGACCAGAAAGATTGGATAACCATACCAAGTACACACCCAATGAAGTGCAGACGTTGCTTCGGATGGCCCAGGAAGGATACAGCTATGAAACGATAGCCCAGACCTTAAGAAAGAGTGCATTGGGTGTGCGCGGAAAGTTGGAGAGAATGGGATTTGATTTTAAACGGAGATGTTTGAAAGAAAAGACAATCAGCATATAAGGGGGCATAACAGCTGCGAAGAGCATAGGAAGCGGGTCCGGTGATATCATGCGGGCTTGCAACGGTACCTATCGACAATAGAAAGGTTACGAATGGCGATACGCCCAAAATCAAGCCCAATAACTTTTAAGGAGAGATAAACCATGAAAAATATACGCTGACTGAAACAACCAAAGAATGGTGCGGAATCACCCTTTATCAAATCAAGGCGACTCGCAGCTTTGGGGACGTAGAGGCTGATGAGTTGGGCGGCTGGATCGAAAGTGAAGAAAACCTGAATCAAGACGGCGATGCTTGGGTCACCGGCAATGCTCGGGTCACCGGCAATGCTCGGGTCTACGGCAATGCTCGGGTCTACGGCGATGCTTGGGTCACCGGCGATGCTTGGGTCACCGGCAATGCTCGGGTCTACGGCGATGCTTGGGTCACCGGCGATGCTTGGGTCACCGGCAATGCTCGGGTCACCGGCAATGCTCGGGTCACCGGCGATGCTTGGGTCACCGGCAATGCTCGGGTCACCGGCAATGCTCGGGTCTACGGCAATGCTCGGGTCTACGGCGATGCTTGGGTCACCGGCGATGCTTGGGTCACCGGCAATGCTCGGGTCTACGGCGATGCTCGGGTCACCGGCAATGCTCGGGTGGAGAGCAATAAGCATGTATTTTGGGCGACGTCTGTTGGCTCAGAGGGTGGAACATTAACAGCGTATACGATCAAAACAGGAGAGATCGAGGTTACTCGCGGGTGCTTCAGGGGGACGATTGGTGAGTTTGAAGAGGCAGTCAGCAACCGACACGATAGTAATAGGTACGCTGAGGAATATTTGGTGTTGATCAAATTTATCAAACTTAGGTTTAGAGAGGTCACGGTAACTATAGTGGACGATACAACGGATAACGAGGGTTAACCCATTCCCCCTATAAAGGAGCTGAAAGCTTTGAACCCTATGGAAGAGATCGGAAAGATAGCTCATTTGCTACCTTTGAAAGTATTGCAGGACATAAATACACGAATTGGTGATTGGTTAGCCTTTGGAGGCAACGAGACTGATCCATATATCCACCAGCAGTTGAGATTTGCGAAAAGATTTATTGGAGAGGCGGCGAAAGCATGACTCCAGAACGTGAATTAAGAGCAATCCTGCTGGACGGATCGGAAGTAATCATGAATACCGGTGACAAAGTATTGTTCCAGGCTTCTCGGCCCGGAGCTATCCCGTTATCCGTGGACGCTGACACAATCATTGACGATGTGCTTGCTGCTCTAAAAGAGGCACAACAAGATGTCGAGGAATGGCAAGAGGAAGCTAAGCAATGGCGAGATGAATTTGTAGACAAGAACAACACTTTGGGAGAGGCACAGCAGACCATAGCCCGGCAACAAGCAAAAATACTAGTACTTGAACGCGATAATGAAATGTTGGAATCCATCGTTAACAGTAAAGGAGCTAAGGAGTCATGAGTTACCGATCTGAAGAAATCACAAAGTACAAAACAATCGTCAAATGTGATGACTGCGGCAGGGAAAGGGAGATTTCGACAACACCGACTCCGTTGGGATTTGATAACCGGATGAATGGGGCATTGCAAAATAGATACTCCTTCACGCAGGAAGGTGGCGTATTTAAAAACTACTGTTCCCGATGCCAAGAGATACGTAGGGAGGCGAAGGAGTCATGACACAGTTACAGACAATGAGTGACCAGCAGCTTAACCGGGCGCTGGCGGAGTTGATGGGGCACAGGGTAGTGTGTACGGGCAACTGCTACTGGATCGTAGAACCAAAAGGAAAATAATGGGCAGATCCCTTCAGCAAAAATTCAGAGGATATTGCGTGGACTTGGGCACCCGACTACTGTACTGACCCTGCCGCCTCTCTAGAGGTACAGTCAGCAGCGTGTAAATGTGATGAGCCATTGTACGTTAAGCATCTCAAATCAATCGTATACACCGAAAAGGTGAATCAAACGATCGGCGCGCTACTCACCGCCACTCCCAGAGAGAGGGCAGAGGCTGCTTATATGGTACTAAGCCAAGTGAATGAGTAGTAGACGCATACAGCGTAGGAAGGGAATGATGCGAATTGACATATGAAAAACCGAAATGTGACTGTTCCAACGATTTGACGCTGACTCTTCACGAAATGAATAGCATGGATTTTCGTATTAGCGACAAAGGAAAGATTGTTAAATCCTCAATTAAGTCGAATAAAGAGTTGCATGCGCAGGAGTTCGGTTGCACCAAATGCGGAAACACCTATGTTGTTAAGTTGGACGAAAGACAAAGGTATGTGCGTGGCGAGGTAACGAGAGAGGGTTTTGATTAATAGGTATTGATGCGCAGTACGAAAAAACACCACGGTAACAGTAAAATCAACAGAAATTATTCCAAATATTATTCCCAAATTCGAGAGGAGCAATTATAAATGAAAACCACAATGAACGTACTTTTTAAGTCTATGCAGAAAGATGATA
This sequence comes from Paenibacillus wynnii, assembly GCF_000757885.1. NCBI lineage: Bacteria > Bacillati > Bacillota > Bacilli > Caryophanales > Paenibacillaceae > Paenibacillus > Paenibacillus wynnii. The sequence continues at coordinate 2,605,929 of NZ_JQCR01000003.1, read as the reverse complement.
AGAAGGAAATCCTGAAATTCGAAATCAAAGGTACTGAGGATGCTAGCGATGAGATGGACCTGTTTGAACTATCTGGAAGTATTGTAGTGCTTAACCTAGAAGTGGGCGGTGACGATGTGTGCGGCGATCTATCGGCTGAATTCATCTCCATGCAGCGTGATAGCAAAAAAACGGTTATGAAGTTTGGTGTCAAGGGTGACAAGGACGATAAGGCACAGCTGCTATACAAATTCGCAGGTCGTAACGTGACTCTGGGTGTTGCTCCTTCGCAGATGAGCATTGAGGAGTTCAATGAGCCGCGTGAGGGCATTAAAGGGACTGTTAATCCTGACGGAACGATAGATCTGGAAGATAAGGATCAGCTTACTATTGAGGAGATAGCCGCCGCTGAAGAGGAGAAGGAAACAGAGGAGCCGGAAGGTGGACCAGTAATTCCTGAAAGCGAAGATGACCTGCCGTTTTAATGAACCGTACGATCTCCCCGGCTTCGGTCGGGGAACCTTTACAAACTGAGGTGATGATGTGACACAGATGTCGTTTGAGTTGCCAGAGCTGGATAGAAAGTTGACGCAGGCAGCGGTAGAGGCGGCGTTAGAGAAGTACAGGCTCTATAAAACTATAACCTCTGATGAAAGAGAAGCACAGACCACAGCAGCATGGTCTGACTCTCCTAAGGGTGACACAGGAACTACCAGTGACCAGACTTCCAACATTGCTATCCATAATGTAGATAGCCAGGAGTACCGGAGAAGATACTGCGAAAGAATAGAAAAAGCCGTCAAGAGGCTGCCTATGAAGGAACGTATTTTAATTACTGAGCGATACCTTAACATAGATTGCGACTTTGATTATGTCGTTTACAACCATGTACTTGATCCTCCGATTGGTGAGACGACTTACTATAAGCGGAAGTGGAAGGCGTTCTATAAGATTGCCCTTACTCTTAACATACAAGTGGTTAAGGAAGAACGGGGAGTAGAAAGTAATAGAGGTAATTAAAAGTAATAAGACAATCATTTTAAACAGTATGATAAATCGAGGTGATGTAATGAGCTCGCTACAAGTAGATGACCTGCCACCTGTCCTTAAGGTAGAGGATATTCAGAAGTTCCTACAGATAGGCAAGAACCAAGCGTATGATCTATGTAACTCCGGCCAGTTTCATGTGGTGCGTGTGGGTCGCTCAATAAAGATTCCTAGAGAGCCATTCATTAGTTGGTTTAAGGGGGATACAGCCGAAGGAAAGCAGGGTAAGTGACCTGCTTTTTTTCTTTGTTCATAGCTAATAAATTGGTGTTAAATTTGGTGTTAAACTCGCAATGATTTGTAGTGATAAGCAAAGAATAGAAGGTAATGAATAGGTTAGCAGATGCCTACATAGACCATAAAAAAGACTAATAAAAGGTGCGATAAGTGACAGTTAGGGAATATGGGTGATACGGTACTTATACCATTGAAAGGGAACGAACACCACAGCAAATTTTTGTTGACACATCGTGAACGCGAAGTTTTCGAGCTTCTCGTGCAGGACAAAACGACACGCGATATCGCTGGTCTATTATTTATCAGCGAAAAGACGGTTCGCAACCACATCTCCAATGTTATGCAAAAGTTAAACGTAAAAGGCCGTTCGCAAGCGGTTGTCGAGCTGATCAAGCTTGGGGAGCTGAAAATATAGCTGCCGTGCTAATGCAGGTAACGCGTTTAAGCCTTCTTTCGCCTTTAGGGGTGAGGGGAGGTTTTTTGTTGTGAATGAGAAGAACAGAAATCAGGGAATAAAAAATAGCTGAGATCTAAAAACAGAAACCTAGCGAGTGATTACGGGATGATTGCGAAGAGGAAACAGTCGGCCAAGTGGTATTGGTGTTAATTTTAGTGATTACACCATTGAAGAGGAGCGAACACCAGTTTGGTTAACACGTGTTTACCAGACAGGTCTTAATCTCGTTCGTAATCTATCTTCACTTGCTTCATAAACTAGTTTTGTTAGATCTTCTTTGAGCATTTGCAGTCGTTCAGTACCTATCTTTTCCAACCAACGTTGCTCAATCTCAGTTAGTATCTTCTCTTTTGCTTTCACTACTAACCAACCTCGTTCGGTCAAAACAACAATTTTTCCTCTCTTATCAGTAGGATGAGTTTTTCGAATAACATAACCATTATTCTCAAGATAATCGACCATTTTACTTACAGCTTGCTTTGTAATTCCTAAATATTCGGCTAGTTCTATACCTGATGCTCCGTCGGGAGTGATATATTTCAACATAAAACCATGTACAGGTCTAATATCTCCAAATCCTAATTCACACAATCTGTCGTGTAGTTCATTAATTGATGTACTAAAGGATAATGATAAAAGTGATGTAAGATCCAAATCACTAAATACTTCCTGAGTCATATATAAACCTCCTCGAACAAAGTCAACTAAGTTGACTTTGTTTGAAATACATTGTACTATGCAAAATATAGTCAATCAAGTTGACTATATTTTGATTAAGAAATAAATAGTTTTTATCGAAACAGAATTAATAAATTTAGGAGGTTATCATGGCTAACATCGTTAAAATTAGAGGAAGTGTATTTGCAACATATGCTTGAGTGGAATCTATTGCTATGACTGAGAAATGGAATATAGTTTCAAAAAGATATTATAAAGAATAATATAATCCCCTATTTTAGTAGATAAATATTTAACAACATAAGAGTGAATAACAGGAGGAACAAAGAATGACAACAGTTTTATTTGTAAAAGCAAACAATCGCCCAGCAGATCAGTCGGTTAGTGTTAAATTATATGAGGCTTTTTTAGTGAGTTATAAAGAATCACATCCAAATGATACAGTGGTAGAGCTGGATTTATATAATGAGGAATTGCCATACGTAGGAGTAGATATGATTAACGGTACATTTAAAGCTAGTAGAGGATTTGAATTAACAGCAGAAGAAGCAAAAGCAGTAGCTATTGCTGATAAATATTTAAATCCATTCCTTGCAGCCGATAAAGTTGTATTTGGCTTCCCTTTATGGAATTTAACAATCCCAGCTGTACTACACACATATATTGATTACTTAAACCGCGCGGGCAAAACATTTAAATATACGCCAGAAGGTCCAGTAGGTCTTATTGGAAATAAAAAAATATTATTATTAAACGCAAGTGGCGGTGTATATTCTAAAGGACCAAAAGCTGAAGTGGAAATGGCTGTTAAATATGTAGCAAGTATGATGAATTTCTTCGGTGTAAAAGATATGGAGACAGTTGTGATTGAAGGACACAACCAATTTCCTGATAAGGCAGAAGAGATTATTACGACAGGGCTTGAAAAGGCTGTTAAAGTAGCAGGTACGTTCTAATTAACAAAGCACTTGTCACATTATACGGCAGTACCAACATCGACACTATTAAAGCGATGGTACTGCTTTTTTATTCGCTTATCTCACTACTTTTGGGCAGTAAGAACCTAATTGATGTGAGCTTTCCATTCTTAATTTACTAAACATACTAATATCGATAGAAAGAAGGATTACATTACAATGGAACGTTTATGGACAAAAAAATATATAATGCTAACAATTACTGCATTATTACTATTTAGTGGTTTTTATTTACTTATGCCAACACTACCAATGTTTATTAAACAATTAGGTGGAAGTGAATCTCAAGTTGGATTTATCATTGGGGTATTTACAATATCGGCAGTAATTATTCGTCCTATTGTTGGAGGACTAATGGATCGATATGGTCGACGAGTATTTATAATAAGCGGACTACTTTTTTTTGTGATTACAATGTATTTTTATGATTGGGTAACAGGAGTTGCATTATTAATAGTTCTGCGTATCCTTCACGGAGCCAGTTGGGCAGTTGCTACAACCTCGATAGGAACGGCTGTGACTGATGTGATTCCCCAATCTCGTCGTGGAGAAGGAATGGGATGGTATGGACTTGCAATGACTTTAGGCATGGCGTTAGGACCAATATTAGGTCTTTGGGTAGCCACATCATTTTCATTTCATTATCTATTTCTACTATGTACAGTATTAGCACTTATTGCATTCATACTTGCATTTGGGATAAAAACCCCAATGGTTCAGCCTGCATCAAAAACACCAATATCGTTTTTTGAAAAAAGCGTTTTACCACTCGCGATTGTTACATTTTTCTTAACCTTTACTTTTGGTGGCATTACAACATTCTTACCACTGTTTGCAGCAAAGATTCAAGTTAATGCTGGTACTTTTTTCTTGGTCTATGCGGTCACACTTATCGTCGTTAGGCCGCTTACAGGGAAGTTATCTGATAAATATGGTGAAGGGCGTATTATTGTTCCTGCGCTAATTATCCTGATAGTCGCACTATTAGTCCTAACAATGACAAATGGGATTGTTGGACTAGTTCTTACAGCTATTTTGTACGGAATTGGATTTGGATCTGCACAACCTGCTCTTCAAGTAGCGATTTTACGATTAGCTCCACCAGAGAAAAGTGGAGTAGCGAACGCTACATTTTTTACTGCTTTTGATTTAGGGGTTGGGTTAGGAGCTATTCTTCTTGGATTTGTTTCACAGCTCATGGGATATCAAATGTTGTTTATTGTTTGTGCTGCATCTGGGTTTATTAGTCTGTTATTTTTTATTTTGTTTGTAAAAAAGACACTAAAATAACTTTTGAATTTATGAAAAAAGAATCAACAATCAAGATTACCAGAATCATTATTATTAGCGTATTTCAAACCACATCTCCAATGTTATGCAAAAACTAAACGTAAAAGGCCGTTCGCAAGCGGTTGTCGAGCTGATCAAGCTTGGGGAGCTGAAAATATAGCTGCCATGTCTTCGCAGGTCACGCGTTTAAGCCTTCTTTTACCTTATGGGTGAAGGGAGGTTTTTTGTTGTGTAAAATCCTGCTATGGAAGGATCGATGTGGTCTATATATTGTGGGTTAATATCCTAGTCAGTATTATTTCAAAATATCAAAATAGCATCACGTAATGGCGACAGGTTGGGGCAAACGAGGTGTCGTAAGGAATCGAAAGAACATTTTTGCAGGAATCATTAAATGTGAGCATTGTCTGATTTAATAGATTGCCTGACCAAAGAAATAACAAAATTGACCGTAGATGATTATAAACATATAAGATCGATTAAAAATAACAATATAGAAAATGAAGGTCAATTGAAAAATATTCAAAGGCAGATTGAATCTAATCGAAAGATGCTTTTTGAGTTACGTAAAGAAAAAATGTTAACGGGTGTGGAAGATAAATTGTACCAATTTGAGAAACAACAATATGAACAAGAGCTGGTTCGAATTAAATTCACAAACTGATGAAATGAAAATAAACACAGGGCACAAACAGTATAAGAAATTTATACGAAGAGGTTAAAGAAGCTCTTGATGATTTAATAAATTTAAATTATGAGGAAGAGGACGAATTTGAGAAATTAAGGCTTATATTTTTGCAATTGATAAAGAGAACTACGGTTGATGAGCAAGGGAATGTGAAGATGGTTCCAGAATCAATGATGTAAAATAGTCGAAGTAAGTTTTTGTTCTGAAATATACTAATTTCATGTTTCGGCTATTTTCATTTTTAGGCGTAATTAATTTTATAGAAAAAAGAATATGGAGTTCTGTATACTTGCTTACCATAATTATGAGTTATTGGAGCCATAAATTAAATAATAAAATAAAAGGATTTGAAAATGAATATATTCATAATATTTAAAAAATAACACAAAATGAAAATTATGATTTAATATTTATATTCATTTATGCCTTTGTTACTACAATCGGAAAATGATATTATTTATGTAATTAGTGCTTAATTTTGGATGAAAAAGTACTATATAAAAAAGGAGAATTGAAATATGTACAGGTTAATTTTATTTTTTTTCTTATCAGCGGTTTTAGTTAGTTGCACAAATCAAAAAGAAGCAGGTCCTTCAAAAGAGCTTTCAATTGGTCCTTCAGTTGTATATGAATTTGCAGTAGTAGGCAATAATAAATTCGAAAAAATTAGAAATGTTATCTATATAAAGAAAATTTTGAAAGAAGTTATAGGCAAAAGAGAAGAATTTGACGGTTTAATCATTCTAAATGATAGTTTTGAAGAAGCTGCGAAAAAAGAGTATAGAGAATTTTTTAAAACTATACAATATCCAGTTTTTTTTATTGGTACAGAAAACATATTAACAGCTGTTTTTCATAAAGATGATTTAACTTTAGATGATGTAAAGATAATGGGTTTGGCCCATATGTAGCTGGGTTTATACGCAACAACAAGAAGGATGGGTATGATACATGGGGATTATACTTACCTGAGAATCCTACTAATGATGATAAAAACAAGGAAATTATTAAAAGAATATGTCAACTTATAGAAGATAACGAAAATAATAAGTAAATACTCCTATATTATGTTATCTAATGGTGCTTATTATTGGTGCGGAATCAATTTATACCAAAAAGGGAGGATTTTACATGAAGAAGTTGGGGCCTCTGGAAAAGATAAGACCTCTTTGTAAAGGTCTATGGTATAAGTTCATTTCAAACCACATCTCGAATGTCCGTTCGCAAGTGGTTGTCGAGCTGAAAATATAGCTGCCGTGCTTTCGCGGGAGATACGTATAAGCCTTCATTTACCCTTCGAAGTGAGCGGAGGTTTGTTGTTGTGAGTGGGAGTAAGAATGCCGATTAGATTTCAATATATGATAAAATGAAATCATTAAAGTCATGTTAGAATCTAAATATGTCGGGAGGGTTAAAAGAATGAAATGGCAACAAGTAAGAGAGTTGTTTCCTGACCAATTTGTCTTGCTTTCCATTCTTGACTATCGTGAGGAAGATGATAAGAAAATTATAACGGAAGTAGCACCTGTTCGTGCAGTTCCTGAGAAAGATGCCAACAGGGAATTTTTCAGCACAGAACCTGGGAGCATTGTTTATCACACCTCTAATATGGAATGCATCATACATCTGCGCAGAGACCCTCTGATGAGAGTGAGACGGCGATCATGAAGATTGATTACGATGGACAACTCCTGACAATAAAGCTTACAGTATGCTTTCAAGGAAGAAAGATTGAAATTAATGATGTTATTATTGATACGGGTTCGTCGCATACGGTCTTCAGTCCTGATGTATTGGAAGAAATAGGTGTGACATATGAAAACGGAGACCCCGTTTACGAGGCTTATGGCGTTGGTGGAACTGTACCTTTTTACACCAAGGTAATGGATCAGATAGGAATTGATGCTCTAAGGATTGAAAATGTGGAAGTTGATGTGGGAATACTGCCCAAGTCGCACAAAGGTTTGCTTGGCTTGGATATCCTGAAAATATATGGATTTATCGTAGATATGGAAAAACTGGAACTACACTCACCGCACTTCATTGATTAGCTTCAACTTCAAAGATTAATCCTACCCAGCATCTCACTCTGACGGTTTTCAAACCACATCCAATGTTATGCAAAAGTTAAACGTAAAAGGCCGTTCGCAAGCGGTTGTCGAGCTGATCAAGCTTGGGGAGCTGAAAATATAGCTGCCGTGCCTTCGCAGGTGACGCGTTTAAGCCTTCTTTTACCTTATGGGTGAAGGGAGGTTTTTTGTTTACTGGTCAAAACAACTGAATAGTGAGTTAGATCACCATCTAATTTTTATGACATGATAAATTAAAGCTATTAAGGTATTCCAGGAGGATCTGTTATGACAAGATACGAACAACAAAGGGACTTTTTAAAATCTAATTTTCATGAATTTAAACATATAAAAACAGATAAAATCAAAGGACTTGCACAACCGCCAATTGTTAAGCCTTTTGATTCGAACTCACTAATTATTGATTTGCCGAAGGTCAGCAAAGACGTTGTGTCTAATGAAAACATTTTTGATTGTATAAATGAAAGAAGAAGTACAAGATTTTATTCTACGGAAACGTTAAGTCTTGATGAGTTATCCTATTTATTATGGGCTACTCAAGGGATTACTGGTATGAATAAGAACGGAAATACGCTGCGAACTGTACCCTGCAGTGGGGCGACACACACCTTTGAAACTTATTTAATTATTATGCGGGTAGATGGCATTGGGCAAGGAATCTACAGATACCTTCCTGTTGAACATAAGCTCTTATTTATGTTTGAATTAGATGAACTTGAACAGAAGGTTGATGCTATTACTTTAGATCAGCCCTTCGTCCCTAACTTTGCAAAAAAGGCTTCTGTAATGTTTGCATGGAGCACAACACCCTATCGCTCCGAATGGAAGTATGATATTTCAGCTCACAAAAAAATTCTCATCGATGTTGGACATGTATGCCAAAACCTCTATTTAGCCAGTGAATCCATCGGTGCAGGTGCTTGCGCAATTGGAATCTATGATCAAAAGCTAATTGATGAGATTTTAGGATTAGACGGTGATGAAGAATTTGTTATCTATCTAGGTGCAGTTGGGAAGAAACGAGAATAACTTTCCTTATATCATGGCGAACTGTAGGTTCACCATTCATGATGCCACATTTGTATTGTCTTTCGTAGGTAACGTGTCTAAGCCTTCTTTGCCTTTAGGTGAGGGAGGTTTTTTGTTGTGTTCTTTTTAACGAAGCAGACCAATCCAGTTACATAGTTGTGGGTTCGAATGAACATATTAACAGTAATTCAGGATAACGGGGGGGATATCTTTGATTACGATCGGTATTCTCATTTTAGCTTTCATGGGTACTTTGTTGCTGGCATTGCTGGACACCCTGGTTTACCATTTGTCGTTCTCATCTGCGTTGTTTCAGTTGTTCTCCGTGCCTTCACATACTTCGGCTGTTTGGATTCTCGGGGCTGCCGTCTTAACGGCGGGTTGGTCCGATTTGAAGAACACCACGATCATTAAGCGTTTTGCCTTCAGGTTATCGAGTAAAAGGGGATGAGCACGTAATGATGACTTCCCGCATAAACCCATTTCATACATTTACAATAATGTTCGTCTTTCTCCTTGGTACCTCGCTTATATTTGGAACGCCCAGATTGGTCGAGGATACGTGGCTTGTCGACATCATTGCACTTGTTCCCGCCTGCGTTTTGCTCATATTTTATACCTTTTTGATAGTGGCTGGGAAGAGTACCGACTTGTATTCCCTTCTATATAAGACATGGGGCCAATTCCTGGGGCGACTTCTTATTTTGGGTTATGCCGTCTATTTTTTATATGTTGCTTCCCGGAACATACGCGACATGATTGAATTAGTCAAAACAACGCTTCTCGCGAATACGCCCGAGGTGCTACTCATTCTCCTGTTTAGTTTCCTCATTGCTTATGCTTCGTCCGCCGGCCTGCCGACGATTGGTCGAATAGCCATACCGATATCCGGTATGGTTATCCTTTTCTTTGTCCTACTAGCCGTTCTTCTCGGGTTCAGTGGTTCAATCGATACGGAACGCCTTCTACCCATACTTTCCAAAGGGATCTCGCCGATTCTCAATGCAACATGGCAAAGCTCGATATGGTTCCCTTACGGGGAAATCGTTGTGTTTCTTGTCTTTCTTAATGGTGTGGGGGGACCGCGCCGATTTCTAAAGCTTGGATTAGCCTCAATGATATGTAGTTGCATAGTGCTTACCTTCTCTAGTCTCCTGCAAATCTGCACACTCGGGAAGGAAAACATGAAATTCTCGGTCTTTGCATTATTGGATGCAGCCAGACAAATCAATATTGCCGACTTTATTACTCGCATGGATGCGCTGGTGGCGTTCATTATCTTCTTTAGTATTCTGTTAAAATGCTCGATCTTTTTGTACGCCGGCACCAAGGGGGCCGCGTATGTTTTCAGAAAAAGCTATAAAAACTTCTCGCTTCCATGTGCGATCCTAATCGCCGGCTATTCCATTTTGGTTTCTGAAAATTATGGCGAACATGTAGAGGAAGGTTTGAAATATGCCATCTTTTGGCTGCACATCCCGATGCAGCTGGTGATCCCGGTTGTCACTCTGCTTCTTGTTTGGATTCGTAATCCGAAAGGAGAAGAACAATGATATCGGACAAAAAAACGCCAAATGCCATCATAAACATGGAGTCCGTAAAAGAGGAAATTAAGTGTTGTTTTGAAGCAACTTCTGACTTGGCATCCGTTACAATAAGGATCTTTGGGGAGGAAGGAGTATTTAGCTATTTGACCTCCATGACTAATACTGCTTTCATAATGGAGAATGTGATAAAACCACTCACCCTTGCAGGTAGTTCTTCGGACATACCAAGCAAGAGCCAATGGCTCGATCGTATTCGAGAGCAATATTTAATTGGTTTAAGCACCGAGACAACGAATGATCTTGGGAATTTCACGATGTTAGTGACGAAAGGTTATGCAGGTCTGTATATCGCCGGTATGACTGAAATTCTGATGATCGGTGTCAAAGAACTCGAAAAACGCTCTGTCGCCGAACCGACTACGCAGAGTGTATCCATAGGCCCTAAGGAAGGATTCACGGAGTCAGCCGATACCAATATCAGTTTAATTCGGAGAAGGATTCAAAACCCGAAGCTTCGCTTCGAAAAGTATGAACTAGGGGAGCAAACAAAGACGACCGTTTACCTTTCCTATATGGAAGATCAAGTGGAGACTGGCATCTTGAATCAACTCCGTGAACAAATAGGGCACAGCAGAATGGATAGTCTTTTCGAAAACAGCAGTCTAGAATACCTGTTTCAGCCAAAAAAGCTTTCACTGTTCCCTACGATCTATAATAGCGAACGCCCGGATACCATTTGCGAAGGATTGCTGGATAAGCGAATCGCCATTATCGTAAATGGAAACCCATTTGTGCTGATGGTTCCATCGTTCTTCATGGATTACTTTAGGTCGCCTGAGGATGCTTACCAATGGATCTCCTTCGGTGTATTTATCAGGTACTTGCGCTATTTGTCCTTTCTGATTTCACTGTGCCTGCCAGCACTCTATATCTCAATCACGAGTTATCACCAGGAGCTGATTCCAACAATGTTGCTGACGAGCATAGCAGCCCAACGGCAGGGCATCCCGTTTCCGGTAGTGTTTGAGATTTTAGTGCTTGAAATCACGTTTGAAATCCTGAGGGAAGCAGGGACTAGAATGCCGCGTATTATCGGGCAATCCATCTCAATTGCGGGTGCACTAGTGCTTGGACAGGCGGCTGTGTTGGCCGGGTTCGTATCGAATTTCAGTCTTATCGTCGTTTCGTTAACGGTCATTTCTGGCTTTGTGTCCCCGATCTACAGTTTTGGGGCAAGAATTCGTATATTCCGTTACGGGTTTATAGTACTCGGTTCCGTTCTAGGTTTGTATGGTATGTTCCTTGGGTACGCGTTTCTGTTGATTCATTTGTCACGCATCGAATCCTTTGGGAATGCCTATCTAACGTCCAGCATAAAAAAGCTGAAAAAAAAGGAAGAGTGAGTTGATGCGTAAAGGCTTGCTTCTCATCATGACGATAATCTTATGCCTGCTTCAATGCGGCTGCTGGGATTGGGTAGAGGTTAATCAGTCTTCTATGTTGACCGGGATGGCCATTGAATCCGGGAAGGATGGATTGATAAAGCTCACCATGGAAGTGTTGAATCCTGCGGAGGCGCAGCGAGTACAAAGTGGCACTGGTGGGCCTTCTACTCTACTGTATACCATGAAGGGGAAATCAATCAGTGAGGCGTCTTCCCGCATGAATGAAATAGTTGAAAGGACGATTATTTACTCCCATATCCATATGGTTGTCGTGGATGAAAGCATTGCACGGAAAGGACTTGGGCAGATCATTGATGTCCTTCAGCGATCCCGATTTGTACGTGAGGACGTCTTGTTGTTGATCGCAAAGGATTCACCCGCTTCGGATGTACTAAAGACCATGTATCCCAGTGGGATGTACGCGAGCTGGAAACTTAGGATGCAGGTTAATCATTTTTATCGTACTTGGGGTGGTACTCCGAAAAGCACATTGTTTGACTATACAGAATCGATCTTGAGGGAAGGGAGAGAGCCTATTCTCGGTGCGATTTCCGTGCAAGGCGACGCCAAGGTGAGCGAGAGCAGCGACAGTACAAAATCATCTTCACCCAAGGCTATCGTCAGATGTGTAGGTTCCGCCGTGTTCAGAGAGGACAAGCTCATCGGTTTTCTCTCCGTGTCCGATACACGATTGCTAAACCTGGTTAGAGACGAGATCAAAGGTACGAGTTTTGCAGTCCCAATTGATTCTGACGAAGATATCGCAACGATTCGGATGAACCAGATACATACTGACATGGATGTATCGCTAAAAGACGGACGCCCGAACATTAAGCTAAGCATTGTGGGGGAAGGCCATGTGAGCAGCATCGATACAGGTCTGCCGCTTGATACTGCTGCCGGATATCGAGAACTGGAGCATATGGAGTCTAATTTTCTGAACGATCAGGTAACCGCCACAATCGGTAGGGTACAAAGAGAGTTTGGTGTGGATATATTTGGATTTGGTGAGCATCTGAATCGTCATAACTACCGTCAGTTTGAGAGTGCGAAGAAAGATTGGAACGATCATTTCGTTGAGGCAAAAGTAGGGGTTTCCAGCAAAGTCACCATTTCCCGATCGGACTTGAAAACGAGGAAGATTAAAAGCACTGATGATGGACGGTAAGGATAAGACGGGTACTAAGACGGGTACTTAAGTACAACAGAAAAGCTGCGTGGGACCACCACTTCTCCAAAAGCATTGGAGCGTTTGTAGGTTGAACAACCTCGAGGGCTCCTTTTTAATTTCCAAATTTTAGAACGGCTGATATACTGGAGGAGGAAAATATGAGAATAAACGACTTCCTATATTAGGCCGGAAAGCATGAAAGTGGGAATGACCTCCGCTATATCCAAGAACTGCTCGGTCATCAAAGCCCCCACACTACTGAACGGTATACGCGTTTGAGCGTGAAAGATATCCGCAGGATCCAGAGCCCTTTGGATCAGAAGTGAAGGGGGTAAAAGCAAGGGAGAAGGGATATAAGGCAAATTCGTGGTCTGTTTTGTAGAAATCCTAATAAGAGGGGCGCCACGAAGTTCAGAAACCCCCGGAATTAGTTGGATATAAGAAGTTCGTGAAATAACATTCGTGAATAGGCGTTATCTGAAATCATTGTAAATTCATCATCCGCTGTATGATCTTATGTTTGAGTTCTTCACTATATCTTGGCATTGTCGCTCCACCTCAGTCTCTCTTTTAATCCACTTTACATTCTATTGAGAGGTACGACAACTAGCATGACACAGGGGGTACCTGAGTCAGGTTTAAGAAGAAATTCTATTTACTATAACCTAATAACTTCAATAAATCATACAATAGCTTTACTAGTAAGTAGCTCATATGATGATGTTGCGTTATTTATTAATAGAGCCAATAAAGAAATTGATGAGAGACATTTTATAGAAACTACATATATAGAACTTTGCAGAGAATATTTAAAGACTTTGACAAATTATTTAGAAGATAATAATTTATTAAGTTCAAATGGACAAGATTTATTAAAGATGAAGGAATAGTTGTGCTAGATTTTCAGAGAAGGCAATAACATCTGATAACACAGTATTCACGCTGCGGGCCATACGGCCCTTGGATCGCCAGAAGTTAAAAAGCCAGGAAGCACGTCAGGCGATCAACACCTGCGAGGCTAAGTCTTCGACCCGGGCGCAAGCGCCCTTAAGCCTCTCGGGTTCGTAGATACAACAACGTTATACGCAATTACTCAAAGAAATATAAAACCAAAGGAAGTGCAATATGAGAACAGGTTTCAAGTATCCCTGTTTAGAGACAGAAAGAATGTATCTAAAACCTCTAACACAAAATGATGTAGTTGATGTGTTCAATCATTTTTCGGATCCCTTTGTTACGGAATTTATGGATATCGAACCTTGTAAGAGTATGGATGAAGCTAAGGAAATCATAGAGTTCCACGTAGTAGATCAGGGTTGTAGATGGGGATTGTTTTATAAGTCTACAGACCAGTTTATTGGCACTTGCGGCTATCATTGTTTAGATTTGTACGATGTAAGAAAAGCAGAGATTGGATTTGATCTGATTATACAAGATTGGGGTAAGGGTTTAATGAAAGAAGCAGTTTTATCGCTGCTTGTTTTCGGATTTCAAGATATGAATTAGATTATATTGAAGCGACAGTTGAACAAGCAAATGTTAGATCACAAGTACTGATGGAAAGGCTCAAATTTAAGAAGTCTGATGAACTACGTGATAATCTGTATTATCACAGCTTAACTAGAGATGACTTTGAAAGGTTTTTCAGAGAAGTCAGTAACAGCGTATAACACCGTATTCACGCGGCGGGCCTTACGGCCCTTGGTCTGCAAGAGGGATTTCGAGGAAGGGGAATCAGTAGACAACCCTGCACTGGCTAAGTCCGTCGGACCCGGGGCTGGCGCCCCTTAAGCCAGTGAGGGTTCGTGAATACACGAACGTTATACGACAGAACGAAGATAAATTTGAAAGGAAATAAAAAGCATATGACGAAGACCCCTAAATTTCCTTCCGTTCCTGATTTAACGAACGAGCAAATTGAAGAGCTTACAAAAGAAGTATTTTGTAATGATCAGCAGATAAAGAATGCAGATCTAATCTTTGTTTTTGGGAGTACTGATCCAGGTGCGTTTCAAAAAACGTTAGATGCTTATCAGAAAGGAATAATTAAAGAAATATTAATTAGTGGTGGAGGGAGCCACCCATGGGGAAAAACACGAAAGCTGGATGGATGGAAGTAAATCTGAAGCACAATCAATAAAGGATAAACTACTATTGAACGGAGTGCCTGAAGAAATAATTAATATAGAGGATAGGTCCACTAATAGTAAAGAGAATGTGCTGTATTCTAAACAGATTTTTGATTTTTCGAATATATCCAGTCTGTTATTTGTTTCGAAAAGTCACGCTGCAGGTAGGCAATACCGGACTTTAAGGAAATACTTACCTAATAATATCGAGATGGGTCTTTATTCATATGAAACAATTATAAATGGTATATATATCAATCAATTTAATTGGATGCTCTATCCGGAAAGTAGATCACTTATTTTCGGCGAATATTTAAGAATACTCTACTATAGTCATAAAGGAGATATTGAATGTGTAAAGGGAATAGTTAATGGTTTAGAGAGCTATATAGAAAGAATTTTCGAGGGTTAATTCAAAGTTCCATCGTATAACACAGTATTCACGCTTCGGGCCATACGGCACTTGGTCTGCAGAGGAATTTCGGAGAAGTAGTATCAGCAGACAACCCTGCACTGGCTAAGTCCGTCGGACCCGGGGCTAACGCCCCTTAAGCCAGTGAGGGTTCGTGAATACAACGACGTTAGATGAAATTAATGCAGGTCATTGTAAATATCTTAAATTCTTAAAAAAGGGGTTGTAGTATGGATACAGAAATAAGAGAAGATATTCTTAACTTAATAGAAAAAATCTCCCCACAAGGTAGGAACTTTGTGAACGAAGAATTTAATAATAATATGGTGAAGGTGTTCTATTACAATAAATCGATTGATGAACATGGTGTGTTTTGTATAGCCGAGAATAATGATTGTAATATAGCCTATTTTTCATTTTTAAATGAACCAAATAAAGAGAAATATAAAGATCTATTAATAGCAAAAATGAAGCCATTCATTGATGAAGTGAATGAAAAAGAACTATGCTTCAATGTATATGGAAAAAATGTAGGGGTTATAGAATTCGTACAAAACCTTGGGTTTAAAGTGGATATGGAGGGATATCATCTATTTTATAATAGACAAGAAGCACCAGTAATATCACAATCAGAATTGATTGAAAAACAATTTGAAGACAACATGTTGGATCATTTAGTTGAATTATTTGATATAGGCTATTTTCAATTAAACAAAGAAAATGGTTGGCAAACAGATTGGTACTATACCAATTCAAAAGTATTCCAAGCAGGTCTTCAGGAAAAAGTACGAGATGATGAATTCCGTTCGTTTTGGATAGGGGACCAATTGATAGGTGCATACATAATAGATGAGAACTATATTCGGGATATAGTTGTCTCCCCAGAATATCAGAATCGTGGATATGGAAGTACAATCTTAGCACATTGTATTAAACATATGATTGAAAAAAAGAATGTACAAAAAGTTTGTTTACGTATTACGAAGTCTAATTTAAGTGCTAAAAGACTCTATGAAAGGAATCATTTTGAGGAATTGGCTTGTTTCGCTGAACATACCTTTATATCAAAGATTAATACTTAAAATGAAAGAGAAATATATTAATTGAGATTCAATAAGCCCCGGGGAATTTCGAAGAAGACATTAACATCCTCTAACATTGCATTATCACAGCGGTCGCTACGCTCCCTTGGTCACCAGGATGAATTTTCGTAGTAGTTAATTCAGGTGACACATCCAACCAGCTAAGTGGCAGAGCCACGCGGGCCTAGGGTCCTTAAGCAGCTTGGACGTCGGTAATGCGGAAACGTTATAAGAAATCCCTGCAAGCTAGATTGAAATTCATGAAAACATTAAATCCATATATAAAAACGAAAGTTACTTTTAAGGGGCTACACTTATGAGAGTACATGATAACGAAATAATTGCATACAAAGTTGATCTAAAGAATAGTAAGTTATACCTTTACACAGAATACGATGATGCCGTACATATAAAACAAGAAATTGATATAGTCTTTTCAGATGTCTTAGCACATTATTTTGAGTGCGAATTATCGGGAAGTATAATCCTAGATATATCGAATTATGAAATTGATGAATTTTTTGAAGATCAAGGTAATTTAATGTTACTCGAAAGACATAAAAATAATTGTTGGCCTATGTATTATGGAACTATAGAAGAATTAAAGAATCGATTAAGGTCAGATAAATACTTGTACTTTATTATATATTCTTCATATGGACTAAATGGATGGATTATAGCAAAGGACTATGAAGAAATAACACAATGATCCCTATAGGTAAATCAATGAAGGCAGGGACATCTTATAACATTGCACTCAACGCAGCGGGCCGAGACAAGCTCGCCCCTTGGTCCGGAAGAGGCATTTCGAAGAAGTAAGTTCACCGGACACATTCAACCGGCTAAGCCGCTTGAACGTCGTGAATGCGGAAACGTTAAGCGAAATTCCTGCTATTGCTAGTAAGGAGAGACTAAATTAATGGAGATCTTCATTAAATTATTAGACAAGAAACAAGAAATCCCGTTTGATCTTTTATTACTGGCCGATCCCTCCAGAGATTTAGTGGAAGAGTATGTTCGCAGAGGATACTGTTACTTGGCTTTTCAAGAGAATGAAATAGTCGGAGAATTTGTTTTAATACATACGCACCCTCAAACCATTGAAATAGCAAATATAGCAGTAAAGGAAGAGTATCAAGGGCAAGGAATAGGAAGTGTCTTAGTATATAGAGCTATAGAGGAAGCAAAGAAATTAAAAGCAAAAATAGTTGAAATCGGGACAGGGAATTCTAGTATGAATCAACTTAAACTATATCAGAGATGTGGGTTTAGAATTTTTGGGATTGATCCTGACTATTTTATTAGAAATGATGATGAAGAGATTTATGAAGACGGAATTCAATGTAAAGATATGATAAGGCTGAGAATGGATTTATGATTGATATTCAAAGAAGGCAGGAACATCACTTAACACAATATTCGCGCTGTGGCCATACGCCCTAGATCTGCCAGGAGGAGGATTTTCGAGGAAGCTGATTCAGGCAGGTACATCCATTCCCCTAAGATATGAGCTATCTAAGGGGAATGGACGTCGCGAATACGAGAACGTTATGTGAAATACCATGGAATATAAAAAACTAAATAAAAGAGGGTACGATCTTTATGGAGAAGTCTAGAAAAGTTCAAGAAGCAGTTGAATGGTATCAAAACAATCGCGATTTCTATAAACGTTTAGCCTTAAAGGTTGAGTTAATAATTAAAGAAATATTAGAATATCAAGGTATTAACTATCATAGCGTAAGTAGCCGGGCTAAGGACATTGATAGTTTTGCTGAGAAGGCATCAAAGGATAAATACTCAAATCCGAAAGAGCAAATAAAAGATCTCGCGGGTATTCGAGTTATTGCATATGTTGAAGCAGATTTAAGTAAAATATGCGAGGTAATTGAGAGGGAATTTATTATATATTCAGAGGATTCCGGAGATAAGTCGAGCAGTCTAGCTATAAATCAAGTTGGGTATAGGTCCGTACATTATATCTCCGAATTTTCTAAAAGTAGAGTTGAGTTGCCAGAATTCCAAAGATTTAACGAAGTTTGTTTTGAAATTCAAGTAAGAACAATTCTTCAGCATGCTTGGGCTGAAATTGAACATGATAGAAGCTATAAATTTAAAGGGGTCTTACCTAATGAAAGTAGTATAAAACGTAGATTTGCATTACTAGCTGGATTATTAGAATTAGCAGATAGAGA
The DNA here is from genome assembly GCF_000757885.1 of Paenibacillus wynnii. NCBI lineage: Bacteria > Bacillati > Bacillota > Bacilli > Caryophanales > Paenibacillaceae > Paenibacillus > Paenibacillus wynnii. The sequence continues at coordinate 2,587,479 of NZ_JQCR01000003.1, read as the reverse complement.
ATTTGACTCAATTGTTAAAGACATAGACTTGTACAGCGAGGTAGTAGAAGGAAGTACATCTGCTGGTGATCTAGAAATAGAAATTAATAGCATATCACTTCACAGTTATCTTTCGCAAAGATACAAAACTGAATTAAAGAAAAACATCGTTCAAGACTATGGTTATCATGATAGTTCTGAAAAGATTATTGGTGAATTATCTCGTTACGGTTTAACTAAATTGTCGGAGATTGATGTATTAATTCCTAAGAATTTCTGTGAAAATATTGAATCAGTAGAATCATCTGAAATGAACTTTATTGGTCTACTGAGGTTGATAATGGTAATAAATGATTATAGAAAATATTTTGAGAAAGCTTGGAGAAATGGATGGCAACACATGAGTGATGATTTTGCAGAAATGCTTCAGAGGTACGACATACCGGTCGTTAGTTTATTGGAAAGTTATGAGATTTCGTGCGATTTGTTCGAATTGCACTTTGACAGCGAAATTAACGAAGGGAAAGAAGATTGAAAGTATTTCATAGAAGCCATGGTACTTCACATAACAATGCATTACCGCATCGGGCCAACAAGTTGTCCCTCGGTCGCCAGGAAGTGAAGTCGGGGTAGTGGAATCAGGCACACATCCGCACCACCTAACCGCATCGCGGCCGGGGCTTGCGCCCCTTAAGGTGGTGGGACGTCGGGAATGCGGGAACGTTATATGAAACCTACGCAAGTGCACTAAACCATTGTTGTCGGGATCTCAATCCCGAATGAAGGAGAATATAAAATGACATTACAGATCATTAACGAGAACAATAATGAATTGAAGAATTATGTAAGAGACAAAATGTTTGAGTATAATATGAAGCATTTCCCTGATGATCTCAAGGGGAGATATCAAGAGATACATATGTTTCTCCAAGATGAAGATGGTCTTGTTTGTGGTGGTGTTCTTGGAGAGGTTTGTTGGAACTGGCTTGAAATTCAATATTTATATGTGGGGCCTGAATACCGAGGACAAGGTTATGGCAAAAAACTAATGCGAGAGGCTGAAAGAATCGCAAGAGTAAAACAATGTGATTTTATGAAAGTTGATACCCTTAGTTTTCAAGCACTAGACTTTTACAGGAAAGAAGGATTTGAAGTATATGGCATGATTGAGAATGCTGGTAGACATACGCATTATTACATGAAAAAAGACTTATAGAAGCAATTATGAAAGTAATTCGAAGAAGGCGTAGGCATCTTATAACAATGTGTTCACGCATCGGCGGACAAGCCGCCTCGGTCCCGGAAGAATAAGTCGAGGAAGTAATTGCCGGGACACATCCGCACCACCTAACCGCATCGCGGCCGGCTGCTACGCATCCTTAAGGTGGTGGGACGTCGTGAACACGGAAACGTTAGCTGAAATACCCTAAATTTCCTAAATATAAATAAATAACTTACTGAAGATGATATAACTTCAGTAAGTTATAATTAAACTACCTAATATTATCTATGTATCGTTTCAAAGTAGGAACAATTTCTTTTGCGACTGTTTCTAGATGAGCTTCATTCTCGCGGACTAAGTACTTCAAATCAGTCAAGAAAAGTTCAAGTTTATCACGGCTGACGTCATTACTTACAACTGAAATGATAAGGACGTCTTTTTTAGATGAATATCTGTTTAGAAAATTTGTTAATTCGGTATCACACCAATTGGAATCAAGAAAATCGTTTGTTATCCAGAAAATAACCGCAGCTGATTTTTTGATTCCCCTTTGAATAGCTTTTGTTATGGATTCACCATAATCAATGTTTATTTTATCAAACCACACGGGTAAACCAGCAGCATTTAAATAAGGTATAAGATCTTCGATTTCTGATTTGTCTTTTGAAGCATGACTTAAGAATATTGGTAACTGATTTCCTAGTGCAGCACTAAACTTGTAACCATTGTTTTCAAGTTCGCCTTTTTCAGGAAATATAAATAAATGATTAATTTGATCCTCAATTGGTATGTCGTCCAATAGGTTAATGCTATTAAAACGTCTATTTCCCATTTCTGTAAATAATTCGTCCATAGTAATGTCAGGCCTATAACGAAGTCCAGCATTTAACATTAAATCTTTCATTGTGTTAATATGACCCTCAAGTGGATCATCGTAACCTATTACTATGAAGAATTCTAAGCAATAAGGATTAGAATTAGTAAAAACATTGATCATCTGAAGTGATGAAGCATCTTGTTCTTCCATAAGTTTTGTTAGCACTGGTATGATTGGTTTTCTTACACCATAATCACATTCCCAAACATAATCTTTGCTTAATCTACTTGTCATAATACGTCACCTTTTGTTGTTTTTATTTCATTATATTACCATTATTGTGGGATGTAAATGATCTTCATCCATGTATTTTCGAGGAAGAGGGTACATCAGCTAACACCATATTCACGCGTCGGGCCTGACGGCCCTTGGTCTGCTGAGGCATTTCTGGGAAGCGGAATCAGCAGACAACCCTGCGAGGCTAAGTGGCGGAGCCACCCGGCAGCTTACGCTGCCTTAAGCCTCTCGGGTTCGTGAATACAACAACGTTAGCTGAAATGCGACAGAACAATTTACAAAACATATAAAAGAAGAATTAAACGTAGGAGAGTGAATCATGAAGGCTACACATATAACAAGCATTATATGTAGTTTAATAATTGGCGCTTCATTAATCATAGGTTGTTTGATAATTTCAACGAAAGATGTAACGGAAACTAAACAGGAATTAAATATTGCAGAAGGACAAGAGAAATTAATTAACTCACCTTTACTTAACATTAAACAAGCAGCTGAGTATCTTAACCTTACAGAAGAACAAGTAACATATATAATACAATCGGAACAAAATACATTAAATACGATAGGATCATTTACAGGTGAGATGTTTCCATATTTCAAAATTAATAACGAAATATTTATTAGCAAAACTGATTTGACAAACTGGATAAAGGACGTAACTACACAGAGAAGAGAATATACGCAAGGACTCGCAGTACACTAAACAATTTTCTTGAAAGTTGATTCGAGAAGGTCGCACATCAGCTAACACCATATTCACGCATCGGGCCATTCGGCCCTCGGTCCGCCGGGAGTAAGATGTAGATTCGAAGATGCAATTGGCAGTTGCGAAGAAGCGGAATCAGCCGGACACCTCCCACCACCTAACCGCATCGCGGCCGCCCTCCGGGCTTAAGGTGGAAGGACGTCGTGAATACAGTAACGTTAGATGAAAGGGCTGAAAAAATGGAAGAAAATAAAACATTCTCAAAATCATCATTATTAAGATATAGATTTCTAAGTTCAATTCATATCATATTAGTATATGTAATAATGATGGGAAGCCTTTACTATAGTGGTGTTAAGTTTATTATTCCTGTCTTTATTGGTGCTTGTATCGGTTCATTAATAGGTACATTTATTAGAAAACCTGTTAGAAGAAATAGTCGCTCGAGGATGATTCCAACACTATCTTTAACAATACTCACTATTTTGATTTGTGCGATCGTTTTTATGAGAAGTACAGAAGATACAAGTATCAAAGTTATTGTTTCAATATTAATAGTTTTAAGCATTGTTGTATCTCACATCATCGAAAATAAGTTAGTAGACAAATTGTGGAATGATAATACAACTAGAATGTAAATCGAGGGAGTCAGCCCCATCATCTAACACCATATTCACGCATCGGGACGATTCCATCGCCCCTCGGTCCGGCAGGAGTCAGATGCATTTCGATGAGGCATTTCAGCATACGAGGAAGCAGAATCAGCCGGACACATCCGCACCACCTAACCGCGTCGCGGCCGCCACTTCGTGGCTTAAGGTGGTGGGACGTCGTGAATACAATAACGTTAGATGAAACATGCCTAGTGCTAAAAAATTGAAAGGACCCATAAAAATGAAATTTGTTATCAAAATGTGTTGCTGGATACTACTCATTTTATATCTTCTAGTTCTTTATAAATATTTGGTTTTAGATAGAGCATATTATCCTGCGCATAGATCGTTTAATCTAATTCCATTTGATTCGATTAAACAGTATATAAATAATAAGGACGATTATAATTTTAATACTTGGTTTATGAATCTCATGGGAAATTTTATGATGCTTATGCCCTTAGGAGTACTGTTACCAGTACTACATAAACGATTTAGAAAATTCAAGAATTTTATTGTATTTCTCATTGGTATTAATTTGACTATAGAGACCTTCCAATACTATTCTGGATATGGCAGTTTGGATATTGATGATGTAATAATGAATAGTTCAGGAGGAATCGTTGTTTATATGATAATAAAGGCTATCTTAAATATTCAATTACTAAATAGGATATTAATTAAAGAATATGAAATTAAACAAGATGTTTAGTATTTCAAAGAAGAGGCATACATCATCTAACAACGTATCTACGCTGCGGGACGTTCGTCCCTTGGTCTGCTAGAGGATAACTCGAGGGAGTGAAGACAGGCAGACAACCCTGCGAGGCTAAGTGGCAAAGCCACCCGGCAGCAAGCTGCCTTAAGCCTCTCAGGTTCGTAGATACAACAACGTTATCCGAAATTAACGAAAATAAATCCATTAAAAACTTAGTAGATCTGTAACTCTAGTATTATTGGAGGCCCGCGCTATGAAAGAAAAGAAGATTAATATTCGATGGGCGAACACAAATGATGCAGCCGACCTTGTTATGCTCAATGATGCTTTTAATGGAGTAGGAATGTCCATAGATGAAGTGAAAGGTAATCTTACTATAACTAATGAACTGATTGCTTTGGCTGTCATGGACGATCTGCCAGTTGGATTTGCTTGTGCTCAATATTGTAAATCGTTTTGTTATCGTGGTCTCCAAGGGGAAGTTACAGAATTGTATATTACAGAAGTAGCTCGGGGAAGAGGATTGGGAACTTTATTAATTGCTTTTTTAGAGGAAGAACTTAGAGTACGAGGTGTTACCAGTGTAAAGGTTCTAACAGGCAAAAAAAATGAAATTGCTATAAAGACATATGAAAGATCAAGATATTATAGACAGGAAGAAGTATTACTTCAAAAGAATTTATAATCCGAAAATACTAACAGAATATATTATACAACCTTAGAAAGGCGAAGAAACATTTTTTTGAGTGATTCAAAGGGGTCGTTAACATCGGATAACACAGCATTCCTACTGCGGGCATTCGCCCTTGATCGCTTAGAAGGATTTCCAAGGGGTTTATTCAGGCGATACATTCAACCAGCTAAGTCTAACGCCGCGTTCCCTATGATCACTTAAGCTGTTTGAACGTCAGGAATGCCAAACGTTATCCAAAATTCATGTAAGACGTGTATTAAAACGTAATATAAAGAGCCTAACAACAAAGTGTGATTCTTGGGGGAGATCTCGCTGAAGAAATATATAGAAATTGGTTTTGGAAACACGTGGTTCATTAGAACGGAAATTGAAGAAGAAGATGGTACTGAAAGAGAGATTAAGGGATTTATTAAACCATTTGTATTAAAATCGATATATTTAAGAATATGGATTGGCAGGAAAGTGTTAGTGATTGACTCAAGAGAAGGTATGAAAATCACAACAAAGAATAGAAGCAATATAAAGTTAATACTCGGATTCTATGGATTGTAGTTCGGATGGAATATATATTTAAAATTTATAGATCATTTGTATGGAAACTCTGAGAAGACATGAACTTCGGATAACAAAATATTCACGCTGCGGGCCTAACGACCCTTGGTCTGCAAGAGGATATTCGAAGAAGCGGACTCAGCAGACAACCCTGCACTAGCTAAGTCCGTCGGACCAGGGGCTGGCGCCCCTTAAGCCAGTGAGGGTTCGTGACGTTATGCGCAATACCTGTTTAACAAATTAAATATGAAAGAGTGATGGAACATAAATCAAATAACAGTGATAAAGAATAAAAGTCAATACATTCAAGAAGACCATTATGTGATTCTAATAGATAATAAACCACTTGAACTAATACTTCACGAGCTATATCCTGAGGAACTTTTCTTAGGTTTAGTCCCTACAATAATAGATTGGATCAGCTTGGACGAGGAAGCTAAGTTTTTCCAACGGAGATTCAATATAAATCATGATCGTAAGATAGTACCAGTACTTATGTGTCCGGATGATTGTGATCTATCATGTACCATAATTGTTGCTGAAGTCATTACGAGTGATGATCAAGTCATATGGCAACGTATTGGAGTAGACTGTAGTAAATGGATAAATAGTAATTATGAATTGATTGGTACAGAAGTGAGATGGCTATATAAAGTACCTGAAATGAAATTTGATAAAGAAAGTTATAAAACTCTTGAAGTAATATATAAACCTACTAATTTACAATGATTGTGTTGGTATTTCAAAGAGGTCAGGTACAGCGCATAACACAGTATTCACGCTGCGGGCCATTGGCCCTGGGTCTGCCAGAAGATAATTCAGGGAAGTGAGCTCAGGCAGACAACCCAACCCATGCGGGTTCGTGAATACAAGAACGTTAGGCGAAATAATTGCAATTGTGGTTGTAAGATTTATTCAAGGAGGATGAATGATGGCGACGTGGGTAACTCATTTTAGAATTGCGGAAGAACTTATAAATAGGGGACTCAATATATCTAAAGTGGGTTTTTTAATTGGAAATATTGGTCCGGATTGTGGGCTAATGAATGAAGATGGAAAATTTAGCCCTCCAAAACGAGTTACTCATTTTATGAATGATCGTGAAATTAATGCTGAAATGTTCTATCAACAATTCAGTTTAAATAAAATTGATTTTACTTCAGAGAAGGGCTCCTATTATCTTGGGTATTATGTTCATCTCATTACAGATAAGGAATGGATAAAATTAATAAATATAAAGAAAGAGGAGCAAGTGCATCAAGCCATAATTGGCACTTCCGAATACAATCACTTAGTTAAGAGAGACTGGTACTGGTTAGATTTTAAATATTTAAAGGAAAAGCAAGATCATATTTTTTGGACTGATTTTCAATATATAAAAGGGTTTACAGAACACTTACCTTTTTTTGCAGCAGGGCAAACCAATCAACAAATAAAAAACATCACCCAATTTTACTGCAATACTTTGGTACCCGAAGATCATGTACCGGTATACCTGAAGGAAGTTGAAGTGAATTATTTTGTTAAAGAGACAGTAAACAAGATACAAATAATTTTAACTCAGAGAATGGGACTACATTTTTGAGGGTGAATTCGAGAAGGCAACTACTTCGCCTAACAATGTGTTCACGCATCGGGGGACAAGTCCCCTCCGTCCCGGGAGATAAGTCGGGGAAGTGATTGACGGGAGCACATCCGAACCGACTAACCGCATCGCGGCCGCTTAAGTCGGTGGGACGTTGTGAACACGGAAACGTTAGCTGAAATCTTCGTAAGTACATATTATTCTGGGGGTTTTTCAATGAAGAATTTAAAATCAGTAATCATAGAAGATTCAAATAATGATTGGCCTGTCTTGTTTCGTAAACTTGAAGAAATATTACTTAATCAATTAGAGAGTCTAGCCCTCACGAATGAACATGTTGGAAGCACTTCTGTTCCTAAATTAGCAGCAAAACCAATTTTAGATATTGATATTATTATTGACTCCATGATGGATCTTCCAGAAGTGATTAATAAATTAAGCCAATTAGGATACATACATGAAGGGGATTTAGGAATTAAGAATCGAGAGGCTTTTAGAAGGCAAGACAGTAAGGTGCCATATAATACTGAAATGAATGAAAAGCCAGAGCATCATTTATATGTATGCAATAAAGAGAGTGATGAATTAAGAAGGCATATTTTATTTAGAGACATTTTAAGGAAGTACCCTCATTTAGTTGTTGAATATTCAATTCTAAAGAAAGAACTTGCAGAGAAATATAAACATAATCGTGAAGCATATACAGAGTTAAAAACAGAATTTGTAAATAATGTATTGAACAACTTTAAAGGATTTTAGAATGTAACTCAGGAAGACGAAGACATCAGTTAACAACGTATTCACGCTGCGGGGCTAACGCCCCTTGGTCTGCCCGAGGGATTTCGAGGAAGCGGATTCAGCAGACAACCCTGCGAGGCTAAGTGGCGGAGCCACCCGGCAGCTGGCGCTGCCTTAAGCCTCTCGGGTTCGTGAATACAACAACGTTAGCTGAAATCTTCGTAAGTACATATTATTCTGGGGGTTTATCAATGAAGAATTTAAAATCAGTAATCATAGAAGATTCAAATAATGATTGGCCTGTCTTGTTTCGTAAACTTGAAGAAATATTACTTAATCAATTAGAGAGTCTAGCCCTCACGATTGAACATGTTGGAAGCACTTCTGTTCCTAAATTAGCAGCAAAACCAATTTTAGATATTGATATTATTATTGACTCCATGATGGATCTTCCAGAAGTGATTAATAAATTAAGCCAATTAGGATACATACATGAAGGGGATTTAGGAATTAAGAATCGAGAGGCTTTTAGAAGGCAAGACAGTAAGGTGCCATATAATACTGAAATGAATGAAAAGCCAGAGCATCATTTATATGTATGCAATAAAGAGAGTGATGAATTAAGAAGGCATATTTTATTTAGAGACATTTTAAGGAAGTACCCTCATTTAGTTGTTGAATATTCAATTCTAAAGAAAGAACTTGCAGAGAAATATAAACATAATCGTGAAGCATATACAGAGTTAAAAACAGAATTTGTAAATAATGTATTGAACAACTTTAAAGAATTTTAGAATGTAACTCAGGAAGACGAAGACATCAGCTAACACCGTATTCACGCTGCGGGGCTAACGCCCCTTGGTCTGCCCGAGGGATTTCGAGGAAGCGGATTCAGCAGACAACCCTGCGAGGGTAAGTGGCTGAGCCACCAGGTAGCTGGCGCTGCCTTAAGCCTCTCGGGTTCGTGAATACAACAACGTTATGCGTAATTACCGTAAGGATCATAAAGATCTAAACCAATAAATCAAAAACAAAGGCGGTAGTTTATAGTGAATTACCCGAATATTGAAACCGAAAGACTATTCATGAGAGAACTTACTTTAGATGATGTTGAAGCAGTTTATAAACATTTTTCATATCCTGAGGTAACGAGATTTATGGATATTGAGGTATGTAAAGATTTACGAGAGGCAGAAGAGATTATTGCTTTCCATATACATGACTCAGGCTGTAGATATGGGTTATTTAATAAAGAGAATGATGAACTTATCGGGACTTGCGGTTTTCATTGCTGGTCAACAGAGATTTTAGAAACAAAAGCTGAAATAGGTTTTGATTTGTCCCCGAATTACTGGGGTAGGGGACTTATGCAGGAAGCTTTGATGAAGATTACCCGAATCGGATTTGACTTAATGAAGCTAGATTATATTGAAGCGACAACGGAAGTAGAAAATCTCCAGTCGCAGAGGCTTTTAGAGAAGATGGGATTTAATCAAGAGAGTGAATTGAAGGACAACCTAATGTATTTTACATTGAGAGATAAAGAAACAGTTTGTAAGTAATTCAAGAAGACGGTAACTACGCATAACACCATATTCGCGCATCGGGACATTCGTCCCTCGGTCCGGCAGTGGGATTTCGGAGAAGTGGAATTAGCCGGACACATCCATACCCCTAAGATAAGAGCTATCTAAGGGGTATGACGTCGCGAATACAAGAACGTTATGTGAAACACCCGAAAGAGAGGAAGTAATTATGCAGTGGTTACAAGGTGGTCCATTGTTTGAAGTTAGTCTTATAACCAAGGAAGTCGACATCAATAGTTTAATATCTGAGATTTCCAAGCATAAAGACATTGATATTATTGAAGAGAACATCGAATTGAAGATAAACGAATATAAATCCGGATATTTATTCGATGAAAATAACCTCGATTCTCAACACATACACTCTATCAATATAAATATATATTTTGAAGTACTCAGCAAGAGAAAAGCACTATTATTTATTAATCAAGTTGCTGAAGAGACACTATTATTGGATTTTTGTTTTTACGGAAGTGAATTTGATGCTCCTGAATGGGGGCAGAAGGGAATACAAGCTGAGGAATATCATCATTTTGTAACCTTACTTTCTGATTTGATGAATTACTTTAATGGAATTGCAGGTTCAGTAGCCATTGAAGAAGATGTTTTAGGACTTATTTCTGAGATACAAACTTGGCCAGATAAAGTTTATAGTTACAAAAAAATTAATCCAACTGAGCTTATGAAACAAATTGATCAAGAAAAGAACTATATAGCACTTGGAATAAAGAACGAAGAGAGAATACAAATAATTTACTTTGAGTAATTCAGAGAAGTCGGGTGCATCACATAACACCATATTCACGCTTCGGGCCATTCGGCCCTCGGTCCGGCAGAAGTTAGAAGTAGATTCGACGAGGCATTTCAGTAACAGGGAAGTAAATTCAGCCGGACACATCCCTCCACCTAACCGCATCGCGGCCGCCCTTCGGGCTTAAGGTGGAGGGACGTCGTGAATACAAGAACGTTATGAGAAATCCCCGCTAAGACTTAAAAGTAAAGGAGAGAATACAATGTATGTTTGTTTTGCACTTTTATTAGATTATGAAGTTCACAATAGAGTAAGAAAGATAATTTATAAGTTAATTAAAGAACAGCACGTAAACATTGAGTCATCACTGTTACCTCAACATATCTCTTTAAAACAATCTTTCCATGTATCGCAAATTGAGGAGATCGAGAATTATTTTGAAAAACTTGCTTTGAGTCTAAGCTCTTTTGAGATCACTTTTAAAGCAATAGACTTAATAAATATGAAGAACGGAGAGAATGAAACTCAAGTTTTGTGGATGGATATTCAAGAGAATCAAAAACTTCGAGAAATTCATAACAGATTAAATAGTGATTTAATGAAAAGGTTTTCGATTCCGAATTCTGGTCCTGATGGGGAATGTTTTCATTTCCATTCGACACTAACTTTTGGACATGATCAATATAAAGAACTTTCAGAAACTAAGAACGAGTTAAATGATGATTTTAATGAAATAAGTTTTCAGGCCAAGGAAATTGCTATGTTTTATTCTGTTGACGAACTTCGTCCAGGACGATTCATAACCCATAAAATACTACCCTTAATGAAGGCAGTGATAGTTTGAAGGTACTCGAAGAAGGCGGGGACTACTCATAACAATATATTCACGCATCGGTTCGCCTTCGTCGACCCTCGGTCCGCCAGTTGGATTTCGAAGAAGTTGATTCAGGCGGACACACCTGCGAGGCTAAGTCCTGTCGGACCCGGCAGCTTACGCTGCCTTAAACCTCTCTGCGTCGTGAATACGGGAACGTTATCTGAAAGGCGCGGAATAAATATATCTGGAGGGATTTCATGAAGGAATTTTATCTAGCGCAATTTGAAGAAGAAGCATGGAATAAATTCGTAAATGCATACCAAATAATTGATTATATGAAAATTGACGAAAACCTGAAAGAAGAAATCAGTAAATTAGGTTTGCCTAATGACATCCAGATTGTGTTGCTCTGTAAATTAGGAGGCTACACGGTGGAATGGATAAATAAAAATGTACCTGTATTAGAAAATGAAAAACCAATTGATTACTTAAGAACAACTGATGGAACAAGTGCTTTAAAAGCTGCAATTATGAGAATGCCTGACTAGAAATTAAGTGAAATTAAATAAATAACAAAGCTACTATAAGACTTGTAAGTGCTTCGAAGAAGTCGTGCCCATCAGATAACAACGTATTCACGCTGCGGGCCATTCGGCCCTTGGATCGCCAGAAGTTAAGAAGCCAGGAAGCAAGTCAGGCGATCAACTCCTGCGAGGCTAAGTCTTCGACCCGGCGCTTTCGCGCCTTAAGCCTCTCGGGTTCGTGAATACAACAACGTTATCTGAAACCAGTGAGAAAGGGAATAAACCAGAACATGAATAAGAAATATGAAATCAAAATACCTAAATCAGGGTATATCCAAGTGATCAGTTCTATATTAACTACTTACTTACTATTATTAGTACTTCGAAAAGATGATTTTTTATCTGTTTTTTTTGTCATTATCTTATTTTTAGGTAGCGTAATACAAGTAGTAATGCTATTGAAGAGGATCTTAAGAAAAAATAGTGAGCTAGAAATCACAGAAAATGCAATTAAGATAAATCATATTGAAGTACCAATACAAAAAATCGAAAAGATTATAATACAAGGTTATTTTGTACAGAGTATCGGTATCAAGCTATATGGAAGGAAATTAGTTTCAAGGAATTTACATTTTAGATTCAAGAATAATGAAGAAGGGAACATAGAGGAATTAAAACATTGGGCAAGAATGAACAGAATAAAAGTAACTAGTGGAAAAATCTATAGATGGATATAGAGATCATGAAAGTAACTCATGGGTGACACTGGCATCAGATAACAATATATTCACGCTGCGGGCCATTCGGCCCTGGGTCTACAAGGTGATAATTCTAGGAGTGGTGTCAAGCAGACAACCCTACGGGTTCGTGAATACGGGAACGTTATCCGAAACACCTGAAACACCTATAGAAATGATTAAATATGATACTCGGATGGGCGGAGATTCTGATCATAACTGATCTTTATATCTATAAAGATCAAAAAGCTGTAAAGATCGAAGTGCTATACAGATCGAAGAGCTATAAAGATTGAGGAATATAAAGATTGAATTGTAAGTATCTCTATGTGCCAGGTGCATCGGATAACGCCATATTCCTACTGCGTCGCATTCGCTCCTTGATCTGCAGAAGCTAAAGCAAGGAAGTTTGGACTTCAGATAAACCTGACGGATTCAGGAATACGTTATCCGAAAGATACGCTATAGAAGAATGCAGATTCAACAGATGATTAAAATAAAAGAATAAAACTTGTTGGGAGGATTATTCAATGAAGAAAACTTACTTCAATAAAGATGATCTGTTGAATTTCTTGAGATTTATAGCTGAAGAAGATGCGCAGATCAGCACGATTATCAATTTTTTTTCGAATAATTTAAACTATAATGTTGATGATATAAAAAATATAGTTAACTATGGGATAAGAAAGAATATTTTTAAGGTAGTTAAAAATGACCATAACTTTAAAGAAGTAATAGAGCTAGATACTGAAGATTTAATCGAAGTTGAATGGTCTACCTCAAACAGTATTCATGAAATATATTATAATGACTTTGATTATTATAGAGGGATTTTGTTAATTTCTAACACATAACAAAACATTCCTACTGCGGGCATTCGCCCTTGATCGCTAAGAAGGATTTTCAGGGAGACTATTCAAGCGATACATTCAACCAGCTAAGTCTGACTACCCGTTCTTTTTGGTCACTTAAGCTGCTTGAACGTCAGGAATGCGGAACGTTAGCTGAAATCTTCGTAAATACATATTATTCTGGGGGTTTTTCAATGAAGAATTTAAAATCAGTAATCATAGAAGATTCAAATAATGATTGGCCTGTCTTGTTTCGTAAACTATTTTCATGATTCAGAACTTAAAGAAATAAATTACGATTGGAATACGTTTACCCTGGTTCTTACTTTGAATATTTCTTTAGACGGTCCATGTAACACGTATCAACAAAGTATCTTGAAATTTATTGAATGTTCTTTTTTTGAAGTACCTCATAATTCACCTTGGGGCGATTCGTCATACATAAACGGAGCAAACCAATTTCAAAGTAATGATAAGGAAATCAGTGCATATTCTATAGACCAAAGTGAATCTAATAACAAAGGGGAGAATCTAATGGAAGACTTATCTATTTTATATGGATTGGTTGCATTAGTAATTAGTCTTTTAGTTCTTGTATTTATAATTCGAAGTGCAATTGATGGATCAAAGTCATCAAGGAAGCTAGATATTTTAATAGATGAAATAAGATAAGAGAGCTTAACAGAATTTTCACAGAGGTCAATAACTTCCGTTAACATCGTATTCAGGCATCGCAGCCGCTAAGAATTATGATGGTAAGCCTCTCGGGTTCGTGAATGCGGGTTATGCGCAATACCTTCTTAAACCAAATCTTTTAAAGGACGGTAGACATGAATCACTTAAAACTTGTTAAGCCTCATCTTGATTTAAAGAATGAATACCTATCTTTTTATCAGGAATGGATAGAATCTGGCGAAGATCTGGTGCCCTGGGTTATTGGTCGGGACCCAAATGATTTTGAGGATATGCTCAAGTTACTGGATGATCATAAGATGGGTGTCGGGTTAACGGAAGGCTGGGTTTCAGATTCAACGTTTTGGTTAGTTGATGACAGTGATAGAGTGTTAGGTGCTGTGAATATAAGACATCAGTTATCAGAATTTTTGCTTAATGCTGGTGGCCATATAGGGTATGGGATCCGTCCATCGGAAAGAGGAAAAGGTTATGCAACAACTCTACTGAAGCTTTCGCTGGGTGAGACGAAAAAATTAGGAATAGAAGAAGTTTTAGTTGTCTGTGATGCTTGGAATACCGCATCGGAGAAGGTCATTCTTAAGAATGGCGGAAGGGCAGATAAAGTATACATAGAAGCGGATGGCAATGTAATCAAAAGATACTGGATAATAAAAAATGTTTAAGCATAAAAGCATAAAACCAAAATCTTATTAGGAGTTGAATCATGAGTGAGTTCAGTGCAAGTTATCATTTAAAAACAAACGACCAACAAAAAGTAATTGATTTAATAAGAGCTTCAAATAACAAGGGATACGTTTTTCCTGAGTCTAATGGTTGGGTTACTTTTTTAATTCAAGGACCTGCCTTTGATATCCGTAAATCGATAGTTTCACTAAATCCTGGCTTATTAGTTCATTATTCATATATGGAGGACCACGGTTGGGAACTAATAATTTTTGAAAAAGATGATATCGTATCTGCTTATAAGTGCGACTGGACGGATGATCTGATTATTGAGAAGGATGATCTGGATTTATTTTTACTGAGGGAATTGATTATGCAGCAAGGCAATAGTGCAGAAGATATAAAAGAGATCTTTGATTTAGTTCAATTTACGGGCGAAGAGCCACCGGCTTATTTGATTGCAAAGAAACTAGGATTAAGATATTTTGAATGGCTTTCCTCAGATAATATAGGGGATGGCGAACATTATGAAAACATAGTATTTGTAGATTAATCGAAAAAGTAATTGTCGGGACACTCCGCACCTCCCAACCGCATCGCGGCCGGACCTAAAGGTCCTCAGTGTAGGTAAAATCAAAAGGAGGAATAGATTTGTCAGAAACGGAGGAAGTTCTTACTGGTGGGAATATAAATAAGGTCGTGAAAGTAGGGAACACAGTTCGTCGGGAGGCTAATTCCAATCCTTATGTGTATGAATCGCTAATACACCTTGAAATGGTCGGCTATCCCTATTCTCCTAGATATCTGGGATTAGATGAGAAGAATAGAGAGATTCTATCTTACATTGAAGGAGTAGTTCCGGGGAATAACTACCCTGAAATTGAGAAATACATGTGGTCGGATGAGGTTTTATACGAACTTGCCAAGCTCTTAAGAAGATATCATGACGCAACTGTTGGGTTTATTCCAACTACGAAGTCTAAAAATGAATATCCAGTGAGATCTTTACATGAAGTTGTTTGCCATAATGATGCTGCTTTGTATAACGTTGTGTTTAAAGATAAACTTCCTGTGGGGATCATCGATTTTGACATGTCAGGGCCAGGTCCACGTATATGGGACATTGTTTACACTTTATATACATCTGTTCCACTTGCAGAGTTTGAACCAAGTCAAAATGACCACGAAGTTGAAAGTTATAATAGAAAGAAGCATGCATTAGCGAGGAAAAGGCGTATAGAAATATTCTTTGATTCCTACGGAACGGATGTTCCAACTGACCTTAAGGAGTGGGTAATTTCCCGTATTAAATTCATGTGCACTACATTATCTGAACGTGCCGCATCCGGAGATCCTGCATTTATAAAATTAGTTGAGGAAGGTCATCTTGCTCATTATGAGAAAGAAATTGAGTTTCTTGGAGAACATTTCGATGACTGGATGTAATTAATGACCTCATTTTGAAGATCGTTAACCTTCTTTGAAATCCCAACTATGCCAACATCATATATTAGTTATATAAAGGAAGTTGTTCAAATGATAAAAAAAATGACTCAATCAAATATAAATGATTATAACAAGCCTTATGACGGTTTTACTGTTATCGGAAGAATTGTTCCCAGGTATGAAGATGGAATATGGTCATATTTAGAAGAGATATTTGAGGAACACTATATTAAACAATATGAAATGGAAAGCATTGATAACAGTTATATTGATGATAAGAATAAAGCTGTTTACTTATATTACGAAGAAGATCAATGCACCGGCCAGATAAGACTTCGTGAAAATTGGAACGGGTTTGCTTTAGTAGAAGAAATTTCAGTTGCTAAAGGGAGTAGAAATAAAGGGATAGGGACTGCTTTAATAAATAAGGCTGTGGAGTGGGCAAAACAAAATAGTTTAATGGGTCTAATGCTTGAGACGCAGGATGTTAATCTATTTGCCTGCCGTTTTTATGCAAAGAACAACTTCATTATTGGTGCGGTTGACAGCATATTGTATTCGAAATTCCCAACGGCACATGAAAAGGCAATATTTTGGTATAACAGATTTAAAATAATTGATAATTTTTAAATGGATTTCGAAGAAGATACAAGAACGTTTAATGAGATGGCTGCAAGGACGATGAAAAGAGGTGTAAGATGACCCTTGATGATTATATGAATAAGCATTTTCCAGACTTAATGCTATGTCCGCCTCTCTTTCATAGTTGGGAAATTGGGATTCGTTTCGAGCTTGGGAACCCACCTATGTTCAGTATAGATAAGCAACAATATATGAAGCAAGTTTATGACAGGGCAATTAGTATCTATAAATATCTGCATAAAGGTAGCGATGAAATATTTGTTGTAACGAATGCTCATTTTGCTGATAAGCCTAATCCAATAAGACGAAAACCTAAAGTTTATCGCAGATATATTACAAATAAACAGGCATTAAAAGGCTTAAAGCATAAAGTAATTCCATATGTATTTGCGGATGTATATGAAATAGACGATTTTGAGACACATCGGTTTATCTTAAAATGTTTTGGAAGGGACATTAAGTATGTGAGCATGATTAAAGCAATTTGTAATAATGATGTGGCGATCAAACCAAAAATTTATCATGATGTTTTTTTTGTTAATGTTACTACAGGAACAATATTTCATGTATACGATGATAGGGGATGCGATGTCGTCTCTAACTCAAAAACTGCATTAATAAATATATATAGAGATTATAAAGAATGGATATTAAATTATGATAGAGCAAGGATTGATCAAATATTAGGTAGTAATTTCACTGAAGGCAGCCACAGCATATAACAATGTGTTTACGCATCGGCGGACAATCACCACCAACCGTTTCATGGCCGGACCCAAAGGTTCTTAGGAAGGTGTAACGTTGTGAACACGGGAACGTTATCAGAAATCATCGCACAAGAATACTTAAAGAATAACAAAGGCGTGACCTGTATGAAGTCGCCGGGAGGCTCACTTTTCCCATACTTCTATAAAGGTGGAGAAATTCATTGTTTGAAGTATGGGAGTAAATTTAAGGATTACGAGAGGCTTTTTGAAGTAATGAGATTGGAAGAAGAGTTCATCTATCAAAACAATAAAAAGCTAAAAATATGGATTGATTTGTATGAAACGTCTATTACAGGAGAAGTGCTTGAAAATCTCGTAAACAACCTAGTTAACATAAATGATTACATTAAAAAAGTATCCTTTGTTGGACTTTCTGGTGTAAGTAAGTGGAGACTCAAGCGGGAAATAAAGAAGCTTGATATTAGCTACCCGGTTTCATTTTTCTCCGACCCGGAAGAAGCGAAGACTTGGCTAGTAAGCGAAAGATAGTGATAGTAACTATAGAAGGCAATGAAATTCGGCTAGACCAGCGTCGTGAACATGAGAACGATAGCTGAAATACTTACAAGGGATGTGTAGAGAATAAATAAGTCAATACCATCTAGTATATTTCTTGCAATCGCATCCATAATCCACGTATCAGTCTTTGTTATGTTTTATTTCATAATGTACTTCTTTTTCTATGAATCGTATTCGGGGTTCTCTGTTTCCAATATTATTGTTCTTTTTGTTCCCTTAGCGTTCATTACGCTTGTACACGTTCTTGTTTGGAGAAGAATAAAGCAAAAGTTCTATAGAGGAATTCTGATCTCAATGCAACTTGTGGGAATCACAATATTTGCATTCTTTCTAACAACAACAATTGAAATTAAGTCGAAATCCTCTTTTTCTAAAGAACGATGGATAAATTTCGACGGTATTAGTGATGAAAGGTTTTATATGCTTGATTCAATAACCAAAAAAAATAAAAGGTACGTCTAAGAACGAAGTTGTTGAACTCTTAGGCGATCCAACTGATACAGATTATATTAGAAAAAGTGAAAACTACTTAGTATACTTTTTAGGTCCAGAAAGAGGCTTTATTAGAATAGATTCCGAGTGGTTGATTATACACTTCAATGAGAAAGGAATAATGAAAGACTATTCAATAAGTAAAGATTAATTCAATTCAACATCAATTTGCTGGTACTAACATAAAAGTGAGGGTAAGAAAAGATGAATTACACAAACACAACAACTGATCTCTCTGATAACCCAATAGACACTGCTATTATCTCAGTAGGTGCGACAGAACAATTTGGGCCATTTCTACCTATGCATTTAGATACTTTAATAGCAGAACAATATGCAGAAGCTTATGGGAAAGTTTTAAATGCAATATGTGTTACCTACATTTCCTTTTAATACCTCCGAAGAACATGCGAATTTTAAAGGAACAGTTACTGTAAGTCCAAATATATTAACCACAATGCTAGAAGAAATAATCGTGAATTTAACAAGGCAAGGATTCGTTAAATTTGTAATCTGTAATGGTCACGGTGGAGCCTACTGGGAGAGCGCTTTTATTAAACACATGAACTTTAAGTATCCTGATATTATATTGATTCATCCACATCATAATCGAACTGCTTGGGATATTGCGGTTAAATCAGCAGGACTAGAAGGAATAAATGAATTACATGGAGGACTACTGTCCGTATGTACAGCAATGTGGTTATGCCCTGATAAAGTGAAATTACAATCAATGGGATCTGAAATTCCGGAAAAGAATATTTTATATTCAGATTTCTTAGGGTGGGATAAATTGACCTCTGATGGGTGCTGGGGTCAATTTACTATTGGTAAGTTTACAGAAGAAGAATTATCCCGCAAGGGAAAGATTTTTTGGGAGACCTTTATAAAAACCAAATGTGAAGGACTGAAAGAAATATTAATTGAAGCATATTTAAAGAAGATTGAGAGATAAGCAAGAATTCGAAGAAATCAATAACTTCAGATAAAATCGTATGGAGCAAGCAATCCTTACTGTCCTGACATCATCTCTTTTTATCGGGAAGGCTGCGCGGACAAACCTACGAGACTAAGTCTGTACCGCCCAGACAAACGGGGTTTAAGTCTCATGGCTCCACAGATACAACAACGTTACAGGAAATCTGCCTAAATAACGTAAATAACGTAAAGGAGTCAAATGATGTTGATTCGAGAAGCAGAAGGAAAAGACATAGAACAGTTATTTAAGCTCTATAGAATGTTGGTTCCAAATAGCAAAAAGATGAATGTTCTAGAAGAGCAAATAGAAAAAATTAGAGTAGACCCTATGAATTTTTCGCTAGTATACGATGAAGAAGGGGAAATCTTAGGATCAGTAACACTAAACATATGTCTTCAGGCGTTGCATGGTCTGAGACCCTATGGAGTTATTGAGAATATTATTGTTCATGAGAATCACCGGAGTAAGAATATTGGACAAAAACTAATGCAACATGTCGAGGCATACTGCAAATCTATTGATTGTCACAGAATAATGCTTTTAAGTAACTCGCAACGTCTAAAAGCTCACCAATTCTTCGAAAGGGAAGGATATAGTGGGTCAGTAAGTAATGGATTTAAAAAATATCTATAAATAGGGTATATATTCAAAATAATAAAGACATGAAATGGAATGTTGAAGGAGTTCTTATGTTCATCTCTCTTTATATTTATTAAAGGAAAACAAGAATGGACCTGTGATTACAATTATAACTGAATTAATTAGACGATAATATTCACGCTAATATAGTAGCTGATCCTATAGGGTTCCGGAGTAAATTTATTGAAGATATAAAAAGATTGCAAAACACTTTTTTATATTTACTTTTTCTAGTGCTTGATTAGTGGGGGGACAATGGGGATAATTCTTATTTCGATATTAGTCACAGGTGTATTTATAGCTGTCTTAGTTTCATATTATTTTATCTTTCCAAGAAAAAACTTGATTGATACAAACGTATTTCCAAATTCATATTCTATTCAATCTTTAAATAAGATAGATATTCAACGAAATTATGAATGCGCTGCATTTTCAAGTGCATACGTTTTGAGACATCTTGGGTTAGAGTCAGATGGTAACGAACTCTATAAAAATTACCCCAGAAAGTTATCTGATGGAACGGTTAGTCCTAAGGGCATTATCATATATTTTAAGAAGCTTAGGTATGATGTTTCTTTTTACTATGGGAACGTTAATACGTTAAAGAAACAAGTAAATCAGGGTATACCGGTTATTGTGTTTATAAGGGTTTTTCCTGACAAAAGATATTTACACTTTGTACCAGTGGTTCGTTATGATAAAGAATACTTTAATTGGCAGACTCTTTGGAACACACAATTAACTGCAAAGAAACATACTATAACCGAAAAATATTAATTAGTGATTTTAAGGCATTATGGAAAACATGGGTACCCTTTTGTAAAAACACTTATATAGTAATACGAAAAAAACAATAGAAGGATGGTATCTAGGATGAGCATAAAGATCAGATGTGTTGCTGGTGTAATTATGCTTGATGGTTTGAACAGAGTGTTGCTGCAAAGAAGAGGGGATGATAACAACTGGTGTATACCTGGTGGTGGAATGGATCTAGGAGAGACAGTGGAAGATACTGCAAAGCGAGAGGTTTACGAAGAGACAGGACTCATTATTAAAGAAATGAAGCTATTTAATGTGTATTCTGGAGAGAGTCAGCATCATACATATCCTGATGGAAATGAATTTTATTTTGTGAATGTTGTTTATGTAAGTAGAGCATTTAAAGGAGATATATTAATAGATGGAGATGAAACAAAGGAATTAAAGTACTTTGGTATATACGAACTTCCTAAAAATCTCTCAAAGACGAATGTACCTGTTTTTGAAGATTTAATAAGAAGATTAAGTGAAATTAAGTAAATACACACATACTGATTATTCATTGACGACGACATCGCTTAACAACGAATTCCTACTTCGTTATTCGCCCTTGATCGCTAAGAAAGATTTTCAAGGAGATTAATCAGGCGATACATTCTGCTTGAACGTCTCGGGAACACCAAACGTTATCTGGAATGGTCGAAACCCAAATTACCTGAAAGAAGTGAAAGAATGCAGAAGGGTATTTTCACAAAGGAAGAGTTATTATTTAAAATCAGGCTACTCAGGAAGATGTATGTAAGCGGACTACTTGGTGGAGAAGTAATGCCTGAGGATGCTAATCCCGGTTTGCCGAAGGATTCGGCTTTGAACTACTTGTATTTTACTTTGCCAATGGCACTGAATTACCAACGGAATTCATACTCTCTTTGGTCATCTGCTTTAAGTGCTTATGTAGACTAAGAGACAAGGATCATATTTGAGCCAAAGACTGTTATCACCTTGGAAGAAAGTAAATTAAGAGAATTATTAATGAAACATAAAGTTGCTCTACAACCCAATAAGCATATCGCTACTTGGTTCAGATTATGCGAAACGATAACTAGGCGACTTGATGGGGATATTCGTAATTTATTTATTGATTGCAACTGGAATATACCTCAAATTTTAGAGTATATACAAAAGATCTACAAAAAGGAGTTTCCATACCTTTGTGGACCTAAAATATGCAATTACTGGCTGTATGTTATAAACAACTATACGGATGCAAAACTTGCTGGAACAGATTGCTTATCGATAGCTCCGGACACACATGTAATACAAGCAACTCTCCGACTGGGATTAATTGAGCAGAATCAAATACAGAATAATAATATTCAGAATATAGTAAATCAAAGTTGGAAGGATATTTTATTTGGTACTGAATTTACACTAATTGATCTTCATACTCCATTGTGGTTATGGAGTCGTAATGGATTTCAAGAGATTAGTTAGGAGAACCGATGCTGCCACGGCGACCCCTGGTAGAGACTTGATCTGTAGAGGCTTTTCAAGATAATGAATTTTCGGAAGGAAGAGGATCATTTTGGATAAACGATCAACATTTAATGAGGATGTGAAGAACTACGAAAAATGGAGACCGACATATTGTGATGAACTATTCAAAGATATTATAGCGTATTCTCAGATTGAGACAGGCAAGAAGGTTATTGAAATTGGTATTGGAACAGGCCAGGCAACAAGACCTTTTTTGGAAACAGGCTGTGAATTAACGGCAATTGAATTAGGAAGAGACCTTGCAGATTATTCAAAATTGAAGTTTTTAGACTATGATAATTTCACAGTATGCAACACTGCATTTGAAAAATTCGAATGTCCAGATGACAGGATTGATTTAATATATTCAGCTACCGCATTTCATTGGATTTCAGAAGAAATTGGTTATCCTAAAGTCTCGAAATTATTAAAAAGCAATGGAACACTTGCATTATTCTGGAACCGTCCATTTGTATCCCGAGAAAATGATGAGTTACATCTGAATATTCAAAGTATATATCAAAAATACAGACCTTCCAGTACCCAAATTATCGAGCATGATATTGAAACATATAATTATAGAAAGAAAATAATTCAGGCCTATGGATTTAGAGAGATTGTGTTCAAAATATATCATTTAACAAGAACCTTTTCTTCGTCCGACTATATTGCCTTATTAAATACATATTCAGACCATAGAACAATGCCATCAACTACGAGAATATTATTAGAAAATGAGATTAAAGAAGCGATTCTGCGTTTTGGGGATACATTATATGTTTATGATACTATCGATTTGTATTTAGCAAAAAAATGATTTGATCAGATAACATAATCACTATTTCTTTTTTTATTTAATCTTTTTAATAGTTCAGGAGTAACAAGTTAATACAACAACAGAATCAAATTTTGCACCTAACCAATTTGTTAAAAGCGATTTTCAAATACAAAGTAAAAGCAAAGATATAATTCCTTCTAAAATTAAATCCAAATTGAGGTGAGATTTTGAAAGATTTAATAGAAGAGATTAAACAGATCTATTCTTTAGAAACGAGTAGCCCATTTCCTTACGAAGATTTCAGGCAACTTCAGTCGGATTTTGCAATGGACTTTAAGGAGAATGTACCCAATGAGATAATAAATGCTGATTTTAGTACTTATATGATGTTTATTTATGGGCTTTCATCTGGTGGAATTATAAAGAAAATTGAAGATCCATTAGAGCGTTATAAGACGGAGGAATGGCTGAATAAATCGTTTTTCGAATGGTTTCCAAAGTATAGATTTTTAGAAGCATATGATTTCTCAAGTTATAAGGAATTGAATAAGGAATGGAACGTTATAGAAAAACTTAGACTAAAGCTTATTGAATTAATTAGACATAGGAAAAGTCATAAGGAGCCCTACAGTTCATGAAAAGACATATTTATTTATTCGCAATAATGTATCTTATTTTTAATGGGATGCAGTAAACTCGATTCTCTTACAACTAAACAAGAGGATAAACTAGTTATTGAACAATATTTCTATTCTCAAAATGAAGTTAGAGGGATATCAAATAAATGACTACAAATCTTATGAACTGGAAAGAAAATAGGAATGGCACTTCTACTCAAGTAAAGAAATTAATAAAATGCTGAAGAATATAATGTCAATATGATATGGTCATGGATTTCCACTTGAATAGAGAAGGAGTAAATCATGAACCTATCTGAAAGGTCAATTGCAATGGGAATCCTCCATGATGGAACAATATCATTAATAGATAAAACAGCAGACAAGCTAATAATAAAAGTTCATATACTATATTTAGCTCAGATGGTAGACAAAATATTTTACATATCAATTTTCAAATTGCTATAGTTGTTATTTTGTACCTTGGAATACCGTGGTAAGAGTAGATGATACATCAGAGATAACAGACCTAGAGTTAGAGATAAGCGAATCAGAGCCAGAAGGGGAATATATAAAAATAACATGTTTATGTGATAAACCAGGGATAGTAGGAGGATACTTATTTATTAATTCTGATCATCTAACGATATATGACCATTTAAATCAGGAATTAACATTTGAAGATATGATAATACTTGCAAACCGATATTGGAATAGCCCTAAATAGTTTTTCAAAATGATAAAGGCAGGGAGAATAATGACGGAGAGACAAGCCATTGATAAATTTGGTCAAGTAATTATGACTGACTTAAGAGATAACACAATTGATTTTTTTGAAGCATTAGTGAGGGGGAATTGGAAAGCACCAGGACTTCAGAGATTGCAGTCTGAACTAGGAGAATTGAATGAGAACCAAATCGGGTTAGTAAGAAGAATATTAATTAGAAGTATGGATACAGGGATTCATGATTTCTTATTTAAACTGCAAGAACAAGCTGATTTTGATAATGATATTGAAATTAAAGTACAAGGAATCGATATTATACAAGCGAGTGATGGTCTTCATAGAGAATTATTTACTGAGGATGGTTGGTTTGCTAACTACAGTAAATATGGAGAGATGAAAGAGCAGTGAGGGCGGTTGGCTATCGCTCCTACAGTTTCCAAGTTACCTTTCGTTCCTTTTCGCTTTTTATCATTTTTTTTCTGCTCTTAGAAGGAATTTTTCCTACTAATTCAAGGTTTCAACAAAGTATTATGTTAATCAGTGGGAATATCTCCCTCTAAATTCAGCTTTTAGCCTCAAAAATCCCCAATATGATATAACATTGTTACATTTAGAGGGAGTTTTTCCCTTTAAATTTTGATAATAAGGCTTTATTTATGATTTACAGGGAAATTTTCCCTCTAAACGTTATTTATCACAGGTTCAGGAGTCCTATCAGCATTTTAGACACAATTAGCGTTTAAAAACAAAAATAAAAGCCGCATTCACCGGAAAATAATCCAGGTGTTGCGGCCTTATGTAAATGGAATCAGAGGTTAATGATATTTAACAATCTTGATACGGGCCTCTTCCTCGTAGGTAAGTTGATTTCGGGATTGCGGAGTGTGTAGATGACGCTCTACGGAATATTCAATGTTATGGTAGTCTTCATCTCCGGAAGCCATCCAAGGCTGCCAAATTCCCGTTACCCAATTTTTAAGATCCTTAAGTCCTGCCAGCATATTCTCCATCCTCCTCGGGTGGTGCAATCATTAGGGTTTCGACTATTTTGGTTACGCTTACATTATAACATGAATATGGTTTTTTAAAAGGGGTGTCCACGAGAAAAACACAAATTAATTAGAATAAAATGCGTTACAAAAGGGTTCTGTGTTTACAGAGAAGAAAATTGTCTCCTTGTAGGAGACATCAGAATCTAAGTCGGAAGGGGTATTTGTTTGGGTTAAGGATCATAAATATCCAAGTAATTCTTGGGTAACATGTACTAAATGCGAAAGAGGGGTCACCTTTTAGGAAAGAGACACCGGATGAAACCCTAACCCTCCAGCATATCCATCAACAATTTGATAACTGTTCAGACATGTTGCTTCGGACCTTTCCAGAACTACATATAGATATTTTATATTTCACCAACTTGGTGGACAACAAGGCTTTTAGCAGCCTGATCCTTGAACCCTTCGCTAATATTCGGCAACAAGAGGTTGAACAATTATTGAAACAATCTCAATTTGTTGATGTCTTCCACTCCAAAGAAGCGGTTATCGGAATTTTAGACGGCAAGGCTGCAGCGTTTTATAGGAGTCAGGTCTTTCTAATTGACGGTCTCTGAAACCGAATCGGTGATAATAGGTCCCCATGATGCCTTTGTGGAATCTGCTGAGACCAATATTTCTCTAATTCGTCGAAGAATCAAAAGCTCGCATTTAAAAGTAGTTAAGTGTCTTGTCGGAGAAATTTCAAAAAGCAATGTCTTTATCCTTTATATCGAAGGTACAGCTAACATGGAGTTGTGGATGATATTACGCAGCGGATCAAAGGAATTGAAAATGATTGGGTAAGTGATGGAGGAATGGTGGCTCAATTAATTGAGGATAATCCCATTAACATTTTTCCGCAATTCCTGACCACAGAGCGGCCGGATTTTTTGAATTTTTCTCATCCCCGGATGATTATTATCAGCGATAGACCTTAGGGACTGCCCTACGGATCTTAAGATTCTCAGCACTGTTGGTAGCTATCGCCTTTACGGCATTGTATGTTTCCGTGACTACCTTTCATTATGAATACAAGCCCTTTTCAGCATTGGATGCAATGACACGAGAGGTTTTACAGAAGATCTTTTTGGATAACTGGCTGGCTCACCCGGCTACAACATTGTTTGTGACCCACGATGTAGATGAAGCGATTTCTTTAGGGCAGAAAATTATAGTTATGCCGTCAAACCAGAAAGACGCTCTGGAAATGATTGATAATCACACCGTATTTAAGATGAACCATCAGGACAAGCGGGACAGCAATGAATTTTTTGAGCAGACTAAGCGAATCAGAAGGGTAATGCAGGAGAAATGGTAAAGAAACGGCAGCTTCCTCACTTGGCCCTGTATACAACGCTATGGTACATCTGGGAGCACAGGAGATTGCGCTTAATGTTGGTTATAGTCTGGTTAGGATTTTTGCAGGTGTGGTACTGGCCTTACTTCTAGGGATGTTTATCGGTTTGCTCATGGGCCGCTCCCAGGCTTGGAATTAGCTGCTGGATCCTGTTGTTTATTTAACCTATCCCGTTCCCAAAATTGCGTTATTGCCCGTTGTAATGCTGTTCTTCGGTCTTGGTGAATTCTCCAAAATACTGATGATTATGCTGATTCTTCTCTTTCAAGTGATCATTTCTGTAAGAGACGGAGTGAAAGCAATTCCCGAGAATACTTACGATGTCTTAACCAGTATCGGAGCCAGCGCTGCTCAGAAATTTTGGCATGTGACGATGCCGGGTGCATTGTCCGTGATTCTTAGTACGATCCGAATATCACTCGGGACCGCGATATCCGTACTCTTTTTCACGGAGATTTATGGAACGGAGCACGGCATGGGCTTTTTTATTATGGATGCTTGGTTAAGGTTGGATTACGCAGAAATGTATGCTGGGATTATGCTGTTCAGTCTAGTAGGGTTTATGCTGTTTATGCTTGTGGACTATTTGGATTATAAGTTCATGCAATGGCGGTATTAACCAGCAGAGGGACGATATATTGACGGAATACATCTTTGGATGTGTTCCTTTTTTTGTTATCGGAAGTAATGACCACCACCAAATCATAGGACGGTACCACTACGATATATTGCCCGCCAAAACCAAGTGCCATGTGAAAAGGAACCTCAACGGACGGTTTAGCATCATTAGAAAAGGAAGATACCCACCAATGCCAGCCGTAGAACCCTTTATAAGGTTTATCCGCCTCTAGGTGAGGAGTTGTAGAGTGCTGTACGGTAGCAGGAAGAATGAGTTGACGGCCCTCCCAATTCCCTTGCTGTAGATATAAAAGGCCTAGTTTCGCCATATCCTTTGGTTTCAAATGCAATCCAAAGCCCCCGGTATGAGTCCCTTGCGGGTCCATCTCCCACCGATAGGCAGTAATCCCAAGGTACTGGAACAGCTGCTGCTCGGCAAATTTAGCTACAGTTTGACCCGAGGCTTGTCTCAAAATCGCAGCCAGCAACTGGGAGCATCCGGAATTGTACACCATTTTCGTTCCCGGAGGATCAGAAAGTGGCTGCGAAAGTACAAACTGAACCCAGTCTACACTTTTTGTCATTGTAGGGAAAGAATTAAGTCCGCCGAACTCACTCCATTGGAAGCCGGCTGTCAAAGTTAACAGGTGAGCAAGAGTGATATCACGTTTTCTGAACTCGTTATCCTCGCTGAGCTGAGGGAAAAATTCAATAATAGGTGTATCCGGGTGTGGAACAATCTGCTGATCCATGGCTATGCTGACTAAAGCAGATAGCATACTTTTCGTGCAGGAGTTTATTTTGTAGAGTTGATGCGCCAACTGGGGTTTACGATAATACTCAAAAACAGTGTTACCCTTATGGACGATCAGGCAGCTGCGTACATTTAGCTCTATAAGACTCTGGCTGAGCGGTTGCAAGTTCAAAGTGTGTATGCCGACCCCTCCTTAGGTTTTAATTACATTATAAACGTATTGGGAATAGGTTATTCGATTCCGTATCTTTATAACTTCTTCACAGCATCCAAATAAGTTCTTCACAACTTTGAGTTATGCTATATCCATAAGAACCAAGGAGGAGAACAATAATGAAAAAACTATGGTTGGGTATAGCGGCATTGGTGCTGGTTATGGGGATTGGTACAAGTGTCTATGCGGCAGGTGCCGATAAAGATGAAAGCTTCTTCGAAAAAATGCTGCCCTTTGCGAAGCAAATGCATCCTGATCTTACCGATACTCAAATCAAGGATATGGTAAATGACTGCCACTCTGGCAAGAATAAGGGTATGAGTGAAATGATGAACAATTCCAAGAATCGCAGTAATATGATGAATTTCTAATACAAGCTTGATAAGATAGACCTCGAAGGTAATAACGAGGTCTATCTTTTTGATTGGAGGGATAATGATCGTGAATGCAGGGACTATTCTAATTGTGGATGACGAATACGATATTCTTCAAGTAATCAAGGCCTATTTACAGAAGAATGAATATATTGTGTATGAAGCAGGTACCGGTACGCAAGCATTGGAGCTGTTTGACAATCTCCAACCTGATCTGATGGTACTTGATTTAATGCTGCCGGATATGTCTGGAGAAGAGGTATGCAGAACCATTCGCAAGAAATCCAACCTCCCCATTCTTATGCTTACCGCCAAAAGCAGTGAAGATGATATGGTTAATGGTCTACTAATTGGAGCGGATGATTATATCACGAAGCCCTTTAGCCCGCGAGAACTGCTCGCCCGTGTAACCAGTCTGTTAAGGCGATCACAGCTTCAGTTGAATCCGAAAGAGGAAGAGCATGCACTGAAATATGGAGGCGGGCGTCTATCTATAAATTCGGAGCTGCATGAGGTTCAAGTAGATGGGGAGACGGTGGCTCTGACACCAATTGAATTCAAGCTGCTAGAAGTATTGGCACGGCATCCCAAGAGAGCCTTCAGCCGCTACGAGCTGGTGAGTTTGATTCAAGGGGACGACTTTGAAGGCTTTGAACGGACCATTGATGTGCACATAAAAAATGTAAGACAAAAAATAGGGGATGATCCCAAGCGCCCCACATTTATTGCTACAGTTTTTGGAATTGGCTATAAGTTTCAGGTGCCAGCTGATGAATAAGGGCGGACTGAGAAGAAGACTGCTACTGTCTCATATGAGCGTGGCCTTATGCTCCTTGCTGTTTATCATGCTTTTGGTAAACTTGGTGATGACCATTTCATTCGGCAAATATGTTGAGAACCAGCAGAAAGCGGAAGCTGGTTTCTTGCTGGAAGATCTGAAAGAGTCATACAACACTACGGGTTCTTGGCCAATGGAGACGCTGATGTCGATCTCTCACCAGGCCATGCAGCGCAATTATTCCGTGAGTATTTACGATGCCGAAGGAAATGTAGTATGGGATACAGGGCGCATGGGGATGGAAATGGAGAGAGCCATGCGTATAACCGGGAAAAAAATGACCCGTTATCCGATTATCAAAGATGGGCTAACCCTGGGTACATTAGAAATGCAAGGGAACAGCGATGCGATGACTTTGCAAAATCGTAATTTTTTGCAGATGTTCAACAGGTTATCTTGGGGAGCCTTGATTTTAGTGCTTGCAGGAGCTTATTTATATAGCAGGTTTATAGCCGTTGGTTTAAGCCGACCACTTGTTCAAATTAAGAAGATTGCAGTGCGAATGAGGGAGGGGGATTTAGGTGAGAGAGTAATTCTGCCCATAAAACAAACCGAAATAGAAGAAGTAGGTCTGGCTCTTAACTATCTGGCAGATACCCTGGAACAGCAGGAGAAGCTTCGTAAGAATCTTACGGCGGATGTTGCTCATGAATTACGCACACCCCTTGCCACCATCCAAAGTCACATTGAAGCTTTTCAGGATGGAGTCTGGGAAGCAACGCCTGATAAATTGCAGGTCTGTCATAATCAAGTGATGCGTCTGGTGCAGCTCGTGAATGATCTGGAGAAGCTTAGTTCCGCAGAGAATCCTATGATTCAATTAAAGCAGGAAGAGTTGTGCCTAAATGAGGTCATACAGGATGCTATTCATACAGTAGTTGGGAGTCTGGATAACAGAAACAACTCCATCGTCTTCCATAAGCCGATGACCCTATATTTAACTGGAGATTATGAGCGTTTGCTTCAAGTTTTTGTGAATTTGTTGAATAACGCCTATAAATTTACTCAGGAAGGTCGAATAGAGGTGCAGATCTCTGAGGATCTATCCGGGGTCAATGTTACAATTACTGATACAGGTACGGGGATTTCTCCAGAGGAAATACCGTTTATATTTGAACGCTTTTACCGCGGAGATAAATCACGGAACCGGAAAACAGGTGGAGCGGGGATCGGTCTCGCCATCGTTAAGGCCATTGTGGAGGCTCATGGCGGAGAAATTAAGGTTCGAAGTGTGCTCAATGAAGGTTCTGAATTTAACATTCATTTTCCTAAATGATCTGTTATTGGGAATTGAAGTCTTCTTTGTCCTATTAAGGAGAAAGAAGGCTTTTTTTTGCTGTAATTTCCTGTCGCAAAGTAATTATGGAAAATTAATGAAATTATTATTATAATTAGAAGGATCCACAAAAAGGAGGATGAAATCTTTTGAAAAGTAATCGCACTCATTTTGTTCAACAGACAGCTAAAGCCGCATTAATTTCTTCCGTAGCTTTCGGACTGCTATTGCCAGCAGGAATTGCTGGAGCAGCTACAAGCAAAGAAGCTGTCACTGTAACCGCTCTTGCTGCAGCTTCCGGTGAGAAAACAGAGAAAACAGCTTCGGCCTCTGCTGATCCCGCAAAAGTTAAATTCACAAAAGAAGCAGCCATCGCCAAGCTAAAGGAACTGTTTCCTATCCTAAAGGATGCAACAGTATCCAACGTTCAATTAGGCGTTAGCAATGTGTATCCTGCACCTTCGAATCAAATGGTCTGGACTATCCAGTGGGAATACCGACTCGGAAATGGGGGATATGGCTTCTCAAGTTCAGTTGATGCCATTAATGGGGATTTATTAAATACATATATCTCCTATCCGCTCTTAGAAAATGAATCGTACTATCCACCTAAGCTTACAAAAGAACAAGCCTTGGAGAAAGCACAGGCCTTTATCTCCAAAGCTGCAGCATCCATAAAGAGCAGTGACCTGCAGTTGGATGAGAATATTAATAATCCGAATAATGGAGCCTTATTTGGCCCCATTCAATACTCCTTTAGCTTCCGGCTTCTAAAGAATGGTATCTATTCCACCGCGGACAGTATAATGATTTCAGTCAATGGAAATGGGGATGTAACTCAATTCTATAGACAGGGTGAGAATCTTGAGTATCCTAGTGCTAAGCCTGTCATCACTAAAGAACAGGCGGAGAAAAGTTTTGCCGACAGCTTTGATGTAGGGCTCTATTATGTTCCCGTCCGTAAGAACGGATTGGTGAATAACTGGGTTCTGGGCTGGCGCCCGGTAGAACAAACTCTACTTCCAATCGATGCACTCACCGGGAAGAGACTGGATAATGAAGGCAGCAATATGGCTGCTGTGCCGG
Source organism: Paenibacillus wynnii (assembly GCF_000757885.1). Classification (NCBI taxonomy): domain Bacteria; kingdom Bacillati; phylum Bacillota; class Bacilli; order Caryophanales; family Paenibacillaceae; genus Paenibacillus; species Paenibacillus wynnii. The sequence continues at coordinate 2,555,438 of NZ_JQCR01000003.1, read as the reverse complement.
TGACTTATACGGATGTACCGCAGGGCAAAAATTTGTTCAAGCCTAATAGCACGGGTAATGAGCTTACAGCGGAACAAGCAGCTATCTTAGTGAAAAGAATAGCTAATATTCCGGCAGATTACAAACTTATCAATCAATCTCTAGGGAATGACTATCAGAATAAGGATATGAAGGTTTGGAGATTGAATTGGAGCAATGATAGTCGATTTAATGGAGGTCCGCCTGCACAATCGTACGCTGAGGTAGATGCACAGACTGGTGAAATATTGCAGTTTATGGTAGATCAATATGCTTATGATGCCACTAAGAAACCGGCTGCTCCTCCCGCTGGAAGCAAGAAACTGACGCAAAAGGAAGCCAAGCAAAAGGCTTTGGAGCTTGTTAACCAAATGTATAACAAAGCAAGCACTAACCTGAAGTATGTGGAGCATGGCGGAACTTGGGAAGTGAATCCAGACAAAACCGGATACCGTTATCAATTTATTCAATTCTATAAAGGAATTCCTGTAGCCGACAGTTTTGTTACTCTTAATCTGGATTTATACGGAAACGTTAAATTCTTCAGCACCGCACGGAATATTGGGATTGAGAAAGTCACCCAGGAACCCGTTCCAGTAATTACGAAGAAAGAGGCCCTCGCAACCTACCAAAGCGAGTATAAATTGATGCTTCAGTATCACACGATTGGCGGATACATGATGTATAACAGCTACACCCAACCTAAGATAAAGCTCGTGTACTCCGCTACACCGCTGGATATCCAAAAATCTATGGAGATCATAGATGCAACAACGGGTAAAAGGGTGTCTGTCTATGAATTCTACGGAGTGAAGGGATCAACGGCTACAACCGATCTTAAAGGACACTCCGCAGAAAAGGAACTCTCAGAACTTGTGCGTTACAATGTGATTACCCCAGACGCGGATGGGAAAGTAAACCCAGATCAGGAGATAACCGTAGGAGATTGGATTACACTAATCGCAAAAGCCTCTACTCCTTATTTTGAAGGATATTATAACGGTGTCGAACAGAAAGCTGTGGCAGGTGTGAATCCTGAAAGCCCATATTATAGTGCAGTTGGTTTTGCTGTAGACCGCGGGTGGCTTAGCCGGGATGCTGTAATACAAACCGACAGCAAGCTTACCAGGGAACAACTGGCTGTCCTGCTGACCAGTTTTGTGAAATACAACAAAATCTCAGCTTTTCTGGATAAAGACAGCTCGATAAACCAATTCTCTGATATTTCTTCCATTAGTAATAAGGGAGCAATTGCACTTGTCGTGAAACTTGGACTAATGAAGGACGATAACGGCAAGTTTAACCCGCAACTGCTCGTAACCAAGGCTCAAGCCGCTTCCGTGATTATGAAGCTGGTGGAGCTTCAAGGAAAGACCGACCAGAAGATCGGTCAAAATAATTATGGTTACTAGTCTTCAAAGCTGCTGTAAAAGCTAAAAAACAAGCCAGTCTCCGGGTTATCGGAGACTGGCTTGTTTTCGTTTTATTTACTTTCCAAGCTGATCATCCACTTCTTTGATTGGATTCTCTTCAGAATGCTCTTCGGTCTGTTTGCTGCTCAAGAGCCATCCTAATGTAGCGATAAGAACGAGTACAACATAGAAGGTTACTTTCCACCAAGTACTGTGTGCGAAGTCTTCGGATAGAACGCCCAGTGATGGATGGGCCAAGGTAATAACGGCCAGCTTAATACCTACCCAGCCGACAATGAAGAATGCAGCTAACTCAAGACCTGGACGGGAATGCAACAGTTTTACGAAGAAGGACGCTGCAAAACGCATGATGACCAATCCGATGAATCCGCCGGCAAAGATCACGAGGAATTGTCCTCCATCTAGTCCCCCGATATTTGGGAGTCCACTTTCCGGAAGAGCAACTGCTAAGGCAACTGCTGCTAGAATGGAATCGACAGCAAAAGCTATATCTGCTATCTCTACCTTCAATACAGTAAACCAAAAGCTGGCTTTCTTTTTATTCACAGCACCATTCGTACCACTTTCAGCAGCTTCGTCTGTAGTCGACTTATTGAATAATACTTTTCGGAAAATATGATTTAAGGCGATAAATAACAGATAAATAGCACCAATGGCTTGTACTTGCCAGATGTCTACCAAGTAGGAAATGACGAACAATGAACCGAAACGGAATACAAAAGCTCCGGCTAAACCATAGAAGAGCGCCTTTTTTCTTTCCTCGTCAGGAAGGTGTTTCACCATAATCGCCAGCACAAGTGCATTATCTGCTGCGAGCAGTCCCTCGAGTGCTACGAGAACTAACAACACCCATCCATACTCCAATAATAAGCTAATTTCCATTGTTCTTTCGCCCCTTTTCGATTGAATATCCTTGCAGGATTTAAACCATACAGATATCATGACCAATTTTATATAAAAAAGACCTTTACCAAACAAATCAGCCTTTGGAATAAAGGACTAACTTGATTGGTAAAGGTCTCGCTAACAATAGTTGATTGCCGATAAAGCCGGAGAATATCCTCATATTCTCGTATTGACGACTTTATCTAACAGCTACTCCCCTTTACGGGATTATATTCAATTTAGTATATGAGTATTTAGTATTTAGTATTTGCAAGGATTTCTTAGGAAGATCATAACCTAGTTGAGAATCGTTGTCAACTTTCACTAGAAATAAACCTGAGGTGTCGTTCCATTAGATACATGTTGGAAACGGAAACATGATATGTATGAGTTAGATAACATAACACATAGTATGTCAAAACTGCAAACTTCATGAAAATACATGATTTTTTGCAGTAATGTTAATTGACGATAACAGGCGATGAAAATATGATGTAGCTATTAAAGGTAAATCAAGCAACTTTATGTCACTAAAGGTAACATTAACTATCGATTGTTTTCTAACAAAACATTTATTTAGGAGGTGGGAAAAATGGAGCCGCAGCTATCGTCGTGTCTATCAAATGAAGCGGAGGATGAGATTAGCCGACATCCTTGCTACAACGAGGAAGCCCACCGCTTTTTTGCCAGGATGCATATCCCGGTCGCTCCCGCCTGTAACATCCAATGCCATTACTGTAACCGCAAATTCGACTGTGTGAATGAAAGTCGGCCGGGTGTGGTAAGTGAGGTGCTTACCCCAACCCAGGCAGAGCAGAAGGTTAAGGGTGTCGCTGCCCAATTAATGCAGCTGTCGGTGGTAGGTATAGCTGGTCCTGGTGATCCGCTAGCTAATCCTGAGGTAACTTTCGATACCTTTGAAAGGGTTAAAGAGCATGTTCCCGATGTATCTCTTTGCTTGAGTACTAACGGATTGACGCTTTACAGGCATATTGAAGAGATTGTTAGGTTGGGTATCCGTCATGTGACGATTACCATTAACGCTATCGATCCTGATATCGGCCGCGAAATTTACCCTTGGGTATTCGATGAGGGAGTACGGTATGAAGGGAGAGAGGCGGCGGAGCTGCTGATCAGTCGCCAGCTTCAAGGGCTTGAATTGCTTGCGGCTCGTGGGATTCTAGTGAAGGTCAACTCGGTAATGATCCCGGGCATCAATGACCAACATCTTCCTGCAGTTTCCAAAAGAGTAAAGGAGCTCGGTGCAGAATTGCACAATGTAACACCGCTAATTATCGCACCGGGCAGCCAGTATGAACGTGACGGTCGTAAAGCACCCCGGCCTAAGGAATTGAACAATTTGCAAGAGATTCTCGGACGTGACGGCATGAAGGTTATGCGTCATTGCCGCCAATGCCGAGCGGATGCCATCGGGTTGCTTGGACAGGATCGGAATCAGGATTTTGTTCTGGAAAAGATGGAGGCGGATCCGGTAGTTAATGAAGAGGCCCGGGCCCAATTTCAAATGGAGTTAGACAACAAGATCCGCCAGCGAATGAAAGCCAAACAGCTGAAGCAAAGCAGCCTTCAAGAAGGCGGGCATACGACGAGAGTCGCTGTATCCACTAGGGGTGGAGACAAGGTCAATCAGCATTTTGGCCATGCCACAGAATTTATGGTCTATGACACGGATGGAGTGAATGTAAAACTCTTGGGTGTCCGAAAGATACAGGCTTATTGTCACGGTAAAGCCGACTGCAACGGTGACAAGGACGCCACTTTAAAGGAAATATGCTCGATATTAAGTGACTGCCGTATTCTTCTTTGCTCCGGTATAGGTGATGCGCCGCGTGCAATCCTGAACAAAACTGGTATTTTGCCGCTCGTCCGTAAAGGTGGAATTGAAGACATGATTTTGGAAAGTGTGAAGTACAGCTCTTATTTCGAAAATATGAACATATCGAAGGGATGATGAAAATGAGACAAATAGCTTTCTACGGTAAAGGCGGTATCGGTAAATCGACAACTTCACAGAACACTCTGGCTCAACTGGCTACCAAATACGGTCAAAAAACAATGATCGTAGGTTGTGACCCTAAAGCAGACTCCACTCGGTTAATTTTGAACACCAAGGCTCAAAACTCGGTACTTCAATTGGCTGCGGAAAGAGGAACAGTTGAGGATTTGGAACTTGAAGATGTAGTTCAATTAGGTTACGGCGACATTCTTAATGTAGAATGTGGCGGTCCGGAACCGGGTGTAGGTTGCGCCGGCCGCGGAATTATTACAGCTATTAACTTCCTGGAAGAGCAAGGTGCTTATGAAGGACTTGATTTTGTATCCTATGACGTGCTTGGCGACGTGGTATGCGGCGGGTTCGCCATGCCGATTCGTGAGAATAAGGCACAGGAAATCTATATCGTATGTTCCGGTGAAATGATGGCTATGTACGCTGCCAACAATATTGCCCGCGGTATTCTCAAATATGCCAACAGCGGCGGTGTGAGATTGGGTGGATTGATCTGCAACAGCCGTAATACGGACCGTGAGGATGAGCTCATCATGGAGCTGGCTCGACGCCTGAATACACAAATGATTCACTTTGTACCTCGCGATAATGTGGTTCAGCATGCTGAACTCCGCAGGATGACAGTAGCTCAATACAGCCCTGAGCATCAACAAGCCAAAGAATACGAAATGCTGGCCGAGAAAATTCTGAACAACAAAATGCTCACCATCCCAACCCCGATCACCATGGAAGAATTGGAAGATTTGCTGATGGAATTCGGTGTTATTGAGGACGAGGAAACAGCTATCAAAAAAATGCAAGCCGCTTCAGGCCAATAATTTAGGATCATCCGGTGAATAGGAGTGGAGAGACGGCTATTCACCGGATTGGATCAGTAAAAAGGAGGGTCCATTATGGGATTAGATATCGAAGCAAATAAAAAAATTATTGAAGAGATGCTTGAGGCCTACCCGGATAAAGCGCGGAAGGATCGGGAAAAGCACTTTGAAATCAATAATGAAGAACTTATAAACTGTGGTAAATGCTCTATCAAATCAAATATGAAATCGCGTCCTGGCGTTATGACCCAAAGAGGTTGTGCCTATGCAGGTTCCAAGGGCGTTGTATGGGGCCCGATTAAGGATATGGTTCATATCAGTCATGGTCCGGTAGGCTGCGGACAATACAGCTGGGGAACACGCCGGAACTATGCTAATGGAACATTGGGCATTGATAATTTCACCGCAATGCAGGTTACAAGTGATTTTCAGGAAACGGATATTGTATTCGGCGGGGATAAGAAGCTGGAAGTCATCTGCCGTGAGATCAAGGAAATGTTCCCATTGGCCAAAGGAATCTCCATTCAATCCGAGTGTCCGGTCGGCCTGATTGGAGACGATATTGAAGCTGTATCCAAAAAAATGTCTGCTGAGCTTGGCATACCCATCATTCCGGTTCGCTGTGAAGGCTTCCGCGGTGTAAGCCAATCGCTCGGTCATCATATTGCCAATGATGCAATCCGTGACTTCCTGATGGGTAAGAGAGAACTTGCCGAATGTGGTCCTTACGATATCAATATTATCGGAGATTATAATATCGGCGGCGATGCATGGGCCTCACGTATTTTATTAGAGGAAATGGGTCTGCGTGTTATTGCGCAATGGTCCGGTGACGGTACAATCAATGAATTGGCCATCGCCCATAAGGCGAAGCTGAACCTGATCCACTGCCACCGTTCAATGAACTATATGGTTACTACCATGGAGAGGGAATACGGTATTCCGTGGATGGAATATAATTTCTTTGGTCCTACCAAAACAGCTGAAAGTCTGCGGGCTATTGCTGCACTGTTTGATGAGCATATTCAGGAAAATTGCGAGAATGTGATCGCTAAATATACACCGCAAATGGATGCCATTATCTCTAAATTCAAACCACGTCTCGAAGGTAAAAAAGTGATGCTGCTAGTTGGAGGCCTGCGCGCCCGTCATACACTAGGCGCTTACGAAGATCTGGGTATGGAAGTTGTAGCTACAGGTTATGAGTTCGCTCATAAAGATGATTATGAGAAGACCTTCCCTGAGCTTCCGGAAGGAACGATTATTTATGACGATCCAACGGCTTATGAGCTGGAAGAGCTTGCGCAGAAACTGGATATTGATCTGATGGGCTCAGGCGTGAAAGAGAAATACGTGTACCACAAAATGGGTATTCCTTTCCGTCAGATGCATTCCTGGGATTATAGCGGTCCGTATCATGGTTATGACGGGTTTAAGATCTTCGCCAAGGATATGGATATGACGATTAACAGTCCTGTATGGAATTTGATCAAACCAAGCAAGACAGAACTGCTCCATAAAGAGGAGGCGGGCGTATGAAGGACAAAATAGAAATTTCAGACCATAATTCATTATTTAAGTCCGAACCCTATATTAAACAACGTGAAGGTAAAAAGGCGTTCGAGGCTCCTTGCAGTGAGCAAGAAACCATGGAAGCTCTAGCCTACTCGAAATCGTCAGAATACAAGGACAAGAACTTTGCCAGGCAATCCTTGGTGGTTAATCCTCATAAAGCCTGTCAGCCGCTCGGAGCTCTAATGGCAGCACTGGGATTTGAGAAAACATTACCGTTTATTCACGGATCTCAAGGGTGTACCGCCTATTTCCGCAGTCACTTGAGCCGCCACTTCAAGGAGCCGGCTCCGGCTGTATCCTCTTCTATGACTGAGGATGGAGCTGTATTCGGTGGAATGAGCAACCTCATTGATGGTCTTGAGAATAGTGTGGCTCTTTATAAACCGGAGATGGTTGCTGTATCAACAACCTGTATGGCTGAGGTTATCGGGGATGACCTTCAGGCTTTTATTTCTAACGCGCGCCAGAAAGGTGCTATCTCGGAAGATCTGCCGGTACCTTATGCCAATACACCAAGTTTCTCGGGCTCTCATATTACAGGCTACGATTCAATGCTGAAGTCAATTATCAGCACATTATACAATCGTTCCGGCATTCAAGCTGTTCCCGGCAGCGGCGAAACGACTGGGGAGAAGTTGAACCTAATTTTAGGATTCGAGCCGTATACCGGAAATTTTGCGGAGGTTCGCAAAATCCTGGCCGCTTTTGATACAAAGTACACCTTCTTGGGTGACCATAGCGGTAACTTTGATTCACCGGCTACAGGAGAGTACTCCTATTATTACGGGGGCACAAAGCTCACGGATGTACCGAAAGCGGCGAATGCCCTGGGTACACTTTCATTGCAGAAATATTCCGTCAAAAAGACGATGGATTATATCAAAGGCACATGGAAGCAGCAGACCCTTTCAATGTCAACACCGATAGGAATTACAGCAACCGACCGGTTAATCGAAGCCATAAGTGAACTTACAGGGCTTCCGATCCCCGACGAACTCGTGGATGAACGTGGACGTGTTGTTGATGCTCTGACCGACAGTCATCCTTACCTGCACGGTAAACGTGTGGCATTGGTTGGTGATCCCGATTTGTTAATCGGTCTAATTCAGTTCTGCCTGGAAACCGGTATGGAGCCTGTTCATATCGTTTGCTCTAACGGAGATAACGGCTTCAAAGAAGAAGCTGAGGCATTGCTTGCAGCTAGTCCATACGGTGCTGAGGCAACTGTATATATCGGCAACGATCTGTGGCATATGCGCTCCTTGCTGATTGACAATCCTGTGGATCTTGCAGTGGGAAGCTCCCATCTGAAATACGCCGCCAAAGACGCCGGCGTACCCCTGATTCGTGTAGGCTTCCCTGTGTTCGACCGTCATCATTTGCACCGTTATCCGATCATTGGTTATCAAGGTGCTTTGAATCTTCTTACAACCATTGTGAACACCATCCTGCAAAATTTGGACGAGGATTCCTCCGGCTTCAATCACGATCTAGTCCGTTAGCCAACGATAGTATGGGCCGCGAGCCTTGATGTCCCAGCGGCCAGTGACCCGCTGGAACAGTGTCTTATTGTTGAGTGAGCCGTTGGGGTTGGTCGTTATGTTTAAAATTTTGGTTATGGAGTCACGGAGAGGAATTTTTGGAGCTGGAGGAGCGTAGTGTCCGCCTTTGTTCCCAGATTTCTACCGTGTAACGGTTAGAATCAGGAAATCTGGGAACAACAGCGGCCGGAAGTCCAAACATTACTCGTAGTGACGGCTGATAACCTGGCTTTAAAGGATAAGGAGCATTCAGTTACAGCGAAGGAGGTTAACGATGGAGCCCATTCGAAAAGATGAGTTAGAAGCGAAAGATTGCGGAAGCCAAGCTCCCAAATCCAAGCCCTGTCCAAGGCCCAAGCCTGGCGAGGCGGCTGGAGGCTGCTCCTTCGACGGAGCTCAAATCACCTTGCTTCCGATTATGGATGCTGCACATCTTGTACACGGCCCCATTGCTTGTGCCGGTAACAGCTGGGAGAGCCGGGGCACCCTTTCAAGCGGTCCCTCCCTCTCACAATACGGCTTTGCTACGGACCTGAATGATAATGATATTATTTTTGGCGGAGAGAAGAAACTGAAGGATAGCATTGACTATATTGCCGGGCGCTTTGCGCCTCCGGCAATATTTGTATATTCCACATGTGTAACGGCGCTGATTGGTGAGGATATGGATGCTGTATGTAAAGAAGCGACAGGGCGTCTTGGAATTCCGGTTATACCTGTCAACAGTCCAGGGTTTGTAGGCAGTAAGAATCTGGGGAACCGGCTGGCAGGTGAAGCGCTCCTTCAATATGTAATCGGTACAGGGGAGCCTGAGGATAATATTCCGCTCGGTGTGAATCTGATCGGTGAGTATAATATTGCGGGTGAGATGTGGGATATTGAGAAGCTGATGAACAGTGCAGGGATTACACTAATGTCTCGAATAACAGGGGATGCCCGGTACAAGGAAATTACATGGGCGCACCGTGCCAAGGTGAACATGGTTGTTTGCAGCCGGGCATTGTTGGGTTTAGCCAAAGCGATGGAGTCTAAATATCATATTCCTTACTTCGAAGGCTCGTTCTACGGAGCCAAGGAAACGACCTATTCCTTGCGTCAGATGGCATTTCTGATGAACGACCGCGAGATGGAGCGTAGGGTAGATCGGTTGACGGAGCGTGAAGAAAGCCGCTTGATTCAAGATTTGCGACCTTACCGTAAGATACTAAAGGGGAAAAGAGCGGTGCTTTATACCGGCGGAGTCAAAAGCTGGTCGATTATATCCGCACTCAAGGAACTGGGTATCCAAGTGGTAGGTGTCGGTACGAATAAAAGTACAGACGATGATATAGCCAGAATTGCTGAGCGCGTAGGCGACGATACTGAATTTATTCCTGAAGGCGGGGCCAGCCGCATTCTCAAAACCGTAAGAGATCGCAAAGCAGATATTATGATTGCTGGCGGTCGGAACATGTACGTTGCGATGAAAGAACAGATTCCCTTTGTAGATATTAATCAAGAACGGCATAGAGCTTATGCGGGTTATGAAGGCTTGCTGAGGCTTGCGAAGGAAATGACGTATTCCCTTGCCAATCCGATCTGGAAGCTTGCATCGAGTCCTGCGCCTTGGGATAAGGAGGTGCCTTATGACCGTTAGTAAGAGGAGCAAACCCGCCTCAGTGAATCCACTCAAAATCGGGCAGTCTCTCGGAGGGGTTCTAGCGCTTCAAGGTTGTTACCGAGCTTTGCCGATTATTCACGGACCGCAGGGTTGTTCTGCTTTTCCGAAAGCATTATTAACCCGCCATTTCCGAGAACCTATTGCTGTCCAGACCTCCGCTTTGCAGGAGATGGACGTTATCTTTGACGCTAACCGCAATTTGGAAGAGGCATTGAATACGATACTGACTAAGCATCGCCCTGATATCATCGGCATTATTGGAACGGAACTGATGGACGTTGCCGGGGTGGATTACCAATCCATGCTGAAGTCTTACAAAAGGGAAAGAAATCTGCGCGGAGGGCTTGCTTTTTCAGTGACCCTGCCGGATTTCATCGGCTCCCTCGAATCCGGATTTAGCGGGACGGTGGAAGCGATGGTCGATGAATTGATTCAGCAGGCAGGACACCGGAACCAAAGAAGTGTGAACTCCCGTCAAATCACCTTACTGCCAGGTTCGTTTCTCACACCGGGTGATGTTATGGAGATAAAGGAAATGATTTCGGCTTTTGGATTTGAGGTGATCACGGTTCCGGATATATCAACTTCCTTATCAGGTCATCTTTTGACAGGGTTCTCTCCTTTGACCAGAGGAGGTGTACCGTTGGATTCTATGCTGCAGAGTCTGCAATCCGGACTTACCATTGCCATTGGAGGCAGCATGGAACGTCCGGCAAGAAGGCTCCACAATGCTATTGGCACACCCTATAAAGTATTTCAAGGTGCAATGGGTCTTAAGGCAACGGATGATTTACTTCATTTTCTACACCAGATCAGCGGGGAACCAGTGCCGTTACGCTACTGTTGGCACCGTGAGAATCTGTTGGATAGTATGCTGGATGCCCATTTTCAATTTGCTGGAATGTCAGTAATAGCTGCGCTGGAACCGGACCATTTGTACTCTGTTTCCCAGTGGCTGGAGGAGTTGGGTGTGGAGCAGAAGGCGCTTATTACTTCCTGTGAGACTCCGGTGGTATCAGGAATGGAGCGGGAGGTATGGGTAGGTGATCTTGATGATGCGGAGGTTCTGGGGAGTGGCGCTGATTTATGGATCAGCAGCTCCCATGGTCTAGCAGGAGCTGAACGGATCGGTGCTGCATTTATGCCGGCAGGTTTTCCAGTGTGGAACGAGCTGGGTGCTTATATGTCAACTTCTGCGGGCTATAGGGGTGCGATGGATTGGACGAATAAAGCAGGTAATTTGCTAATACGAAGGGAGGCGGGGCGCCGTGAAAGTAGCGTTCGCCACAGATGATGGAATCCGAGTAAATGCACATTTTGGGCAGAGCCCGATGTTCGCTGTCTATAATGTTACGAAAAGTGGTGGGGAGCTAATGGAGCTTCGCAAGCTGCCGGATGTTCTGTTCCAGGATGAAGCGGGTAGGATCGATAGCCGCCTGGAAGCGGTGGGTGATTGTACTCTCATTTTCTTAATGCAGATTGGTGCTTCTGCTGCTGCCCGGGTAACGCGCCGCAAAATCATGCCAGTGAAGGTGCCGTTTGGCAGCCCGGTAGATGAACAGGTGAAACGACTTGTTGAGATGCTGCAAGGAAAGCCGCCGATGTGGCTGGCTAAGGTGCTGCGCTTAGAAGAGGAAGGGCAGGAAGGAACGGAAGGGGAGGATTTGAATGGAACCGATGGCTAGCCAAGATATTGCGCTTGCGGGTAGATTTTTTCAGGAAAGCGGAGCTAATAAACGCCGCAGTCGTACAACCGCAAGGGGACAGGATTTGGATCAAGCCACCGTGGAGGCCTTTACCCGCCGTTTATGTAATCTGTTGGACACCGAGGACTTCTTTGGCCGCCATGCCGCACTGTCTAATCCGGAGAAGATCGAACGTTTATTTCTGGCCTCGCCTGAAGACAAGACTCAATCTGATTTTAATTGCGCGGTTTCTCCAAAGGTACGCCTACAAGTACCTCTATTATTTCAGGCAGTAGCTGGTGTGATGGAGGAAAAGAGCGGTTCGATTATCCAGAGTGCAGCCGAGATCAATGGAGAGGGCTTCGGCCGGGCGTTGCTATACAGCGGGCGTATTATTTTAGTGATAAAAAGCCTTCGTGCAGGGTTCCCCTTCCCGTTCACTTCACAGGAAAAAGCGATCCGGTATGGAGTATCCTGTGTGGAGGAAGGGCTGACTTTTTTAGAAAAATATAATCACATGACAGCTCTCCACGGTTCGTTTAGCCTAGAGGGTTAACTGCGGATCATACATCAGTCACAGGGGGGAGCAGGATGGAGCAGCAGCTTGCCGGAGGGTTGGAGTTGGAACGGTATGCCCGACAGTTGAAGCTCCTTGGGGAGAACGGTCAAAGAGCACTCAAGGAAGCTACGGTAATGATTGCCGGCATTGGCGGTCTGGGCGGGACCGCTGCTTTGTATTTAGCGGCAGCAGGCATCGGGAAACTTATCTTGGCCCACGAGGGCATCATTCTTCCGCCGGATCTGAATCGGCAAATTTTAATGGACAGTGAACATTTAGGCATGGAACGGATGAGTACGGCAATTAAGCAGTTGAAGCGGCTTAATCCTGACGTTGAAATAGAAGGTTATAATTCCAAGATTGAGTCTGGAATAGCAAGACCTTGGGTAGAGAGTGCTGATATTGTAATCGATGCTCGATATGATTTTCCAGAAAGGTATGAATTGAACCGTCTTTGTGTACAGACCGGTACTCCTATGGTAGAGGCGGCAATGTATGGCTTTGAAATCTCTCTAACGACGATACTTCCGGGTGTAACTCCGTGTCTTGAATGCCTTTATCCGGATCAACAGCCTCAGTGGGAACCCTTCGGATTTCCGGTTTTGGGAGCTACCTCCGGGATTGCGGGTTGTCTGGCAGCCCTCGAGGCCGTAAAATGGGTTACAAGGGTAGGGACAACTTATGCGGGCGTAATGCATCGCTTCAACTCACTCGACTTCGCCTGCTATAGCGTCCGAATTACCCGTAATCCGAATTGCGCTTGCTGCGGAGAAGGAGGTAAACCGTGAAAAGTCTCAAGCTATGTGACACGACACTTAGGGACGGTGAACAGGCGGCTGGAGTTTCATTCACGCGGGCAGAAAAACTGGAAATCGCAAAGTTGCTGTCGGAGAGTGGTGTAGAGCAAGCAGAGGTTGGCATACCTGCAATGGGCAAGAGAGAGCAAGAGGATATAGCGGCGATTGCGGAGCTAGGTCTTCCTATGAAGATGATGACCTGGAATCGGGCAATGACCAGCGATATTGACAAGGCTTGGCATACGGGCGTGAACTGGAGTCATGTATCCATTCCAGTTTCAGAAATCCAACTGCATGGGAAGCTGGGAATTAGCGAGTCGGAAGGACTAACTAGACTGTTACGGGCAGCTGAATATGGTCTGCGGCTAGGGATGATAGTATCCGTGGGGATGGAAGATTCCTCACGGGCGAGGATGAGCTTTCTTGTAGAACTGGTGAACTCGTTGTACAAAGAAGGTATCCGTTGGTTTCGATATGCGGATACGGTATCTGCCCATCATCCGGGCGAAATGGCTGAACGGGTCCGTACTCTGCTTGGAGAAGTACCTGCGGATGTAGAACTTGAGGTACACTGCCATAATGATTTTGGGCTTGCTACTGCGAATACGCTGAGTGGAATTGCCGCCGGTGCAACCTGGGCAAGCACCACCATTGCAGGCATAGGTGAGCGTACCGGCAATGCCGCGATGGAAGAAGTGGCACTGGGTTGGCGATATCTATACAAGGGGCAGTGTGCTGTTCGTCCGGACATGTTGAAGAGGTTGGCGGACACGGTGATAGCTGCCTCCGGGCGTAGCGTTGGAGATGCCAAACCAATCGTAGGGGAACTGGCTTTTACTCATGAATCCGGCATTCATGTCGACGGACTCATGAAGGATACGGCGACGTATCAGACCTTTGATCCCTCAGAAGTTGGCAGGTCACACCACTTTGTGCTCGGCAAACACTCGGGCAGCGGGGGGATATCCCATGCACTGAGTAATCAAGGTCTGGAAGTAAATGCTGAACTGTCGGGCCGTCTGCTGGAACGGGTTCGCGAATATGCGGAGATCTACAAGCGTAACGTCCCGGAAGCTCTACTAATAGAATGGTTCATGGAGGAGCAGGAACAGTCCCGGGATGTTGTCTGATAGAATTAATTGTCTAATAGAAGTAACAGGGTTGTTTTACAGGACGTTTGAGTCTTGTGAACCAACCCTTTTTTATTGGGCAGAGAATGAAGATCGCCCTCGGATGATGCTGGATTCCACCAAATGAGATGTAAAAGTGCAATTGATTGGTGGCCCACGGTACCCATAGTTTTGAGTTGGATCCAAATTCCCCTTATTGCCGTAATAACAAATTTGTTCACTCTCGGCAGAATGTTCACTGTGCTTTATGTTGGTTTAGTTCACTAAAATTTGAATTATACAATTGAATTAGCAGCCTGTTTCCTTCATGTTGAGATAGGAGGAGGAACTCAAGGGTTAAGTCCAACCATAATATTGATAGCGCTTGCAGAATTGTTCTGATTCATCATTTTATTGTTCTGATTCATCATTTTATTGAAGGAGGTCGATGTATTCAATGCTTCGAAAAATAAGCTTTAGATGGTTTATGGTGCTTCTTATTGTCTCTACTGCGTTCAGCTTTCAGGTACCCATGCAGACAGCTGCTGCAGAGAGTGGTGAAGTTCCGGAGCTTAGCAATCAGCAATTAATAGATAACGACTACATCCTATACTTTGTGAATGCAGGCGATAAAACCCCGGCAACCCTCGAAGGCAACGACAAAATGGGGCTGTATGCAAGTGTAACCGAGCAGGTCTACGGAGCAGACCCGATAACGGGGAAAAGCTGGGGCTTGACTACTTCCACGACGGGCACGAATGTTCCAGACGCTACCACCAAAACAGGAAGCCTAAGGTACTACAACGGTACACAAGTTAGATCCAAAGCGATCAGCTATATGTTTGAGCTTCCTACGGACAAATATGATATTACTTACGGTTTTTATAATCCTTGGAGCAGTCGTAATATGATTCTCTTAGCGGAGGGCAGAAATGTTGCTGGCGGGGACTACGATTCAGGAACCCAGCAATTAAAAGAGTTCACTACCCGAGGCCTCGCAGTAATGGACGGTATGCTAAACGTGTCTATAGCGGGTCCATCCACTGGTACTCTGACCAATTATAATGATCCTCTGATTAATTATATTATTGTGAGAAAAAGCGTGATTCTGGAGTTTTCCGACCTGCAAGGCCTTATAGATAGGGCTAAGGGGCTTTCGGAACAGCCGGAATATACAGTATATAGCGTGAATAAGCTTAAAGCGGTTATTGAAACCGTCCAAAACTTCATAAACATTGCAAAGGCGCAAGGTACAGATGTATCTACCCTTCAGAACGAGCTTCACAGCTACAAGCTAACCTTAAATGATGCGATTGCAGCTCTTGCAACGTATGTAGCTAATAGTGCTTTTACACCGGGAGCTGTATGGATGGATACGAATGGGGCTCCGATACAAGCGCATGGCGGTGGAATTCTGTATGATCAAGCAAGCGCTACCTATTACTGGTACGGAGAAGATAAGACGCTGGGGTATATGCCTACGAGAGGGGTACGTGTCTACAGCTCCAAGGATCTTTATAATTGGGAGGATGAGGGTCTGGCTCTGACTGCGATTGAATCCATGGGCCAATTCGATACGGACCCGCTGATTTCAGGCTTGTATGCGGGAAGAACAGATAAGGCGGATATTTTTAATGATATTGGTACCATGCGCGTCTTGGAACGGCCCAAAGTTATTTATAACGATGTGACTGGTAAATATGTGATGTGGCTGCATACGGACGGCCCAAGCACGACATCAACGGCGAATTATGCCAAGGCAGAAGCAGGTTATGCTTTGAGTGATTCACCGACAGGACCCTTTGTATATGGCAAAAGCGAGCGAATGGACCGCGTTCCTGCAGGCGCTACCTATAACGGACAGCCGAACCAACCCGGTATGGCTCGAGATATGAATCTCTTCAAAGATGACGATGGCACGGCTTATCTGATCTATTCCAGTGAAGAGAATATGACCATGTACATTTCCAAGCTGAATGAGTCTTATACTGATGTGACCGGATGGCATAAAGATGGGAATGAGCAGCGGGATACGACATACAAATCACAGTACGGCGTGGATTACATTCGTGTATTTCCAGGGGCACAGCGCGAAGCTCCTGCCATGTTCAAGTATCAGGGGAAATATTACATGATTACCTCCGGTGCTACAGGATGGGCACCAAATGCTGCACGTTATACGGTGGCCGATCAAATATTTGGCGAATGGAGAGCGATGCGTGATCCTTCTGTGGGTACGAAAGCTTCCACAACCTTTGATTCACAAAGTACCAATATAATTACACTTGATGCTGCCAATGGTAAATATATTTTTATGGGGGATCGCTGGAAATCAAGCGACCTGGCAGACTCCCGCTATATCTGGCTTCCGGTGGAGTTTGGACAAGACGATCAAATTATCCTGAAGTGGTATGATCAGTGGAACTTGTCCCTGCTGAACCGTATGGGCAGAATTACAATCAATACAACGTTACCGAAATATGTACCTATGGGACGTACTCCGATTCTGCCTGATGAATTATCGGTTACTAGGTCCAACAATGTCACCGAGCAGATGCCTGTCAGCTGGACATTGAATGCCAACCAATTCTCCAAACCGGGCAGAGTCACCGTGAATGGAAATTTGCCCTTGTTGGAGAATAAAGAGATTGCTATTACCTTGGACGTTCTACCTGAACATGCGGTCTACTTCGTAAATGCGGGTGGTGCGGTGACCGCAGACTATTCGGCTTGGACCGGGTACATGGGGGAATCACTTCTTAATAAGGGAGTTCCGGATCAACAGTACAATCCTCTTTTGGGGCAAAATTGGGGTTATGTAGGGGATTCCACCAACACTTCCGGCTCAGCATCTGATGATTTGTTCACCAATTTACGATATCTCAAAGCCAATTCAGGTAATGATATCACTTATAAATTTGATGTGAGCGGCGGAGTATATTCGATTTATACCGGACTCTACGATCCTTGGGCTCAATATTCCAATGGGGGCCGTAAAGCTGATATTATTGTGAACGGACAGACGATCACTTCAGCTTATGTCTTTTCGAGTGCGAAGGATGTATTAGCATATCCTAATGTAGTTGTGAATGAAGACGGAATTTATCTTACGGTTCATCGGTCTGCTTCAGCCGCTGCCTCAAGCTCTGACCCGCAGATTAGCTGGCTGATTATCGTCAAAGAGCCGTCTGCCCAAGAGGTTGCCGATTCGCTTACAACTATTGCTGCACCTGTGATGGATGCAGTCTCACTGAATCTCCCGGCAGTGCCTGTTGGTTACAGCCTAGCCATTAAGCAATCAAGCAATCCTGGGGTCATTGGCTTGGATGGAGTAATTATACCGCCGGACGCTTCAACCACTGTGGAACTGATTTTGGAAGTGACGAGAGATTTTGACGGGTCTAAGGGAATTCTTACGATTAACGTTACGGTACCTGCAAGATCTGCCAGCGCTCAGGAAGTAGCGAACACACTTACGGAGATGGCTACTCCGGCTAAGGATGACGTTAAGATCACGCTTCCAGAGGTTCCAACTGGATACACTGTGACCATCAAGGAAACGGGTAATTCTTCTGTTGTTCAAATGGATGGAACCATTCTGGCCCCAAGCAAGCTGACGCGAGTCGAGCTTACGCTTGAGGTGACACGAATCTCGGATCATACCAAAGGAACCGTAAAGTTAACCGTAAAGGTACAAAAAAGGCATGAGGATAAAAGCAAATCATAATCTCTAAATGAAACGGCGCTCAAAGGGTGAATTCCCTGAAGGTGCCGTTTTATAATTTCTAGGATTGCCAAGCCCTTCTAAATTATTGTTATCCAATTGGCTCTGTGTGGTTAAGATATATTAAGCACATAAGGAGGCAGTGACATGAACCCCAAATGGTGGAAGGAAAGTATTGTGTATCAAATTTATCCCATCAGCTTCATGGACAGCAACGGAGATGGAGTGGGAGATCTACGGGGGATTATTTCCAAGCTGGATTATCTGCAGGATCTGGGAGTAGATGTAATCTGGGTATGCCCTATTTACAAATCGCCGAACCATGACAACGGCTATGATATTAGCGACTACTGTGACATTATGAAGGAATTCGGGACGATGGATGATTTTGACCGGCTGCTGCAGGATATGCACTCACGCGGTATGAAGCTGATGATGGATCTGGTCCTCAACCATACCTCCCACCAGCATGCCTGGTTTGTTGAATCGAG
Source organism: Paenibacillus wynnii (assembly GCF_000757885.1). NCBI lineage: Bacteria > Bacillati > Bacillota > Bacilli > Caryophanales > Paenibacillaceae > Paenibacillus > Paenibacillus wynnii. The sequence continues at coordinate 2,537,114 of NZ_JQCR01000003.1, read as the reverse complement.
AAGCTCCAAGGACAATCCGAAACGGGATTTTTACATCTGGAGAAAAGGTAAAAACGGGGGACCGCCTAACAACTGGGAGTCTTATTTCAGCGGATCGGTGTGGGAGCATGATCCGCATACGGATGAGTACTATTTACATCTCTATTCCAAGTACCAGCCGGACCTCAACTGGGAAAATCCCGTAGTCATAGATAAGCTGCATGAGATGGTACAGTGGTGGCTTAAAAAAGGTGTAGACGGTTTTCGCTTTGACGCGATTGCCCATATCGTTAAGACCGAAGGTTACCCGGATGCCCATAATCCCCACGGTACGCCAACCGTAAGAGCCTATGACATGTTCTCCAATCTGGAAGATGTTCATACTTTGCTGCAAAATTTGCATGATAAGGTGCTTTATTTTTACGACATTATGACGGTTGGTGAGACCTCTGGGCTTGGTCCGGAGCAGGCACTGGATTATGTGGGGGACGGTCGTCGCGAGTTGAACATGACTTTTCAGTTTGAGCATATGTTTCTGGATGCAGCCTCCGCCGGTAGCGGGAAGTGGGACGTTGTACCGTGGAACCTGATCGATCTGAAAAAAATCATCACCAACTGGCAGGTTGTTCTGCATAACCGCGGCTGGAATGCCAACTACCTGTGCAATCATGATCAGCCCCGCTCTGTGTCCCGATTTGGGAACGATCTTTTTTACCGGATTCCTTCGGCTAAGATGCTCGCAACCTTTACTCATATGCTTGAAGGCACGCCCTATATTTACCAAGGGGAAGAGATAGGGATGACGAACGTTGCTTTTGAGTCCATAGATAACTATCGGGATGTTGAGACCCTTAATTATTATGAAGAGAAGCGGCGGAACGGGGTCCCGGAAGAGCAAATCATGGCGGCCATTCATAAAAAAAGCAGAGATAATGCCCGTACACCCATGCAGTGGAACGACGATGACGAAGGTGGGTTTACAACAGGTGACCCCTGGCTTAAGGTCAACTCTAATTACATGGAGATCAATGCAGCCTACGCGGTCAAAGATCCAGATTCCATCTATCATTATTATAAGAACCTGATTGCGCTTCGAAAAAAACATAAGGTCATCGTATATGGTGAGTATGAGTTATTGCTGCCAGAAGATACGGAGATTTATGTATATACGCGGACACTTGAAGATCAGCGTGTGCTGGTCATTCTGAACTTTTTTGAACGGGAACCGATTATTGAGCTTCCGCAAGGGATGTTGACCAATCCGGGGGAGCTGTTGATTTCGAATTATGAGCCGCAAAAAGAGGAGGACTTAGGCCGCTTGAAGCTTCGTCCGTATGAAGCCAGAGTATATTTACAGCGCCTGATTTAAGCCTGAAAAAACCCTTCAGCTTGCCGAAGCAAGTCTTGAAGGGTTTTAGAATGCTAAAGCATTTTTACCAAGCTGTAATTTTTCTTACCTTTACGGATAATGATGAAGCGACCGCCGATAGCTTGAGCTACTGTAACTTCCAGACCAACATCGCTAACTCGCTCGCCATTCATCGAAATTGCACCTTTTGTAATATCCTCACGCGCCTGACGTTTGGAAGGTTCAATACCCAGATCAACTAGCCAGTCCACGATATTCTTAGACTCCTGCGTAGCCTCGAATGTCGGCATGTCTTTAAAACCTTGCTCGATTTCATCAGCAGTGAGCGATTTAATATCACCGCTGAACAATGCTGCTGTGATGCGTTTTGCTTGCTCCAGCAATTCCTCACTGTGTACGAATCTGGTCATTTCTTCGGCCAGTTTCTTTTGTGCCTCGCGTTTATGCGGCTCTGTTTGCACCTTATCAGCCAGGTCATCAATCTGCTCCTTGGTAAGGAACGTAAAGTACTTCAAATGCTTTACTACATCGCGGTCATCCGTGTTAGCCCAGAACTGGTAGAATTCAAAAGGGGTTGTCTTATTCGGATCCAGCCATATCGCACCACCGGCTGATTTGCCGAATTTCGTACCGTCAGCTTTCAGCATAAGCGGAATCGTCAGGCCAAAAGCTTTCGCCTCAGATCCTTCTCTTTTTCGAATCAGATCAAGACCGCTAGTAATGTTGCCCCATTGATCGGAGCCGCCAATTTGCAGCTGTACGTCTTCATGCTGATATAAATGCAGGTAATCAAGCGACTGCAGGATTTGGTAGGAGAATTCGGTAAAGGAAATACCGCTTTCCAGTCTGCTCGCGACAACATCCTTTGCAAGCATGGAGTTAACGGTGAAATTTTTACCGTAATCACGCAGGAATTCAATTACATTGATTTTATGTGTCCAGTCATAATTGTTGACCATACGAATTTGATTATCGCCTTCAATAATAAAGAGCTTTTTCATTTGTTCAGTAAGCGCATCAACGTTAGCTTGTACTTCTTCTAGCGTTTGCAGCGAGCGCTCACTTTGACGGCCGCTTGGATCACCGATGGTGCCCGTTGCTCCGCCAATCAGAATCACTGGACGGTGGCCGGCAAGCTGGAAGCGTTTGAGCACCATAAATGGAATCAAGTGGCCAATATGCATGCTGTCACCCGTTGGGTCAACACCGCAGTATAACGAAACTGCTTTTTGTTTCGTTAAATCCCGAAGGCCTTCCGCATCCGTTTGTTGATTAATGGCATCGCGCCATTCTAGTTCGTCCATAATATTCACAGTCAAAACACTCCTCAATTTATCGATATTCTTATAACGTAATGACTTACCGTTGAAAAAACAAAAAAATCGCCCCTGTCTATTGTAGACATAGGGACGATTAAGCAACCGTGTTACCACCCAAATTGCACCAATGGAGCTTATTTTCACGCACCATTAATACCACTCTTCAGCGAGTTATCGTTCGCCACTTCCGCTCGGCATTACCCAAGATACTCCAGAGTGTAATTCGTCAACTTAGTGTGTACCGGGTTCCATCACCCCCGGCTTTCTGAGAACAGGGACTAAGCTGCTACTAGGCTCTTTCAACGTATACCGTATATAAGATTAAGGAAAGTATAGTTAATTAGTATTTCAATGTCAACCACATCCGCGAGCTGTAACTTCCGGTTGAATACATTTTTTGAGTTTGTCCATAAAAGACGGTACAATTGCGTTACAATATATAGATATAGATACGTGGTTTTGCAGGAAGCAGCCTGCGGGAGGAGATACAATATGTGTGAATGGTATAAGGAGAGCTTCGGAGAGGACTATCTGATTGTATATAAACACCGTGATTTCGGAGGAGCTAGGCGTGAAGTCGAACAAATGATTGGCTGGCTGGATTTACCCCCGGGAGCTAAAGTACTGGATCTTTGCTGCGGTATGGGCCGTCATTCCCTTGCACTATCGGAAGCAGGTTACTTCGTAACCGGTGTGGATTTATCCGAGCCGCTTCTTCGGGAAGCCCGTGCTCAAGAGGGATCGGAGAAAGTAACCTGGCTGTGCTCTGATATGAGGGGTTTGCCTCTGGCTGGAGGATTTGATGCAGTGGTCAACCTCTTTACCTCCTTTGGATATTTTGAAGAAGATGAGGAGCAAATCAAGGTGCTTCGTGAAATCAGACGATTGCTGAAGCCTGGCGGGAAATTTATTATTGATTTTCTTAACCCATCCTGTGTAATTCGTAATTTAGTTCCGCACTCTACCCGTGAAGAAGGGGACATTCTGATCGATGAGAAACGCCGGATTGAAGACGGATATGTGAAGAAGATTATCACTATAACCTCCAAAGAAGATGGAATTCCCCGCCAATACCATGAGTGCGTGAAGCTGTATCCGCTTGAGAAATTTCAGGAGATGATTGCGGTAGCCGGCTTACAACTCGAAGCTGTCCATGGCAGCTATGATGAAGGCGAATATGATGTTGAGTGCTCTAAACGGATGATTTTTAGAGGCGTTCGGGCGTAGATGGTAACCGGGAGAAGATTTAAAGAAGACGATGGCTTCATGCGTAAAGCAGTTATTACTACATGGGAACGGGATATCCTACAGATATCTGTACCCATGGACCCGCCGCTCCGGCAAGTGAACAGCTATCTTCTTACGGATGCAGACGGCGGTGTTACCATTATAGATCCAGGCCCGCACAGCCAGGAGACAGAAATGGCTTGGCAGGGTATTCTTCGGGAGCTAAGTTTGTCCTGGAGCAAGGTACGGAATGTCGTTGTTACCCACCATCATCCTGATCATTATGGATTGGCAGGAAGGATGCAGTCCCTCAGTGGCTGCAAGGTGTGGATGTCGAAGCGAGCCCATACCGAAGCCCTGTTCATGTGGGGGGAGACCTCCCAGATGAATGATGTACTTCCCTTGTTTTTTTCCAAGCATGGTATGCCAAACTCTATAACGGATACGATCAGGGAACACTTGGAACGCTTTGAGCCACAGGTTACACCTCAGCCTGAAGTGTCCTATATATCACCCGCGGAGCCTTTTGAAATGGGCAATCGCCTATGGAGGCCAGTAGTTACTGGCGGTCATGCTCCTGGACACTTGTCCTTCTACAATAGTGAAAGCGGGTATATGATTTGCGGCGATGCCGTCCTACCGCAAATTTCGCCCAATGTCAGTCTGCTGCCGGGCAGCGATCCTCAACCGCTTCAGACATTCCTGACGGGGCTGCGAGACCTTGGCAGCTATCAGGTCAGTATGGCCTTTCCTGGACACCGTGAGCCGTTTACAGGTTTCACTAAGCGAATCCACAGTCTGCTTGATCACCATGAGGAACGGTTGGAGGCTGCAGAGGCCCTCCTTTCAAACGGACCCTTAAGCGGATTTGCAATCTGTGAAGATCTGTTCCGGGGCCGGATATCGAGCACTCATCAGATGAGGTTCGCCATGAGTGAGACCTTGGCTCATATGATTGAACTTGTACGCCGGGAGCGGGCAATTATTATAGAGTCGGGTAGTGGATGGTTATTCACGGGCATGGAATAGATTGACGTTGTAACACGGGAACGGGCTGTACTGTGATTTTGGAAGAAATAGAGGCTTATTGAGTGAAAACAGACGATTTGGAAATTTAACGGACTCCAGTGACACTATATGTATTCGCAACCCTTTGAGACTTATAGCAGCAATTTAGCGGAATCCCCCCCTAAGGGCGATTTAATTGCACTTTTACATCTCATTTAGCGGAATCCCACCTTCCGAGGGCGATTCGATGAAATTCTTTGCTACAACATTGACGCTCGACCTCGGCTTCCATCTCTACTAGAGTTTATGCATTGCCCCTAATGTGCTGAAGCAAGCCGTAGTGACCCAAAAACGTAAAGCAGCGATTATCCAATAACGGGAGAATCGCTGTTTTGCTTACTTTTAAGTTTTTCTAGAATGAAGAAGTCTGTCTCCGGTCGTAGAAAAATCTACTTTTGGATCCTAAAGAAATCTTATTATTTTCTTATTCAGGCTTTTCAGCGTTACTTCCGGTAAGCTTCTTAGCAGCTTCTTCGGTATCCTCTGGAGCATGCGGCAGCCCAAGATTCTTCTCTCTTTCCGCCTGTTTGCGGTGCGCGATCCTGCTGCTGGCTGCAGCGGCTACAGCGCCTACAATATCATCCAGAAAGGTGTGGATTTGTCCTGTTTCTTTATTGTTCAGTCTTTCCAGTACACCAGGTTTCAACTTGTCGACATAGCCGTAGTTGGTAAACCCGATACTTCCATACACGTTTACTATGGAGAAGGCCAAAATTTCGTCCACTCCGTAAAGCCCCTCGTCATTCTCAATCATATCCTGCAATTGGGGAAACAACTTTCCCTCTTCAGCCAATACATCTAATTGAATACCCGTTAATACCGCGTTTTGCACTTCTCTTTTGCTAAGTACCATCTCTACGTTGTGAATACATTCTTCCATCGTTAAATTTGGATAATAATGCTTCTGCAGCAGCATAACGAGATCCGCAATTTCTTCTATAGTTACTCCACGCTTATGCAGCCAGCTTTTTGTCGCCTCTGCAACGGCCTTGCTGTTCAGACTGTAAGGCATTTTTGCGTCAGCCATTTTCAGTCCCTCCATTTAGTGAGTCATTAGTTATAGTATTCTTTACAGTGAAGGTTCTGTAAATCCTCACTGTCTTGAAATTGTACTTTTTTAGGGTGTTATTGTCCAGAGAGGGGGACGAAATCGTTAAGACAGCGCGGATTTCAAACTTTAGGATAAGCTGTTGTTATTTTTTCGCGGAAGGGCTCGTATACATAGCAGTACAAGGCTATCTAATTTCTGAAAGGGGTAATTAATCATGACACATATGCAAAAAATTCGCGGGATATCCGCAGCCTGTCTGCTGGCAGTTCCTCTGGCTCTATCCGGCTGCAGCTTGCTTGGAATGGACGCGTCTTCCTCCGTAGATCCACCTCCAACTGAAGTGGAGGCACAAATGCTGGAGATCAGCGGCGATACACTGGATTCGGGAGTACTCGGCCCTGTGACCTTGGATGCAAATACGCTGGAGGCTAGTGCTCCTGCAGCAGCAGACAACAGTTCTACCGAACCTCGAACAACGGTATATCTCGAGGATGGGAATGGATTACTCGCACCGGTTTCACTTAGCCTGCCGTCCGGTGAAGGGGCAACAACCCTGAAGGACTCCCTAACAGCGCTGGTCAGTAAAGGTGCCTATGAAGCATTATTGCCATCAGGATTCCAGGGTATGCTCCCAGCCGGGACTACAGTGCAAAATGTGACTGTAGACAAGGAGAAAGGTCTGGCAGTCGTTGAATTTAACGCTAAATTTAATGATTATGCTGTCCAGGATGAACGTAAAATACTGGAAGCAATCACCTGGACACTGACAGGTGAAGAAGGAATTAAAGGGGTACAGCTTTGGGTAGACGGTAAGAAACTCAATGAAATGCCGCTAAATGGAACACCGCTGGATCGTCCATTATCTCGGACAATGGGTATCAATCTGCCAAAGAGCAATACCCTGGATATGAACTCCAGTGCGGTCACCGTTTATTTTTCTGCTGCATCACCTAAAGGTGTTCAGTACTATGTACCGATGACTCGATTTGTACCCGCAGGACAGGAACCGATCAAGGCTGCTTTGGGTGAGTTGCTATCCGGACCTGAGTCAGGGGATGGAGTTGAAACAGTAATGACTGCCGGGACTATTCTTGATTCTGTTGAAGAGGGACAAAATGGCGTAGTTACGGTCTCACTGAAAGATGATATGTTCGTTGACGGTGATAAGGTGCCTGCGGAAATGCTGCAATCCGTAGTACTGACTGTCGCCCAGAATAGCAAGGATTCATTGGTTCAGATTCGGCTGAACGGAAAGGATGCAGTGACCGGAACGAATGAAGTTAATTACGGAAAGCCGGTTTCCGCTCCTCAATATTTGAATGAGATGCCGCTGTAGAATGATCCCCAGTCAGTATAGGTGAAAACCGTCAGTTCAACTTAAAGGGTAAAAAGATGCTTTTGTGCCTGCTCTTTGGTAGAATAGGGAATGCTAAAATGAGCTGATGTAGGAGGCAGAAAAGATGAGATCAAACGGGCGGAATGACGACCAGCTTCGGTCATTGACGATAACAACCCAAACTAATAAATATGCTGAGGGCTCCGTGCTTATTGAAATGGGAGATACCAAGGTCATTTGTACAGCAACTGTAGAGGAGAAGGTTCCTCCTTTTCTTAAAGGTCAAGGAAAAGGCTGGGTAACCGCTGAGTATTCCATGCTTCCAAGAGCAACTGGGACGCGCAACCAGCGCGAAGCAGCACGGGGCAAGCTAACGGGGCGTACCATGGAAATTCAACGATTAATTGGCCGGGCTCTTCGGTCTGTAGTGAATTTGCAGGCACTTGGCGAGCGCAGTATTACGCTGGACTGTGATGTTATTCAAGCAGACGGCGGCACGCGGACGGCTTCGATTACCGGTGCTTTTGTAGCGATGGCCATTGCCATTAACAAAATTGCGGTACAGCACAAGCTCGCAGTATTCCCCATTACCGATTTTCTTGCAGCGATCAGTGTCGGTGTAGTAGGTGACAAAACCCTGCTGGATTTGAATTATGAAGAAGACTCCAAAGCCAAAGTAGATATGAATGTAGTGATGACGGGCGGCGGTGCATTCGTGGAGGTTCAAGGAACAGGGGAGGAAAGACCTTTTACTCGTCAAGAACTCAATCGTTTGCTAGAGCTAGGTGAGAAAGGGGTAACAGAACTGATTGCTACCCAGAAGGAAGTCTTGGGAGCCATTGCGCTCAAAATCCCTGCCGGGCAGCCTGGCCAAGAGGTATAGAATGAAATCGTCAGGCGGCATTCTTATTGTTGCAACAAAAAATCAGGGTAAGGTACGGGAATTTCAACATGCCTTTGCCCCTCTGGGTCTGACCGTGAAGAGTATGTTTGACTACCCCGATCTCCCGGATGTAGTGGAGGACGGTGCCACCTTTGCCGAGAATGCTTTGAAGAAGGCGAGGACCGTAGCCAATGCCCTCGGATTTCCGGTTCTTGCGGATGATTCCGGACTTTGCGTAGATGCGCTGGAGGGCAGACCGGGTGTCTACTCTGCTCGTTATGCAGGTGAAGATGCAGGTGATTCTGATAATAATCTTAAGCTGCTCAGCGAGCTGGAGGAACTGAAGCAGGGCGAGGATACAGGACAGCCCTTGCTCAGTACAGCTCGATTCGTATGTGCGTTATCGCTGTATGATCCGGCAACGGATCACGAACTTACGGCAGAAGGTACGGTTGAGGGTTGGATAACCTCTGAGCCGGCAGGTGGTGGCGGCTTCGGTTATGATCCGCTATTTTACTTGTCGGATTACGGGAAGACTATGGCGGAGCTGACCCTTACGGAGAAGCAGCTGATAAGCCACCGAGGCGCTGCATTGCGGTTGCTGACGGAGAAGCTGTCTTCTAGAAACGGTCAGCTGTAGTAAGACCTGTTGTATGCAAATTTAAATACAGAAGCTTGCGGTAGAGCCTCGGCTCGAACTGCAAGCTTTTTTGTAATATGAGAAAGTAATCAGGTTTAGTAGTACAACTTAGAAAACTGCGCAAACTATTCATAACCTTTCCTAAGCTGAAATACATTGAATATACGTGTCTGTGCTTGGTTGATGGCAAAAAAACTTCTGCAACGCTTCGCATTTTATTTCGTTATAGTAGTATATAGCGGAAGGTGGTGGGTTCACCGATGATGGTCTGGATGTTTTGGTTAGTCGCAGCCGGTGTCCTGTTTGTAGTTGAAATGATGACGCTTACGTTTTATCTGCTTTGGCTCAGTATCGGTGCTTTGATTGCCGGATTAGTGTCGCTTTTAGTACCGGATGCCATTCTATTGCAAGTAGTACTTGGCTCTCTTGTAGCACTGGGTCTGACTCTGTTCTCGAAGCCGTTAGTGGCGAGATTCCGCAGCTCGCGAGGATTTGATGATACGGATATTGTCGGGAAGCAGGGGATTGTTGTGGAAGCTATAGAGCCTGGGCGATACGGACAGGTAAAGATTGGCGGAGATACATGGAGTGCAACCTCTGTTCAGACACTTGGCAGAGATGATATCGTCAAAGTAGTAGGAAGAGGTACCACTATTATCGAGGTAGAACGATGGGAGGAAATGAACTAATGGAATGGGCAATTATTGTTGTGGTTCTTGTTGTAGTTGTTGTCTTCATTGCTCTTACGGTCAAAATCGTACCACAGCAGCGTATCGGAGTCGTCGAACGTCTCGGTAAATTTCACCGTCTCTTAACACCGGGTCTGAACATTCTGATTCCTGTTATTGATCAGGTACGTACTTATCATGATCTTCGGATTCAACAAGCTAATGTCCCTCCGCAAACGGTAATAACGAAGGACAACGTACAGGTACAGATTGACACTATTATTTTCTATAAGGTTGTTGGCCCTGAAGAAGCAACCTACGGTATCTCGGATTATGTATATGGTGTGCGGAATATCTCGACTGCAACCATGCGTCAAATTATCGGTAAGCTGGAGCTGGATGAAACGTTGTCCGGCCGTGAAAAAATCTCCACCGAAATCCGCGTAGCTCTCGATGAGGCTACAGAGAAGTGGGGCGTACGGATTGAGCGTGTGGAAGTTATTGATATCAAACCGCCGCTTGATATTCAAGAAGCCATGGATAAGCAAATGAAAGCAGAACGTAGTAAACGGGCGATTGTCCTGGAGGCGGAAGCCGCTAAGCAGGATATGATTCTCCGGGCAGAGGGTGACAAGCAGAGTAAGATTCTGAAGGCGGAAGGGGATAAGGAAGCACGTATCCGCCAAGCTGAGGGTTCACGCCAAGCGCAGGAACTGGAAGCATTGGGTCAGGCTAAAGCCATTCAAGCTATAGCTGAAGCTGAGAAAATCCGGATTCAACTGCTCAGCACCTCTGGGCTGGATGAACAGGTTCTCGCTTACCGTTCCTTTGAAGCATTAAGTGAAATCGCTAAAGGCCCGGCGAATAAAGTCTTCCTGCCAACCAGTGCAGTAGAGACATTAGGAAGCTTGGGAGCTATGGCTGAGATATTTAAAGCAAGCAAGGAAGGCAAGTAAGCAGTTTTACAATTGCAGAGTATTCCGTTAAAGTAAAAAGCAAAACTTTAAAGGAGAGAAATTCGTGACGCACAAAGAAATTTCGCCCCTAGTTGAAGCCTTGGGGCTGCAGCCGCACATTGAAGGCGGCTGGTACAAAAGACTTTGGAATTCTTCATTTGAAATCCCGCAAGAGGTATTAGGCGGCAGCTATTCCGGCTCGCGCTGCTCGGCATCTTCTATTTATTTTCTGCTCCATGCAGACGAAGCCTCGGAATGGCACACGGTGCTCTCCGATGAAATATGGCTGTGGCATTCCGGCAGCCCTATTGTGTTAAGTCTTGGAGGTAGCGGAGACAAACCGGAGGATGTTAAGGAGTATATCCTGGGCTTGGATATTGCTGCCGGTCAGCAGCCGCAATGGGTTGTCCCGGCAGGAGTATGGCAAGCAGCACGACCGCTCGGTGAAGAGCCGGTATTGGTCTCCTGCATTGTTTCCCCAGAGTTTCACTTTGATGACTTCAAAATGATTGAGAAATAAAGAGAACGGAGGCGATTAACGCCTCCGTTCTTTTCTCATTTTTGGTAATGAAACGTCGATCTGATATACTTATTTTTGGTAAGTGAAACAAACTACATTGGACTTGGAGGGTTAAACTATGAGTCAGTTGAACGGACCATTTTCAGGTGGACCCACACTAAATGACGGTGTAACGATGCCGTGGCTGGGGTTGGGTGTATGGCAGACTAAGGACGGTGATGAAGTTATCAGAGCCGTTAAATCGGCCGTGGAGACCGGTTACCGCAGTATTGATACAGCAGCAGGGTACAACAACGAAGAAGGGGTAGGACAAGCTATCCGCGAGTGCGGCGTTCCCCGTGAAGAACTGTTTATTACGACTAAAGTTCGCAACCCCGATCAAGGTTACGACTCCACATTGAAGGCATTTGAAGTCAGCCGGCGAAAGCTGGGACTGGATGTGATAGATCTTTATTTAATTCATTGGCCTGTTGCAGGCAAATATCTGGAGACTTGGAAAGCTTTAATTCATCTGCAAAAGGAAGGTCTAATTAAATCCATCGGTGTAAGCAACTTTCAGATTCACCATCTGAAGGATATCATTGAAGCTACCGGAGTTGTTCCTGTGGTCAATCAAGTGGAGTTCCATCCGCTGCTGACCCAACGCGAACTGCTGAAATACTGCCGCGAGCAGGGCGTACAGCTGGAGGCTTGGAGTCCGTTAATGCAGGGGAATCTTGAACTGCCGCTTCTCCATGAATTAGCTGGGAGATACGGGAAGACCCCGGCACAAATTGTTCTGCGCTGGGATTTGCAGCAAGGTGTAATCACAATCCCGAAATCAGTTCATGCGGAGCGTATTACAGAAAATGCCGGTTTCTTTGACTTCACACTCAGTGATGATGACGTCAAAGCCATTGAAGACCTCAACCAAAATCATCGCTTTGGCCCGGACCCCGACAATTTTAACTTCTAAACAGTAGAGTAGCCGGGTGGCGCGAATTGTAAGTCTCACATGGAAATGTTGTATAAAGTGCAGGATTTGATTTGTTTTAGGTCGGCTAGGCGCGGAATTGTTGTATAAAGTGCAGGAATTGATGTGTTTTAGGTCGGCTGGGCACGGAAATGTTGCATAAAGTGCAGGAATTAATGTGTTTTAGGTCGGCTAGGCTCGGAAATGTTGCATAAAGTGCAGGATTTGATTTGTTTTAGGTCGGCTGGGCACGGAAATGTTGCATAAAGTGCAGGAATTAATGTGTTTTAGGTCGGCTAGGCTCGGAAATGTTGCATAAAGTGCAGGATTTGATTTGTTTTAGGTCGGCTAGCACGGAAATGTTGTATAAAGTGCAGGATTTAATGTGATTCAGGTCGGCTGGGCGCGGAAATGTTGCATAAAGTGCAGGATTTAATGTGTTTTAGGTCGGCTAGGCGCGGAATTGTTGCACGAAGTGCAGGAATTGATGTGATTCAGGTCGGCTGGGCGCGGAAATGTTGCATAAAGTGCAGGATTTGATGTGTTTTAGGTCGGCTAGGCGCGGAAATGTTGCATAAAGTGCAGGATTTGATGTGATTCAGGTCGGGTAGGCGCGGAAATGTTGCATAAAGTGCAGGATTTGATGTGATTCAGGTCGGCTGGGCGTGGAAATATTGCATAAAAAGGCAGTCCAAAGGGTTAACCTTGGACTGCCTTTTTTATATCTTAGGGGAATCAAGTTCTTTTAGGAAGGGATGCGCCCACTCCTGCCTAGCGTTCTCATCAGAAGGATTCCATGAACAATTACCAGCATACTACAGACCATTGCCATGACTTCTGCGGCCTGATCACTGGCTGTAAGCAGGTCGAAGATGCCGTGCCATACGATTACCGGGATAATGCTCCAGCGGCTCCCTGCACAAATCCAAGCCAGCACCACCGATCCGTAAGTCAAACTGATTGCCCATCCAAGCACCCCAAAGCCCATGCCAAGATAGCTTTCATTGAACCAAAAGGCGGGTAGATGCCAGGCCATCCAAATGACAGCTATGAGCAGCGCCGAGGTGAATAATGAATAACGTTTATGAAGTTCTGGCAGCAAAAAACCACGCCATCCACTCTCCTCACCTATTCCAAAGGTAAGCATCCACACCAGAGAAGTCATCCATAAATTGAACTGAGGTGGAAGGTCAGAGGTCAGGCCAAATGTATGGATATCCGGTAGACTTCCGGTGAAAAGAGTATGGGCCAGTATGGCTACAGCACCATAAACCAGCGGTAAGCCCGCCCCGATAGCCAGCCATTTTTTGGGGAATGCAAACGAAAAGGCAGTTTTACACCAGGCCCTAAAACCCGTTCCACCCCGAATCTGAACACTAACTAGTGCGCCAAGGAGAGGGCCGAATGAACCTAGATAGAACTGCCCGGGCAGCACTGGCACCTCCGCCGTGAATTGCTTATTGATCAGCAGTGGAAGCCAGGAAAGCCAGGTGAAACCGAAAGTTATAGCTAGAAACAGAATGATTCTTCTGTTCTGAGTGTTGTTCTGCAGTGATTTTGAACGGAGTGATACTTGCATACCGGAAAAGCTCCTTCACTAAAAAGATACAAACCTATCTTTATTTGTAGAGGATTTTAACCCGGATAGATGTGGCTAATATCACTTTATGACAACGTTATAAGTCCGTAGCCAGAGGTCCACTTGAGACAAATAAGCGAATAACTGCGGGCCTGACATAAGCTGCCCGAACCAGGGAAGATTGCTGGAGGATTCCGGCGATGCAGCAATTTCACGGATTTTGGCCGCATTAATTAAGGGGAGAATAGGAGAAGTTGCGTCATCCAATATATTCAGCATTCTCTGCCGTACCGCTTTTAGATAGTTCGGATTATGGGTTTTGGGATACGGACTTTTTTTACGATAGAGCACATCATCCGGCAATACACCTTCAAGTGCCTTACGCAAAATACCCTTTTCCCGGTTGCCAACGGTCTTTATCTCCCAAGGAATGTTCCACACGTATTGAACAAGGCGATGATCACAATAAGGAACCCGAACTTCAAGCCCGACTCCCATACTCATGCGGTCCTTGCGGTCCAACAATGTTGGCATGAAGCGGGTGATATTGAGATAAGACATTACTCGCATTTGAGCCTGTTTGCCTGTTTCACCTTGAAGTTTTGGCACTTCAGCCACAGCATCACTATATTTGTCACCCAGGTATTCCAGAGGTCTAATCCATTCATTCATTTCCGGGGAGAGGAGTCCTGCCCGCATCTTGGGTGCCACTGACCATGGAAAAGTGCCGGAAGAGAGCATTTCTTCCCGATGGAACCAAGGGTAACCGCCAAAAATTTCATCGGCAGCCTCACCGGAGATGGCTACAGTCGCTTCTTTCTTGATCTCCCTGCAAAATAAATATAGAGAAGAGTCAACATCAGTCATTCCGGGTAAATCACGCGTGTAAAGAGCATTATCCAGTGCCTCTACGAGCTCCGGTGTATCAAACGCAATATAATGGTGGTTCGTATTCAGTTCTTCGACCATCCTTTTAATCCAAGGGCCGTCAGCTCCGGGCTGGAAGGAATGGCTTTTGAAATGCTTGTCATTATTTACATAATCGACAGAAAAGGTATTAACCCGACCTTGACCCGTTCGGTTGTAGTAATTAACCGCGAGTGCCGTTAGGGCACTTGAATCCAGGCCTCCAGACAGGAGTGAGCAGACCGGAACGTCCGAAACAAGCTGCCGCTCCAGTGTATCCTGCAGCAGTTCACGAACTTTGATTGCCGTCTCATCTACACTATCGTTATGTGTAAAACTCTCCAGCTTCCAGTAAGCATAACTGCGCAGTCCTTCCCGGCTGTAGATCATGGCATGCCCCGCCCGAAGTTCATGCATATCCTTATAGACACCGTGTCCCGGAGTACGTGCCGGACCGATGATAAAGATTTCAGCTAGACCCTCCGGGCCAACAGCCGGCTGGACTTTGGGATGCTGCAAGAGGGCCTTTGGCTCCGAACCAAATACAAAGACATCATCGACTTGACTGTAAAATAACGGCTTTACGCCTAGCCGATCGCGTGCAAAAAAGACCTGTTCATGTAAACCGTCCCAGATGGCGAAGGCAAAAATTCCGTTCAGCTTCTCTACACAATCCGGGCCCCACTCGATGTAGGCATGAAGCAGCACTTCTGTATCGCATTCCGTACGGAAGTGATGGCTCCGTTGCACTAATTCTTTTTTAAGCTCCGGGGCATTATATAATTCACCGTTATATACAATAGCGTACATGTTCTCCTCATGGCGGGTAATCATAGGCTGAGCACCGTTCTCGGGATCAATAACGCTAAGTCTGCGATGTCCAAAAGCGCAAGGTCCTGAAATCCAGGTTCCTGCTGCATCCGGTCCGCGGTTTGCCAGGGTTTCGGTCATTCTCACCAGCAGCTGTGAGTGCTGTGTCAGATCCCCGCGCCACTGGATAAATCCGGTTATTCCGCACATGATGATTCATCCTCTCTTTTGTGCGATTGTTGTCCTTTCTTTTTTGCCAAGTAATACAGATATATGCCTAAGGAAGGGATAAAATGTATGTCCTTATCCGAACACTAGGGGTGTGGTAAATTTGCCAGGAAGGATGGATGACAGGTGTATTACATAAAGGACGCCAAAATTCGCAGAATGATGGAGTATGACGGTGCACCCTGTGCTGAGGTAGGCGTGCTGCCTGGAGCTGTAGAGGATTCTGCTCTTTTGGTGTATATCGTAGAGGATCGTCGTGAAGAAGGCTACGAAATTGTCCGCATCCTGACCAATGATGCCGATATGTCTTCGGATTGGTATGACAACAACATGCATAATGCCTTTGAAGATGTGACCGTCAGTGCTTTTGAAGGCAGTGCAGTCATGGAGCCTGAAGAGGAGCGCTCCAGATTCCAACGGGACCTGCTTATTTTTGGGGATTTGAAAAAACAGCTGGAAGAGCATTTCGAGCAATATCCGTAATATGAGCCCAATTTAAGCTCTCACCATATATAAAAAAGATCCCTGGCAAGCGATAAGGAGAAACCCGTCTAAGCGGCGGGTCTCCTTTGCATGCCGTTGCAGAGCGGCGTAACACAGTAGATTATGCGAATCCGGAGAATAAGTTTATACTTTAATTAAAAAAGCTTGATAAATTTTCTACATGCGATATAATAGATAACGTTGCCCTAAGTACATAATATGTGTCCCGGTAGCTCAGCTGGATAGAGCATGCGCCTTCTAAGCGCACGGTCAGGGGTTCGAATCCCTTCCGGGACGTAAGTAAACAGCCTTCCTTCGGGAAGGCTGTTTTCGTTAATGGATGGAACCCCGATGGGTTCGTTTTTTTGATTATTTAAGAGGATTTCCGCTGAAAGCAGCGGAGAGGACGGAATGATTGCGGAAAAGCGGTAGCGTTCGCCTTTGTCTCCGGATGTACACGGCTAAGTGTAATTCAATACATCTGGAGACAACAGCGATTGTAACAACGTTCCGTTCACGGAGCGTCTCTCAGAACACTACTTAAGTTAATTACATTCGGTTTGGTGTAGGCAGTCCCAGCACCCGAAGGACATCGCCTAAAGTATGGATAACTCTTGAGGTGAGCCAGAGCCGGAACTGAATGGAAGACTCCGCACCCTTAAGAATGGGACACAGAGAGTAAAAATTATTGAACAAAGTAGCCAATGTATGCACGTAGTTACAGAGTGTGCTCGGGGTCAGTTCCTTGCTGGCAAGAAATAATGTATCTTCCCATGTGCTGAGATGTCTCAGCAGTGCGGACTCCGCTTTTTCAAATTCGGCTGGAAATTGCGGCAATAGAGCATCATCCATTAGATTGGTTGCTGCAGCCTTGCTCAACACACTGTTCGCACGGGCATACGTATACATCAGATATACGCCCGTATTCCCGGATATTTCTGTAGCCTGCCGGAAATCAAATATAATCTCAGTCCCTAAATTGAAACGGAGCAGATAATAGCGGATCGCAGCGGTAGCGATGTCCTTGCTGGAAAGGCCACTTTTATCAGAACGTGATTGCTCAATAGCCTTCTCCATAAGCAGAACCAAATCGGTTACCTTCACACCTATACCCTGACGCCCGGACATGGCATAGGAGGTTCTGCCATCCGAAATATCAATTCCCAGTTCAGCCGCGGAAGCCGGACTCAGCGAAACCACGCCATAGCTTACATGATGAAGCTTCTCGGCCTGATCTGTATACCCCAGTACTTGCAAGGCCTGTTTTACCATCTGCTGCGGATATTCCTGTCTGTAGTCGATGACGTTAATAACCATGTCCGCTTTTCCAAAAGATAAAGCCCGTCCGGTAGTTAAACCCGTTGTCCATAAGCCTGCTGTAAACTCATGGTACGAGAAGTCTTTTTCGAGCAGACCGAATTTCCACAGATGATAGGCGATGTCTTTGGCTGTATACGTTAAAATGCCGTTGGAGCGCACAAGCACCTTATCGATATTATATTCATCAACTTCTGCCTCAGCGTCCGCCACCGAGGATTGCTTCAGTACCCAGCAGCCTGCCAGTTTACCTTCCTTTTCTTGAACAAAAACCTCTGTTTTTACAAGCAGCTGAAATGCCGATGACCAAAAACCCTCCCTAACAATGCTGCTCTCCCATACGAGTAGGTCATACTCAATGCCGAAGCTCTTCATCTCCTCCACATGCTCTCTCACAATACGTTCAGCTACAAGATTTCCCAGCCAGGCCTCATTTTCGCCGCCTCTTTCCAGGGCATGTAGAATATCGGTACGTTTGTCCGTCATCTCTGGATTTCGCGCATACTCCTTGTTCACTCTGGAATAGATATCCCAGCAATAGTCCCCAAAACGGATATGCTCACCCTCAAAAGGTATATTTAATAACCCAACAACTGTATCCGCCAGCTGATTCCCCAAATCGTCTATGTAATTATGAACCTCTACGTTGTATCCTGTTCTTTTCAAAATACGGACCAAAGCATCCCCGATACAGGAGTTTCTTAAGTGCCCGATGTGCGCTGATTTGTTCGGATTTATAGAAGTGTGCTCTATTACTGCTTTTTCCCCGGAATTTGGAGGGAGCTCGAAGGTGCGTCCGGCCCACTCCTGCCAGTTGACATACAAATTGATGAACCCGGGAGCTGCGACTTCGACTTTGTCTAATAGCCCTTCCATATAACCCTGCTTTTGAATTTCTGCCTTCACTAGTTCAGCTATTCCCATAGGAGCCTTCCGCACAATTTTTGCCATCTGCATTGCGATACTGCTCGAATAATCGCCATGCTCCAGATTAGCGGGCTGTTCAATACGAACGTTAATCTCACCGGTATAAGTAATACTCAGACTATTAAATACGCCTCTGACACTCTGTTCCAGGTTGGTTCTGATAAGTTGGCTGAACATAGGTTGACCTCCTTTAAAATACAAAAAAGCCCTCGTCTCAAAAGAGACGAGGGCTTTAGCGCTCGCGGTACCACTCTCGTTGCTAGACGGGCAAGTCTAGCCACTTTACAGAATAACGGCCTTCAGCCGGGGCTTCCTACTAATCTGTTCAGAAGTCCATCTCCCGGGTGCGCTTCATTACTTTGATCTGTACCGGCTTTCACTCTTCCGGCTCGCTGAGGACTAGATCAAGGGTAATTACTCTCCCGCTCATCGATTGTATATATTTTTACCAGTATAACGAATTTCACAAAGAAATCAATAGCTCTGCATATATACGACTAAAGGAAATACGGCTTAAGAATCGCTAATGTCCACACCCACATTTTAAGGTTGGAATATTAGTATGTTGAGCGTTTCTAAAATCATAAGTCAGAAATAGAAGGGAGGAGTTAAGACGCATGGCAATTTTGTCAACAGGACCCATCGAAAATAGTCCCGTCCTCGGGATCAGGCCGACCCAACAGGTCACCGTTAAAATCCTTAACCGGGACGCTGTAAATGGTTCTTCTGTGGTTATTCAAGGTTATGTACTCGGTACTACAAGAACTATATATGTAAGTGAAGGAATTATTGTGGCTCCAAATACCGTAATAACTAAGCATTATTTTGCCGATCTGGATGCTCTTGAGTTTTTATTTGCGATCGGAGGGGCAGCAGAGAATGAGGTAGAGGTATCTGTCTGGGGGAAACAGGCCTCAGGTCAATTGGTGAGCAGTTTTAGAGTTGTGGCTCAGGAAAATTTAGGATAGTAGATTCATATAAAATTTTAAAGGAGAACTGTAGACATGGCCTTTTTATCAACAGGACCGATAGAAAATAACGTATCAATGGTTACCGGTGTCAGACCTACTCAGCAAATTACAATCAAAGTGGATAATCGAAGCAGTGGAAATGCCGCATCAGCGCTAATCGAAGGCTATCATTTGAACGGAACTAGAACGTTATATGTTAGCGAATTTTTAAATTTGGCACCCAATCAGGTGGTAACAAGGAATTATTATGCGAACCTGGATGCATTTGAATTTACTTTTACGACATCAGGTATGGCAGAAGAGGAAGTCCAGATCTCTTTTTGGGGAAAAGACTCATCAGGTCAACTTGTAACCGCCCATCGGTTAGTCTCTTCTGAATTGCTGGGAGAAAAGGAGTGATGGGAGTAACTGGGGCTACCGGACCGGCGGGACCTACTGGAGCGACAGGTGAAACGGGTGCTGCTGGTGAAGGTGCTATTATTGCTTATTCTTCGGGGCTTCCTGTGAGTATGACTACTGTTTTAGGGGGGGCTTGCGAATTCATCCAGCTTGGTGGGTTTTGGGAATAGCACTACTGGAGTTACTGCTGCTGGCGGAACTATAAATCTTACAGGAGCGGTTGGATCTCCGTTGAACTTTGCCTTTTCATCACCTCGTACCGGAACGATTACACCTATGGCTGCCTATCTCAGCACGACGTTACAGCACAATTATATATTTCTACTACACCAGATAATATCTTCACTGCGATGCCGGGAGCCCTAGTAACCTTAAGTCCGGCGTTAATAGGAGTTCTATCTATTGGAACTATAAGCAATGGTTTGAACTACGGGACTGAGTATTGCAGTAGCGCCTGAAGATCGTTTGTTAATGGTTTTCACCGCCACTGTAACAGCAGGGCTTGATGTGGCATCAACCATTGATGGCTACACTAGTGCAGGAATAACGATCAATTAAGAAAGTAACATCTGATTTATGATTTATAATCAAAACCAGGAGTGCTAAGCCTTACGGCTAGCCTCCCTGGTTCTGTGTTATGTCTTATTCCAGTCAAATCGGAGATATGAGGCAACTCCGGCAGAGAAGTTGTATTTTATGCAGTTATTTCAGCTTAAAGCGGCCTTGTTTGAACTTTAATTGTACTTTATGCACTTATAATTAGGGAAAATGGCCTTTTTGACGGGAAATGCTGAAAATAGTTGCATTAAATACACCTATTTACTTTAGTAGTGCTGCCTGTAGTATTTTAAGTGTATTAAATACAACTAAATGGGTTGCGCAACGGAAAAATCAGTCGTGGATCCAGTAGATGAGGAAGGGGGGCAAGTGGAGCCGCAAGAAACCGGTAGTTAACCAGCTAGAACCAGCTAGAACCAGCTAGAACCAGCTAGAACCAGCTAAATCTAGCTAGTCCCGTCAGTATCAGCTAGGCCCCGCTGGTTCCAGCCAACGCTCCCCACTACTCCCCCGCACTCCATTAAATCATCAGAATCTCCCGGATATCCTGTTCTGTTAAGGTGGATAAGGCTTCCTGACCTGGCTGAATAACTTCATCTATCAGGTTTTTTTTCTTCTGCTGCAGCTCGTACATTTTATCCTCTACCGTTCCCTGGGTGACAAGCCGGATAACTTGGACTACCTTTTTCTGCCCGATCCGGTGTGCTCTGTCGGCAGCCTGCTGTTCAACAGCGGGGTTCCACCATAAATCATACAGGATGACGGTATCTGCTCCGGTTAGGTTAAGTCCGGTGCCGCCGGCCTTCAAGGAGATGAGGAACAAGTCGCGTTCCCCGTCATTAAATTGATTACACAGCTCAACACGCTGGGAGGCTCGGGTCTGTCCGTCCAGATAGAAATACGGGACACCTTGAAGCCCAAGCTCCCGCCCGATTAACTTGAGCATCTCCGTGAATTGGGAGAAGACCAGCATCCGTTTGCCGGAGCTGCGACACTCCTCAATAATCTCGAGCAGCTGCTCAAATTTGGCTGAACTGCCTTGATAGCCTTCGACGAATAGCGAAGGATGGCAGCAGAGTTGTCTCAGACGAGTAAGTCCGGCCAGGATTTTGATCCGGTTGCTGCGGAAATCCTCCCCGTTCAGATGCTTCAGGGCTTCCTTTTGTAGCCTCGCCAGATAAGCGACATACAGCTTCTTCTGCTCGGGCAGCAGCTCGGAGGCTTGCAAGGACTCGATCTTGTCCGGCAGTTCTTTCAGGACATCGGTCTTAAGACGACGAAGCAGAAAAGGACGTGCACGCTTGGCTACCACTTCCCGGGGAAGGTCGTGAAAGGCCTTCTTGCCAGGGAAAAGTTCTGGAAACACAGCGCCGAAGATTGACCATAGGTCCTCCAGAGCATTTTCCACCGGAGTACCCGTTAGTGCAAATCGATAACGAGCTTGCAGAACCCGTACAGCTTGTGCTGTTTGGGTTACGTGATTCTTAATGACTTGGGCTTCATCCAGAATGAGTGTGTGAAAAGATGGTTTCGCATAGAGATGTACGTCTCTACGCAGCAGTGGATAAGAAGTAATAATGACATCTGCTTTCCCCGTATTTCGAAGAATTCGAGTCCGCTCCGTCAAGCTTCCATCAGCAATGACAGCCTTAATCTCCGGCGTGAATTTCTTAAGCTCATTATGCCAGTTGTAGACGAGAGAGGCCGGTGCGACGATAAGCGCGGGCTTTCCGCCTTGACGGATATCCGGCAGCTCCGAGAGCAGGAACGCTATGCTTTGCAGCGTTTTTCCAAGGCCCATGTCATCGGCCAATATCCCACCAAACCGATAGTGGGCTAAGGTTTTCAACCATTGGAAGCCAAACACCTGATAATCCCGAAGCACAGGAACGAGTCGGTCTGGAACAGGATAATCCAGATTCTCGGGATTCCGCATATTAGCCAGAAGCTTGCGCAACCCTTTGCCTAGCTTAACCGCGTCACCCTTCTCATCGGAAGCACTTAGATGTAACCCCCGAACAACGGGCAGAGTAAATTCAGTGCCTTTCAAATCATCCTGACGGATACCCAATTCATTCATAAATGTAATGATTTCTTGGAATTCCTCACTTTCCAGAGGCAGCAGCGCACCATTTGGCAATCGATAGTATTTACGCTTGTCCTGAAGTGATCTTAGAACCAATACAATCTCCGACTCGGGAATACCCTCCATATCGAATTTGAAATCGAGCCAGTCGGTTTTCTCATTCCAAGTGAGAGATACTTTGGGCGGAACCGTACCTGTATGCAATTTCTCTTTTACGGCGGTGGTAGCATAAACTTCGAGAAGTTGCTCTAAAAGAGGGATTTTATGATACAGGAAGTCGTATTCCGCATCCTCGTCGCTCATAATATATCCACTTTCTGTTTTGGCAAAATATTCATGTTCCATAAGCTCAAGAATCTTATGTTCGGCCTCGCTGTCCCGCATAAGAATAATATCCGTACCGCGAGCCTTATTATGATCATCTATAGGATTAATGATGATGTCGCCATATTGGAACTCCAACCCGGCGAGCAGCCGGTCTCTTACCCGATCCAGATAGAGCCGGGCCTGCAGCTTAGTCTGAACAACACGGTCAGCGATGGCGTCAGCGATATGAACACTGCCGAGCTTCATCAAGCCGGGGATCACCTTATCCATAAAAGGCTCCATTTGCTCAGGCGCTATGCGAACACCTCCATCACGGGAGTCCTCCAGCATTTTTTTCATGTCGGCAAGACGTCTGCACTCTTGGGAGGGTAGCTTCAGCAGCTTTCCTTCCGTCAGGACAATTCCATAGTCCTCCATGACCGTGATTTTTTCTAACCCCAGAACCTCCAAACGATAGCCATTCTCCTCGGCCTGATCGAACTCAAAGCTCAGCGGGGGTGCTTCATTAGAGAAGTGAATGCCCTCAAATAAGGTATCTTCTTGTTGAAAATAGACCGTTTTAGCCGCTGAAAGGAAGGGCAGGAGCGTATCCCAGAAAAAAGGCGGAATCGGCAGCAGGCGGTCTCCGCCCATATGATTTGCATAAGGGGAGTAGGAGCTACTTCTTTCGCGGTACATTTTCTCATTTAACAAGATTTCGATAAGCTTCTGAATAACTGCATTGTCTTCCTTATGAAAACTGTGGAGTGAAGGATCATATATAAAATGTTTTGAAAATTCATAGGCTTCCCCCCGGTGAACATGCTGCAGAAAATCCCTGATTTTTTGCACAATATATAGACGTTTTGGACCCACCTTCATTTCGATCCCGAGCATGACACTTCCATAATTATATGAAAACGGCTTGCAGATCAACTCTACATTCAGAGGCATGCGTATATCCATAAAAATTCCTGTACCGCTTGGACGCTGCCTGCTGTTCCCGAACATTCCCAACATCGTATCGACCAACTGCTGATCCTTTGCAGAGGCTCTTGATTTGCGTGTCGCATCGGTAAAGGTACGCGGGGTAAGAACCCCGACTCCGGTAGTGAATGCTCCCCCGTTATGGAGACTGGAGGCCGCCGTCCGCCCTTGTGATGCCAGACCTTGATCCAGATCCAGCACATTTACCATCACAGCCGCAATATGTTTGCAGAACGGGCCTCCGCGATAATATTCAGCACAAGAACAATTTGCAGTTACATCTCCGTCCCGATCAATCCTCGCCGTTACATCCACATTGCTACCCTTGCTGCCTGCAACGATAGCCTCGTAATCAGAGTAACTATTGTCATTAGTATCATTCACGGACCCGTGGTTTTCTCCATTATCAATCAGGTCAACCCTTCCAGAGAGGTAGTACTCCTGTCCTTTTTCAAAAGCGGTCTTCCCGCACAGCAGCTTGATTACCCGTTCGGACACACTAAAGCCCATCGTAGGATTCCTTTCTTTAAACTGAAAATTTGAATATCCAGAATTAATATAGATCTTATAATAACAGAACGCGTGTACGCTTCAAAGGTTATCAACGAAAAACACGACATTCCCACAGAACGCTCGGGATTGCCGTGTTTATATTTACTTGAATGTTTTGCTGCCTATTCCATCAGGACTTATACCATGCATTATAAATCTAATGGTTAGTTCTATTTCTTCTTCGTCATTCCAATCCTTATCAGGCATCAGCAGCAAGCGGGCCAGCAGAAAGCCGATAACGGATGAAACGGTGAATCTGATGATGGCCGGCGTCGGGATCTCGACAATCTCTCCCTTTTCCTTGAAATGCTCTACGATCTTTTCTACACGTTCCACCACCTTGCCGAGAATATTCTCAACAAATTGCTCGCGAAGTGCGGGCTGGAAGGGAATTTCCTGAATGAGTATTTTGATAATTCTAAAGTTCTTGCGCCCAAATTCCAACCGGTTCACAATAAAAGCCCGCAGGAAATCTTCATAGCTGTCAAAAGGTATATCAAGCACTCCCTTAAAATTCCTAAGCACAAAGGGAGCAATCATCCGGCTCATCGTCGGTCCTACAATAGATAACAGCAGGTCTTTCTTGGTCTTGTAGTACCGAAAGATCGTACCTTCCGCTACGCCCGCTTTCTGAGCGATTTCGCTAGTTGCGGCAGCAGAATACCCCTTATCGGAAAAAACCTCAATTGCCGCCTGCAAAATGGCCAGCTGCTTCGGGGTCATTTTCTCATCCTCGCCAAGATTTAGAATCTCCTGAATCCATTGTTCCCCCATATGATCATCTGCGGACGGGTTCTCCGCAGTTTTATTATCAGTCATTCCATCAACCTCCAGACATCGTCCTGTCTGTCCATCTTAGCATAATACCGATATGGTTTACATTTTGCGGTGTTTACGCAGAGCCAAGACATTTAAGGTCATGAATAGTAAGGAAAAGCCAATCAGCACATAGACATCCAGAGCGATATCACTCCAGCCCTTGCCGCGAATCATAATGTTCATCAACGCATCTGCACCATAGTAGAGAGGAGTTCCTAACCCTACCCGCTGCAGCCAGACAGGAAGAGTGTCCATCGGGAATAACCCGCTGAGGAAAATTTGCGGCACGATAATGAGCGGAATGAATTGGATCATCTGCAGCTCATTGGCTGCAAAAGCAGACAGCAATGTACCCAGCGTCAGAGCCGTCATGGACAGTAGCAGGGTCATCAACATGACATAACCGAAGCTTCCTGTCATCATTATACCGAGCACCTGAATGGAGAACCAAGAGATAAGCAGGGCTTGAAATACAGTAAATACCCCAAATCCACAGACATAACCGATAACAATCTCCCAACGTTTCAGCGGTGTGGAAAGGAGGCGCTCCAGCGTCCCCGTGGTCCGTTCCCGCAGGAAGGAGACACCCGCAATTAGAAAGACAAAGAAGAATACGAATACACCAATCATAATCGGACCAAAGCGGTCAATCGTCTTCATATCCGCTGATCCGTACAGATAGCTGATTTCCGGCTGCACCTTAATTCCCGAGGAGGGCAGAAGATCCTGTGAGGTCTGCTCAAGCACCATCATCACCGCCCGGTTAGCCGTAGGATTACTTCCTTCCAGCACCACCTGTGGTGCTGTACCATTTAGCGTGAGCAGTGCATCGATAGTTCCTTCTCTTAGAGCATCTGTCCCAATCTCTACCGTCGAGTATTCCTTCACCGTTGCTTCATGACCCTTAAGTGAAGCAGACAGATTAACTGCCTGGCCTGACACCCCAATTACCGGCTCGTAAGAATCACTGTTGAATACCAGGCTCATCAAGCTTAGAACTAATAGAGGAGCTATGAACATAAGGGCCATCGTTCTTTTATCATGAATAAATTGCTGTAAAATACGTAGAGTTATCGCCCGGATTCTCATGAACGCACACCTCCGTAATACAGGAACGCTTCTTCAATCGAAGCAGTACCTGTGGCTTGCAGCAGTCCATCTGGCGTATCCACCGCCAGCAGCTTCCCGTCCCGAATCATCGCCAGCCGATCACATTTCTCCGCTTCATCCATTACATGCGTAGTCAGCACAATCGTAGTTCCCTTCTTATTCAGTGCTCTGAGTTCATTCCAAATCGAAAGGCGAAGCACCGGATCGATCCCTACTGTAGGTTCATCCAGAATAAGTAGAGGAGGTTCGTGCAGCAAGGCGATGGCCAGCGACAATCGGCGCTTCATTCCACCTGAGTATTGAGCCACACCTTTACGCAGATGTTCCTCCAAATTAACCAATTCCATGACCGCTTTAATACGGCGCGTACGTTGTTCACCTTTCAGACCATAAAGAGAAGCGAAGAACTCTAAGTTTTCTTTAGCGCTAAGCTCGGTGTACAGAGCATCAGACTGTGCCATATACCCGATCTGCTGCAGCATCGCCAGTTTTGGCATTTTGACACCGAGAACGTGGATCTCACCGGAGCTGGTTTCATCGATGCCTGTCAGCATCTTTACCAGCGTTGTTTTGCCGGATCCGGAAGGGCCCAGAATGCCGAAAGTTTCTGCTTTTTCCACTTGTAGAGAGATATCGTCAAGTACCAACTTGCTGCCAAATGCTCTACCGACATGACTTACTTTAATAACTGGAGCATCTTTATTCATTCCTGATCTCCTCGTTTCTTAAATAATGAGTGAGTACTCACTCATAAATATATAACATATCCAATCGGTTGTAAATCACTTTAAGCACGAAATAATTTTACATAATATATGAGCGAACAGAGCGGAGAGTCGGAGGGATTCTGGAGAAACGGCAGTGTTTGCCTTTAAAGCCCGATTTCAACCTTTAATTCACTTTACAATCCAGAAATCGGGCTTTAACAGCGATCGCAAGAACCCTCCGAACCCGTAGCGGCTTGTTGCACAAAAATTAATATTTCCATAACATTCCTCTGCAACGCAATTGACAATTGTAGACGAGAATTACATTAGCAGTTACCTACATGAAAAGGGTGAATAATTTGACAAACAGTAAATGGTTAAGCTCAGCTCTGGCATCGGCACTTCTTGTTACCGCAGCCTCCGGGAGTGTCTCAGCAGCAAGTGCAAGTAATAGCGGAAAAATTTCAGCTAACAACGTTAAACCAGCTGTTTCGGCCGTAAGTAAGGTTAAAGAGGGTACAACTGCATGGACTGTAAATGGAACCCCGGTTATTTTCAATACCATCGATAGCAGTGGTTATAAGCTGTATTCCCTGAGTCAGGTGGCAGGTGCCTTGGGAGCTACATTTGTGCAAGGTGCAGGCGGGATTGCGCTGAATGACAGCAGAGGCCTACATACTATTCAATTAAAAACAGGATCGAAGAGCTACCAACTGGATGGAGCGCCATTCACTTTTACAGTAGCTCCTATAGTTTATAAAGGAAAAACCTATGTGGAACTTACGAAGCTTGTGAACGGATTGGGCGGCGAGTTGCAGGTGAGTCCCAACTCCATTTTGAGCTCGGCACGACCATCCGGGGAATTTGATTCTCTGCATTGGAATTCGGATGGAAGCATTATTGCCAATAAAAGTGATGCAGAATCTACTCAAATCCTCAAATTCAATACCAATCCAGGTAAATATGATCTCTTCACTTCTAATGCGGGTGCAACTGACTTTTCAGTATCCGCCGACCAACGCTGGGGCGCTTTTAACGATGAGACAGGTCAATTGAATTTGATAGATCTGACCAGCGGGCTCATTAAGAAGCTCGGCACGGACACTACAGTAAAGACGGATCTGATCTGGTCACTAGACGGCAAGAAGATTTACTTTATCCAAGGAGATAAGCAAGAGAAGATCTCCCAAATCTCCGTAGAGACCGGTGTGGTTACGGAAGTCTTAGCAGATAAAGTGGAGAACAAATCAGAACTCCGCATTTCCGCAGACGAGAAGCGGGCCATTTATATTGTGAATGTGACTGGCGTTGCGAAGAATGATGCCGACAGTACTGAGGATTCCCTCACCGTTGACTACAGTAAAGCAGGCGAGCAACTGTTCAAGCTGGAGATTGGTATCAAGGATGCGAAGCCGGTTGCCCTGACAACTACCCCGGATAACAAGCTTTATCCTGAAATTTTGGCCGATGGGAGCATCGTATTCTTGAGTGCTGATCCGGATGGAACTGAACTCAATAAGCTGAAATTGGTAAAAGCGGATGCTACACTCTCTGATATCGCTCTTGATATTGAGGTTTATTGGTCGGCAAAAGTAGGCAATGGTCTAGTGGTGGCGGGTGTAGCGGTGGATGGAAGTACACATATCTACTCTATAACTGCTGCAGGAGCAAAAACTGAACTCTACAGCACTACTAAGGATGTAACTGAAATCGCCGTATCGGTCGATGGTAGCAAGCTCGCAATCATTGTTGAAGGCAAAATCCTAGTCATTCAAAATGCGAAAGCATCGCAGCTTACAAGATAACCACTGGAGTCAGTAAAACGGTATACCAAAATCTAATTTAACGGCGAAAAGCCGAGAGGAGAAACAACATATGAAGGTTTTTAAAAAATTCACAGTCACAGCGCTAACAGCAGTAATTGCGGTAACAGCATCTTTTGCAGGGGCAGCAGCGGCGGCGGATTCATTAAAAGGTAAAATCACAGTCAACGGCTCCACGGCATTATTGCCTTTAACCCTTCAAGCCGCCAAGGAATTCCAGAAGCTTCATCCTAAAGTGAAAATTGCTGCTTCCGGTAAAGGTTCCGTAACAGGACCGCAAGCTGTGAAAAAAGGGATTGCCGACATCGGAGCATGCGATTGGGACGCAAGTATGGATGTTCCGGGTTTCAAAGCCTTTGAAGGACAAGTGGCGAACAAAGTAGCGGTCATTCCTTTTGCTACAATCGTGAACAAGAATGTGGGTGTAGACAATCTCACAACTGAACAGCTTAAAGGAATTTACTCCGGTAAAATCACGAACTGGAAGGAAGTCGGCGGTTCGGATGCGGATATCGTAGTTATCACTCGCTCTTTTGGTTCAGGTACACGCGTGAACTATCAAGCGAAAGCTCTGTCCGGCGGCGACATCGTTAAGAAAGAGAAGAACTATAAAGAAACAGGTTCTAGCGGTGATATGAAAACGGCAGTAGGAACCACTCCGAACGCTATTGGATATATCGACCTTGTCTATGTTACCGGCGGGGATATCAAAGCGGTTAAGTATAACGGTGTCACGGCTTCCACGGATAATGTAATCAATGGCTCTTACAAGATTTGGGCTTACGGCTACTACATGACCAAAGGTCAACCTACAGGCGCTACCAAAGAATTCATCAGTTATGTGCAAAGCAAGAAATTCCAACAGGGTTCCCTGAAAAAGTTGAAGTTCATTCCAATTTCCGCAATGAAATAAAATAAACTAGCTTCATTTTGTAAACATAATGAACGGCATCAGCAGCCAGTCCCGGATATCATCATGGGATTGGCTGCTTACGGGAGGGAAAGGTATGGGGGCTCCAGTACACAACCTGGCTACCACAAGAATGGACAGCAGTAGTAAGCAAGATAGTTCAGCCCAAAGACGCCATAAAAGGCATAGGTTAAGCAATGTTTTTTTTAAGTATTATTTTTTATTTAGTATATTAGCGCTTTGCTTTGTACTCGGTCTTGTATTTATTTTTATTGGCAAAACGGCGCTGCTTCTCTTCGGGCAAATCTCTCCGGCAGATTTTTTCCTCTCGTTTAACTGGACACCGGAAGAAGACGCTTTTGGAGCCGCAGCCTTCATCGTAAATACATTGTCGCTCACCGCGCTTACACTGCTGATCGCAGTTCCAATCTCTGTAGGAATGGCCGTACTCAATGCGGAGATTGCTCCTAAGTGGATGACATCCTTTATCCGCCCGATTCTGGATCTGCTCGTAGGGATTCCTTCTATAGTATACGGATACCTGGGCTTGACTGTCCTTTTGCCCTTTCTGCGCAGAGTCAGCGGAGAAAGTCTGGGTGACGGTCTTCTGGCGGCAGCGCTTGTGCTGGCATTAATGGTTCTACCGACAATCACGCGGATCAGTGATGATGCTATCGTTGCGGTACCGCGTAAATACAGGGATGCCGCATATGCGCTTGGCTCTACTCGTCTACAGGTGATTTCGCGTGTTGTCTTGCCCGCGGCAAGCCGGGGCGTGGTATCCGCAGTTATTCTGGGCATGACTCGTGCCGTAGGAGAGACGATGGCTGTAGTTATGGTAATTGGAAATACGCCACAGCTGGCGAAGAGCTTATTCTCGCCTACCTCGGTATTAACCAGCAACATTGTAATGCAGATTTCCAACGTAGAATATGATTCTACATGGAACTATGCACTGCATATGATGGCGTTCCTACTCCTTCTGATTTCTTTTGTACTTATACTCGTCATTCGAATCCTGGGTAGAAAACGGAGGGATCAGGCATGAGCAGTTTTACACGAACCCGCCATACTGCGCGTGCGCAAAGACGCGACAAGCTTGCAACCATCGCTTTATATGGTCTTGGGGCTTTGGTGATGCTGCTTATTTTCTGGCTGCTGTTCACCATCCTGGGCAAAGGGCTACCCGGTCTAAGACCTGACTTTCTGTTCAAGCAGCCTGAAGAAATAGATGCAGGCGGAGGCATCGGACCTGTATTGTTCAACTCGTTCTATATCCTCTTTATTTCGTTAATAGTTTCTGTACCTCTCGGAATCGGAGCCGGTATTTATATGGCTGAATATGCACCTGATAATGGGTTCACCAGTGCACTTCGGATGGCTGTCGAAGCCTTGTCATCGGTTCCTTCTATTGTGTTTGGGATGTTGGGGTTAGCCATATTTGCTGAATACTTCGATGTAGGTCTGACTATACTCGGCGGAGGTGTCAGTCTA
Organism: Paenibacillus wynnii; assembly: GCF_000757885.1. Lineage (NCBI taxonomy): Bacteria > Bacillati > Bacillota > Bacilli > Caryophanales > Paenibacillaceae > Paenibacillus > Paenibacillus wynnii. Next base: position 2,506,174 of record NZ_JQCR01000003.1, on the reverse strand, counting down.
GCACTGCTTAATCTGCCGATGCTGGCCCGTGTGACTGAGGAAGCGGTTCGTACAGTTCCAGGTGAACTTCGGGAAGCCGGATATGCGCTGGGCACGACACAATTCCATGTCATTCGCAGAGTGGTGCTACCTGTGGCGATCCCGGCTATTATTACGGGCGTTTGCCTCGTGGCTGGCCGTGCGTTCGGGGAGTCTGCGGTCATTATTTTGACAGCCGGATTAAGCACCTCGGGTGAGATGTGGGACTTTAGCTTGTTCTCACCGGGAGAGACACTGGCTGTACATCTATGGTATGTGCAATCCGAGGCCATCGTTGAAGACGCTCGGCAAATCGCCGACAAGTCTGCAGCAGTGCTCGTAATCGTTGTTCTATTAATCAATCTTGCTTTCCGCTTTCCCTTGTGGTTTGGCAAACGCCGTCAGGGACTTTCCCGTAAGTAGGATTCTGAAGTGAATTCAATCCGATCAATGACTTCCAACGGGTTTGCATGGAGGCGTCTCTTAAACGCAGCAACGTTAATCCTAATGTGCTGAACATTTCCGGAAACACTTCTTGACGCTACCGAAAACCCGGAGGTAGTCCGAGAAATAGGTGTATTTTATCAGACTGTTGAGAAAGCAAACTTTCAAGCTGCAAATATCATGCGGAAACCCAAATGACGGTTAAAGTAGTGAAGGTTACTCTTTTTCATACACAAATGAAAAGCATAGGCCTCCATCTTTGCTAAGTGACGGGCCATTTTCTTCAGATTCTGTGCAATGGCCGTCATCAATGCCTGTTCCTGCATCTTGGCTTTGCCCCGCATTCGGCATCGACGGTACCCGTGGAGATTTTTGGCATCAGCAAAGCTACGCTCAATGGTTTGAGCGCGGTATTTGTAGATTTTCTCGCCTTCGGGACTTTTCCGGTTTTGGTGTACTTTCTCTTTGAAGTCTTCCCATACATGCCGCTGAATCGTACGCTGGTGCTTGGAGTTTTCAGTACATTGAGTGACTTTCGGGCAAGCCGCGCAGTGCCCCTTGGATGATATATACTCGTTGTAGCCTTGTCGGTTCGTCGTTCGGTACGTGAGTGGTTGTCCTAATGGACATACGTATACATCCTTTTTCGCATCATAGGTAAAGTCTTCTTTCGTGAGAAAGCCGGGTTTGCTGGGTGGTTTCCGCTCGGCAATTACAGTCATCCATGGCGTCGTTTGTTTGCAAATATGGGGCACCATGTATCCGGAATCCAAGGCTATGGCTTCGAGGGTGTCTCGAAAACCAAAGGTCTCCAGTTGCCGGGTTAAGCGCTCCATATACACGGTTGAATCATTGACATTGCCTGGCGTCACATACACATCGGTAATCATATTGTATTTGTGGTCAACCGTCCGGTGGTCTAAGTAAAAGAATCCTTCCGGTTTGTTCTTACGATTCATGTAGCCGCTCTCTGGATCAGTCAGGCTCACTTTCAGTTTTTTGGGCTCCTCCTCCCGTTTCCCGCGTGGAGGAGCTAATGGCTTTTTCCCGTGAGCACGGCGGCTTTCATGGACTGCGGTCTCCAACTCTTGCAGATAGGCGTGCGGGGACTCACTCGTCATTTGCTGCGTATAACGATTTTTATTGGCATTCGCCTCGATGTGCGTCGAATCTGTAATTAAGAGCCGCCCCGCAATCATGCGGTGGGAAATGGCAAGCCGCACCACTTCGTCGAAGATTTCCTGGAAGACATCGGTTCCCTGAAATCGTCCATTCCGGTTATAACTAATCGTGGAATGGTCCGGAACTGGTTCACTAAGGCCCAGGCCTAAAAACCACCGGTAGGCAAGGTTAACGTTAATGTCCTGCTCAAGGATGCGTTCGGAACGAATGTTAAACAGGTAGCCAATCAGCATCATTTTGAATAAACGGATGGGTGGAATCGAAGGTCTTCCTTGGGTTGCACTATAATAAGGGCGTACCTTTTCGGTAATGAACGAAAAATCCACATGTTTTTCGACCAAACGAAGGAGGTGATCGGAGGGAACCAACTGGTCTAAACAAACCATCTCCATTTGATATTTTCCGCTATCCCCTTGATCTTTTTCGTTTAACATAAGACACCGCGCTTTCTAGCAAAGTTATCTATATTATACCAAATTAACGCGGTGTCGTGTTGAAATTCGGACTTTCTCAACAGTCTGATTTTATACACTTATTTCTAGCTTTTAGCGCTCGGATGGATAGATAGATGTACTTTGTGCAACTAAAAACACGAATAGGCCGGTTAAACCCCGGAATACCCAAAAATAAGTGTATAAAGTGCAATTAAACACCCCAAAGTGTGCTAAGTGAGAAATATAAGTGTATGTTGTGCAACTATATAGATTGAAACCCATGTAGGTAGGCGATTTGCCTTAATTGTCGCGGATAGCTGGGGAGATACTTCCTACTCTCTTTCTTACACAAACTTCTTGACGCTACCACGAAATCGATAAAATCGTTCGACTCCGATCTTGATATAAACAGAGGGGTGTCCCGACAGCCATTTCCATGACTGTTGGGACACCCCTGATTTTTAGTGCAAGGAAGCTGACTACTAAACCATAGCCATGAATTTTTCCATATCTTCATCTACGGTAGTAATGCCGCCAATGCCGAAATTCTCAATCAGCACATTAGCTACGTTCGGAGATAAGAAGGCTGGGAGCGTCGGGCCTAGGTGAATATTTTTCACGCCCAGATATAGCAGTGCCAACAGAACAATGACCGCTTTTTGCTCGTACCAAGCAATATTGTACGAAATAGGGAGGTCATTAATATCGTCAAGTCCGAAGACTTCCTTAAGCTTCAATGCAATGACAACTAAAGAATAAGAGTCGTTGCACTGACCGGCGTCAAGCACACGTGGAATGCCGCCGATATCTCCCAGATTCAGCTTGTTGTATTTGTATTTTGCACAGCCTGCAGTCAGGATAACGGTATCCTCAGGTAATGCAGTGGCAAAGTCAGTATAATAATCTCTGCTCTTCATTCTTCCATCACAGCCTGCCATTACGAAGAATTGTTTAATGGCACCCGTTTGAACGGCTTCTACGACTTGATCCGCGACTCCCATAACAGCTGCATGAGCAAACCCGCCAATGATTTCACCGGTTTCAATTTCAGTAGGGGAAGGGCAGGTCTTTGCTTGTTCAATAATTGCCGAGAAATCCTTCGCCTTATCTTCCACACCGGCCGGAATATGCATCACTCCAGGATATCCTGTATGCCCTGTGGTGTAGAGGCGGTCCTTATAGCTGTCTTTCGGAGGCACAATACAGTTCGTAGTCATCAGAATAGGCCCGTTGAAGCTTGCAAATTCCTCAGGCTGTTTCCACCAGGCATTGCCGTAGTTGCCTACAAAATGGCTATATTTTTTGAAGGCTGGATAATAGTGCGCCGGCAGCATCTCGCTGTGGGTATACACATCAACACCCGTTCCTTCCGTCTGTCTAAGCAGCTCCTCCATATCCTTCAAGTCATGGCCGCTGATTAGAATGCCCGGACGGGTACCTACACCGATATTTACTTTTGTAATCTCTGGATTTCCGTAGGTTGAAGTATTTGCCCGGTCCAGCAGCGCCATAACGTCAACTCCGAACTTGCCGCATTCCATAACAAGAGCTATCAGCTCCTCAGATGTCAGATCCTCATTCAGAGTGGCCGCAAGTCCTCTCTCCATAAAAGCCTGAACATTGTCCTCGCGGTAGCTGAGGACAGCGGCATGCTCCATATAAGCAGCCATCCCTTTCAGACCGTAAGTTAACAGCTCCCGAAGAGAGCGGATATCTTCATTGGCCGTGGATAGAACGCCAACGGAAGCCGCTTTTTCATCGATTTCTACTTCGGTTCCAGGTACCCAAAGAGCGGCATCATGGTTAGAGAGGGGAATGGTAACTTCCAAACTGCTCAGTTGGGTTTTCCACTGATCCCGCAGTGCAACCCCTTCTCTTACTCTGGCAATAAAACCATCACGGTCAAAGTTGGCGTTAGTTATGGTAGCAAACATACTCTCAATAATGAATTTCTCAGAAGCTGCATTTCTTAGCCCCAGCTCTCTGCCTTTTACAGCAAAGACGGAGATGCCCTTCAGAGTGTATAGCAGAAGATCCTGCAGGTTAGCGACATCACTTGTTTTGCCACAGACTCCTTGAATGGTACAGCCCGTACCTTTGGCGGCTTCCTGACATTGATAACAAAACATGCTGCTCATATTGGGTTCGCTCCTTCAAAGTTAGGGAAGCATCTGCTTCCTTTACAGTTTCTACTAATTGTAGTAGACTGTCGTCTAACAATCGGTAACGGATGTTACCGAATCTATATTTTGGAGGGGAACTATGAAGCCGGATCCAGCTGTTCTGCAGTCCTGTCTGCTATTTCGCGGCAAAAGTGTCGATGATATATCGGCTATGCTTCAGACCATGATCTATACCGTTAAACCCCTCCGTAAAAAAGAGCATATCGTGAACGAAGGCGAAACGGCTGACCATATCGGGATCATTCTCTCTGGGCAAGTAGAAGTTCAGAAGAACCACTCTAACGGCAATAATGTAACCATTGCCCGGCTGGGAAGAGGCCAGACCTTCGGGGAAGCTGTTATATTCCGTAAGGAAAATGTCTACCCGGCAACCATAATTGCTCCGGGCAACTGTTGCGTCATGTTTATCAGCAAGCAAGAGCTACTGCGCCTGTTCGCTGCTGATACGGACATGTTGTCCTCTTATATGGAAAATTTATCGGAGCGTCTGGTGATGGTCAATCAGAACATTGAAATTCTGTCAGTCGGATCACTACGCAAACGTATTGTATTTTATTTACTTAAGCAAGCCGATCAGCAGAGCTCAAATACCCTCAAGCTGCCCTTTAGTCGAAAGGTATGGGCCGAACTGCTTAATACCGCCCGCCCTTCACTGTCCCGAGAACTCGCCTTCCTCCGCGACAACGGCTGGATTGACTTCAAAGGCAGCGAGTTCACTCTTCTAAACCGGGAAGGTATGGAAGACCTGCTGGAGAAATTCAAGCGCAAATAAGGCCAACCAGTAATTATCGGTTAGCCTAATCATTCTATATCAGCTGCTTCTCCGGCTCTAATCGAATAGATCGATCGCTGATGGCATCGACATCCTGTTGATCGTGGGTGACAAACAGGCAGCTCATCTCTTCCTTACGCAGAATTTTACTCAATTCGTTTCGAATGGACTCCCTGAGATCTGTATCCAGATTGCTGAAGGGCTCATCCATTAACAGAACCGCAGGCTTTGGCGCCAACGCCCGGGCAAGGGCTACCCGCTGCTGCTGCCCTCCGCTTAACTCATGGGGATACCGCTCCTGGAATTCACTCAGATGCACAAGCTCAAGCATCTCTATTAGACGCTTACTCCGTTCTTCCCGGGGGGTGCGGTGCAGGCCGAATTCGATATTTTTTCGGACATTCATATGGGGGAACAAGGCGTAATCCTGAAATACCATCCCCACCCCGCGACGTTCGGGTTGAATGAATGTTTTATGATCAACCACTTTGTTTCCACTAATGAGTATCTCACCTTCAGAAGGAACCTCCAGACCCGCAATCAAGCGCAGCAGCGTGCTTTTTCCGTTTCCGCTTGCCCCAAGAACGCCGATAATTTCACCCTTCTCCATGGTAAAAGAAAGCCGTTCGATTACCGGGGACTGACGCCGGCTATATGAGAATGAAAGATTTCGGATCTCTAGAATACTCATCGTTTTTCACTCCTGTCCAAATATTGAAGGATATAGACCGAGGTGAAGCTGATTCCGATAATTAATAGCGATGGAATCGAAGCCTCATAGATTTGTTCATTACTGGCATACTGATACGTTTTGGTAGCGAGTGTGTCGAAATTGAAGGGTCTTAGCAATAGAGCCAACGGAAGCTCCTTGCATATTTCTACAAAGGTGAGGATAAATCCGCTAATGACCGCACCTTTAATCAGAGGGAAATCGATCCTGAAAAAAGTTCTTGTCATGCCCATTCCCAAAATCCGTGAGGCCTCTGAATATTTCCGTCCAACTCTCTCAAAACCTGTATCAACCGCATTATACCCCGTAGCCATGAACCGGATTACATACCCCGATACGAGCATTACAGCAGTAAGACTCAGAACGACAGGCGTACCTCCGAACCCAATCCCATGGTACACAGACGATAAGCCGCGATCCAATTGAAGGAACAAAGACAAAACACCGATGGCAATAATCGCACCAGGTACCGAATACCCGGCGGTAATCCCTTTGGATAACATATAGGAAAAGGTGGAACGCGACCGATTAACAGCTCCGACAATAAGGGAGAAGACCATAATAATACAAGTGGAAAGGGCGGCTACGTATAGGGTTCGAGTAAGATAAGAGAAGAAATCAGCTTTCCAAACCGTTTCAAATGTCCATGAAGCCCAAACCATCAGTTGAACGAGCGGAATCAAAAAAGAAAAACTCCAGATGCTGAAACAGACGATGGAGGCCGACCATTTCGGCAGTCCGTTGAGACGTCTCGGAGTAAGGGGTTTGGATTTACTGGTAGTGGAGCTGTAAGCCCTGTGACTGCGCAGAAATCTCTCTAAGATGAATAGACCTACAACGATCATCATCAACCAAGCCGCCAGTCGCATAGCGGATTCGACATCGTACATGCCAAACCATGTCTGAAAAATGGCGGTAGAGATGGTATGCAATCCGAAATAATTGGTCACACCGTAGTCGCTTAGTACTTCGAACACCACCAGACTCACACCCCCGGCGATAGCAGGACGGGATAAGGGCAGTGCGACCCGAAGAAAAATGGATATGGGTCTCCGCCCGAGCAGACGGGCATTTTCAATGTAAGAAGCGCTTTGCTTTTCAAAATAGGCTCTTGTAATCAGGTATACATAAGGAAATAGGAAAAGGGTGAAGATGATCACCGCGCCGCGCATCGAAGAAAGCGTAATCCAATCTTGGTTCGGGAGGATTCCCCATTGATTACGGAGCGTCTTCTGAATGATACCGGTATAGCTGAACATCGTGCTGTACGTATAGGCGGCAATGTAAGGAGGTATGGCAAGCGGCAATACGAGAGCCCATCTGAAAAACCGCTTCCCCGGAAAATCGAACACGGCCACCAGCCAAGCCAGTGACACACCTAGAAAGGTGGTTAATAATCCGGTTAAAAGAGTCAGCCATAACGTCTGAACCATGTAGTCTTTGATCAAATAACGTTTGATTTGCAGCCAGTTATCATTCGGTGCGTCGAAGATAGAGAGGAATACTAACAAAATAGGCAGCAAAATAGCTGCTGCCCCCATGAGGCTGACGATTCGCCAGCCGTTAAGTTTTCTCTTGATTTGAACCCTCACGTTTTTAAAAGGCATGGATTATTTCCAACCCGTTTTGTTCATGATTTCCAGTGCTGCAGCATTGTGCTCGCCCAGTTTACCCAGATCGATTTGTTGGGTTTTGAAGGTGCCCCATGATTTCAGAAGCTCGGGAATTTCAGCCTTAGCATTCACCGGGAATTCAAAGTTTTCTTTGGTAACCATGTTCTGAGCTTCGACACCTGTCAGGAATTCGATCAGCTTAACCGCATTATCCTTATTCTTGCTATGCTTTGTAACTCCGGCACCGCTAACGTTAATATGAGTGCCTGTAGTCTCCTGATTCGGGAAAAAGACACCGATACTTTCGCCAACTTTTACCTCTTCCGTGTCCTTGGAATTCATCAACAATCCCACATAGTAGGTATTCATTAAAGCTACATCCCCAACGCCGGCAACAATAGCTTTGGCTTGATCGCGGTCATTACCTTCCGGTGTGCGAGCCAGATTCGCTACGAACCCTTTTGACCATTCCTCGGCTTTTTCGGGGCCATTCAGTTCAATAAATGAAGAGAGGAGGGACTGATTATACAAACTGGAGGAAGGACGAACTAGAATTTTTCCTTTCCACGCTGCACTGGTCAAATCCTCATACGTAGACAGCTGTTCAGGTTTTACACGGTCTTTGGAGTACACGATAACACGGGCCCGGGTAGAGAGGCCGATCCATTGGTTTTCCGAATCACGCAGTTGCTTAGGTACATTTTGTTCTATGGTCTCTGAGGATACAGGCTGTAGTATCTCAGCTTGTTTGGCATTATTCAGCACACCGCCATCTACGGTTAAGAAAAGATCAGCTTCGGTGCTTTCCCCTTCACGTTTGAGGCGTTCGATCAATTCTTCAGCTTTGCCGTCCACAATGTTCACCTTAATTCCTGTCTCTTTAGTGAATTGTTCGTAGAGCAGCTTATCTACATCATAACTTCTAGCTGAATAAATATTTACAATCTGTTCTTTCGTTTCGACATTACCTGCATTCGTGTTGTTGGTCTCTTTTGCTTTGTCTGTTCCGCAACCTGCTAACAATCCAGCAGTCAATACGGTGGTTAGTAGCGGGGCAAATAATGTACGGTAGTTCACGTCAACACTCCTCATAGATAATGATTATTATTCTCAATTAAAGATTAATTAATTTGAATCATATAGGCTCCCTAAATTCTTGTCAACAATAAAAATACCCAAACCATCCAAATAACTTCCCAATTAACTTACACTATGAACGTTTGATTTGGTATAGTGACTATAAATAACTTCTATACAAAGCGGTCTAAAATATCAACAAAAATGGAGGCGGATTAATGCCTGACCGGATGTCGGAAAAAGATTTGAATCAGCTTATTAATATGCTTGAATGGGAGTCATCAAGTAATGATAACCATCCGGATATTTTTCTAAGTGAGACACAATTAGTGGATGATTCTGACGGACGTTTGCTCGTTCGTGCCGATAAAATATTTGTTCAAGATCCTCTTCCAGGGGGCAGTCCTGCGGTCATTTCCGGGGTGCTGCCGGTGGTAATTCAGGTCAACGGAGTAAAAATAACAAGTCCAACCGAGGTTACATCTGAAGATACCATTGAATGGGAAATTTCGGAGCCGCCGCTCTACGGGATAACGATTTCGGAGGACAAGCTGTTAGCGTTTTTCACCTTGTATTCACCTAAGAGATATGCCTGGAATCTGAACGATCATTATGCGGTATCCTGGCTGGAGATCACAGCAACAATGAATACAGAAGTAGAGGTTGGACATCTAACCTTGAACAAGGTGATTTCTGATTTTGAGAAAAAATCAATCACCCAGAATCTCAATATCTCCGGAATTCATGCTGAACTGCAAAATCCGAGCTATCAGCCCATTCCTGTCGCCAACGGGAGAGCCGCTGTGCCGGGTGAGAACGCGCGAATGGAATTGTTTTTTGCAGAGAATATCATTGATAGTGAATTCAATGAAATCGGGGGGCAGGTCGATTACCGCAGTCATCTTCGAATTCCTTCTGTTGTAAGAGGGGAAGTGATTGCACGCAAGATTCCTGTGGTTGAGGGCATCCCCGGTTATGATGTTCATGGGGAGATATTATATCCTCAACAGCCAACGGACATTATAGTGATCGCTAAGGATCAGACGGTGCTCCTTGCTAATAACGAAATACGTGCACTTCGTGAGGGCAGACCGCGGATGACCGGTGATAAGATCAAGTATTTTGACATTTGTACCTCATACACCGTACCAGGCAACGTTAATATCAAAACAGGGAATATTCTCTTTTCAGGAGATGTTATTGTCCGGGGCAACGTGGAAGATAATATGATTATAGAATCACTAGGAAATGTATATATAGCTGGGAATGTTCACAACTCTACGATTACCGCAACCGGCAGTATTCTTATCAGAGGAAACGTGGCTAACAGCAAGCTGTATTCTGGCTACTTCGGTGTGATGTACAACCGTATTTATATTAGCTCTCAATTCCTCATTGAAGAGGTGAAGGTTCTGCAGAAAGCTGCAGGCCTACTGACACAAGCTGTGGAGAACCGCAAACAATCCGTCAAATATGGACAGGCTGTGCTGCTCCTGCTGGAGAGTAAGTTCAAAAAAATCACGCAGGTGATTCGGGAACTGCTGACAGTACTCACTCATGTTCAGGCATCGTTTCACCACGATCTTGAGCAAATCACGCATTTTTTGAATGTATTCTTGAATCCGATACAGCTTGTTGACTTCCTGAATGAATCATCTCTGAGCGGATTTATTAATTCACTTGTACAGCTGCACTCAGGAGTGGCCCGGATGCAGGAGACGAAGGTTGAGGTTAATATGGGTAAATCCCAGAACACAACCATTAAATCAAACGGAGATATTATTATTCATAAAGACGGAATTGTGCAGAGTGATCTGTTCTCATCGGGCAATATTACTTTTCTTAGTCCGGCTTCTGTATGCCGGGGTTCCCGGTTAGAGGCAGGCGGTACGATTTCAGCCTACCTTGTAGGCGGAGAGAGCGGCGCTCAATCTTATCTGAAAGCGAAACGAAGCGTTACTATACGCAAAATGTATTTGGGCAAGATCACCATTGACCGTTATTCCGCAGATATTACAGAGCCGGTCGAGAATATGGTGTTTGACAGTGATACGATACGGAAGATGGCGAAGATCTGAGATGGCAAAGATCTGAGTTGAAAATTAGTTGAAGTAGGAGTAATTTCGCTTGCTCAAAAGACCCGAACATTAGCAGCATAAGTGTTCGGGTCTTTTTTTGACAAATTAGATTCCTCTTATTGACTAGGGTGCGTTATCCCGGCTCAGTTGGTTAAGTAGATAAGGGAGTAAATGTAGATAGTAAGTAAATAAGTGTACTTTGTGCGATTATTTTAAACGGATGGAGTCATCCTTTGTATGTAAGTGTACTTTATGCAACTATAATAGGGATAATGAGCGCTTTTGGCATAAATCAGTGGATTTAGTTGTACTGAATACATCTATTAGGCTGAATTGGTGAAAAAAGAGAAGTTTAGTTGCACAAAGTACAGTTAAGTCGTTTCCCGAATGGGTAAAGGAAGTACAGGAGGAAGTACAGGAGCTAAAAAAGTAAGGATACTAAAGGTACAAAAAAGAAGCTATTGGAGCTTAAATAGGGACAAAGTGGTTAAAATATAAAAAATCCTTCCCGAAGGAAGGACTTAGATTGACGTCCCGGAAGGGATTCGAACCCCCGACCGTGCGCTTAGAAGGCGCATGCTCTATCCGGCTGAGCTACCGGGACATGATAGAAAGCTGAAAAGCAAGCAAAATTTATTTTATCATACATAAATAACTTTTACAACCTGTTTTTTTAAGAATCCGAAAAGGGTATGCTATAATCACAATGGATCCAAGAAGAACCGGATGATTTCAAGGAGGTGCCCTCATTAAGAATTCGAATTCCCCCGCCAAAGATAATATCGTGCTGTTTCCGAAAACGTTGGATTATTATCAGATCCAATTGACGATAATGCTGGAGAGTGAACGCTACGGGGAAGCGATGGAGCTCCTACGTTTTTTACTGCAATGCCAAGGACAGGAAGAACATTATTATGAGGAATGGCAGTCACTGCTCGAATGGTTGGAGACCGCCTTCCCTTATGCTGCACAGCATGGAGACTCAGACGGGTCCCCTTACGGACATGAAGAAGACCTCGGCGAAGAGGATATGGCCCGAATTTTGGCTCAGTCGAAGCAGGCGGACGATCCGGACTACCCGAATAAGCTGTTGCTGAAAATTATGAACGAGCCTCTGGCGGAGGGTACTGTTTTGGCTCTGGAACAGCTCTCTTATGTTCAGGGAGAAGGAGTGGATGAAGCGCTGATCGCTTGGCTGCAGACAGGCAAGGTACATCCATTACTGCAATTCCGAACAATGCAGACGCTGCGACGCCGTGGAGTAGAAGGTGCTGTTAAGCTGGTTCGTGGACTGGAGACCTCCGTTATTGAGATAGATGATATACCGCTGCAGAGTGACGACTTCCCGCCTCAGGTCGTTCAGGTGCTGGAAAGAGTGGCCCAGCAGGCGGAAGTGCATGAGCCTACTATATACTATTTTGCACAAGAGCTTTGGGGCCAGTTCATCATGTCGATTTATGGCACTGCCGATTATCGCTCTCTAATGTCAGGGGAGGATGTACTTCTCGATATATGGGCCGGGGCCTTGCACCAGATCATCTCTGAGAGTCTGAACGGTACCCGGAATGAAGAAGAAACTCGGAATATGTACGGGATTACGGATACTATGAGGTTTCAATTTGAGCAAGCCTATCGCTCTCTTAAGGCCTTCGTGAAGGCTGAATTGTAGGATTTGAAGTTCGGAGAATAGCGTAAAAGCAACACTACTTGATTAAAAAAGTAATTTTGTATATAATATAATGGTTATTCTGTGCGAGGATTATTTGATTGAAACATGTGAACCTATCTTGGAGGGGAAAGTATATTATGAAAGCAACTTGGGAGAAAATAGAGAAGAACCTTGGTGTTCTTGAAGTCGAAGTCGAAGTTGAACGTGTAACTGCAGCACTCGACAAAGCTTTTAATAAAGTAGTTAAGAAAGCAAACGTACCTGGATTCCGTAAAGGCAAAGTGCCGCGGGCTATTTTTGAATCCCGTTTTGGTGTAGAAAGCTTGTATCAAGATGCAATTGACATCCTACTTCCTGAAGCATACGGTGAAGCTATCGACGAAACAGATATCTTCCCAGTAGACCGTCCTGAAGTTGATGTTGAGCAGTTTGCTAAAGGCCAACCGTTTATTTTCAAAGCTAAAGTAACTGTTAAGCCTGAAGTTAAATTGGGCGAGTACAAAGGACTTGAAGTTCCTGTACAAAAAGCTGAAGTAACTGAAGAAGAATTGACTGCTGAACTTACTCGTCTGCAAGAGCGTCACGCTGAGCTTGTTGTTATTGAAGATGAAGTAGCTGCAAACGGCGATATCACTGTTATTGACTTTGACGGATCTGTTGACGGAGTACCATTCGAAGGCGGACAAGCTGAGCGTCATTCACTTGAGCTTGGCAGCAACTCCTTCATTCCTGGCTTCGAAGAGCAGGTTATTGGTATGGGTGTTGGCGATCTTAAGGACATTGAAGTAACTTTCCCAGAAACTTACCACGCTGAGAATCTTGCAGGTAAAGTAGCTGTGTTCAAAGTGAAACTGCATGAGATCAAACGCAAACAACTTCCAGCTCTTGATGATGAATTCGCTAAAGACGTTAGTGAATTCGACACTTTGGAAGAATACAAAGCAGACCTGAAACAACAGCTTGAATCCCGTAAACAGGATGAGCTGAAAGGTGTTCGCGAGAATGCTGTAGTTGATAAAGCGTCTGAAAATGCAGAAATTGAAATTCCTGAATCTATGATCGAAAGCGAAGTACAAAACATGGTTCGCGATTTCGATAACCGCCTGCGTCAACAAGGCATGAACATGGATATGTTCCTTAGCTTCTCAGGTCAAACTCGTGAAGACTTGCAGACCCAAATGAAAGGCGATGCTGAGAAACGCGTTCGCAACAACTTGGTACTGGAAGTTATCGCTAAGACCGAAAACATCGAAGTTTCCGAAGAAGAAATTACTCAGGAATTGGCTACTATGGCTGAAGCTTACAAACGCACTCCTGAAGAAATCCGTAGCATTCTAACAGCTAATGGTTCCATTGGCAGCTTGAATGAGGATATTTCCCTTCGTAAGACAATCGAATTCCTTGTAGCAAACAGCAAGGAAGTTGAAGCGGTTGAAGAAGCTGCAGCTGAAGTTAGTGCCGAGTAATTTTAATTAATATCAGTGTTTAACTAGAGTGGCCTTTATGGGTCTCCATATACAGTCGATAAGGCACGTATATTGTTACGTGCCTTATTTTTTTATAATCTAAGGGTAAAGTAATTCTAGGAATTACATAGCGTATTGTTATGAATGGCTGACTTTCGGGATATAATTACGCTGTAAAGTGAAAAAATGACATAGGGCTTTGAACGTGTTAAAATATTTTTGAAAAGGAAAGACTATCTTTGTATAGAAAAGAGGTTGGTGGCATGAGTCTGGTACCAATGGTTGTGGAAACCACAAGTCGGGGAGAACGCTCGTACGATATCTATTCCAGATTGCTGAAGGATCGCATCATCTTTCTGAGCAGTGCGATTGACGATGATGTCGCCAATCTGGTCATCGCTCAATTGTTGTTCTTGGCAGCAGACGACCCCGAAAAGGACATTCACTTGTACCTCAACTCACCCGGTGGTTCTGTAACAGCCGGTATGGGTATATATGATACGATGCAATATATTAAACCGGATGTTTCCACGATTTGTGTGGGGATGGCAGCAAGTATGGGATCGCTTCTGTTGACTGCCGGAGCGCCGGGGAAACGGTTTGCTCTTACGAACAGCGAAGTCATGATTCACCAGCCGCTAGGTGGCGTTCAGGGTCAAGCGTCCGATATTTTGATTCATACCGACTGGATCATCAAGACTAAACAGAAGTTGAATCAGATTTATGTAGAACGCACAGGTCAGCCCCTTGACAAAATCGAACGGGATACAGACCGCGATAATTTCATGAGCGCGGAAGAAGCGAAGGCTTACGGCCTTATTGACCAGGTTCTCACTTCACCGATCAAATCTTAAAGGGGTGGTTAGATGTTTAAATTTAATGATGAAAAAGGGCAGCTTAAGTGCTCCTTCTGCGGTAAATCACAAGAACAGGTTCGCAAGCTTGTAGCGGGACCAGGCGTTTATATATGCGATGAATGTATCGAACTTTGTACAGAAATCGTTGAGGAAGAGCTCGGTCATGAAGAAGAGCTAGACATGAAGGATATTCCGAAACCAAAGGAAATCCGTGATATTTTGGACCAATACGTTATTGGTCAAGATCAAGCAAAGAAATCACTCTCCGTGGCGGTATACAACCACTACAAACGGGTGAACAGCCAGAGCAAAATCGAAGATGTTGAGCTGACGAAGAGTAATATCCTTCTGCTCGGTCCAACAGGTTCAGGTAAAACTCTCTTGGCGCAGACCATGGCTAAGATTATTAACGTTCCTTTTGCCATAGCAGACGCTACGTCCTTGACGGAAGCAGGTTATGTCGGTGAGGATGTTGAGAATATTCTTCTGAAGCTGATTCAAGCGGCGGATTACGATGTAGAGAAAGCTGAACGCGGTATTATCTATATTGATGAGATCGATAAAGTAGCGCGTAAATCGGAGAATCCATCTATTACTCGGGATGTATCGGGTGAAGGTGTACAGCAAGCATTGCTGAAGATTCTGGAAGGAACTGTTGCTTCTGTTCCTCCGCAAGGTGGACGTAAGCATCCTCATCAGGAATTTATTCAGATCGATACGACGAACATCTTGTTTATCGTAGGTGGAGCTTTTGACGGACTGGAGCAAATGATCAAGCGCCGTATTGGTAAAAAGGTGATTGGTTTTAACTCCGCTGTTGAAGGTCAAAAGGATCTGAAAACCGGCGAATACCTATCCATGGTATTACCGGAGGATCTGCTCAAATTTGGACTTATTCCTGAATTTGTTGGCCGCCTGCCGATCATCTCCACTCTGGAGCCGCTGGATGAGAAGACGTTGGTACGTATTCTCTCCGAGCCGAAGAACGCGCTTGTGAAGCAGTATATCAAGCTGCTGGAGATGGATAATGTAACGCTGAAATTCGAGCCGCTGGCACTTGACGCGATTGCGAAGGAAGCGATCAAGCGCAACACAGGAGCTCGCGGATTACGCGCAATTATCGAGAGCATTATGCTTGATGTGATGTATGAGGTTCCCTCACGCGATGATATCAAGGATTGTGTAATCACAGAAAAAGTCGTTCAGGAGAAAGCCTTGCCTGAGCTGAGCACGAAGAAAGATAAGAAACAAGAGGAAAGCGCGTAAGCCGGCGATCCTTAACAATACATGTCATAGACTCCACCTTTCTTCCGCATATCCCGTCCTAAACAGCGGGAGCGAAGGGGTGGAGCTTTGGCGTTATGGGGGAGAAAACCATGTTCTTGAGACACCAGACACGTCCCGTCAATGTTGGCGGCGTCATTATTGGGGGAAACAACGAGGTTGCCATTCAAAGCATGTGTACAACCAAAACAGCAGATGTCGAGGCAACGGTTGCCGAGATCCTGCGGCTGGAAGAAGCAGGTTGTCAGTTAGTACGGGTGACCGTGAACAATGAAGAGGCAGCTGCTGCAATTAAGGAAATTAAGAAGCGGATACACATTCCTCTTGTAGCGGATATCCACTTCAACTATAAATTGGCCCTGCTTTCCATAGAGAACGGGATTGACAAGGTTCGTATTAATCCTGGGAATATCGGCCGTCGTGAGAAGGTTGAAGCCGTAGTGAATGCTTGTAAGGCTAAGGGTATTCCAATCCGTATCGGTGTAAATGCCGGTTCATTGGAGAACCATTTGCTTGAGAAGTACGGTTACCCTACACCGGAGGCTATGGTCGAAAGCGCTCTGTATCATATTGGCATCCTGGAAGAATTGGATTTCCATGATATCATCGTTTCTTTGAAGGCATCTGATGTTCCAATGGCTATTGAAGCCTACCGTCAAGCTGCTCAGGTTATTCCTTACCCGCTTCACCTCGGAATCACGGAGTCCGGTACTCTTTTTGCAGGTACGGTTAAGAGTTCTGCAGGAATTGGAGCTCTTCTGTCCATGGGCATCGGCAGCACTGTACGTATTTCACTAAGTGCCGATCCTGTAGAGGAAGTTAAGGTGGCACGGGAACTCTTGAAGACATTTGGACTCATCTCCAATGCGGCAACGCTAATATCCTGCCCTACTTGTGGACGTCTGGATATCGATCTGTTCTCCATAGCTAATGAAGTTGAGGAGTACATTTCCAAGCTTAAGGTGCCGATCAAGGTATCCGTATTAGGTTGTGCGGTTAACGGACCCGGTGAAGCTCGTGAGGCCGATATCGGCATTGCAGGGGCGCGTGGTGAAGGAATGCTGTTCCGCTACGGAGAGATGATTCGGAAAGTACCAGAAGCAGAACTAGTGAGTGAGTTGAAAAAGGAAATTGATGCCATCGTCGTTGCCTATGAAGCTACAGGTGAGATTCCGGGCCGCAGTCATGCTAATTTGGCACCTCCAGTACAAGTTGGAAAATCAAGTAATGGTATTTAAATATAATTAATGCAATTATAAATAGGTTTAAGTGACGAAGAACGTCCCAACACACCTCGGTTTATCCGGTGGTATGTTGGGGCGTTTTTTAGTATGAATAGGGGCTAAGATATGAAAGGTGCGGTATGAGCTGGTGCGGAATGTAACTAGACTATTGGGGATGATTGGTATGATCAGGTATGGTGGGCATGATGAGCATAATGGGCATGATCGGCATGATCGGCATGATCGGGTTTGTTGGCATGATAAGCATGTCGGGTGGGAACATTGGTTGAGCACATCGGTTGAGCTGACAGCAATAGAGGGGATTTGTCCTCTATATTGGCGGATTTCGGCTTATTTTCCGGATGCATCAGTAAAATAGATGTATCTTTTCAGACTGTTGAGAAAGCAAACTTTCAAGCTGCAAATATCATGCGGAAACCCAAATGACGGTTAAAGTAGTGAAGGTTACTCTTTTTCATACACAAATGAAAAGCATAGGCCTCCATCTTTGCTAAGTGACGGGCCATTTTCTTCAGATTCTGTGCAATGGCCGTCATCAATGCCTGTTCCTGCATCTTGGCTTTGCCCCGCATTCGGCATCGACGGTACCCGTGGAGATTTTTGGCATCAGCAAAGCTACGCTCAATGGTTTGAGCGCGGTATTTGTAGATTTTCTCGCCTTCGGGACTTTTCCGGTTTTGGTGTACTTTCTCTTTGAAGTCTTCCCATACATGCCGCTGAATCGTACGCTGGTGCTTGGAGTTTTCAGTACATTGAGTGACTTTCGGGCAAGCCGCGCAGTGCCCCTTGGATGATATATACTCGTTGTAGCCTTGTCGGTTCGTCGTTCGGTACGTGAGTGGTTGTCCTAATGGACATACGTATACATCCTTTTTCGCATCATAGGTAAAGTCTTCTTTCGTGAGAAAGCCGGGTTTGCTGGGTGGTTTCCGCTCGGCAATTACAGTCATCCATGGCGTCGTTTGTTTGCAAATATGGGGCACCATGTATCCGGAATCCAAGGCTATGGCTTCGAGGGTGTCTCGAAAACCAAAGGTCTCCAGTTGCCGGGTTAAGCGCTCCATATACACGGTTGAATCATTGACATTGCCTGGCGTCACATACACATCGGTAATCATATTGTATTTGTGGTCAACCGTCCGGTGGTCTAAGTAAAAGAATCCTTCCGGTTTGTTCTTACGATTCATGTAGCCGCTCTCTGGATCAGTCAGGCTCACTTTCAGTTTTTTGGGCTCCTCCTCCCGTTTCCCGCGTGGAGGAGCTAATGGCTTTTTCCCGTGAGCACGGCGGCTTTCATGGACTGCGGTCTCCAACTCTTGCAGATAGGCGTGCGGGGACTCACTCGTCATTTGCTGCGTATAACGATTTTTATTGGCATTCGCCTCGATGTGCGTCGAATCTGTAATTAAGAGCCGCCCCGCAATCATGCGGTGGGAAATGGCAAGCCGCACCACTTCGTCGAAGATTTCCTGGAAGACATCGGTTCCCTGAAATCGTCCATTCCGGTTATAACTAATCGTGGAATGGTCCGGAACTGGTTCACTAAGGCCCAGGCCTAAAAACCACCGGTAGGCAAGGTTAACGTTAATGTCCTGCTCAAGGATGCGTTCGGAACGAATGTTAAACAGGTAGCCAATCAGCATCATTTTGAATAAACGGATGGGTGGAATCGAAGGTCTTCCTTGGGTTGCACTATAATAAGGGCGTACCTTTTCGGTAATGAACGAAAAATCCACATGTTTTTCGACCAAACGAAGGAGGTGATCGGAGGGAACCAACTGGTCTAAACAAACCATCTCCATTTGATATTTTCCGCTATCCCCTTGATCTTTTTCGTTTAACATAAGACACCGCGCTTTCTAGCAAAGTTATCTATATTATACCAAATTAACGCGGTGTCGTGTTGAAATTCGGACTTTCTCAACAGTCTGATCTTTTACACTTATTTCTAGACTTTAGCGTTGTGATGTATGAATAGATGTACTTTGTGCAACTAAAAACATGAATATGCCGGGTAAAGCCCGGAATATCCAAAAATAAGTGTATAAAGTGCAATTAAACACCTTAAAGTGTGCTAAGGGAGAAAAATAAGTGTAGATTGTGCAACTATATAAATTGACACAGGGAGGAATTCCTTCTAATTGATTGCATTCATCGAGGGTTGTGTGTATGATTGTTTTTTTCGTTGTGGAGACGGAAGTTTGCTTAATCTCCCATAAATCCTTTCTCGTGCGTTTATTGATGACTGAAAAGGCTATACTACCTAGTAGCAGTTAGTTGCCTTGGTGCAAGGTCAATAGAAAACGACGATGAATTAGGAGGGTGACCTATGGAATTAAGCATAATGCTGATGATCGTGCAGCTCTTTTTTGCGCTGGTTATCGGCGTTTATTTTTGGAATTTGCTGCGCGGTCAGAAGAGCAACAAATCGGCGGTCGAGCGCGAGTCTCGGAAAGAGCTGGATAAGCTTCGGAAAATGAGAATGATCTCGCTGACCAAACCATTGTCGGAAAAGACGCGTCCTGCCACGATTGGCGACATTGTAGGGCAGAAGGACGGACTTCGTGCTTTAAAGGCTGCGCTATGCAGTGCTAATCCGCAGCATGTCATTATTTATGGCCCGCCTGGAGTCGGTAAGACTGCTGCTGCCCGTGTAGTAATGGAAGAGGCGAAGAAGAATCCGCTCTCTCCCTTCAAAAGTGATGCCAAATTCACCGAGATTGATGCTACGACCGCGCGTTTCGATGAGCGGGGGATTGCCGATCCCTTAATCGGATCTGTACATGATCCGATCTATCAGGGTGCGGGAGCAATGGGAGTAGCAGGTGTTCCGCAGCCGAAGCCGGGGGCCGTAACGAAAGCTCACGGGGGGATCTTGTTTCTCGATGAGATTGGTGAACTGCATCCGATTCAGATGAATAAGCTGCTGAAGGTATTGGAAGACCGTAAGGTACTGCTGGAAAGTGCCTATTATAGTTCAGAGGACAGTAATACGCCTGCTTATATTCATGATATATTTCAGAATGGACTGCCGGCTGACTTCCGGCTGGTGGGTGCGACTACTCGCTCACCGGATGAGATCTCGCCTGCTTTGCGTTCCCGCTGCATGGAAATTTATTTCCGTCCTTTATTGCCGGATGAGATTGAAGTTATTGGCCGTGATGCGATTCAGAAGATTGGCCTCAAACCCAGTCCTGAAGCTGTCACTGTGGTGAAGCAATATGCAACGAACGGCCGGGAAGCGGTCAATATGA
This sequence comes from Paenibacillus wynnii, assembly GCF_000757885.1. Lineage (NCBI taxonomy): Bacteria > Bacillati > Bacillota > Bacilli > Caryophanales > Paenibacillaceae > Paenibacillus > Paenibacillus wynnii. The sequence continues at coordinate 2,485,869 of NZ_JQCR01000003.1, read as the reverse complement.
TTCAATTGGCTGCCGGTCTGGCCCTAACAGAGCAGAGGGACACGCTGAACGCAGCGGATGTGGAGTGGGTAGCAGGCAGCAGCCAGCTTCCGCTCCGTACGGAGCGGAAGATTCCGTCCTCTCCACAGATAGGACTGGTCAACGGTCTTGCTGTATACGGGCCCGGCATGGGCACACTGTTAGAGATTGAAGTATCGGCAACACCTGCAGTGAATCGTCAAGGAAGGCTCACGGTCACGGGCGTGGTTGACGAAGAAGAAATCGGCGGAGGCTCGCGTACGATTCGGCGCAAAAGTATGGCTAAGGGTTCTGTTGAGAATGTACTCACAGTGCTGCGTACCATGAATTTGGCGCCGGATGGTTATGATCTACATGTGAATTTCCCAGGGGGGACCCCCATTGACGGGCCGTCCGCAGGGGTTGCTATGGCTGTAGCTATAGTCTCTGCCATTCGGGGTCTGCCGGTGGATAATACAGTCGCCATTACCGGGGAGATTGGCATCCATGGCCGGGTAAAACCGGTAGGTGGTGTTATCGCTAAGGTAGAGGCAGCTTTTCAGGCCGGGGCGACCACAGTGCTGATTCCGAAAGAAAATTGGCAAACTCTGTTCGCTGATTTGGCGCCGCTTCGTGTAATTCCAATGGATACGATCGAAGAGGTATTCCGCCATCTCTTCGGGGCTCAGACTGCTGATGTAAGACTTCCTGCAGTGATCGGAGAGACATTCACATCAACGCCTTCGTTACTGAAGGCAGATGCCTCGGGAGAGATCACTAATCTTTAAGCTGGCCTTGAGGGATGTTCGAGCGGTCTGGCGACAATAACGTGCTTAAACGACAGGCTGCGATTAGGCAGCCCGTTGGTGTTTTTACCCTGCATTTGTTAGAATGAGAACATATGACACTACTTGAGAACCATTGGAGGTGCGAAAGCGATGATACCCAACAAATCTAAAGGTCGTCGTTTTCCTTTATTACCGCTTAGAGGCCTTCTTGTGTACCCTAGCATGGTTCTTCACCTGGATGTGGGACGCGAGAAGTCAGTTAGAGCGTTAGAGAAGGCTATGGTGGATGACAATTTAATCCTCCTTTGTTCTCAATCGGAAGTAAACATTGAGGAACCGGGACAAGATGATATATTTCGGGTAGGCACTGTCGCAAATGTGAGGCAAATGCTGAAGCTGCCGAACGGCACGATTCGGGTGCTGGTTGAAGGCGTGGAGCGGGCCGAAATCATTCAATATACCGATAATGAGGAGTACTATGAAGTTATAGCTCGTGAGTTGCCGGAGCAAGAGGATGGCGATCAGGAGAGCGATGCGCTGATGCGGACCGTTCTGAGCCAGTTCGAGCACTATATTACCTTATCCAAGAAGGTTACACCTGAGACGCTTGCTGCAGTGTCCGACATTGAAGAGCCGGGACGGCTTGCCGATGTTATTACTAGTCATTTGTCGCTGAAGATCAAGGATAAGCAGGAGATTCTGGAGACCATTGATGTTCACAAGCGTCTGGAGAAGCTGCTCGATATTCTTAACAATGAGCGCGAGGTCTTGGAACTGGAACGTAAGATCGGCCAACGTGTGAAGAAGCAGATGGAGAAGACGCAGAAGGAATATTATTTGCGCGAGCAAATGAAAGCGATCCAGAAGGAGCTTGGCGAGAAAGAAGGCCGGGTGGGTGAAGCCGAAGAGCTTCGTTCCCTGATGGAAGACAAGAATTTGCCTGAACGTGTCAAAGAAAAGGTTGAGAAGGAGATAGACCGCCTGGAGAAAATGCCGGCAAGTTCGGCTGAGGGCGGTGTGATCCGCAACTATGTAGATTGGCTGCTCGCTCTTCCTTGGAATGATGCTACAGATGATGATATTGATATCCAGAAGGCGGAGCAAGTGCTTGATGAGGATCATTACGGTCTTGAGAAACCCAAAGAGCGGGTTCTGGAATATCTCGCTGTGCAGAAGCTTGTCAAGAAGCTGAAGGGTCCGATTCTATGTCTGGTAGGGCCTCCGGGTGTGGGTAAAACATCGCTCGCCCGTTCCATTGCCCGTTCACTGAATCGCAAATTTGTCCGTATCTCCCTGGGCGGCGTACGGGATGAAGCGGAAATCCGCGGTCACCGCCGTACCTATGTCGGTGCGATGCCGGGGCGGATTATTCAAGGCATGAAGACCGCCGGAACGGTTAATCCCGTCTTTTTATTGGATGAGATCGACAAAATGGCTGCAGACTTCCGCGGAGATCCATCGGCTGCTCTGCTGGAGGTGCTGGATCCGGAGCAAAACAATACATTCAGTGATCACTTTGTTGAGCTACCGTTCGATCTCTCGAATGTTATGTTCGTGACTACTGCTAATGCAGTGCATAATATACCGCGTCCCTTGCTGGACCGGATGGAAATGCTGTATATTCCGGGTTATACAGAGCTTGAGAAAATGCAGATCGCCAGCCGTTATCTTTTGCCTAAGCAGAAGATGAATCATGGTCTGGCGGATGAACAGCTAAGTATAGGAGATGAGGTGCTATTGCTCATTATCCGTGAATATACACGCGAATCCGGTGTTCGGAATCTGGAACAGCAAATAGCGGCATTGTGCCGTAAGGCTGCCAAGCAAATCGTATCGGAAGAGAAGGAGAATGTAATCCTTCAGCCTGAAGATATTAAGGATTATCTGGGAGTATCGAAGTACCGTTACGGTATGGCGGAGCTCGAAGATCAGATTGGAACCGTGACCGGCTTGGCTTGGACTGAGGTTGGAGGCGATACGCTGCTGATCGAAGTTACAGTCGTACCCGGAACCGGAAAGCTGACACTCACCGGGCAGCTCGGTGATGTTATGAAGGAGTCCGCGCAAGCAGCCTTCAGTTATACCCGCTCGAAGGCGGAGGAACTGGGACTCCAGCCCGATTTCTATGAGAAGATCGATATTCACATTCATATTCCCGAAGGTGCCATACCGAAGGATGGGCCGTCTGCAGGCATCACTATCGCTACAGCCCTAATCTCTGCTCTCACTAAGCGTTACGTCTCGAAGGATGTTGCGATGACGGGTGAGATTACACTGCGTGGTCGTGTGCTTCCTATCGGAGGCCTGAAGGAGAAATCACTTGCCGCTCATCGTGCTGGGTACAAAAAAATTCTGCTGCCCAAAGATAATGAGCGTGATTTAAAAGATATACCGGAAAGCGTGAGGAATGATGTTGAATTTGTACCGGTATCCCATATGGATCAGGTGCTGCAGCATGCCCTTGTGAATCCAAATGTTGAAATTAGTAATGAGCCACCTAGTAGTGTGCATTAGAAAGGAAGACCTATGAAAGTAACTAGTTCCGATTTTATTATCAGCGCCGTTGGCCCTGATCAGTATCCTGATGATGCCTTGCCAGAGGTTGCTCTGGCAGGGAGATCCAATGTGGGGAAGTCCTCCCTCATTAATCGTATGATTGACCGCAAGAACCTGGCCCGGACGAGCTCGACCCCGGGTAAGACGCAGCATATGAACTATTACCTTATCAATGAAATGATGTATTTCGTCGACTTTCCGGGATATGGATATGCCAAAGTGTCCAAGTCTCAGCGGGCAGTATGGGGCAAGATGGTTGAGAAATATATGGCTGAGAGAGAAACCCTGAAGCTGGTTCTGCTGATCGTAGATTTACGCCATCCTCCTACAAGTAATGATAAGATGATGTTCGATTGGCTTAAGCATTATGATTTGCCGCTCTGTGTAGTAGCTACCAAAGCAGACAAAATCCCTAAAACCCGTTGGCCGAAGCACATTAAGATCATGAAGCAGGAGTTAGGGGTTCTTCCAGGCGATAACTTTATCCCATTTTCATCCGAAATTGGTCTGGGTAAAGACGAGTTGTGGTCCCTGGTAGAAGGCTTTATCGCTACATCAGGAGCAGAAGAAGAGGATTTGCCTGAAGGGGTTGCTGAGGAAGCTATATCTGATTCTGAGGAGTCCTCGGAGTCATAAATTTGCCATTATTCACGTAAAATGACAGGACCCTTTATTGTATAATCATGCTAAAGGTTTTTGAAGAATCGAGGAGATTCCTATGGCCCAGCGACGATTAGCTACAGAATATGTGAATGCTACTTTGCAAATGACAGAATTTCAGATGAATCAATTCCTGCGCTCAGCCGATACCAGCTTCATCAGTCACCGTGTGAAAGTACTCGGGGCCGGTGAACAAGAAATTGTGCTTGGAGCCGCTGGAGGAGAGGAAGTTCACCTATCTTTTGCTCGAAATGGTGGTTTTTATGTTTGCGTGCTGTCCTGTCGGGTGGTCAACCCTCATCTCAACAATATCATCCGGAAGCTATTCATCACATATAAGGGCACAGGAACAGTGAACCGTATCTACAAGGGACTTGTAATGAAGTATTATTATGAACAAGGCTCCGTCCGCCAGATCTCAGAGGTGACAGCAGACGGTAACAAGCTGGTGTACCAATATAAATATTCTGTTGCCGAAATGCTGCGCCTATATCAATCCGATTTCATTGAACGAGAGATTGCAGGATTGCGCAGGGAAGTTAATGTTCTGCTTGATGTACGCAATGTGACTCATCGTGAGAGTGAACTAAGAGAGATTGATTCTAATCTTGAAGCTTTAGCCGTACGCTTATTTCAATTGGAAGCCTGATTTGGGAACTCATTTGAATCTACATACAACCCGTCCTATTTGGAGGGGTTGTATTTTTTTTCCTCGAATTCTAAAAAATTGAGAGTAAAGGACCGATAAAAACATATGATAGATATTCATTGCCATATCTTACCTTTTATGGATGACGGAGCTTCCGACTGGGAAGCTGCTCTCGTTATGGCTCGGGAAGCCGAACAAGACGGGATTACCACAATTATTGCTACACCGCACCATGCGAATGGACAGTATATGAATCCGGCCCCAAATATTGGGGAGGCGGTCAAACTGTTCAACGAGAAACTTCGCCAGAGTGATAGCTCATTACTTGTCCTTCCCGGTCAGGAGATTCGGGTCTATGGAGATCTTCTGAATGATTTGGAGAAGGGGACATTGCTGAGCCTAGCAGGTTCGCGTTATATTCTGCTGGAAATGCCTTCTTCACGTGTGCCTCGCAACATGGAAGAAGTCTGTCATGAGTTGATCATTCAAGGTTTCGTGCCGGTCATTGCCCATCCGGAACGCAATGCCGAGATTGCTTCTGATCCTTCCAAATTGGAAAGATTAATAGAGCAAGGATCAATAGGACAAGTAACTGCTCAAAGTGTTGCGGGGGTCTTCGGCAGCAAGCTGCAGAAGTTATCCCTGGAGCTATGCCGCAGAAATCTTATCCAGGTGGTAGCATCAGATGCCCACGACAGCGTTCATCGGCCCTTTGGACTATCCGAGGCGTACAGGACCCTGGAAAAAACGTTGGGTAAAGAAACTTCTGATTATTTCCGCAGAAATGCCGAAAAAATTGTCAGAAATCTAGAATTTGACAAAGGAGGCCATGGATTACCTAGGAGGAAGCGTCACAAATTGTTTGATTTTGTAAAAAGCCTATTAGATAAAGAATGATATAATGGGTTTTATTGGATTACATTTCAGTTTTCTTTGGGTACAGGATAGGTTAATAGTACTAGTCAAATCGGCTTTTCAACAACAATACATATAAAGAGGTGCTTAAATTTGAGTATTAAGAAGAAGCTAGTAGTATCAACAATGGCAGTAAGTATGGCAGCTGCATCCGTAGCTGGACTTCCACTAGGTATCAATGGATTTGCAAAGCAAGTTGGAATCGTAGGAACAGCCTCCGCAGCAACTAGCGGGAATTTCGCTGATCTGAAGGCTCGTGCAAATACTCTTTATGGAAGTTTAAGTGCACCAGATAAACAAATTCTTCGCGATTTCCGCGCTGAGCTTCAAGGACTTAGTCAAGCTCAGTTGGAGAACAGTTTTGCTCCAGTTTTAGCCCAACTTGATCTGATACCGGCTGATAAGAATGCATTATTCAACTTATACAAAGAGCTAGTCTCATCGTTCTATTCTCCTGATTATTCTGCGGTAACTGATATCTTAGAATCTCCTAACTACCAGTCTTATGAAGACGTACTTAAGAAGATCGGTGACCAAGCGGGTATTACGAACCTTTCGGTTAACGAGGTTTACAATTTCATATTCGGTGCTACCGGAGTGGAGCAGAAGCTGATCACCCTATTTAAAGGGAAAAAAGAATCTGATTTGCTGGCGATTGCCATTAATTCGAATAGCGCACCGGCATTAGAAGCTAAGGCAATTGTTCTTGATAGCAAAATTGGTACTGCTAACTACACGTTAAGAGCGGCCCTGAACAAGCTCGGCATCACATCAGAAATGCTGTCAGCTACCATGGATAATCTTGAAGCTGAAGCATCCGTAACTCAAGAAAAGGCCGCAACTCTAGTGTTGGCCCAGGCTTATTATAATGCTTATATTAAGGCTCCAATTGTTATTACTCCTCCAACCGGCGGTGGTGTAACTCCTCCAGCTATGACTTTAGAACAACAATATACAGCTGCTTCAAATCTTGATGTTTCTAGTCTTGTACAAGTCATCGATAGCAAAGCAACGGTGAAGCTGGTAGATAGCGACACCATCGCAGTGATGACCAAGCTAGCTGCCGCGGCTAAGACGGCCGGTAAAACAGGTGAACTTACGCTAACACTGAACGTTGGAACAGTAACTGCTACTACAGTAGAAGTGCCTCTTTCCAAAGCTATCATTGATGCTGCCAAAGCCAATGGTATTGCTAATATCGCCATTACTTTTAACGGCTTGACTGTAACGATTCCGGTATCTCAATTCAGCGGAGCACTTGTATTGACTGTATCCACAGTAAATGACAATGCGGCTTCATCAGTTACCAAGATGAAACTGGCTTCAAATGTATATGAATTCAAATTAACTGTAGATGGTGTGGTTACTACATCCTTCAAACGGCCGATTCAGTTCAAACTTCCGCTTAAGAACGTACCAGGTCTCGATAAAGAGCTTCTATCCGTAGCCAAGATTGTATACGGAGACCTTCAATTCCAAGGTGGTAAAGTGGATGGAGATTTCATCGTTGAACCGCGTGATACCTTCTCTTCCTACGTAGTAGTTGAGAACAAAGTCGATTTCAATGATATTGCCAGTGTACAAGCTTGGGCAGGTAAACAAATTCAAGTAGTAGCTGCTAAAGGTGCCATTGAAGGTGTTGGACAAGGCAAATTCGCTCCGAAGAGCAATGTTACCCGTGCGGAATTCGCGAAAATGTTGATCCGTGCTCTGAACTTGGAGAACAACTCGGCAACACAAAGCTTCACAGATGTGAGTTCTTCCGCTTGGTACGCACCATATGTAGCGGTTGCTGCTGAGAAGGGAATCATTACTGGACGCAGTGCTTCCCAGTTTGATCCGAATGCAACGATCACTCGTGCTGAAATGGCGACAATGATCTCACGCGCTTTGAAATCTATTAATCCTTCCCTTACATCTGATGCAACAGCAATCAGCAAATTCTCGGACGCTGCTAAGATCAGTGCTTCCCTGAAGGGCGGCGTGGCATTCGCAGCTAGTAATAACCTAGTGATCGGCAACGCTGGTAAATTTGAGCCTAACAAAACAGCTACTCGTGCTGAAGCCGCAGTAATCATCTATCGCACTATGAATTTCAAATAATTATTTATTGAATAGCAGTAAGGTTTAAGTGTGAGCCTCCTCTCATGAAGGTGAGAGGGGGCGCTTTTTTGGGACTAGGATTGAAATATTACAGAATAGCTTGGAGGGAATTTCACTTGTCATCACAAGAATTGGATCTTCGTGACTACTTCCGGATCGTTCAGAAGAGGCTGTGGCTTATTGTCAGCATTGTAGTTGTAATGTGCGCTATTGCCGGGGTATACAGCCTGTATATCAAGAAGCCGGTGTACGAAGCTTCCACAAAAATTATCGTTAACCAGACTCCGACACAGTCAACGGTGGCGCAGCTTGATTTGAATCAAATTAATACTAACATTCAACTAATTAACACCTACAAGGAAATTATTAAGACACCTGCAATACTGGATGTCGTTACGAAGGAATATCCGCAATTCAATGTAACTACCGAAGAACTTATGAAGAAGGTAAATGTCAGCTCCGTAAATAATACGCAGGTGATGACACTTGTCGTTAGAGATAATTCCTATTCACGAGCTGCTGAGATAGTGAACGCCATATCACTGGTGTTCAAGCAGGAGATTCCATCCCTGTTCAATGTGCAGAACGTATCCATACTGAATGAAGCGAAGGTTAATCCACCAATCGCTCCAGGCCCGGTAGAACCCAATGTAGTCCTTAACATGGCTATCGCTTTCATCGTATCCTTGATGATTGGTTTAGGGATTTCCTTCCTGCTGGAATATATGGATGATACCTTGAAGACAGAAGCGGATATTGAGCAATATCTCGGCCTGCCTACATTAGCAATGATTACTAGAGTTGGACAAGATGAATTCACCAAGGGAGCAGGAGCAGAGACACAGGCTCTGCCATCCAGAAGAGCGGGGGAGCTAGAGAATGTCACAGCAGCTAAGTAAACAACGCCAACTGATTACACTGACAAACCCGCGTTCTCCGGTATCAGAAGCCTTCCGCGCACTGCGTACCAATATTGATTTCTCTTCTGTAGATGAGAGAATTCAAGTCATTATGGTGACCTCATCCGGACCTGAGGAAGGGAAATCGACGGTTTCAGGGAATTTAGCTGCCTCTTATGCTCTGAGTGACAAGAAAGTCTTATTGATAGATGCCGACTTACGTAAACCAACAGCACATAAGACATTCACGCTCAGCAACCGTTACGGATTATCGTCTTTGCTGTCTCAGCAAGTTGATATTGAAGATGCTATACAAGATTCTAACGTTCCGAATCTTTCCATAATGACATCAGGGCCTATACCCCCTAATCCGGCAGAAATGATGGCTTCTAATCGAATGACTGCTGTCATTCAGGAGCTGCGTCAAAGGTATGATGTGATTATTATCGATACCCCGCCGCTATTGGCGGTTACAGATGCTCAGATTGTGGCTTCCAAGAGTGACGGTGTCATTATGGTAGTCAGCTACGGCAAGGTTAAGCGGGATATAGCTATTAAGGCAAAAGCTAACCTGGATCGTGTGGGAGCAAGAATGCTTGGTGTGGTTTTGAATAACGTTAAACGTAAGGCCAGTGAAGGGTACTACTATTATTATTATGGCAATTAAGTTCAATGCTTTTTGGCAAAATTGTTATTTTTGGAGGCACCAAAATGACAGCGAAATCTAGAGTGGTCTTATTATTCATCGTTGATCTTTTGATCATATGGTTGAGTTTTGTTAGCTCCTATCTGTTCCGTTTCTTAAATCATATACCTCCAGATTATTTCATTCAAATGATCCAGATGGGTGTCATTTCAACCCTTTCCTTCGGGGGAAGTCTTATTTATTTTGGACTTTATCGGCGGGTGTGGCAGTATGCGAGTATTGGGGAAATTATATCTGTGGTTAAGGCTATTGCGGTGGGAGCAGTACTCTCTTACAGCATAGCCTACCTTTGTCTTCCGGTACGTGTGCCCTTTGGTGTAGAAGTGCGTGCGATGGAGACCATCCTACTATTGGTGGGGGGCGTTCGTTTCTTATGGAGAGTATTACGCACCGAGCGTATCAATTATGAGGATACCAGAACACATACGCTTATTGTTGGAGCAGGGGACTGCGGAACGCTTATTGCCAAGGAAATGATGGGACCTTCTTTTGCACACACCCAACTGATCGGATTTATTGACGACAGCCCAAACAAGTATCATATGTCAATTTTGGGGATTCCCGTGCTGGGTAACCGTTATGGGATCCCGAGCGTGGTTAAGGATAAAGATATTCATGAGATCATTATTGCGATACCTTCCGTCTCCAGAACTGAAATATCCGAGATAGTTAAGCTTTCCAAGACAACAGGGGCCAAGCTGAAGATTATCCCGCCACTGAACGATCTTATAGCAGGCAAAATATCCGTCAAGAAGCTTAGAGATGTAAGTGTAGAGGATTTATTGGGACGTGAACCTGTTGTCGCTGACCTGAACAGTATTCTTGATTACGTCCACCATAAGACAGTACTGGTTACAGGGGCTGGCGGATCTATTGGTTCTGAGCTGTGTCGCCAGATTGCTCCCTTTATGCCGGATAAGCTCCTGCTGCTAGGGCATGGTGAGAATAGTATTTACACGATTGAAATGGAGCTGCGAAAGAGCTTCCCGGATCTAAATATAGTTACAGTTATAGCGGATGTACAAGATCGTACACGTATGATGGACGTATTTCGCTGCAACAAGCCGAATGTGGTCTTTCATGCGGCAGCACACAAACACGTTCCCTTGATGGAGCGAAATCCTGCTGAAGCGATTAAAAATAATGTATTCGGTACCCGCAATGTGGCAGACTGTGCGGATAAGTTCGGGTCTGAAAGATTTGTAATGATCTCTTCAGATAAGGCGGTTAATCCAACCAGTGTGATGGGGGCAACGAAGCGGATTGCGGAGATGTATGTACAATCTCTTAACGATTTAAGTCAAACCAAGTTCTCAGCCGTTCGTTTTGGTAACGTCCTTGGTAGTCGGGGAAGTGTAATCCCGGCGTTCAAGCAACAGATCGCTGCCGGTGGTCCTGTTACCGTTACCCATCCAGAGATGATTCGGTATTTCATGACTATACCTGAGGCGGTACAACTTGTTATTCAGTCTGGTTCATTTGCGAATGGCGGCGAAGTTTTCGTACTGGACATGGGTGAACCGGTAAAGATTCTAACTCTAGCTGAGGATTTAATTACTTTATCCGGCTATGAGCCTTATAAGGACATTGATATTAAGTTCTCCGGTATTCGCGAGGGTGAGAAGCTGTACGAAGAGCTGCTGACCGATGAGGAAAACTTAGGCTCTACACATCATGGCAGGATTTTCATCGGAAGACCCAATGTGATCAGCCAGAACCAGCTGGAGCTTGAATTTAAACGTTTGGAACGTGTGCTTACCGAGGACGGAGAAGCAATACGCGAAGTCATTAATCAGATTGTACCCATGCAGCCCGTCGCTCAAGCAGCAATTAGCTAAATAATTTATACGGGGTGATACATCATGTTCAATAAAAGATGGAAAAGAGTATTGCTGTGGGTTCTATCAGCCATTATTGTACTGGGAGTCGGCGGCTTATTCGCCGCTAACTATGCTGTAGATAAATTGATGAATTCCATGGTTGGAAGTTTCGATGTAGAGTCTGAGAATACTGTGGATAACCAAGTAGAAGGAATAGAGCCTATAGTGCCTACTTCCACTACTGCCCCAACGGCTTCCACAGAAGATGGAAATAATGTTCAGGCTGATTCTAGTCAGGACAAGCCAGAGACTACCGCAACTGCAACGCCAACAACAACTTCTGCCACTGGCGAATCTTCAAATAACGGATATACCGCACAGGTATCTACAGATAAAGCGAAAGAAATTCAAAAAAATGTAACGGTAAAAGAGAAGGCAGATGTTGTCTCTATCGTGTTAAGCCAATTAAGCGTCTCAGATATCAATCACTTGAAAGAACTAGCCAGCGGAGGTTTATCCGTTGACGAGAAGCGAGAAGCACGCTCTATTATTCTGGGTAAAGTTTCAGAGCAACAGTATAACGAGCTGGCGCAAATTGCTAAGAAGTACGGAGTTAGCCAAGGAAAAACACGCGATCAGGTATTAGCAGAAGAAAGCGGGAGTGAATAATTGTGAGAAAAGTGAGATTTCCAGCAGCATTATTAAGTCTATTCTTGTTGATCAGTATGGCGCCCTTAACAGTATCGGCTCCGGCTAATGTGTCCGCATCTAATATAAGTAATAACACTAATAATACAATCAAAGTTCAAAGTATGAATGTGAAGTTGACGTTTGACGGAGTAATTATGGAGCCCCCAGTAGGGCAGTACGTGTTCATTTACAACAATACAACCTACGTTCCATTGCGTTTCGTTTCCTATGCCTTGCAGAAAAGTGTTAGCTGGGATGCCAAGAACCTAAAGGTTACCGTAGCTGAGCCAAGCAGTGCAGAGCTTGTAGTCATTAAGGAATATTTAATGAATGCAACGAACAATAATAGCACTTCTACGGCAACGAAGAACATTATCCTAAATAGTGTGAAAGCGAGCTATGGATTTAACGGTGCGGCTAAGAGTGTACCCGCAGGTCAATCCAGTTATCTCTTGAACGGTTCGTTATATATACCTCTTCGGTTCCTATCGGAGTCTGTAGGAAATGAAATCAGTTGGAATCAGAAATCTATGACGATTACCGCAGAGTCAGCTTCTTATAAAGCTCAGACTGCTGTTGGTGGCAAAGATAACACCACAAATAACAGTAATGGCAAGGACTCTGGTGGAGCAACAGCAACACCTGCCCCGACCACAGGAGCAACTGGCGGTGGTTCTGCAGGAGCTGGAGCAGGAGCCGGTGGAGGAACAGCAAAGGTTTCATATGAATCCATCACCAGTGAGACGGAAGCCAAGCTGAATGCACTTGAATCAGAGAGCAGATCCACCTTGATGGCTACTGCAATTGAGTATTTATCGGCTAAGGACGCTGATAGCAAAGCAAGTATCAAAGCCAGAGGTGTTCAGCAGTTAGCCTCGTTTACTTCCAGCTTCAATAGCATATTGTCCGACTGCGAAGCTAAACTCCAAGCGGGTGGATACGATACTGGAATTATTAGCCAATATAGAGCTGCGTTCGAAGCTAGTCTTCAACAAGGTAAGGCCCAAGTAACGGAATAGCGGCCAGATAACAATCCAAAGCGAGGTTATCCTAATGAGATTAAGAGAATTATTAACAGTGGTAGAAGCCAATATCACGCTTGAAATATCAGGATTAAGTGAAGAGTACGTAACGAAGAAGGACATTCCAGAATTTCGTATGAACTCGGAAGTCAACGGACTTAAGGCCATTGAGAATGGACTCATGATCAAGCTGGCGGAGCCCAAGAAAGTACCTACCTTAGAGGAATTAGGGTATTCCTTTGAGGTTGGGGTGTAACAGTAGTAGTTAATTGTAAAGCAGATATCAATCATCTCTTCTCAAGGGGAGAACAGATGATTGATTCCCTATAGAAAAATAGTACATAAAGGATCAGGTGAGTTTATGGGATCTTACAATTTTGTGAAACAAGCTATTGATTTTACCCTAGCTTTAATCGGGCTACTATTGTTATGGCCTTTTTTCTTAATCATTTCACTATCGGTTAAAATTGACTCCAAAGGGCCAATTTTATTTAAACAAAAGCGGTTAGGAAAGAACAAAACTGAATTTTATATTCTTAAATTTCGAACCATGCGAACCGATACACCTAGTGACATGCCGACTCATCTATTAAAAGATCCGAATCTTTTTATAACAAAAGTAGGTAAATTCCTTAGAAAAACAAGCTTAGATGAGTTGCCGCAGATCATTAATATCTTAAAAGGTGAAATGAGTATCGTTGGCCCCCGCCCGGCCCTGTGGAATCAATATGATCTGATAGCTGAACGAGATAAATACAAGGCTAACGATATTAAGCCTGGATTAACTGGATGGGCTCAAATTAATGGCCGAGATGAACTGAATATAGAAGATAAAGCTAAGTTTGATGGAGAGTATGTTGAAAATATGGGAATAATAATTGATCTTAAATGTTTTTTTGCGACTATTATCAGTGTGATTAAACTGAGTGGAGTTGTAGAGGGAAGTATAGGATATTCAAAGGGACAAGTCTTTGCCATCCAGGATACAGAGGACAGTTTAAGATGAAAGAAATCTTAATTACCGCAAAGAATAGTTATATTGGCAATGCCTTCTCAATTAGCACTTTTAATCGATATTCTTGCGAATTCATTTCGTGTAGAGATAATAATTGGAAAGAAAAGTCCTTTTCTGGCTACGATGTTGTTTTTCATGTTGCTGGAATTGCACATATTAAAGAATCTAAAGCAAATTCTGAGTTATACACAAAAGTTAATCGTGACCTTACCATCGCTCTTGCTCAAAAAGCTAAGGCAGAGGGAGTTAAACAATTTATTTTTCTTAGTTCTATGAGTGTTTATGGAGTTGAGAGTGGTGTTATTAATATGGAATCGGTACCTAATCCTAAAGGGTATTATGGTATTTCAAAGCTTCAGGCAGAAGAGCACATTAAGGAACTTTCAAACGAGAACTTTAGGATTGCAATTGTAAGGCCGCCAATGGTTTACGGAAAGAACTGTAAAGGCAATTATCCCAGGTTAGTTAAGTTGGCTCTAAGATTACCATTTTTCCCAGTATTAAATAATCAGAGAAGTATGATATACATTGATAATCTCTCAGAATTTATAAGTTTGTTAATTGATAATTGTGATGATGGGGTATTCCTTCCTCAAAATGAAGAGTATGTAAGTACAAGTGATATGGTAAAGCTCATAGCTGAATACCATGGGAAAAAAGTTAAAATGACAAAACTATTCAATCCTCTGTTGAGGCTATTTTTTAAAAGAGTTAAATTTATAAATAAAATGTTTGGAAACCTAACCTATGAGAAAAGCTTTTCTAATTATTGTGTGAAGAGCTTTAAAGATTCAATAAGATTAACGGAAGAGGGAAGTTAATCGTGGAAATTTTAATCAGCATTGTTATGCCCGCTTATAATTGTGAAAAATATGTAGTTGAGGCAATAAACTCAGTGTTGTTTCAAACTCACCAGAACTTTGAGTTAATAGTTATTGACGATGGATCTAAGGATAATACTGTTAACCTAATAGAAGAAATGACGAAGATGGATAGTAGAATAAAATTTTATATTAATAAAAATAACCAAGGTGTCGCCGCAACCAGAAGTAGAGGGGTTTCCCTAGCTACAGGAGACTGGATAGCTTATTTAGATAGTGATGATTGTTGGGTAAAAGAAAAACTGGAAAAACAAATTAATTGTTTAAACAAAACAAAGGGGAACTTTCTGTTTACTGGTTCTTCATTTATGAATGAAAACAGTGAACTTTACAAAGGTATTCTTGAAGTTCCGGAAAAAGTTTCTTATAAAGAATTACTAAAACAAAATATTATATCCTGCTCATCAGTATTAATTAAAAAAAAATATATTGAAGAATATAAAATGGAGAAGGATGAAACACATGAAGACTTCGGCTCATGGCTTCGCATTTTAAAAGTAGAACGATACGCTTAAGGAGTTAACGAGCCTCTATTAATTTATAGAATATCTGACAATTCAAAATCTAGTAATAAGATTAAGTCTTTAGGAATGGCATTTAAAACTTATCGTTTTGTTGGCTTGAATTCTATAAAGTCAACATATTATATGTGCTGGTACATAATTCGAGGTATTCGTAAATATAGAAATATAAAGTAAATAAATAAAACCATACAATATAAATAGAGGTTTTAAAGTATTGGGACACAAAAGGGGATCGGTATTGATAATGCTAAAAGTCTTACATGTTGTTTCAACTTTAAGTCGTAGTAGCGGTGTAATGAGTTTCATAATGAGCTACTATAGAAATATTAATAGAAGTAGTATACAATTTGACTTTTTATATTGGGTAGATAGCAACGGAACTTATGCTGAAGAGATAGAAGAATTAGGTGGTAGAGTATATTTTGTTAAAAAGCCTGGTTTCTCAAAAAATTCATTTTTTAGCATATTATCTTTTTTCAAAGATAACTCTGACAAATATAAAATTCTTCATCTTCATGAAGTTTATCTAAATTCTTTGTTTTCAATTCTAGGGCGTAAATATGGTGTTAGACACATCATCTCACATAGTCACACAACTAAATATTCAGATAAGAAAATTAATGCAATTAGAAATAGAATTTTATGCCTACCACTTAAGAAAAATGTCGATGCTTATTTTGCATGCTCTCAAGCAGCTGGTAATTTCTTATATGGGAAAAGATTAATGAAGCAAGGAAAAATTAAGATAATTAATAATGCAGTTGACTCTAAAAAGTTTGAGTTTAATGAAAAAATCAGAACAAAAGTACGCAATAATTTGAAGTTAGATAAAGAGCTAGTTATAGGGCATGTAGGACGCTTTAATAAACAAAAAAATCATGAATTTTTGATTGAAATTTTTTCGGAAGTATTCAAAAAGAATAAGAACAGTATTCTCTTACTTATAGGCATGGGGCCATTGGAGGAAGAGATTAAAGAGAAGGTTAAGCTTTATTCTCTAAGTGATCAGGTTTTGTTTTTGGGGCAAAGAGAAGATGTAAGGGATCTTTTACATGCAATGGATGTCTTTGTCCTACCTTCAATTTTTGAAGGATTGGGGATAGTTTTAATCGAGGCGCAAATGACTGGTTTGCAGTGTTACACTTCAGATATTGTCCCCATTGAAGCGAAAGTAACGGAAAATATAAGCTACTTAAGTTTAAAGTCAGCCGCTTCCGTGTGGGCAGAAAGAATATTGGAAACCAAGAATGATTCAGTAAGAACAAATGAGACGAATAAAATCAGAAATGCTGGGTTTGATATTAGAATTGAAGCGAAAAAATTAGAAAGTTATTACTTAAAGATGAAAAATCTGTAATTACACTCATTATTATCTAAGGAGGAGAGCATGAAAAGGATATTAGTCGTAACCCATTGGTATTACCCTAGAAATGTGCCTAGAGCATTTAGGGCTAAAGAATTAGTACATGAATTAAGAAAAAATGGTTATTTGGTTGATGTCCTTATAGGCGATTATAAGCAGTTTATAAGTAATGAAGAATATAGCGATAAACTGTTGGAGAATAGAGAAGTTAGTAATAATAAAGTTGCGAAATTTTCTAATAATCGCATTCTATCCATGGTTAAAAATATGATTAATTATTTAGTAGGCGATAGGTTCATATTAACCACAGGAACCTACTTATATAACAAAATTGATGTTAAGAAGTACGGTGCAGTAATTTCTATTGGTCTTCCTTTTTATGTTAACTTAATAACCGCTCTCAAGATCAGGAATACTAAATATCATGAATGTGTTACCATCTCTGACTGGAGTGACCCTTTTTATGAAAATAATGATACAAAAGTAGCTTTTTATTTTAAAAATTTACAAAAGATCACTTGTTCAACTTTTGATTACATTACAATTCCTACTGAAGCTGCAACTGCCTATTTTAAAGAATATGCTGCTGATAGTAAAATCAAAGTAATTCCTCAAGGGTTTGATTTTAGTAAAACTAGTATATTAAACTACCAGAAAAATGCGAGGGTGACATTTGCATACGCAGGAATATTTTATAAAGAAATACGCAATCCTGAGAAATTACTAGAAGCTTTATCAAAATTAGATAGAGACTTTGTTTTTGTTTTATATACAATTACGCATGGATCAATTTATACAGATATATTACTAAAGTATAAGGAAATATTAGGAAATCGTTTACAAATACATGGTTTAATCCCTAGAGAGGAATGTATTTCTAAGCTTAGTACAATGGATTTCTTAATTAATATTGAGAATAGTACTTCAAATCAAATACCATCAAAATTGATTGATTATGCTCTGACTAAAAGACCTATCTTATCGTTTAAACAGGATGAAATATCCTTAGAAAAAATAATTTCTTTTATTGATGGGGATTTTACTGGATCATTATATATACCATTAGAAAAATTCGATATTAAAAATGTTGGTAAGCAATTTATTGAATTGGTTGAGGGAAAAGAGGTTTGACCTGTGGGACTTGTGAACAAAAAAAGTAAAAAAACGAAGTATTTTACTTTAAATATGGGTTTGTTTAGGCTCTCCCTAGATTCTCTATATGTTACGGTGTTAAATAATTACCACGAGCAAAGTTATTTACTATCTAGTGGTGTGTTTAATATGGAATTAAATGCAGTGAAATATGTTATCTCGTGGATTATTTACCTAATTGCGGTTATTTTTATTGATAAGAAAATACTAAAAACTAGAGACAGAGGATCTGAAATTATTATATTAGGGTTATTTATTATGAGCTTTGTACCGTCAATTTCATTGTTTGGCCTTGCTAACCTAGACTACGAGTATTTATATAACTTTGTAGTTTTTTGGTCGATGCTTTTGGTGTCATCATATTTGCTTTGTAATATCAAAAAAAGTAAATCATCTACTAATAATCGTTTAGCATTAAATAATAGCTCGAAATACTACATATGGCTAGCAATTATTTATATTTTTTGCTTAGGGGTATTTATAATATCTTGGAGATTTAACGGTTTTAAATTAAATATAACACTAGACTCTATAAAGATTTATGAATTAAGAAGTCAAGCAAAAACTTATAACCTAGGGACAATTGTTGAATATTTCAGAAATAATGCAATGTATATTATTATACCGTTTGCAGGGGTTTATTGTTGGCAAAAGAAAAATTGGATCTTTCTTTTATTTCTAATATACATTCAACTTCACCTATATAGTATAGATAACCAAAAAGCAGCACTATTTATTTTGCCTGCATCTATTTTAGCATATATCTTTTACAGAAAATTCATGGTTGAAATAATACCTTTAATGTTGATTTTAGTAAATATCCTTATCTATATTGAATCAATTATAGGGAAATCGACATTTTTAGTAAGTACTGCTCTTGAGCGGATTTATTATTTACCTGCAATATTGAGTAATTGTTATTTTGAATATTTTAAAGATATGCCTTCCGTAGTACCTTTTGTTAGTGTCTTTGAGAAGATTGGGTTTGTTTCTGACTATCCCTACACATTTGGTGTCCCATACATTTTAGGAGGGCTATATTTTCATAATCCTGCGGTTAGTGCTAATACGGGATTGTTTGGTAGTGCATATTCTTATGGACCACTTGGTATTATTTTTATTCCAGTTACATATGCATTTTTGTTTTATTTGTTGGATAAAGTCACATCAGGATTGGAAATTAAAACTTATATATCTATTTTAATAGTTTTAATTTATGCAATAACTGGTGCTACAATATTTGTTGTTTTAAGTGTATATGGGTATATTATGGCTCTTATTTTACTATCTTTAGTTAACAAAAATAATAAATTCCAAATTCTTTCATCAAGCAAAAGTATTGATTACTTAAAACAATACAATGATTAAGACACACTGCCTTTATAAATTTAATACAGATCATTATGTAAATTATTAAATTTATTAGTAGTGTATATCAAGAAAAGGGTTCGGAGAAAAGTGGGGCGGTCAGAATGAATCGGAGTTTAATAGGGCAGGTACATAAAAAAGTTCCGAAAGATTTTCTTCAAGTGTTTATCTTTGATATATTATCCAAAGTTTTTATGATAGTAATTACAATTATACTAATAAGAATAATGTCACCTTCACAATATGCAGATATAGTAAAATTCACTGCTTTATCCAGCTTTATTTATGGGGTATTCGGCGAAGGGATATCACTTTCATTTATACGTTACTCTACAGAGCAATACTCAAGAACCGGTAAAAGTACAGTTGGACTACATGCAGTGTCCTCTTTACTGATATTTATACTTTCATTTTTAGTTATAACATTGGTTCCTGTTTTGACGGGGATTTATAATACAACTGCTATCGTTGTAATTTATGCATCGTTCTATGGATTTATTTTATCATTAATAAATATGAATCAAGCCTTTTTTCAGTCTCGGGAAATGTATGTTAAATCAGGAATTACAAATAATTTAAGAAATGTTTTCATACTAATATCATTATTATATTTAATGATTATTTTTAAAGAAGTCAAAGCAACTCAAGTATTTCTTGTATATGTTATTTGTGGTTCAATTGCTTTTGTTTTTGGAATTATCCGTATATATAAAGGGACTTTACTGAAAGAAATTTTGTCTAACCGAAGTATTCTAAAATTGATGCTTCAAGATAGTTTTGGAATTGTGATTTATCTAGTAATTTTAAATGTAATTAATCAGATAGATATTGTTATGATTTCAAATATGATGACGGAAAAGGATGTAGCAATGTATGGTATTGCTTTTAAATATTATTCATTGTTACTGACTCTATTACCTTCTATTAAAGCTGTCTTAAGAGTAAGAACTTCAAAGAAGGAATATATAGATGATATTGAGCAACGAAAGAAATTTACATTGATATGGTTGAAAAGAACTTGGAAATTTGTTATTCCATTTTCTGTGTTTGTTATTTTAGCTAGTGATATATTTATGCCAATTATGAACGGAGAGCAGTATGATGAGGCTATAAATACATTTAAAATTTTATGTGTTGGAGTAGGTATTAGCTATATGTTTGCATCAAATACAAGCATAATGATGGCTGCTAAAAAATATAAGACACTTTGTTTACTTGCTATAACATCATTAGGTGTGAATGTTTTGGTCAATTGGATGTTGATTCCTGTCTGGGGTATTAATGGTGCTGCGGTTGCAACAATTCTTACACATATGATAATAAATGTATCGGCTACATTTTTTATCTTTCTGGATAAAGGAGAATCAGTGAAATGATTTCTTACATTAAAATACTGAGGACATTTTTTTTTCGTTCCAATACTATTGTTAAGCGAATTGTCTTAAAAAGGGTATTGGGTAAAACTAATTTAAACGATATGCTTTTTAGTTATGAAATAAAAAGTTATAAAAAAAAAATGCCATTACTAAGAATTGAAAGCTTAATTGATTATAAGATCATATTTAATGAGTCTATCGATTCAAATTTAATGAATTTTACATGTAATAAGTATCTATCGCATCATTTTAATATACTAGGAAGTGGATGGATATCATCAGACTATAAAGCTCAGGTACTTGGAATTGAGGGCGTTAAATATTTAGCTGATCCTGTAAGACCATTTGTTGATATTGTTAAGGCGAGAGTTGACAAGAATTACTCTCCAATTGATTGGCATAGGGATTTAAAATCAGGCTATTTATTTGATGCTGAAAAATCAGCCTCGAAAGTTTCGTCAAATTTGCCTGAAGGCGTAGACCTAAAAATGCCTTGGGAGTTAGCAAGAATGTATCATCTTCCTCAAATGGCCCTCATGGGAATTTCAATGCACGAAAAAAGAGAGACTTTAATAAAAGAATTTAAATTCCAAATTATTGATTTTTGTGAGAGTAATCCCATAGGACAAGGTGTTAACTGGAATTGCACTATGGAAGTAGCGATACGTGTGGTGAATATATTAATAGCCTATGATTTGTTTTTACAAATAGATAATTATAACGTTTTGGACGAAGAATTTAAAATATACATTTCTTCTGAGATAATGAAACATGGAAGATTTATAATACGTAATTTAGAATTAAACTTTGTGACAAATAAAAATGGAAACCATTATTTATCGAATCTTTGTGGGCTATTATTTGTAGCTAGTTATTATAAGAATAAAGAAACAAAAAAATGGTTTAAATTCGCATCTGTAGAGTTTTTAAGTGAGTTTGATAAACAATTCTTAGAAGATGGCGGAAACTATGAATGTTCAACGGTCTATCATCGTTTAAGTGCTGAAATATCAGCTTATTCGATGGCGTTACTAATCAGAAACGGTGTTGAAATTGAGCAGAGGTTCTTGAAGAAGCTTAATTCAGCTGCACATTTTGCTGCCCTCACTAAAAAGCATGATGGTAATATAATTCAAATAGGCGACAATGATAGCGGGCGGTTAATTAAGTTAGATCTCATAGGTGAGTTTTTATCAGTTAAGGATTACGAGGAAAAATACTATAATTTATCAGGTTATAGTGACCTTTATAAAGATAATCAAGTTTTTGATGAAAATGAGTTAAGTGTCAACTCGCTATTAGCAATAGTATATGCAATTACAAAATATAATTATTTAAAAACATTCTATAAAGAATTTCCATTAGATTACAAGATTATGATTGCGTTATTAAACAATAAAACATTAATTTCTGATGAAGCATTTGAATTTACCAAACAACAACCTATTATATCTATTGATGATTTTAATTTATCAACATTGATTAATAAGCAAATTACTAAAATTATATTTCCAGTTGAAAATTTAAATTTGAAGAATTCAACACTGAATTATTCTCCTGATTTTGGATTGGCAGTTTTTGAGCTAGATAATTTCAAGCTTTTTGTTCGGTCCGTGGCAGATCTTGGAATTATGCATAACGCTCATCTTCACAATGACTTCTTACATTTTGAAGTGAGTTATGGATTAGAAAATTACTTTAGTGATCAAGGAAGCTACATATATACCCCTTTGATTAATAGAAGGAATCAATTCAGAAGTGTAAAAGCACACAATATTCCATACCATGGAATAGAAACCAATAATTTAAAAGATTGTTTTAGTGTGAAAGTTAATATAACCGGTAAAATTGTAGAACTTACTAACTGTTCAATAGGAATGATACTATATTTCGCTGATATAGTTCATTACCGAAGAATTGAACTAAATCAAAATGTTATTACAATATTGGATAAAAGTAATAAGCCCTTTTTATACGATTGTAAAGAAGCAGAATATTCATCTTCAGGATATGGAGCCTTATTATCTAAAAGAATTAAAAATACAAAACTTCTCATTGAAAAGAAAATAAATTATCAATGAAAATACTGCCTTTTTTATTTAATTTGGAAAGTCGAGGAACATCAGCATGATATTTCGAAAAAGAGAAAATGCTGAATTGTTAAGAATTATTTTTATGGATACTAATCATACAAATATAATTTATAAACTTCTAATAGTAATAGTGAGAATGCAAGCTAGATACTGCTGTTTTATTAGATATTAAATAAGGAGAATGATTATGTTGAAAAATAAGAAAGTTAATATTATTGGATTAGGGTATATCGGCCTTCCAACGGCACTAATGTTTGCAGCACATGGGGTCGAAGTAGTTGGAACAGATTATAATGAAAAATTGGTGAATACTTTAAAATTAGGTGAAAATGCTTTTGAAGAAGATGGTCTTGAAGAACTGTTTAGACAAGCCTTGTCTAAGGGAATTACATTTTCAACTAAATATGTAACTGCAGATGTATATATTGTAGCGGTACCTACTCCTTATGATAAATCCAGTAAGAAAATTGATGCGAGTTATGTTTTGTCAGCAGTGAAAAGTATTATGGATGTAAGTCCGAAAGGAGCAATAATAGTAATTGAATCAACAGTTTCACCTGGTACGATAAACAAATCCGTTCGTCCTGTTATAGAAGCCAATGGATTTTCGATCGGAAAAGATATTAATTTGGTTCATGCACCAGAAAGAATTATTCCTGGTAATATGATCTACGAGTTGAAACATAACTCACGTACTATTGGGTCAGATGATAATGAAGTAGGAAGATTAATAAAAGATTTGTATAAAGTATTTTGTCAAGGTGATATTGAATTAACCGATATTAGAACTGCTGAAATGACGAAAGTTATTGAAAATACATTTAGAGATATAAATATTGCATTTGCAAATGAATTGACAAAAATTTGTCATTCTGACGAAATGGATGTTTACGAAATAATAAGAATCGCAAATATGCATCCTCGTGTAAATATACTCCAGCCCGGCCCCGGTGTTGGTGGGCATTGTATCTCTGTAGATCCATGGTTCTTGGTAGGAGATTACCCTGGACTTGCTAATATCATATTAGCTGCAAGAAAAATAAATGACTCAATGCCAGAGTATGTGTTAGGTAGAGTTCATGAAATAATGAAAGATAAAGAAATGAAAGACTTATCTAGAGTGGGCTTATATGGATTAACCTATAAAGATAACGTGGATGATGTGCGTGAAAGTCCTACTTTGCAGTTATTAGAAGCAATGGAAAAGCACTTAGCTCCTGCTCTGAAAACGTATGATCCTTATGTCAAGAGAGATATTGTACAAAATCAATATCATGACTTAGATATTTTTTTAGCTGATGTTGATTTTGTTGTAATCATGGTATCTCACAATGAAATTAAAGAAGTTATGGAAAAGTTAAGAGGAAAGGTTATATTAGACACCAAAAATATATGTGATATAGAAGGCGCTTATAAGTTATAATCTCAAATATTATTAATATTTTTATAGGTGAAAAAAATTTCAAGAAATCCAAGTAGCAGGAATATTGTATGAATGAATAAATTAACTTACTGCAATCTCTTTAATTTGTCTATACATAGGTTGCCTTTAATTATAATCTCGATTTCACTCTTAACTTTTATTCTCAATGCAGGAAACTTCCTTTTTCTAACCAATGCCCCCAAGCAAGCAGATATAATAGTCTTACTAAGTGGAGACTCTGGTCGAGTGGATCTTGCAGCTGATTTATTCAAAGCTGCTTATTCTCCCTATGTAATGTTATCCAACGCCGAGGAATCAATTAGCGCTTCCGGGGACATGCTTCAAACCGCCCTTGCCATGGGCGTTCCGCAAGATGCCATCCTAACCGAGAATGCAGCGCTAAGTACTTATGATAATGCCAAGTACACCTTGCCTATAATGAAGGAACACGGTTTCACTTCGGCTATCGTTGTTTCTTCGGATTATCACATGCGGCGGGTAAAGTTTATATTTGATCATGTTTATAAGAAGTCCGGTATCAAGCTGACTTACGTTGCTTCGCATTCGAATTACAACGCCAAACATTGGTGGAGCGATTCATATAGCCGAGAGACCACCTTCAGCGAATATACCAAAATGATCGGCAATGCCTTGGGTTATGATGGACCTGAAGCTAAGAATGCCCTTGATCAAATCAAGGGCTGGTTCTTTTAAATACCCGGCGATAACTCGCCGGGTATTTCTATATCCACCACAAACGCACAATATATTTCCAAATATGATCTATAAGACCTATAATAACAATCCATATTCAGGTATAATTATTTCCTGATATGGATTTTTTGCTCTGTCTATCATTTTATTGAGTAAAAGGTCCTGGGAGAATAGATACATATGGGGGGCGAAGGTTTTGGGTGGAAAGAAGTTTAATATAGTGGCAGTATGGTTCATGTTATTGTCCTTAGTGCTCGCAGGAACGGCCAATGCAGCAACGGTTGTGAAACAGACGACAGTGGTCTTCGTGGATGTGAAGGAAACCTACTGGGCTAATGAAGCTATTGAGAGCATGAGTAGTCAGGGGATCATCTCGGGGAATCCGGACGGAACGTTTAAGCCGGAGGCGCCGATTACCCGTGAACAATTAGCCAAGTTAATTACACTTACTTTTGGTCTGGATGTAGATAGTGCAGCTACGCAGACTTTTTCGGATGTGAATTCGTCATCATGGGCTTATGTATATGTAGAAGCCTCTAAGGATTATCTTACGGGGTACTTTCCTATAAAAGGCAAGCCGTTCTTCGATCCTCAAGCGAATGCTACGAGGGAGGATGTTGCGGTTGCTTTGGTTCGTGCGATGGCACTGGACACTGACAATGTAAATGCGGACTCCATTCTGGGCAATAAATTCTACGACTATGATGAGGTCTCTCCCCAGTTAGCCAATGAGGTGGCTGTGGCGGTTGACAATAAGCTGATTATGGGGTTTCCGGATGGAACCTTTAAGCCAACAAGCCCTATTAATAGAGCATCGGTTGCTACGCTGTTATATCGGGTTCTGAAATCATCCTATACCAGCGCTACCAAGGATGTTCTGTTGGATGTGCAAATGCCGGAGAAGGTTTCCAGCAGTACTCTCCGAATCTCCGGTAAAGCTACATCAGGTGCGAAGGTGTATATCAATAATAAAGAAGTTGAGAACCTCAACGGTTCATTCGCAGAAGCTTACAGCTTGAGCGAGGGAGAACGTGTCTATGAATTCGTGTTCAAGGTTGTGTTGCCGAACGGACGCTCGAAGACTGTTACCAAGAATGTAACTTATCAGACCACAGGTCCTAAGTTGACGGTAACGGCTCCTGATTCAGCCAGCCAACTCAACGTGAAGATCAGCGGTAAAGTTACGGATGACAGTGACACTAACCCAAGTGTTACGATCAATAATAAAGAGGTCTATATCTCCTATAACGGAACCTGGAGTGCAGACCTAACCCTGAAAGAAGGGGTTAATACGATTGTGGTAACTGCGGTTAATAAATACGATAAGCAAGTAGTTGTAGAGAAGCAAATTATAGTCACTTTAGGCGGACCGGAGTTGACTCTGGATCTGGTCCCGGAAACGAGCAGCTCGTCCACCGTTACCCTCACAGGTAAAGCAACGGATAAGAATGACAGCTATCCTAAGATCTATATCAACGATCAGCTTGTTGGCAGTTATGGCAGCTTCAGCAAGACGGTTACCCTGAATGAAGGGGAGAATGTCTTCCGATTTAAGGCTACGAACAGCTTGGGTAAAAGCTCTACAGTAATTACGAAGACGATCACTTTCACCGTTGGAGGACCCGTAATTACTCTGGATATGATTCCCGAAACAAGCAACAGCACAACGATTACACTAAGTGGTAAGGCAACTGATAAGAATGACAGCTATCCTAAGATTTATCTTAACGATCAGCTTGTAGGCAGTTATGGAACCTTTAGCAAGACTGTGACTTTAAAGGAAGGGGAGAACGTATTCACCTTTAAAGCTACCAACAATTTGGGCAAAAGCTCTTCTGTAATTACAAAGACGGTTACCTTCACCGTCGGCGTGCCCGTGCTTACACTTGATAATATTCCCGAGACGAGCAGTAGTTCCACGATTACGATAAGCGGTCAGGCTAGTGATACGAATGACAGCTATCCAAAGATTTATATGAATGATCAACTAGTAGGCAGTTATGGAACCTTCAGCAAAACGGTGACTTTAAAGGAAGGGGAGAACGTATTCACCTTTAAAGCTACGAACAATTTGGGTAAAAGTTCAGCGCTAATAACGAAGACAGTTGTATTCACTGTCGGCGGGCCTGAACTGACTTTAGACTCCATTCCCGAAACGAGCAGCAGCTCCAGAATCACATTAAGCGGTCAAGCTACAGATAGTAATGACAGCAATCCAAAAATTTATATGAATGACCTACTTGTGGGCAGCTACGGTACTTTTAATAAAGAGGTAACCCTAGTAGAAGGGGAGAATATCTTTACATTCAAAGCTCTGAACCGATTAGGCAAAAGCTCTGAGGTCATTACTAAAAAAATCGTCTTTGTGATTGGATCACCTAAATTAGATCTCGATTATATCCCTGAGACAACGAGCAGCAAGCAACTAACATTCACTGGTAGTGCAAGTGATTCCAATGACAGCAATCCAAAGATCTACTTGAATGACAAGCTGGTAGGCAGTTACGGAAGCTTTAACCAATCGGTTACTTTAGTGGAAGGCGATAACTTCTTTGTCTTTAAAGTGACGAACAAATTCGGCAAAGTGACAACTGTGGAGAAAAAGGTAGTATATACCCCGTAATAAGAGAACGCCAAAACTTCTCACAAGATATACCTTACTAACAAAGTTCAAACTTACGAATCCTAAACCATGGAACCCCCATGGTTTTTTTATTTATAATAATTATTATCTGAATTTCATAAAGCGTTCAAAAAATTTGTAAAATGTCCGATTTGCCTGTGATATACTTAACACATTGATTACGTAGGATATGAAAGCGAAAATGATTAGGATGGTGAACTTGCGATGCATATCGTCGTCGTTGGCCTGAATTACCGTACGGCGCCCGTGGCGGTTAGAGAATTGTTCGCTTTTGCGGAGAAGGACTTGCCGGCAGCTCTCCATCAGTTGATGCAGACGAAGAGTGTTCTGGAAGGGGTCATCGTTGCGACCTGCAACCGTACGGAAATTTATGTGGTCGTGGATCGTCTTCATATGTGCGGTTACTTCATACGCAATTTTATGGAGCAATGGTTTGGGGTTAAGAGTGAGCAATTTATGCAGCATATGTATATATATGAAGATGAGCAGGCGATCGCCCATTTATTCCGTGTGACCTGCGGTCTGGATTCCATGGTGATTGGCGAGACGCAGATCCTGGGACAGGTTCGCAGCTCTTTTTTGACCGCACAGGGTGAAGGGGTTACGGGTACTTGGTTCAACCGACTGTTCAAGCAGGCGGTAACGCTCGGTAAGCGTGCGCACAGTGAGACATCCATCGGCGAGAGCGCAGTTTCAGTCAGCTATGCGGCTGTGGAGCTGGGCAAGCGTATATTCGGTATGTTCACGGGTAAAAGAGTGCTGATTCTCGGCGCCGGCAAAATGAGCGAGCTGACGGTTAAGCATCTCTACAGCAGCGGTGCGGCAGAAGTCATTGTGGCTAACCGCACATTGTCCCGTGCAGTAGAATTGGCAGAGAAATTCTCGGGTAAGCCGAGTACGATTGAAGACGCATTGAAGCATCTGGATGAAGTCGATATCGTGATCAGTTCAACGGGAGCTGATGGATATATCCTCTCAGCCCAGAAGGTGGCAGATGGAATGAAACGCCGTCCGAACCGTCCTCTTTTCATGATTGATATTGCAGTTCCGCGTGACATTGATCCTGCAGCAGCTAATTTGCCGGGTGTATTCCTGTATGATATTGATGACTTAGAGGGTATTGTCGAGAGCAATCTGGAGATGCGCCGGAGTGAGGCCGCCAAGATTGAGATTATGATCAATGAAGAAATGGCTGAATTTTATCAATGGCTGAAGACGCTTGGGGTGAGACCTGTCATTCGTGCGCTTCAGGATAAATCGAACACGATTCATGAAGAAACCATGGAGAGTCTGTTCAATAAGCTGCCTGAACTGGACGAGCACCAGCGTAAGGTTATTCGCCGCTTAACCAAAAGCATTGTCAATCAGATGATGCATGATCCGATTAATGTCATCAAGGAGATGTCCGGAGGCAAAAAAGGCAACGAGGCTTTGGATTACTTTTCCAAAATATTCGCACTCCAGGAGCAGTTGGACGCTGGACCGGATGAAAAAACTACCACTTCTGCCTCTAAAAGCTTACAGGCAGGTGACAAAGGGTCAGCCGGCGGCGACTCTATGATGCCAAAAACAACGCTTGCTCCGGCAAGCTTGTTCGGCGGGTGACATTATGGTTTTACTTAACGGAATATACGATGCCGCTTTGATGCTGTATGCCCTGAGCCTGCTGTTTTATTTCTCGGATTGCCTCCGTCGGAGTCCGAGCGGGAAGCGGTTAGGTACGGGGCTTCTTGCCGTTGTGGCTGTGCTTCAGGGTGTTGGCCTCGGTATTCGCTTCGCTCAGGAGGCGGGACTGCCTATTTTTACACCGTATGATTTCCTGTTCTGGTTCTCCTTCAGCATCGTGTTGATCTCTCTTGTTGTGGCGTATAGACGTAAGGGAGAGTTTACGGTTCTTTTGCTGAGTGTAGCGGGTTTTAGTGCTTTTTTGCTGAATCGAGTGTGGCTGACTGCGGTGGATCACAGCTTACAGAGTTGGAGTGCGGTTCACGGCTGGCTGGCGATGCATATTATTCTGGCTAACCTCAGCTTTGCGGCATTAACACTGGGTACGGTATTCGCGATTCTGTATCTCTTCCTCCATAACCGGCTGAAGGGAAAGCAGTGGAATGACCGGCTTCGCCGTCTGCCAAGTCTGGAGACTTTGAACAAATACTCTTATATATCTATATTGGTGGGTACGCCGCTGCTGATGGGGTCGCTAATCGTAGCCGGGATTTCTATTGTTATCGAAGGGCGACTGCCTTTGTTGCAGGATTTAAAAGTATTATCCACGCTTATCGGGCTTGGGATTTACATATGCTATCTTATACTGAAAATTTCGAGTCGGCGGAGCGGAGTGATCATGGCACGTTTTGCGTTAGGCGGTTATGGATTTATTATTCTCAATTTCTTATTGAACTCTTGGTCTGAATTACACCGTTGGAATGGGGAGTGACCCAGATGACCGTTTACTTGCCCATTATGCTGGATTGTCACGGACAACGTTGTGTGGTTATCGGCGGCGGAAGGATTGCTGAGCGTAAAGTGCTGGGATTGCTTGAAGCCGGTGCCTCGGTTACTGTAGTGAGTCCTTCTATTACGGATGGTCTTGCAAAGCTCGCTGAGGAAAGTGCATTGACCTGGTCAAAGCGGGTATATGCTCCCGGAGATATCCGAGGAGCCTTTCTGGTATATGCGGCAAGTAATGATGTTGAGGTGAACAGGAAAGTGGCTGAGGAAGCGCACGCTTACGGCATTCCTGTGAATGTGGCGAGCGAAGCCGAACGGGGGAGCTTTATTACGCCCGGTGTTGTTCGACGTGGGCGGTTAACGGTGGCGGTTTCTACTTCCGGTGCAGGCCCCGGAGCGGCTGCCGAGATCAGAGGATTATTAGAAGAAACCCTCGGTGAGGAATATGGGCCATATTTGGAATTTTTACATCATATGCGTACGGAAATCAAGCAACGGGAGGAATCTCATGAGGTCCGCAGCAGGCTTCTTAGGAAACTTGGCACGTTGGATGTGTTGAATAAGATTAGACAGGGTACCTTTATAGAGTGGAGTCCGGAGGCTGTTGAAGCCTGGATTGCACATCATCGGGAGGAATAGAGATGCGAACGATTATTGTGGGCAGCAGACAAAGCGCGCTGGCATTAACCCAAACCGGGCAGGTCATTGCAGATCTGGAAAAGCTAAGCCGGGAACATGGATTTCCCTTTACATTTGAGGTGCGGAAAATCATTACTAAAGGGGACCGCATCCTCGATGTCACCTTATCCAAAGTCGGCGGAAAAGGGCTGTTCGTCAAGGAGATCGAGCAGGCGATGCTGGATAAGGAAATCGACATGGCGGTGCACAGTATGAAGGATATGCCCTCCGAGCTGCCCGAAGGCCTTATGAATGGTGCGGTACCCAGACGGGCAGATCCACGGGACTGTATCATTTCAGTGGGAGGCGTTAGTCTGGCGGAGCTGCCGCAGGGTGCGCGCGTAGGCACAAGCAGTCTGCGCCGCTCCAGTCAGCTTGCCGCGTTACGGCCTGATCTGGTGATTGAATCGATTCGCGGAAATATTGATTCCCGTCTGCGCAGGCTGGAGAGCGGCGAGTATGACGCCATCCTGCTCGCAGCCGCAGGGCTTGCGCGTATGGGCTGGGAAGACCGTGTAAGTGAGTATTTGGCAACGGAGATTTGCCTGCCCGCCGTAGGTCAAGGTGCGCTGGGAATTGAGTGCCGTGAGGACGACAGCGAGCTTCGGAGCCTGTTGGCTCTCTATAATGATGAGAATACTTCAATAACGGTCAAGGCAGAGCGCACTTTTCTTGGAGTGCTGAACGGTGGATGTCAGGTACCTATCGGGGCCTTTGCGGTATGGAATACCGATGAGAATTCGTCTGATGTGGAGATCGTATCCAGTCAGGGTGTTGTGCGGACTTTATCGTTAACGGGCATGGTGGGAACGCCGGACGGCAAGACGATTTTGAAAGAAACTTGTACGGGTATGGACCCGGTTGCGCTGGGTGAAGAGGTAGCGAAGAAGCTGATCGCCCAAGGAGCAGAGAAGATTTTGGCAGATGTAAGGGGATGAGGGAAATGACGGGGAAAGTATATTTAGTGGGTGCAGGTCCTGGAGATGCGAAGCTGATTACGGTGAAGGGTCTGGATTGCATCAAAAAAGGCGATGTGCTCGTATATGATCGGCTGGCGAGTCCGAGACTCTTGAAATGGATGAAGCCCGGCGGGGAGAAGATCTATGTAGGCAAACGCCCGGATCGGCATACGATGAAGCAGGAGGAGATTAATCAACTTCTTGTGGATCTAGCCCTTCAGGGTAAAACCGTTGTCCGCTTAAAAGGGGGCGACCCTACAATCTTTGGCCGCGTTGGCGAGGAAGCCGGACTTCTGCGGCAGCATGGAATTCCTTATGAGATCGTTCCGGGAATTACCTCTGCCATCAGCGTGCCGGCCTATGCAGGTATTCCTGTTACTCACCGCGATCATACCTCCTCTCTGTCCATCATTACCGGTCATGAGAACCCGGAGAAGCTGGATTACTCCATCAATTGGGAGAAGCTGACGAACGCAACGGGAACCCTTGTATTCCTGATGGGTGTAGCCAAGATTGGTTATATCAGCGGACAGCTAATCAAACATGGACGGCCGCCGGAAACTCCGGTGGCGCTTGTGCGTTGGGGTACTCGGGCGGAGCAGGAGACCTTGATCGGCACGCTTGCCGACATTGAGGCGAAGGTTACCGCCGCTAATTTCCAGCCGCCTGCGGTCATCGTTGTCGGTGATGTGGTGCTCCAGCGTGAGCAGTTAATGTGGGCGGAGACTATGCCGCTGTTCGGTAAGCGTATCGTGGTTACCCGGGCGCGCAGCCAAGCGAGTGAGCTTGTGGATCGAATTGATGATCTGGGCGGAGAACCTTATGAGTTCCCGGTCATTGAGACCGTTATGCCTAGAGATGAAGAGAAGAAGGTGGAGATAGCCGCCGCTCTTACCGTATTAGAGACATACGACTGGGTGTTCTTCACGAGTGTGAACGGAGTGGAGTTCTTCTTCCGCCACTTAACGGAGCTCGGCGTGGATATCCGCGGATTGTTCCATGCGCGGATTGCAGCAGTAGGACCTGCTACCGCTGAGGCATTAGCTGTACGGGGACTGATGACAGAAGAGCTTCCGGCCCGTTTTCAGGCCGAAAGCCTCATTGAGACACTCGGAGCAGAGCTGCTGCCGGGGCAGAAGGTTCTGCTGCCGCGCGGCGACTTGGCCCGTGATTGGTTGCCGGACAAGCTTAAGGAGCTGGGTCTTCTGGTGACAGTAGCGGATACGTACGAAACTGTAGTGACCGGCGAAGACGATGATGAACTGCTTAAGCTGTTGGAGGAAGGCCGCATTCACGCTGTAACCTTCACCAGTTCTTCGACAGTCCACAATTTCCTGGAGATCCTGAGACGGATGGGTCTGGAAGATCCGCTGCCGCTCCTTTCCAATGTCAAAATTGCTTGCATCGGCCCCATTACGGAGAAGACAGCCATCGAGGCGGGACTTACGCCGGGGCTGCTTGCGCCTGAAGCGACAATAGATGGACTTGTAGATGAATTGTGCCGCTGGAACGCGGAGACGAAGCGGATATAGGGTGTTGTTGGGAGTTAGGGTGGATTTAGTTGCAGTTTAGATCGCATTGGTAGCACATTAGATTCTTAGTCACTTTAGTTGCGCATTGGTAGCACATTAGTTACTTTAGTAACTTTAGTCGTACTTTAGTTATTTTAGTTGCACTTTGTACATCTATAATCCACGTTTGGTGGCTAAAACAAACTTTAAATGTATTCGATACATCTATTTTCTCGATTTTGGGGGTAAATCCCTCTGCTGGCACCTTTTAGTTGTAAAAAGTGCAATTAAACCGAACTCAAGGGCTCAACCTGAGGGAATAGATGTATAAAGTGCAGTTATTCCTCCATACCAACAACCAAATAACCAACCGAACATCCAAACAAACAAACATATCGGGTCCACAAGAGGTTAATTCGGCTTCAATTGGACTGCCTGAACTAAATTTCAACGTTTATCTTTAATAAATACTATACATTCGGGAGGAAGCAAAATGAGTTTTCCTATTACACGTCATCGCCGTTTACGGGGTTCTGCGGGCATTCGCGGAATGGTTCGGGAGACGATGCTGCATGTGCTGGATTTTGTACAACCAATCTTTGTAACTTACGGTACAGGTGTGAAGACTGAGATTAGCTCTATGCCCGGTGTGTATCATTTCTCGCTGGACACCCTTAAGGAAGAAGTGGACGAAATCGTTGAACTGGGAATCCCAGCTGTACTGTTATTCGGGATCCCGGAAACTAAGGACGCGGTGGGTTCTTCCGGGTTTGATGAGTTTGGAATTGTGCAAGAGGCTACACGCCTCATCAAGAAATGGTACCCTGAGCTGCTGGTTATTGCAGATACTTGTCTGTGTGAATTTACGGATCATGGACACTGTGGGATGGTACATACGCATACTGTAGATGGAGTTGTACACGGGGATGTGCTTAATGATCCTTCATTGGAACTGCTTACCCGTACGGCTGTATCGCAAGCAAAGGCGGGAGCGGATATCATCGCCCCTTCCAATATGATGGACGGATATGTAGCCGCGATTCGGGCGGGATTGGACGAGGCCGGTTTTGAGCATTTGCCTATTATGGCTTACTCTGTAAAATACGCTTCGGCCTTCTACGGCCCATTCCGCGAGGCTGCCGATTCTGCACCGCAATTCGGTGATCGGAAAACCTATCAGATGGACCCTGCCAATCTGCGGGAAGCAATCCGTGAAGCGGAGTCGGATGTGCTTGAGGGCGCGGATATGCTGATGGTCAAACCGGCGCTCGCTTACCTCGATGTCATTCGGACGATCCGAGATAACTTCGATCTTCCCCTAGTTGCTTACAACGTCAGCGGCGAATATTCCATGGTGAAGGCGGCTGCGAAGCAAGGCTGGATCGATGAGAAAAGAATTGTGCTGGAAATGCTGACCGGTATGAAGCGTGCGGGCGCGGATATTATTATTACTTACTTCTCGAAGGATGCTGCCCGTTGGCTGCGTGATTAATAAGAACAGAATAGGAGTGATTAAAGATGACCATAGAACGTGTTGCTCGACGGGAAGAGGCTTCCCGGAACGCTTTTGAAGAGGCAAAACAGTATATTCCCGGCGGTGTGAACAGCCCTGTTCGGGCGTTCAAATCAGTGGGCTTGACGCCGATTTATGTAGACCGGGGCGAAGGTTCGCGGATCTACGATATCGATGGTAATACCTTTATCGACTATGTCTGTTCATGGGGACCGCTTATTATGGGCCATGCACATCCGGATGTAGTTAAGGCACTGCAGGAGACAGCGGTAAAAGGGACAAGCTTCGGTGCGCCAACGCTTATGGAAACAGAGATGGCTAAGACCGTCGTTGCCCGTGTTCCTTCAGTGGATATCGTGCGCATGGTGAATTCCGGTACGGAAGCAACGATGAGCGCAATCCGCTTAGCACGGGGCTTCACGGGCCGCAGTAAAATTTTGAAATTCGAAGGATCATATCATGGTCATGCGGACAGCCTACTGATTAAGGCCGGTTCCGGTGTGGCAACACTGGGATTGCCTGACAGTCCGGGGGTTCCCGAAGGTGTGGCTATGAACACAATTACCGTACCTTATAACGATCTCGAAGCCGTTAAGGTGGCCTTCGAACGCTACGGCAATGAAATTGCAGCGATTATCGTTGAGCCGATTGCGGGGAACATGGGTGTCGTACCGCCGCAGCCGGGGTTCTTGGAGGGATTGCGTAAGGTTACTACGGGATATGGCGCCTTGCTTATATTTGACGAGGTGATGACGGGTTTCCGTGTCGGATTCAGCAGCGCACAAGGACTGTTCGGAATAACTCCGGATCTTACCTGCTTCGGCAAAGTCATCGGTGGTGGGCTGCCGGTGGGTGCTTATGGCGGACGCAGAGATATTATGGAAAAAATGGCTCCTTCGGGGCCGATCTACCAGGCCGGAACACTTAGCGGCAATCCGCTTGCCATGGCTGCCGGTCTGACCACACTCAAGCTGCTCACTTCTGAAGTCTACGATCGATTGGAAAGTTTGGGAAGCCGTCTAGAGCAAGGGCTGAAGCGGAACGCGCTAGATGTCGGAATCCCTTTAACCATTAACCGTGTAGGCTCCATGGTATGTCCTTTTTTCACAGAGGGACCTGTTACTAATTATGATACGGCTAAGGCAAGCAATCTGGATACTTTCCGCCGGTATTTCGGAGAAATGCTGGGTCAGGGAATTAGTGTGCCTCCTTCTCAGTTTGAGGGCATGTTTGTATCGGCTGCGCATAGTGAACAGGACATCGATGATACGATTGAAGGGCATTATCGTGCCCTGAGGTCCTTATGATGAGCTTGGAAGGCGCAGGCGGCGGACGCTGGACAAGACGCGGGGAGTGGCTGGAGGCTACTCCTGGAAAAGTTATCACCGGAGCGGAAGATAAAGAAGCTGCGATAGATAAGTGGCTGCTGGAAACGGTGCGTATGCCCGAGAAGCTGCATGTACGCCTACGACGAGAGGGCGGGATTCAGTGGAAGGGTGATCGGCTGCGTTTGGCTCTGTTTCCCGAGAAGGAAGCGGGTATCGAACCCATCTGGGAAGAGGTACAAGTCCTGCATGAGGATGACTTTTGCCTAGTGGTTCATAAACCAGCGGGAGTCGCAGTTCATCCTGATGGAAGTGGTAAGGGAGTAACGTTGGATCATTTGGTTGCGGCGCATTATGCTTCAACGGGGGAATCCATTGCAGTACGTCATATCCATCGGTTGGACAAGGATACTACGGGACCTGTTCTTTATGCTAAGAATGAGTTCGCACAGCTTGTTCTCGATGAAGAGATGCGTGAGAAGACCATTTCACGGTTGTATGTCGCCATCGTAAAAGGGAAAGTATCACCGGGACTCAAGGTTATCGATCAGCCGATAGGCCGTGACCGTCATCATGCCGCTCGCCGAAGAGTGTCCCCTGGAGGGCAGCAGGCGCTCACACGAATCGTGGGACGGGAACCGTTGAACGAGGCTACTCTGCTGCATGTCCAGTTGGAAACCGGGCGGACTCACCAAATCCGCGTCCATCTGAGCCATGCGGGTCATCCTTTGATAGGGGATGAATTGTATGGGGAGGGTGGAGCCGGAACCGGGATCGGGACGAACAAGCCGGAATTTGGCCGCCAAGCACTGCATGGCGAATCCCTCACCTTCAGGCATCCTTGGAGTGGAGAAAAGCTGGAAATTATCGATCCGCTACCGGACGATATGGAACGGTTGCGTGACCAGTTGAGCGGAAAATCACACTCTTGAGTTAATTTTTACAGCGAAGTGATTATTACTGTATTACTTAAAAGGATCAAAAGTTCAGCCGAGGCTGCTTTTGGTCCTTTTTGTCGTGCGGATATATCCACGGGGCAACTTATGCTGAAAAGTCGTAATCAAAAGCACAAATACATTTCATTCAGTGATTATAACTGCCTGGCTACATTAACTGCAGAAATTCCAGTTAAATGTGTATTTCAATTGTTCGTTTTATTATCTTGTTGACTGAAATAAACAAATGAACAAATTATAATTGAAATCATAAAATTATGTAAAAGTTTTATGTGCATATGACAAATAAATATGTTGACATTTTAACCATATAAATGTAATTTGTAATTGAAACTTCGCTAATGAAAGGTACCTCAATCTATTCAGCATAGATGGGGTACTCTTCTTTCGTAGAATAGTTCAAGGGGAATTAACCTTAAGGAGGATTGTTTATGAGTCATAGTGCTACGCAACCAAAACTTAGCGAAAAGGAAATAGTGAGTATTATCAAGCGGGCATTTGGGGAGAAAGCCCTCATCACAACGCTTGAAGAGTTGAAGGGTGGATTCTTTAATACTGCCTACCGGATCAGTATTAATAAAGATATGGATTACATTCTTAAGGTTGCACCATCGCCAGAAACAAAGGTACTCCGCTTTGAGGAGAACATCTTAGAAACAGAAGTACTGGTTATGGAGCTTATGTCTTCCCACGGAATTCCCGTTCCCAAGGTTCACTTCTTCGATCAGTCCAAGGAAATCCTTCCTTGTGAATATTTCATAATGGAAATGATAGAAGGTGTGTCCATGCTGGAGCTTAGACCAAATTTGACGGAAGAAGAACACAAGCGGATCGACAGGGAAATCGGTACGTTTGCCAGAAAAATCAATGAGATCAAAGGGGAACGGTTCGGGCATATCCACAAGCATGACAAACAGACTTTTTCATGGAGAGAGGCCTTTGATAAAAGGATCTGTGACATTTTGAAGGATGGGATAGAGCTGAACGTTACACTGCAGGTGGGCTATAACGAAATCTACGACCTGCTCGAAAGTAATTATTCTTCTCTAGACTTGGTAATCGAACCCCGCCTCATTCACTATGATTTGTGGGATGGAAACGTCATTATCAATGACCGAATGGAAATAGTCGGAGTTATAGATTGGGAAAGAGCTTTTTGGGGTGATCCGCTTATCGAATTCAATTTTAATAACCTGGCTTATAAAGACGCTTTCAATGAAGGGTATGGACTGGAAATGCTCGGTACATCCGAAGAAAAGAGCAGAAGGCTGCTATATGATATTTATTATTTCCTGATCAACGCCATTGAAGTGACGAACAGACAATATGTCAACAAGGACCAGGAAAAGTGGGCGTGCGATCATCTGAAAGAATGCTTGGCGAAATTGCGTCAGAATAATGACCATTTGGATGTGACGGGATGAATTCGATTACTGGGTGCGAGCGAACTTATAATCAATGTGTACAAAAAAGGAGCTAACCACGGAAGTGGTGAGAGCTCCTTTTTGTATGCCACTAATTTATATTAACTAAGTCGACTGCTGCTTGTGCCGAGGGTTGGTCATTAATCCAGATTCAACTGACCTGTAGTATTTCTGAACACAGGTGTTGTTCTAACATGAGTGACTTGAGGTGGTTTATGAGGATTCTGTACCCTGGATAATAACATTTCAGCGGCCATGATTCCCATATCATCCCGATAAATACGAACAGTTGTTAAATGGGGTTCAACGATCTGTGACTCTGGAGAGTCGTCGAATCCGCAAATCATAATATCGTCAGGAATGTTGATGTTCTTAGCTTTTAAGATCCTCATTACGCTAATGGCGATGAAATCATTGGCACATACAAAGGCGGCCGGGTATGAATCCATTTCAAGTAGTCTTTGTTCGAGCCACCTTGGGTCTGAGAAGAATTTGTCATTTTCCAGAATGTTGTATGAGCTGTCGATCGGTAATTGCGCAGTGGTTAAAGCTTTGTTAAAACCCACCCATCTCTCATTAAAGCTCTTACAGTGGTTATAATCACCGACAAAACCTAGCGTAGAACAGCCGTGCTCGATCAATTTATGAGTCATAAAATAAGTGCTGTGTTCATTCTCCATCAATATTAAATCCGAATTCAGTTCTGGATAGAATATTTCAGCCGAAGCATCAATGAAGATGGTAGGGATGTCCAGTGCATTAATAAAATCTGTATATTTCTTGTTGAATAACTCGATACATACGATTCCGTCCACTTTGCTTTTATCGAAATTTAGAGGAAGAATGAGTGCTTCAATTTCCGTTTCCCGAACGATGTGAATGGATAAATTGTAGCCTTCCGAGCTGATTTTTTTCTCTAATCCACTAAGTAATGATGTACCAAAGTGGGAGCTGTTAGGCATGTTAGAGGTGATTAATGCGATGTTGCCAGGGTTTTTAGGAATGCTGGATTCCTGTTCAACAAGCGCGAATTGTTTGTAGTTCAGCTCGATAGCTCTTTTTATGACTTTATTGCGCGTATCAGAAGGTACCGTATGGCTTCCATTTAACGCTTTGGACACGGTATTTCTGGATAGCCCTAATGAATCAGCGATATATTGAATGGTTACTTTTTCTTTCTGCATTCGAAATAACTCCTTTGGTGATCCTAAGTATTCACAGTCACTGTCATGTAGATAGTAGATTATGCTAAATGTATACCAAATGTAATTAATTATCAACTTAAAAGTTACAAATGAACAATTATTCAGAAAAACGTGCGATGTATACGAAATAGAAAAATATCATATGAACTTGTCAATAAACCAGTTATTTTCAAGTGTAAACAGTAAACAAATGAACAATTAATGTAAAAGATTAGTATTAGGCATTATTGCCCGATATATCTATCACAGATATAATTATAACGCTTACATCGACAAAATACAATTAAATACAACAATAATATAAACAAATGTAACGTTAAATAGTTTACAGTATTGTTCATATAAACAATTAATTTTGCAAAAAGTATTGACTTATATTTCAGTTGATTGTAAATTGAATGAGCGGAAGGAAACACTTTATGAGAACCCTTTCACAAAGAAAATGTTTGTTTTGATGATTGTAAATTGTGCAAATGTAAATTTAATGACTAGATAGGGGGCTAAATCTTGCAACACTCCATCGAACTAGATAAAAAAACGAGGAGAACAACTGACTTCAAAAGGAAACTGGAATTTGTAAAAAGTAATATTTTTTTGTACGGGCTGATTGCACCGGCTTTCATTCTTACTCTGCTGTTCAAATACGTACCTATGTACGGTGTAATCATCGCTTTTAAGGATTTTAGTTACAGCAAGGGGATACTGGGAAGTGATTGGGTAGGATTTAAGTATTTCGAGAAGTTTTTGAATGCTCCTAACTTTGAACTCATTTTTATGAACACGTTGAAATTAAGTGCCTACGGACTCCTTCTTGGGTTCCCAATTCCGATATTGCTCGCATTGATGTTGAATCAGGTGCGCAGAGAGGGCGTTAAGAAAAACGTTCAGTTGATCCTCTACGCTCCGAACTTTATATCGGTTGTTGTTATTGTGGGTATGGCTTTTGTCTTCTTGTCCCCCATAGGGCCAGTGAATCAAATCATTACGTGGGCCACAGGACATCCGATCGTATTTATGTCAGACCCGGATTATTTCAGGTCAATTTACGTATTATCGGGGATTTGGCAGGGAGCAGGCTGGGCATCGATTATCTATGTCGCGGCATTAGCCGGTGTTGACCCTGAGCTGCACAACGCTGCAACCATAGACGGAGCTAACCTGCTGAAAAGAATATGGCATATTGATTTGCCGACCATTAAACCAGTTATGGCTATTGTATTTATCCTTTCTGCGGGCGGGATTATGGCGATTGGATTTGAAAAAGCATTCCTGATGCAGACAGCCATGAACTTACCAACCTCTGAAATTTTACCTACTTACGTATACAAAGTGGGGTTGAAAGCAGGAGATTATTCCTACTCTGCCGCTATTGGTCTATTCAATTCCATCATCAATATTATCTTGCTGGTCTTTGTGAATTTCGTCGTTAAGAAATTGAACGAAGGAGAAGGCCTTTATTAGAAGAAAGGAGTCGCACAATGAATATTAAGCCTACCCGTATGGACAAGGTCGTGTTAACGATCAACTATGTACTGTTATATCTCGCCGTGTTAGTTATCTTAGTTCCTCTCGTTTATGTCGTAATTGCATCGTTCATGGAACCGACGGCTCTATTGAATAAAGGGATTTCGTTCAATCTTTCGGACTACAGCCTTGAGGGATACAAGCTGATCCTTTCGAATGAGGCGATGCTTCGCGGATTTGTGAATGCTGTTTTTTACTCATCGGCTTTCGCATTTCTTACCGTGGCTGTCTCGATCTTCGCAGGCTATTCGCTCTCCGTGGATGAGTTTGTTGGGAAGAAATTCTTTATGACTGTATTTGTCTTCACTATGTTTTTTGGTGGGGGGTTGATACCTACCTTTCTGGTCATCAAGCAACTGGGCATGCTCAACACGGTATGGGCAATTATAGTCCCCGGAGCGGTGAGTGTATGGAATATTATTTTGGCGAGAACCTTCTTTAAAGGAATTCCTAGGGAATTGAACGAGGCCGCAAAAGTAGACGGTGCATCGGAGATGTTAATCTTCTTCCGGATCGTGCTGCCGCTGTCCAAACCCATCATATTCGTTCTGGCCTTGTACGCTTTCGTGGGCCAATGGAACTCCTATTTTGACGCGATGATTTATTTGGATAATGTGAAGTTGTATCCTCTGCAACTGGTGCTCAGATCTATACTGGTTCAGAATCAGATCGACCCGGGGATGATTACAGATCGGACGGCTATGGCTGAAATGAAGCGATTATCTGAAATTATCAAATACGCCTCAATAGTTATTTCCAGTCTGCCTTTGATTGTGATGTATCCGTTCTTCCAAAAGTATTTCGAAAAGGGTGTCATGGTAGGTTCGCTTAAATCGTGACCCAACCATCATTATAGATTTATAAATCAAGGAGGGGTTATTTTGAAAGGGTATAAAAAAACAGCAGCAATTCTTTCTTTAGGGGCAATATTGGCGGTATCTGGTTGCGGTGGTAATAACGGTGCCAATGATTCGACTGCAACGAACAATGGTTCTAACAAGAGCTCCGATTCTAAACCAAGTCTGAAGTTTATGACCCAAAGCAACGTTCTGGCACCCGCCGATCCCAATGAAAAGCTGGTATTTAAGCGCTTGGAGGAGACAACTGGAATACACATTGACTGGACTAATTATACCAATGACATATTCGCCGAGAAAAGAAACCTGGCACTTGCTACGGGAGAACTTCCCGATGCCATCTTTGACGCAGGATTAACGGATTATGATCTTTTGAAGCTGGCTAAAGACGGCACGATCATACCGTTGGATGATATTGTTGAGAATCAAATGCCGAATTTCAAAAAGGTGCTTGAGCAGGTGCCTCAATATAAAGCGATGATTACAGCTCCAGATGGACATATTTATTCGCTACCTTGGATTGAAGAGCTGGGTGCAGGTAAAGAAAGTATCCACTCTGTTAACAACATCCCTTGGATCAATGTGGAATGGCTCAAGAAGCTTAATCTTGAAATGCCAACCACAACGGAAGAATTGAAGAAAGTATTGATTGCCTTCAAGACCCAAGATCCAAATGGTAACGGTAAAGCGGATGAGATTCCGGTTTCGTTCATTAATGCTAACGGCGGCAACGAAGACATTGGATTCCTATTTGGCTCCTTTGGACCGGGGATGAACTGGGATTTGACGCTTGTAAGTGATGATGGCAAAGTTTCGTTTGCAGCTTCCCAAGATGGATATAAAGAGGGCGTTAAATATTTTAACGAATTGTACAAAGAAGGGTTAATCGATGTTGAGTACATCACTCAGGACTGGAACACTTTTATTGCCAAAGGTAAAGAGAATCTATATGGGCTCTACTTCACTTGGGATAAAGCAAACGTATCGGGAATGAATGATACCTATGAACCAATGCCTGCACTTGCCGGACCGGACGGGACGAAAAATGTTGTCAGATCGAACGGAATGGGTTTTGACAGAGGAAGAATGGTTGTAACTAAAGATAACAAAAATCTCGAAGCTACTGCTAAATGGATGGATCAACTCTACGATCCGCTTCAATCGGTACAAAATAACTGGGGAACGTACGGGGATGATGCACAGCAAAATATCTTTGAATTCGATGAAGCGGCTAACATGCTGAAGCATTTGCCATTGGAAGGAACGGCCCCGGGTGAATTGAGATCGAAGACCAGCGTTGGGGGTCCGCTCGCGATTCTGGATACTTATTATGGCAAGGTAACAACAATGCCTGATGATGCAGCTTGGAGATTGGATATCCTAAAGACTACCTATGTACCGGATATGAAAGCTAGCAATATTTACCCACGAGTATTCTTCTCTTTGGAAGATTTGGACCGGATCTCCGCCATCGAAGCTGATTTGTTTCCGTATGTATTAATGAAGCGTGCGGAATGGACCGAGAACGGGAACGTAGAGCAAGATTGGGCTGCTTATCTCAAAGAATTAGATCGTCTTGGTTTACAGGAATGGCTGAAAATCAAACAAGATGGCTATGAGAGAAATGCAGCTAGCGAATAAAGGGTAATCATTCAATCGCCGGAGGATGCTCCAATATTGGATCATTCTTCGGCGTTACTATTTCATGGGAGTGACAGAGATGATAGATCATACTAGTAGAGAGAAATACCGGGCGCAGTTTCACTTTACGCCACCGGAGAAATGGATGAATGATCCAAATGGAATGGTATATTTTGAAGGTGAATATCACTTGTTCTATCAACATCATCCGGAAGGCACCACTTGGGGACCCATGCACTGGGGGCATGCCATCAGTACGGACTTGGTTCACTGGGAGCATCGCCCGATTGCATTGGAACCCGACGAGAACGGCCAGATTTTCTCAGGAAGCGCAGTAGTAGATTGGGAGGATACCAGTGGATTTTTTGGTGGGAAGCCGGGTCTAGTAGCTATCTTTACGCATGCTGATGCGTATCCGGAGACGGGGCGTCCAAGACAGCGGCAAAGTCTAGCCTACAGTCAAGACAAAGGCAGAACATGGACGGTATATGGGGGGAACCCTGTGCTTAGCAATGAGCAAATTACTGATTTCCGTGACCCCAAAGTATTCTGGTATGCTTCTAAGAAAGAATGGGTTATGGTGCTTGCGGCGGGTGATCGTGTTCATTTTTATACGTCTCCCAATTTAATAGAATGGACATTTCAAAGTGAATTTGGCGCTGTGGAAGGCTCTCATGATGGGGTATGGGAATGTCCTGATTTGATTGAGCTTCCAGTGGACGGCAGTGTGGACCAGACCCAATGGGTTCTGATTGTTAGTATCGGTGATGATCCGCAGTTCGCGGAAGGGTCGAGAACCCAATATTTTATTGGAAGCTTTGATGGCAGTGTGTTCATAAATGAAGCATCCCCTGATACTGTAATATGGCTGGATCATGGGCGAGATAATTATGCGGGTGTGACTTGGTCGGATGTTCAAGCAACGGATAATAGCAAGCTGTTTATAGGCTGGATGAGCAACTGGAAATATGCAAATCTCACTCCGACTATAAGTTGGAGAAGTGCGATGACGCTGCCCCGCACACTTCATTTGAAGACCGGAACAGCTGGGGTCAGATTGGTGCAGGAGCCGATTTCCGAGCTGCGGATGCTGCGGATGGAAGGGTTAAGCTGGAATGATGC
The DNA here is from genome assembly GCF_000757885.1 of Paenibacillus wynnii. NCBI lineage: Bacteria > Bacillati > Bacillota > Bacilli > Caryophanales > Paenibacillaceae > Paenibacillus > Paenibacillus wynnii. The sequence goes on along the minus strand of NZ_JQCR01000003.1, from coordinate 2,441,345 downwards.
AACCATCTGTTCAGGTCAAAATCTACTATCCGGCCTTGACTATGAGTACTATGAGATTGAATGTGAGATCGATTTGGGTGATGCGGAAGAAGTGGGCTTCAAGCTTCGGAAATCATCGCATGAGGTAACGATTGTCGGTTATAACACTATATCTCAGACTTTGTTTGTTGACCGCACCCATTCGGGAGAATCCGGGTTCCACGAGGCGTTCCCATGTAAGCATGGGGTACAGATGGACACTAAGAATGGACACTTAAAACTTCATGTCTTTGTAGATCATTCTTCTATAGAAGTGTTTGCTATGGATGGAGAGATCGTGATCACAGATCAAATTTTTCCGGACCCATCTAGTACAGGTATGGAGATGTATGCAAAAGGGGGAGAAGCCAAGGTAGTATCACTCTCGCTTCACCCGTTGAAGTCCATTTATTCGCTGGCTGCAATATCAGGCTAAATATAAGAGATGAGAACACCTCCAGCTGTTACATAGTGGAGGTTTTTTTAAGAGAGGTGGAACTGAGAATGCGTATTGGTGCTATTGAAGCGGGCGGTACTAAATTCGTCTGCGGAATCGGAAATGAACACGGAGAAATTATGGATCGTATTCATTTTCCAACAGAACAGCCTGAACCGACCTTGGAAAAGGTCATTGCTTATTTTCAAGCCAAAAAAGTGGATAGTATCGGCATTGGAGCTTTTGGACCTATAGATATAGATCGTTCTAGTCCCAATTACGGATATGTGACAACGACACCGAAGCCAGGTTGGGCAGGGTTTGATTTTGTAGGGACGCTTAAGAACTTATTTCCTGTACCCTTCGAATGGGATACGGACGTTAATGCAGCAGCTCTTGGTGAAGCTACTTGGGGAGCGGCCAAAGGACTGGATAGCTGCGTATACTATACCATTGGGACTGGAGTCGGCGTTGGCGTCTATGCGGAAGGTAAATTAATTCATGGACTCATGCATCCTGAAGGCGGTCATGTCTTGACAAGACGGCATCCGGACGATCATTTCGCTGGAGTTTGCCCCTATCATGGCGATTGCTTAGAAGGTATGGCTGCGGGACCCGCACTGGAAGCACGATGGAAGGCCAAAGGATACGAGCTTCCCAGAGACCATCAGGCATGGGCAATTGAAGCTTTTTATATTGCACAGGCAGTAACAGGTATGATTTTGACGGTCTCGCCGAAAAAAATTATCCTGGGTGGAGGTGTTATGAAACAAATCCAGTTATTCCCGTATGTCCGTGAAGAAGTCAGAAGGAATTTGAACGGGTATGTGGGTGCTAAAGAGATTATTTCTGATATCGATCATTATATTGTCCCTCCAGGATTAGGGGATAACGCGGGACTCTGCGGTGCACTGGCGCTTGGGGTAAAGGCACTCCATAACGCTTAACCTCATCTCTTCCGCACCGTGGAGCTTAAATCACCATCGTTGTGATAACTGGAGTCAAATTTGTCATGTGTCCCTTTTTTATGCATATACATGAGTGGAGTAATAGTTTGGGCTCATGCTCTGGGCTTGTCTCAGGGTTAGATTATGCCAAGAAGGAGGACATTTCCCGTGTTTGACCAGTCCCACGGCTTGCGGTTTGATATTTATGAACGCATTCATCTGTCGGAAGAGCTTCCGGGAATCGCTGAACTGGAAGAGGTTGAACTTCTCCCGGAAATCCAGGTAATTCAGCGGGAGGACCGGGCAGAGCTGTATGGACAGCTGCTGCTGACGGGCCTTTACCGGAGTGAAGAAGATAGGATAGAGAGGCTTGAACACGCCATTCCTGTTGAGATTACGGTTCCGCTGACCCGGGTCAGCTCGCTTGAAGACATAGGGGTGGAAATTGAGAATTTCGATATTGATCTCCTTACGATGCGCAGTGTGAATATAACAGGTGTACTTTCGCTACGCGGGATCGGCGGTACAGAAGCTGTACCTGTATGGCAGCAGGAGGAATACACAGTTGCTTATACTCCGGAAGATGGGGAACGCGTTGCTGCCGAACCTATAGATACTCATGAACGCGAGGGTGATGCCCTGTATGAGAATTCTCTCTGGACGTTTGGTGAGGGGACCTTTGATGAACCTGTCGAAGACCATAATCCTAGTGTAGAAGCTGTTGACCTTCAGGTGACGACGACTCCCGTTATCCCGGAACAGAGCAGAGAAAATGAACTCATTGTTCATACGCACAGTTTAAATGAGGACCCAAGCGGAATACAGCCGAATATAAGAGATTACTGGAAAAAGACAGAAGCCTGGAATCTAGGTGCATCCTTCAATGAACGTAAGGACAGTACCGTTGCAGATGAAGTTGAGGTAGCTACTATAGATGTCTATGAAGCGGACAATATCTCTATGGAGGAGAATGTTCATCATGAGGCTCCTTCCCAAGTAGAAGATGCATCCGACTTCACTCCTATAGCGGAAAATGACTTTATAGAGGCAGCCGAATCAATTCCTGTTCCTGTTCCGGTTCCGGAAGAAAAAGCAGATCTCAAAATAGCCTTGGGAAGCAAGAAGGAACCGAAGGCGGAAGACAAGGAACCGATTACTTTCTCAACGCTCTTGAACTCCAGCCGCGACCGTAAGATCCAGGAAAATCTTCATGTCGAGGAAGTGACTACTGCCGCAGCGGTAGCCTCTCCGGATTCCGGAAATGACAAGGAATGGAAAAACAGATTTATCGGCGGCCAAGAAAGCGCAAATCTGTTCCGTAAGGTCCGTCTCTGTATTGTCCAGCGGGAGGAAACACTCGACACGATTGCCGATAAGTATCAGCTAAGCGCACGGGAGCTGATCATGTATAATCGGTTATCGGGTCAAAACGTGGAGGAAGGTCAAGTCTTGTATATTCCTTAATGGATTCGTACCCAGGTTGACTTAAGCTTGACTCTAAAGGTATTATGGAGTAAGCAATACTAGTCAAAGACTGGGAATGGGAAGAGTAGGCAGTCAGCCCTTCAGAGAGCGGAATTATTAGTAGCTGTGAAATTCCGCAGGATGCATGTCAGCCGAAGTCGCCCTGGAGTCGCCTGTCTGAATCTGTCATCCTATTCATGAATGACAGGGTAGGATATGGCCGGTCGCAGCCGTTACCCTGCATGAGTGTCGCGCTATGCCGCTGGAACCTTAAGGAACCATGAGCGGAGTTTTATTCTTTATTGGCGCGAAACAAAGGTGGTACCGCGAAAGAATGGCCTTTCGTCCTTTGAGACGAGGGCCTTTTTGTGTTTTTTAGAGTATCTTTTTCCACGAAATATGAGAAAGTGACGGAGGTATCAGAGAATGGCTGACCAAGACAACTTAACCTCGGCAGAATTGCCGAACCTGCAAGATACGACGGAAGATCAAACCGTAGCCAATGAGTCGAAAAGTGATATGCCGACTACATACGACCCTAAAGCGGCGGAACAGAAGTGGTATTCGTATTGGACCGAGGGCGGATACTTCCGTGCGGGCCAGCGACCGGATGCACAGCCTTACAGTATTGTAATCCCGCCTCCAAATGTAACCGGAATGCTCCACATCGGACATGCGCTGGATTTCACTTTACAGGATATCCTGATTCGTACGAAGCGGATGCAGGGCTTTGATACCTTATGGCTGCCGGGAACAGACCATGCGGGTATCGCCACACAAACAAAGGTAGAGCAGAAGCTACGCCAACAGGGCATATCCCGGCATGATCTGGGACGTGAGAAATTCCTGGACCAGGTGTGGGAATGGAAGGAACAATACGCAGAAACCATCCATGAGCAGTGGGCCAAGATGGGCCTTTCACTGGACTACTCACGCGAGCGTTTTACCCTTGATGATGGCTTGTCCAAAGCGGTACGCGAGGTGTTCGTGAAGCTCTATAAAAAAGGCCTGATTTACCGCGGCAAACGCATTATTAACTGGGACCCTGCTGCCCGTACGGCATTGTCTGATATTGAGGTTGAATATAAAGAAGTTAACGGACACTTGTATCACCTTCGTTACCCGCTGAAAGACGGAAGCGGCTATATTACCGTAGCAACAACACGTCCGGAGACCATGCTGGGTGATACCGCAGTAGCTGTACATCCGGAGGACGACCGCTACAAGGATCTGATCGGCAAAACTTTGATCCTGCCTATTATCGGCCGTGAAATTCCGATTATTGCCGATGATTATGTAGATAAGGAATTTGGCAGCGGCGCCGTTAAGATTACACCGGCTCATGATCCAAATGACTTTGAAATGGGCCTTCGGCATAACCTTCCACAGATCAATGTGATGGATGAGAGCGGTACGATGAATGAGGAAGCGGGACCTTACCAAGGCCAAGACCGCAGTGAATGCCGTAAAGCCATCACGGCTGATCTTAAAGAGCAGGGTGTTCTGATCTCTATTGAAGATCATGTACATCAGGTAGGTCATAGCGAACGCTCAGGTGCTGTTGTTGAGCCTTATCTGTCAACACAATGGTTCGTAAAAATGAAGCCGTTGGCTGAAGTGGCAATCGATGCTCAGAAGGATGGTAAAGGCGTTAATTTTGTTCCGGATCGCTTTGAGAAAATCTACTTGAATTGGATTGAGAATGTACGCGACTGGTGTATTTCCCGCCAGCTGTGGTGGGGCCACCGAATCCCTGCTTGGTACTCAGAATCTACGGGTGAGCTTGTAGTTGCCCATGATGAAGAGGAAGCACGGAGAATCAGCGGTCTGGATGATTTGAAGCAGGACGAGGATGTACTGGATACGTGGTTCAGCTCGGCGCTTTGGCCGTTTTCAACCCTTGGCTGGCCGGACGAGAGCAGCAAGGACTTCGAACGTTTTTATCCGAATAATGTACTTGTTACGGGCTACGACATCATTTACTTCTGGGTTGCCCGTATGATCTTTACAGCTATGGAGTTCACGGGAGAGAAGCCGTTTGCTGATGTGTTGATGCACGGTCTGGTACGCGATTCCGAAGGGCTGAAAATGTCCAAATCGCTGGGCAACGGCGTTGATCCGCTGGAAGTTATCGAGAAATACGGTGCGGATGCTATGCGTTATATGATTTCCACCAGTAGCACTGCAGGTCAGGACCTTCGTTTCCGCTGGGAGCGGGTGGAGCAGGCGCGGAATTTTGCCAACAAGATCTGGAATGCTTCACGCTTTGCCCTTATGAATCTTGAAGGGGTAACCTTTGAAGATATCGACATTACAGGGGAGCTTAGCACGGCTGATCGTTGGATTTTACACCGTCTGAACGAAACTTCCCGTGATATTACGCGTCTAATGGATTCGTACGAGTTCGGAGAGATTGGCCGCCAGCTGTACAACTTTATCTGGGACGATTTATGCGACTGGTACATTGAATTTGCGAAGCTTTCACTATATGGCACTAACCCTGCAGCCAAGGCCAAGACTCAATCCGTCCTTGCATACACCCTTGACCGGACGCTGCGCTTGATTCACCCGTTCATGCCGTTCATCTCCGAAGAGATTTGGCAGCATTTGCCGCATAACGGTGAGACTATTACACTGGCAGCTTGGCCTGAGTACGACACTGCACTGGAGAACACTGAAGCTGTGGCGGAAATGAACCTATTGATGGACGTGATCCGAGCCGTTCGGAATATCCGTGCAGAAGTGAATGTTCCAATGAGTAAGAAGGTTGAGTTGATCGTTAAGGCCAGCAATGCTGAAACCTTGAGCATCATCAACCGCAATGACAATTACATCAGCCGATTCTGTAATACTTCTTCGTTCGAGGCAGGCTTGAATCCAGAAACACCGGATAAGGTAATGTCTGCTGTGGTTACGGGTGCGGAGTTACTTCTGCCGTTGTCCGGTCTGATTGATATTGAACAAGAAATTGCCCGTCTGGAAAAAGAAGTGCAAACCCTGAACAATGAGGTTGAGCGCGTGGAGAAAAAGCTGGGCAATCAAGGCTTCGTTGCCAAGGCGCCGGCTAAAGTCATCGAAGAGGAACGGGCTAAGCAAGCCGATTACTCCGCCAAACGGGAAAAGGTGCTTGCCCGTATTGCAGAGCTGAGAGGATAAGGGATATGGGAGATATACTCGGGGGCAGTGGATCTGCCCCTTTAGGGACCTATACAGAGGCTGTCGACTGGATTAACAGCCTCATTCCATTCGGAATTCGTCCAGGATTGGAACGGATCGAGAAGCTTATGGAAAAGCTGGAGAATCCGCAGCGCAGACTGAAGTTCATTCATGTTGCTGGGACGAACGGGAAAGGTTCGACCTGTGCTTTTTTAACAAGTGTGTTAATTCAAAGCGGGTACTCGGTGGGTACATTCACATCACCGTATATTACTAAATTTACGAACCGTTTTCAGTATAACGGTGAGGATATCCCTGAGGAAACACTGACCAAACTGTCTAATATCCTGCATCCCCTGGTGAATGAAATGGCTGAGTCTGAGCTAGGCTCTCCTACGATGTTTGAAGTAGCGACAGCACTTGCTATCCTCTACTATTCACAGGAGTGTTATCCAGATGTTGTCGTATGGGAGACAGGGCTTGGGGGAAGGCTTGATGTAACGAATATCGTATTCCCGATCGTGTCGGTGATTACAAATGTGGGCTATGACCATACGGATGTCCTTGGCGATACGCTGGAGCAGATTGCATCGGAAAAAGCCGGGATCATTAAGCCCGGTGTTCCTGTAATCAGTTGTGTTACTCAACCGGAAGCGGTGGCGGTTCTTAAGGAAAAAGCATCAGCATGCAGAACCAGTCTGTATCTTGCCGATGAAGATTTTAACTATGAAATTACCGGAATTGAGAACGGCCTGCAGTCCTTTACTTTCAAAGGACCGTTTCGGTCACTGGATATAGACATTGCAATGAAAGGCGTGCATCAATGTACCAATGCAGCCGGAGCAATGATGGTTCTTGAAGTGTTGCGGCAATACCTGGCTTTTATGCTGGACGACGAAGATGTTCTTAAGGGATTTCGCGATACTTTTTGGGCCGGTAGGCTGGAAGAGATAAGCTCTTCCCCGCGGATCGTACTGGATGGAGCGCATAATCCCGAGGGTGCAGAAAGTCTGGCGAAGAGCCTGCCTATCTTCTATAAATACAGCAAATTAAATTTGCTGATGGGCATGCTGTCAAACAAGCATCATGAATCCTACCTAGAGCATATACTACCTATAGTGGATACGCTCATCCTGACCGAACCGGATTTCCGGAAGAAAATGGACGCGGATAACCTGCATGAAATCGTGGAAAGTCTGCGGGGAAAATATGCCAAAGAGCATTTGGAAATTATAGTAGAACGTGATTGGGGCAAAGCGCTGCAACTGCTGAAGACGATAACAGCTGAGGACGACCTTGCCGTCGTTTCCGGTACGCTGTATTTAATCGCCGATGTGCGCAGCACACTTTTGCAGCAACCCGATTCTGAAAAAGGCTGGTGACAACTGTTGGATACTACTGAACGTGTTCATTTTATAGGGATCGGCGGTTACGGGATGAGCGCGATTGCCCGAGTAATGCTGGAGATGGGATATACCGTCACAGGCTCGGATGTAGCTGCTCAGGAACTAACGGAGAAGTTAATTGCTAAAGGTGCAAAAGTATATATCGGACATACCGCGGAGCAGGTTAAGGGAGCAGATTTGGTGGTCTACTCTACTGCTTTGTCCAATGATAATGTGGAATGGGTGGAAGCGGAGCGGTTGAATATTCCGATTATCCACCGTTCCCAAATGCTTGCACGTCTGCTTAACCAGCGCAAGGGTGTTGCTGTTGCAGGTGCTCACGGAAAGACAACCACCTCATCGATGATTGCTCTGGTGATGGAGGATTGCGGTGTTGATCCTACCTACATTATCGGTGGAGAAATTATGAATGTAGGTACGAATGCAAAGGCAGGACAAGGGGAGTTTGTAGTCGCTGAAGCTGATGAGAGTGATGGCTCATTCCTTCAATATCATCCTTGGCTCGGAATCGTTACCAATATTGAAGCGGATCACCTTGAGAATTACGGCGGTGATTTCAATAGACTCAAGGCAGCATACGTACAGTTCATGAATCATCTTGCTGAAGATGGAACTGCCATCGTATGTGTGGATGATGAGAATGTAATCTCTCTCTTGCCTGAGGTGAAAGGTAAAGTGATTTCTTACGGAATTCACTCCAAGACCGCTGATTATGTGGCTACCGACATCGTGCTCGGAGACCGCCAGGTCTCATTTACCATGACCGGATATGGAGAGGTTCTTGGACAGATTGAATTGTCTGTTCCCGGGCAGCATAACCTGTACAATGCCATGGCGACGGTAATCGCTTGTCTGAAAGCAGATATTCCTTTTGCAGCTATCGCTGCAGCAATTGTGAAATTTAACGGCGCCAAACGTCGTTTTCAAGTACTCGGTGAAGTGAATGAAATTCTAGTGATCGATGATTATGCTCATCATCCTACAGAAATACAGGCGACCATCAGCGCGGCAAAAGCAACCGGCAAACGTATTATTGCCGTGTTCCAGCCTCAACGCTATACGCGTACCTTCTTCCTGCTGGATGCATTCAGCCGTGCCTTTGCGGAGGCGGATGAGGTGATTATCACTGATATCTATTCACCTGCGGGAGAGAAGCAGATCGAAGGAGTTACTTCTGCGAAGCTGGTAGAACTGATTATTCAGAACAGCAATGCAGGGGCACGTCATTTGCCATGCAAAGAGGAAGTTGTGGCCGATCTTCAGGATCGTGTCGCTCCAGGAGACCTCGTAATAACCATGGGTGCGGGTGATATTTGGAAGGTAAGTCATGCCTTGGCTGATTATTTAAAGACTCGATAGAAATACACATATGCTTGTGTCATATTAAGCGTATTCCCTTCTGCAATGTAGAAGGGAATACGCTTTTTTTATGATTTTTTAAGTTGGTGAATGTGTCGTTTTTAGGAAAAATTTATATTAATGATTCTTTTCTCCCATGAATCGACATAACTTTAGCGAAATATAGGTTACTATTGATCTGCATCTAAAGTTTCATTAGTGAACGAAAATGCAAATCGTCCTGCTTTTTTACATGTAAATGCAATAAATCAGGATCTTATATAAAGTAACAAGGAGCTAAAGTCATGCGTAAGAGAATGTTGTTTCTGTCTGCTAAGAATCTTCAGACAGAAGATTTAGAAAGAGAAATTAGACAAAGAGGTATCCTTGGAATCCTGCTGGAGAGATTTAATATTGATCTTTTAACCTATGGTAATGGTGATTTGGAATATTCAACGCATTGCGGGCCTGCTCTTGTGATACACAGAGTCAGGAAGGGTATGAACGGAACCATTAAGGAACTCTGCCAATCTAATGAATACTCTCATGTTTTTATATCACATAGTTTATTAGGGAATTGCATTAATCTTATAAAACATATCCTGCCAGATGCCACGATAATTACGGATGCCTATCGTTCTGATAGCGATCAGCCGGTTAAGATTACGTTTAAGAATATGGCTATACATCATAAGCTTAATGCTGCCCGGGCTCGTTGGAATGAGCAGAGGCTAATGAATAAAACCGGCCTCCTCCTAGCGGTTTCGGAATGGGATGCACTTTTGTTCAAGGCATTGTCTTTCAAGAATGCCCCTAAGGTGCATGTGCTGCCCCATTTCATAGATATGAACCAATACAATGATACGGAGCCGACATCCAAGGAGAACATGATCGTTCTTCACTGGAACATGAATACGACTCAGGGTAAAAATGCATTCCAGAAGTTTTATCATACGATTTATCCTTCAGTGAAAGTTAAGGTTCCCGATGTTCAATGTTTTATTGTCGGCAGTGAGGTGAGTGCCGAGGTAAGAAGACTGGTTAAGGAAGACGAATCGGTTGTAATCACCGGGCCGCTAGCGGATCCGGGTAGATACATACGTCGTGCTAAAGCCTTCATAGCCCCTCTTCAAGAGGGTTGCGGATCCCGTTCAAAGATTTTGGAGTCGTGGGCCCTAAAAACGCCAGTAGTAACAAGCTATCAAGGCTCTGAGAGGTTAATTTGCCAGAATAACCGCAATATTTTGCTGGCGCATAATACAATTGAGTTTGCCGAAAAAGTGGTTAGGTTGTTGGAAGATCCTAAGTTGGGTTCTATAATAGCCGATCGTGCGCATCAAACCCTTCTGAATCATTACGAAGCTAACAGTGTTAAGGCGAAGGTCTTCAGTTTAATATAAATTTGCTAAATAGGAGAGATACTCCATGCCCAATTACTATTTCAAGGAAATATGGACACCTCTGAAATTATTCGGGATCCATTTCTTCCGAGATGACGAGGGTCGTTATTGGATTAAGGTCTGGTCTCATCCACGCAGGCTTTTAACAAAAGATTGATTCTGTGCAGGACGACTCACAGTAATCTCGCTCTATAAATTTGGTCAATATCATCAGCATAGCCCTCTATTGTCTATCATATATTTTCTTATAGATGAGACAAGGTGAGGTGTGCGAATTGAGTAATGGACGAATGACCTTTCGGTTTGATGTGGAGAAGGCTAAGTCGGATCTGGAAGAACGCTGGACGGGCAGTGGACTGAGCAAAAACAAGGAGTATGTTCCGTTGGATCGGCCAATAGAAGTTCCACAGGAACCATATGACCTTTATTCAAATTCGGAGGCCCCTATGCAACCTCCAATTCTCTCAATAAATGAACAAGTTTGGAACAGCAGTATCTATGAAGATACGCCAGATGAAATTTATAGCGGAGCCTACCATTCCCGTAAACCTTTTTACGGGTGGAAATTCGTAGCTTCAGTTGCTGCAGCTATCGGCATAGGATTACTATTTGGATATGTAGCGTTGTCCTTTTTTCGCGGCGGAGATCTGCCTAATATATCTGTTAATGGAGCTTTTAATCAAATGGTTACAGGCGGGCAGAACACAGGTGACGCCTTAGAACCTGCTGGGACTGGTACTTCCGGGTTACCGATTATGGGTGAGGATAGCGTGGGTACGCTTCCAGCAATACCGGTACAAATTGCCGGGCAAAGCTACTATCTGCTGCAATACGGAGTATTCAGTACATCGCAGGGAGCATCCAAGGCTGAGCAGGAGCTGCTGACGGCAGGCTTGGCAGCAGGGTTGGACCCTTCTGACGGGAACCGGGTATATGCGGGTATATCGCCTGATCGCGAGCAAGCGAAACTTCTGAGCAACGGACTGAAAGCTCAAGGTATTGAATTGTACGTGAGGGAAGTAACCATTCCGGCTACAGAACAGCTTACCTTTGGCGGAACAGCGGAGTCAGTGAACAATTATTTTGCGATTAGCAATAGAATCCTTGAGAAATTGAGTTCGTTATCAGCGACACTGTTGAGCAACGGTACAACAGCCTCAATCGATGATGTCAGTAGTATTCATATGGAGTGGACGGAAGCTGTAAAGTCGCTGGAGAGCGGCTTACCTAAGACAGCGTTTCAGATTATAGCCGCCCAAGAGAAAACCGTGAATCAGGGGATCTCAGCTCTTAATGAGTATGGGAAAAATAAATCGGACGGCCTGCTCTGGGAGGTTCAGGCTGCGATGATGAGTTTCCTCTCCGGACAAAAGGAATTGCTTGCTTCATTAAATTGAGAGCATAGACCTATTTAACTATATGGTATGTGAAAATAATCCGGCACGGTAATGGTAATCATTACCGTGCCGGATTTTGCGTTTGTGTTGAACTCCGTTTCACCGTATAATAATATGGGTGTCAAAAAATGGCGAGGGAAGACGGACATGAAGAAGAAAAATGTAGGAACACTGCTGTTATTTCTAATTCTGGGCTGGCTGGCCGGAGCGTGGATCGCCAAGCTGTTGCAGCCCGTAAAGACTCTTTCCTTTCTTACACAATCGACCATGCTCAAATGGTCGCCACAAGCGGATTTGGACATCATAACTTACGACATCACTATTCAATTGAAATTGTGTCTGCTCAGTCTGATCGGTATTATTACCGCCGTATGGCTGTACCGCAGGCTGTAACTAGGGAAGGGACGTTTGCAACGTGGACGATGAGAACTCACGCCTCCTTATTCTTGCCTCGGGTTCACCCCGCCGGAAGGAGCTTTTATCGATGCTGGGCATCCCCTTTGCGGTGGTGACCAGTGAAGCCGATGAAAGTACTCCGCCGGACTGGACACCGGAGAGAGTTGTACGGTCGCTGGCCCTGCGTAAGGCAGAGGCTGTGATAGATGCAAGCAATCAACGGGATACCATAATTATAGGCAGTGATACGATTGTGGAGCTGGAAGGTCGGATTCTCGGCAAACCGGTGGACAAGCAGGATAGCAAGGCAATGCTCACCGCTCTGCAAGGCAGAAGCCATCAGGTGTATACTGGAGTAGCCTGTATCGGGCTGCCTGAAGGTAAGGTACTGGTTGATCACCGAGTAACTACTGTGACGATGAGGGCGTTAAGCCCTGAAGAGATTGATGCTTATGTGGAAACGGGAGAGCCGGCGGACAAGGCAGGTTCATATGCCATACAAGGACTCGGATCTACCCTGGTGGAGAAGATTGATGGCTGCTACTTCAATGTAGTTGGACTTCCTCTTTCACTGCTTGGAGGTATGTTATCCGAATTCGGTATACATGTTTTGGTACAGCCGGGAGAGTAAAGGGAAGAGGGATCTGGATGGAGTCGCAAACATTAATGCTGCGGGACCTCCCCCATGAAGAACGACCACGAGAGCGCATGATGCAATATGGGGCAGAATCATTGAGTCAAGCGGAGCTGTTGGCTATTCTGCTTCGCACAGGAACACGCCGGGAATCCGCGATTGGTATTGCACAGCGTATGCTTTCTCAGGTAGGCGGTTTACGTCAACTGGCAGATCTCAGCATCAAGGAATTGACTTTGATCAAAGGGATCGGACCTGCCAAGGCCATCCAACTGAAAGCGGGCATTGAACTTGGAAGACGAATGTCCAACTCAAGGCTGAACCAGCTTGTGACCATTCGCAGCCCATATGATGCGGCTGATATATTAACAGAACAGCTCCGTTATTTGCAAAAAGAGCATTTTGTCTGTTTATTTCTAAATACCAAGAATCATGTTATTGCCCAAGAGACGCTGTCGATGGGCAGTCTTAATGCTTCTATTGTTCATCCGCGTGAGGTTTTCAGAGCAGCCATTAAGTGTAGCAGTGCTTCTATTATATGTGCACACAACCATCCAAGCGGTGATCCTACGCCGAGTCCGGAAGATATATCTCTGACCTCAAGATTAGTGCAGGCGGGTGAGATTGTAGGGATCGATGTATTGGATCATTTGATTATTGGAGACAGCAGTTTTGTAAGTATGAAGGAAAAGGGATTAATGGGATAGGCAACGCATAGATTGATTTAGGAAAGGGAGATTACAGCATGTTTGGTGGTTTTACGAAAGACTTAGGAATTGACTTGGGGACAGCAAATACGCTTGTCTATGTTCGCGGTAAGGGGATTGTTGTAAGAGAACCTTCCGTGGTGGCCATAAATACGGATACAAAAACGATTGAAGCTGTAGGCGAATCCGCCAAAAAAATGATTGGTCGGACACCGGGTAACATCCGTGCAATTCGTCCAATGAAGGATGGCGTAATTGCTGATTTTGATACAACTGCTACGATGATTAAGTACTTTATCCGTCAGGCTCAAAAGCAGCGTTCCATCTTTCAGCGTCACCCTAATGTAATGGTGTGCGTTCCTTCCGGAATTACTGCGGTAGAGCAGCGTGCTGTTGAGGATGCTACGAAACAAGCAGGAGCTCGTGAAGCTTACATCATTGAGGAGCCTTTCGCGGCTGCTATCGGTGCAGATTTACCGGTATGGGAACCAACGGGCAGCATGGTTGTTGATATCGGCGGAGGAACTACAGAAGTAGCCGTTATCTCACTTGGAGGTATTGTTACAAGCCGTTCCGTACGCGTGGCAGGTGATGAAATGGATGAAGCTATCATCCAGTACATCAAACGTCAATATAATCTTATGATCGGGGAACGCACCTCTGAGCAGCTTAAGCTGGATCTGGGCTCTGCACTTTCTCTTGAAAAAGCTGAAACCATGGAGATTCGGGGACGTGACCTTGTAACAGGTCTTCCGAAGACACTAACCATCACTTCTGATGAGGTTTGTGAAGCACTCTCTGATACAGTTAATGCTATTATTGAAGCGGTTAAGGTTACCTTGGAGAAATGTCCGCCCGAGCTTGCAGCAGATATCATGGACCGTGGTATTGTATTAACTGGCGGCGGTGCCCTGCTTCGCAATTTGGATAAGCTGTTAGCCCGTGAGACCGGAATGCCGGTGATCGTCGCTGAGAATCCTTTGGATTGTGTAGCTATCGGTACAGGCAAGGCGCTTGAGAATATTCATTTGTTCAAAAGCCGCAGCAACTCAACTTTTCGTTCCAAACGTTAAGACCTAACCTGTCCTACTTTAGAACGCAACCCCTGTTGTGGGAGAAAAATGTTTGTTAGAGGGTGTTGAAAGTGTTTAAGCTATTTAACAATAAACGGCTGTTCATCTTATTGATAACACTGGTGCTATTTATTGTAGTGATGGGCTTTAGCTTAGGCGCAAGAAAGGCATTGTCTTGGCCTGAGAACTTTCTCCGGGACACAACAGGTTTCGTGCAAAGTCTAATCTACAAGCCCGCTGGTTATATAGCGGGCTTCTTTGAAGATATCGGAAATTTGCATGATCTTGCCGAGGAGAATGAACGGCTCAAAATTACAGTTGCCCAGTTTACACGAGAACAGGCCCAGTACAATTTTGTCCAGGCGACAAATGAAGATTTAATGGAGCAGCTTAATTTTACGAAGGCGCAAAAACTGATGTATAAGTACGACTACCACATCGCTCAGGTAATCAGTCTCAATACGGAACCTAATAACAGCACGCTTGTGATCAACCTTGGATCCAAAAACGGTGTGAAGCCCAATATGTCTGTCATATCCGTAGAGGGATTGGTTGGAGTGATTAGTGAAGTTAGCAACTTCACCTCAACCGTCAAGTTGATGACTATGCTGGACATTAACGACCCCAATTCACAGCCGGCAATTGCTGCAACGGCCCGGACCAAAGAGAACCAGACCTTCGGGATGATCGAAAGCTATGATCCGAAGACGAAGATGCTGAGCATGAATAAGATTGCTCCAAACGATCCCATAAGTAAAGATGATGTGATCGTATCCTCGGGAATCGGCGGTTTGTATCCTCGTGCTTTAATGATCGGTACGGTTGAAAGTGTGGGCGTGGGACAATTTGGACTGACACGAACGGCGATTATTAAGCCTGCTGCGGAATTTCAGGATTGGAAACAATTAATTGTCGTTTTCCGATCGGAGGCGACAGAGTAGTGAGTATGCGAAGATCCGTACTTATCCTAATCTTATTTCTGCTGTTTGTCCTGGAAGGAACGCTTCTGCCATGGATTATTCCGGATGTTTGGCAAATGCGGATCATTCCTAATCTAGTTTTGGTAGTGGTACTATTTGTAACGATTTATCATCATAGACATACGGCTCTCGTTCTGGGTCTTTCCTTCGGAATGCTGCATGATATTGTATTTTATGGACGAATCCTAGGTGCACACTCCTTTACTATGGGTTTGTCGGCTTATCTGATCGGACTTATTTTTCAAGCTCCACGTGCGCCTCTGCCGCTCATGATGACGGTAATTCTGCTAGGCAGTCTTTTGGACAATAGTATGCTGTTCGGGATTTATAGTGTATTTAATTTGAATCAGCAGCCTTACAACTGGGCCTTATTGCATTATATGCTGCCTACGATGCTCTTTCATTTTGCTATCGCCTTAATCCTCTATATTCCGGTGCGACGACAGCTATTGCTATTGAAAAATGAGACGCGCAAGGAAGAAACTACATGATCAGGCCCATTTTCTTCCGCAGGAAAGCAGGAACTTGAGGTCCTCGGCACGAATGAATGAGGATAGGGGGACACGCAGATGACAGTGAAATCCAAACATGTAAGGATTAAGGGCGTAAAAGACGGCCTGGTATTCCTGCTAGACGATAAATGTCCCTTTGAAGATCTTCTGAGTGAGCTTCGATTCAAGTTGGAACATAGCCATCAAAATATTTTGACTGGACCTGTTGTTCATGTTGATGTCAAGATGGGAACTCGTTTGGTGACGGATGAAGATAAGGAAGCAGTGCTAAGCATTCTAAAGGCTCAAGGTAATCTGCTGATTCGTTCGGTGGATACGCTGGAAGCTCCGAAGAGTGAGGTGGATACTTCATTATTTCTAGTGAGCGGGATGATTCGATCCGGCCAAGTGCTGCATCACAAGGGTGACTTGTTGTTACTCGGTGATGTAAATCCGGGAGGGACTATAACCTGCACGGGTGATATTTATATACTTGGAGCGCTCAGAGGTATGGCTCACGCGGGAGTAGAGGGAAATGAAGGTGCTGTTATAGCAGCCTCTATGATGTCACCTACCCAACTGCGCATAGCCGAAATTATAAGCCGCCCTCCGGATGAGTGGGGAACACGAGAGAGCAATATGGAGTTCGCGTACCTACAGAACGGGGCTATGCAGATCGACAAGATTCATAATATATTCAAGGTTCGTCAGGATTTAAATGTGTTTAAAGGGGTGTAGCCTCCATGGGAGAAGCGATTGTCGTGACCTCGGGCAAAGGCGGAGTTGGCAAAACGACCACAACAGCCAATATTGGGACCGCGCTTGCGTTGCAGGGCAAAAAAGTATGTCTCGTTGATACGGATATCGGATTGCGTAATTTGGATGTTGTTATGGGGCTTGAGAATCGGATTATTTACGATCTTGTAGATGTGGCGGAAGGAAGATGCCGCTTGAACCAAGCGCTTGTGAAAGATAAGCGCTTCGATGAACTCTACATGCTGCCCGCTGCACAGACAAAGGATAAGACATCTGTTACTCCTGAGCAGGTCAGAGATATTATTCTTGAACTGAAGAAGGAATATGAGTATATTCTGATTGATTGTCCGGCAGGAATTGAGCATGGCTTTCGCAATGCGATAGCTGGTGCGGATAAAGCTATCGTTGTGACAACTCCAGAGAACGCCGCTGTCCGCGATGCTGACCGTATTATCGGTCTGTTGGAACAATCTCATGTAGAATCTCCAAAGCTGATTGTTAACCGGATCCGCCAGAACCTGGTCAAATCGGGGGATATGCTGGATATCGAGGATATATTACAGGTGCTGAACATTGACCTCATCGGTATCGTTCCTGATGATGAGATGGTAATCAGAGCTGCGAATAGCGGAGAGCCGACCGTAATGAATCCCGACTCGCCTGCAGCTATTGCTTACCGCAATATTGCCAGACGGATTCTGGGCGATTCAGTACCGCTGATGCAGCTCAACCGGAAGCCGGGCGCTTTTAAGAAATTCAAGAAGTTTTTCGGTATCACCTAATAAAGCAACACAACAAGAGAGGTGTCCCCAAAGTCTTTAAAAGGCTTTGGGGCGCCTCTTTGTTTTGTTTCGTAAAGCTTATAAGCGCCCCCACCTTTAGGTTTTTGTTCAGAACGGCATCGGTAGTTCCGAGGGCTTGTTCTAAAGAGACTTCTCTGCTTCATAAAATGAAGTAAAACAAGCCCTCGGAGGGATGAATATGGATGAGAAGTCAACTAACAAAGATCGCCGTAAGGAGCGGATCCGCAATTTAATAGATGAGACATCGGGACAGCACACCGTATCATCGATATTTGGGAAATCGGATTTGAGCAGAGAAATGAACGAACCCGATCCTGAAGTGATGTGGAAGGAAAATCGGAAGATTTGGGAGGATGGCAACAGGGAAAGACCCCGTTTTGTCAGCGGTTTACTGCGACGTATTGTGGTCTGCATTCTTATATTTGGATTGGTGTGGGGGATCTTCACCGTCCAGAATCCCTGGACGCTTAAGGCTCAGGATTTCATCGCCGATTCTTTGAGTAATGAGATGGACTTTGAAGCGGCCCGAGTGTGGTACGAGCAGTATTTCAAAGGTGCTCCTGCATTCATTCCTATCTTCGGGAGAGAAGATGAAGCGGCTCAAAAGGCCGTAGTTCTTCATGGGCTAAGTGCGCCGGTGTCCGGAAGCATTGTTCAACCCTTTGCCACCAGCCTTAAAGGTGTGGAAATTATGCCCGCAGTCGATTCAAGCGACAATGTGATGGTGAAGAGTGTTGATATGGGCCGTGTCCTCTCCGTATCCAGAGAACTGGAAGGAGGTATCCGGATTAGGATCCGGCATACCGAGAATATCACGGCGGAATACGGCCACCTTAACGGTACAAAGCTGGAAGTGGATGACTGGGTGCAAAGCGGTGATACTGTGGGCTGGCTGCTGCAGCAGGAATCCACCTCATTACCAACCCTCTTTTTTGCAGTTATGAGAGATACGACCTATGTTGACCCGACAGAAGTGATTTCATTTGATTAGGATCGCTGGTATTCACTTTTCACTTCATCCTTTGTTTGTAATCGTTATGTTGCTCTCTGTTGTAACAGGACAGTTTTTAGAGCTCCTCACGTTATTCACAATTGTGCTGATACATGAATTAGGACATGTCTGTGCAGCTGTTCTGACCGGGGTTACTGTGAAAAGCGTACAACTCCTCCCGTTCGGTGGAGTGGCTGTTATTGAAGATCACGGCAAGCTGAGCGCCTATCATGAAATAGGGATTGCTCTGGCTGGACCGCTGCAGAATGGATTGATGATCTTGTGTGCCTTTGTTCTCCAAAGAGCAGGTTATGAGAATAACGCATTTTTAACCTACTTTATCGGCGCTAATATGATGATTGCCCTTTTTAATTTATTGCCGATTCTTCCGTTAGACGGAGGTAAAGTGATGCAAGCTGTGATCACTCTGCTTATCCCCTATTATTCAGCACTATTGTGGTGCGGGAGAGTGAGTATTGCTGCAAGTGTACTGGTTATCGTATATGCGCTTCTGCCTTTGGGTACAACTGGCGGTGTGAGGCTTAACGTATTAATGATTGGGGCTTTTCTTATCTATTCCAATATTACAGATCATCGTAACTTGCCGTATCGTTTCGTAGCATTTCTCATGAATAGGGGTGCTGTTTATGATCGGTATATGCGTACGGGAGCTTCTGCCCGTCCGATTGTTGCACTTTCTGCGAAACCTTTGGATGACATATTGCGTCTATTTAAACGTAACCAATATCATTTTATATACGTTTTGAACCGTGAGGGGAATGTCGTGGCTGTGGTGCCTGAACAGCGTCTGGTATCTTCTTATTTTAGAATCTAACTTAGGGAATCAACGCATACAAGAATAAAAGATCGTAACCAGAGGTGAAGCCATGAAACAAATGATCGTTCACTGCACGCAGCATATGACCCGGATGGCTCTTCTGGAGGATGGAAAGCTAGTGGAATATGCAGCGGAACGCGATCAGCAGCAAGGACTGGTCGGCAGTTACTACAAAGGCCGTGTCATAAATGTTCTACCGGGCATGCAGGCTGCTTTTGTCGATATTGGGCAAAAGAAGAATGCCTTTTTATATGTTGATGATGTACTCCACCCCCATTTAGATAGGCAGCCAACGGTAAAACCCTCTATAGAGGAATTGCTGCAGCCGGGTCAGGATATTATTGTTCAGGTTAGAAAAGAGCCCAGCGGAGGCAAGGGGGCAAGAGTGACAACCCATTACACGCTCCCTGGCCGCTGGATGGTATATATGCCTTTCGCAGAATATGTGGGTGTCTCCAAAAAAATCGGACGTGAATCGGAGCGTAATCGGCTGAAAGGAATCGGAGAACGGCTGCGCAGGAATGAAGAAGGCCTTATTATGCGTACCGTTTCCGAGGACGAGCCCCCTGAAGCTGTAGAAGGTGACCTCACCTTTTTGCGTGCACAGTGGGAGACTATTACTAAACGTGCAGCAGCATCGACTGCTCCCGCTCTGCTCCACAGTGATCTAAGTATTGTACAGAGGTTTATACGGGATGCCTTTAACCCTCATCAGGATGAATTGATGATTGATTCTCACAAGGCTGTCATAGAAGCTGAATTCTTTCTGAATGACATGGCTCCTGACGGCTATAGACCTGTGGTTTTTTACAATCGACAGGAGTCTATTTTCACAGCATATAGGGTACAAGAGCAGCTGAATAGAAGCTTCGGACGTAAGATTATCTTGGAGGGCGGAGCAACGCTTATTTGGGACGAAGCGGAGGCTCTTACGGTTATTGATGTGAACACGGCACAATATACCGGGGGAGGTTCCCTAGAAGAGACCGTGACTCGGACGAACTTGCTGGCAGCCGAACAAATCGGTCGTCTGATCCGGTTAAGGGATACCGGTGGGATTATTATTATTGATTTTATTGATATGGAACAGGAAGAACATCGGAAGATGGTGACTGACCGTCTGGAGTCAGTGATTACCAGGGATCGTACCAAGACTCATATTTTGGGTTGGACAAGGCTTGGGCTGTTGGAGATGACTCGCAAAAAAGCCCGTCACGATTCAGCCGGCTTTACACCCGTTACTTGCCATTGTTGCGGAGGAACGGGGAAGGTAGGATCATGGCTGGGGGAGTAATTGAAACTAGTTGACTATCGTTAATTAGTATGATAGAATCTTCAAGTGTGTGTTCGAGATTACTTATTCCTGCACATGCTGTAACCGCTCCGATCGGGTACATAAGCGCTGTTCCCTTGGGAATATGCCACCTAGACTAGGCGAGTCTGAGACATGAGGAGGTGCAAGTACAATGTATGCAATTATCGAAACTGGCGGCAAACAATACAAAGTCCAAGAGGGCGACGTATTATTCATTGAGAAACTAGATGCTGTAGACGGCGAAAACGTAACGTTTAACCGTGTATTGGCTGTTTCCAACGAAGGCGGTTTGACTGCAGGAACTCCGCTTTTGAGCGGCGCAACTGTAACAGCTAAAGTTGAGAAACATGGTAAAGGCCACAAGGTTGTAGTTTACAAATACAAACCTAAGAAGAATTACCACAAGAAACAAGGTCATCGTCAACCGTACACAAAAGTAACTATCGAGAAGATTCAAGCGTAAGAAGGTGCGTTAATGATTAGCGTACAGATTACACGTTCTTCGGAATTAGGGACTATCGTTGGCTTTGAGATTAAAGGGCATGCGGGTTATGCCAAGCGCGGCGAGGACATCGTATGTGCCGGAGTATCGGCCGTAACGGTTGGAACCGTCAATTCGATTGAAATTTTGACTGGAGTTTCTATGGACACGTCCATGAAGAACGGATTTTTAAGCGGAACATTAGGTTCTGTGGATGATTCCGGTATCTCCGCAAAAGTACAATTGCTGCTGGAATCCATGGTCGTTATGCTGAATGATATCGCAGAATCATACGGGAAGTATATTAAAATACAGCAAGTCATTATTTGAAGAAGGAGGTAGACAACATGTTAAAATTGAATCTTCAATTGTTCGCATCGAAAAAAGGTGTAGGTTCCACAAGAAACGGTCGTGATAGCCAATCGAAACGTCTTGGTGTAAAGCGTGCTGACGGTCAAACAGTAACCGGCGGCAGCATCTTGGTTCGTCAACGCGGAACAAAAATTCACCCAGGCACAAACGTAGGCATCGGTAAAGATGATACTTTGTTTGCTAAAGTGGAAGGCGTAGTGAAGTTCGAACGTTGGGGCCGCGATCGCAAGAAAGTGAGCGTCTACCCAGTTGATGTTGCTCCGGTAGCAGCTACATTGGAAGCGTAAGCTACGGAACTATAATTGCAAGAAGCCTCCGGCATGAGTGCCGGAGGCTTTTTTGTAGGAATACAAGGAGAATTTCATGGGTAATTTGGTGAATTGCAGGGAATGCCTGTGTTATACTGGGAAATGGTAAATACTTCGAACGGTGAATTTACTGAATTTGTCATGATTTTGCGACTGAGGGACGGGGAGAAAGAATGGAATCCTGGAAAAGTGCAATCTGGGCGGTCTTGTTATCCGTAACACTTCCTTTGGGGCTTGTGTAT
Organism: Paenibacillus wynnii; assembly: GCF_000757885.1. Taxonomy (NCBI): domain Bacteria; kingdom Bacillati; phylum Bacillota; class Bacilli; order Caryophanales; family Paenibacillaceae; genus Paenibacillus; species Paenibacillus wynnii. The sequence goes on along the minus strand of NZ_JQCR01000003.1, from coordinate 2,419,396 downwards.
TGGCAGACATCCCTTTTAACGTGCTTACTGCTTGTTATTTGGATAACGGCGGTGCTTGTTTTCAGTAGCTTTTGGAATCGGCGTCATTATGAGAGGGAGCTCCAAAAACAGGAACGGAGTCTGCAACAAGCAGCTATTCGGACACTGAATCACCACCGTCATGACTGGATGAACGACTTGCAGGTGCTTTACGGATATATCCAGCTAGGAAAGCCTGATAAAACGGTGCGAACTGTGGAAAGAATAAAGGAACGTATAGCGCTTGACAGCCGCATTGCTAAGCTTGGAGTTCCTTCACTTGTGTTCTATATCCAATCCTTCCGAACTCACAGCACCAATCTGGAGCTGGAGGTAATAGTGGAGGATGAATTGAATCTGGAGAACAAGCTTACTCATGAAGCGCAGGATGAGCTCACAGCAGTCATCACGCAGACCGTAAGAGCTTTTCAATACAGTGGACTTGCTCCCCAGGGTGAAGCCAGAAAGCTTATTATTGGCTTTACACAAGATGGTGGAGACATTCTTATCTCTTTCGAGGGTGAGGGAATACATGGTAATCCCGCACTACTTCAAGGGCAAATTTATAATATAGTACAAGGAAAAATCATGAGAGCGGAGACATTGGGGCATAATCAGGCTACTGTCCAATTGCGTCTACCGCTTGAAATGTGACTGAGGATGGTGAACGGTTATGTTTATAGATACAGCTAAGATTTATGTAAAAGGTGGCGACGGCGGGGATGGACTTGTCGCGTTCCGTCGTGAGAAATATGTTCCTGATGGTGGACCTGCTGGCGGTGATGGTGGCCGCGGCGGTGATATTATTTTCAAAGTAGATGAAGGTTTGCGTACACTGATGGACTTTCGTTATCAACGTCACTTCAAAGCAGACAAAGGAATAAAAGGTCGTAACAAAAGTCAGCATGGAGCGAACGCTGATCATATGGTCGTTCGGATCCCTCCAGGTACGGTGTTAATAGATGATGATACCGGTGAAGTGATTGCCGATATGACACGCCACGGACAATATGTGGTTGTAGCACGTGGAGGCCGTGGTGGTCGTGGGAATACCCGTTTTGCAACAGCGGCTAATACTGCGCCGGAACTGGCTGAGAACGGCGAAGAAGGTCAAGAACGTTATCTCCGCATGGAACTTAAGGTTATGGCTGATGTAGGTCTTGTAGGTTTCCCGAGTGTGGGTAAATCAACCTTATTATCCGTAGTATCTGCCGCAAAACCTAAAATTGGCGCGTATCACTTTACAACGATTACTCCTAATTTAGGTGTAGTGGATGTTGGCGACGGACGAAGCTTTGTAATGGCTGACCTGCCAGGGCTTATTGAAGGCGCGCACGAAGGTATTGGCCTCGGCCACGAATTTCTTCGACATGTAGAGCGTACACGCATTATTATCCATGTCGTTGACATGTCAGGCTCTGAAGGTCGCGATCCTTTTGATGATTGGGTTAAGATTAATGATGAGCTGAAGCAGTATAATGCTGCTCTTGCAGAGCGTCCGCAAATTGTGGCGGCTAACAAGATGGATATGCCTGAGTCAGAAGAGAATTTAGTTTCTTTCCGTGAGCGTACAGCTGAAGTTCGTCCGGATATGCAGATTATGCCTATTTCCTCACTGACCAAACAAGGGGTTCAAGACCTGTTGTACCGTACAACAGATATATTAGACAGTATTCCTGTCGCTCCAATTGGAGAAGAAGTAGCGGAAACCACTGAGCGTAAGGTGTACAAGCTTGAGGCTCAGGAAGATGATTCCTTCACAATTACACGTGAGAATGATACGTTCATTGTTAGCAGTCCACGGATCGAACGGATGCTGAAACGTATGCAGCTAAGTACACATGATGCCATTTTGAAGCTTGCACGTACACTGCGTCATATGGGTGTGGATGCAGAGCTTCGTAAACGCGGTGCGGTCGAAGGAACAATTGTACGGATAGCTGATTTCGAATTCGAATTCGTTGAGAACAGCAGCTACTATTAAAATACGAAGTAATGAAACGCCGATCGGGTTTTCCTTAACAGGGATGCCGGGTCGGCGTTTTTTGATTTACGAAATATTGTAAATATTTTGACTGATGAACCCAAAATGGGTTTTAAATCGTATACAATGATAACTGAATAGCACTTATTTCCATATGAAACCGATATATTATACATACCTATGAACATGAAAGAAGGATCAGCAATGGCAATTATTGAAGTGGTGAAATATGATGGTCCTCCAGGTGTGTTCGCCTGGAAATATCCAAATCAGGAGCTTGGAACTTGGACCCAGCTAATCGTTAATGAGTCCCAAGAGGCAATTCTTTTCAAGGGTGGACAAGCGCTTGACTCTTTCACTGCCGGACGGCACACACTTAGTACAGCCAACATCCCGGTATTATCAAATATCGTTAATCTTCCCTTTGGTGGTAAATCTCCATTTACTGCAGAAGTCTGGTATGTAAATAAGCTGAACGCTATGAACATTAAATGGGGTACGAGCTCGCCGCTTCAGTTACAGGACCCTAAGTATAATATCATGATATCCGTGCGCTCCTTTGGACAGTTCGGTGTGAAGATTGATAACCCCCGCAAGTTTCTATTGGAACTGGTTGGAACACTTCCGCAATTTGATCAGGATACGCTCATTAGTTATTTCCGCGGATTGTTGATGGCGAATATCAATGAGCTGATTTCATCTTACCTTGTGCATAAAAAAATTAGCATACTGGAGATCAACGCGTACGTTGCTGAAATATCTAAGCATATTCAGGGCCGGCTAGCCCCGATTTTCTTGGAGAGTGGTATTGAACTTAATAATTTCTACATTGACTCTATCAATATTCCAGATAACGATCCAGCAACTATCCGATTGAAGGAAGCTCTTGCTAAAAAAGCGGAGATGGACATCATCGGCTTCACTTATCAGCAGGAACGCAGTTTTAATACAATGGAGGAAGCGGCAGGCAATCCGGGAAATATGGGTGCAAGTATGATCAATACCGGCATGGGACTTGGGATGGGATTAGGATTTGCAGGACCAGCAGTGGATATGGTCAATCGGATGACTAGGGGAATGGGTATTGATACGGGTGCTTCACCGGTAGGGAACCCGACAAAGTCTTGCTCCAAGTGCGGAGTGATAAACCAAAGTGAAGCCAAATTCTGCAACGGCTGTGGACAAAGCATACTGTCTGATGTCAGCCTACCCCGAAAAGTCTTATGTCACGAATGTGAGCATGAGATTGTTCCCGGAGCGAAATTTTGCCCCGGCTGTGGCAATTCCTACCGTGGATGTCCAACATGCCAAGCGGATAATCCAGCCGAAGCTGTCGTATGCGTCACTTGCGGTAACGATATGCCAAAGGTTTGCCGTCAATGTAGTGAAAAGGTTGCACCAGGGCTGAAGTTTTGCCCTCACTGCGGAGAAAGCATGATCATCAAATGCGGCGGCTGCGGGCATGAGTTAAAGCCCGGACAAAAGTTCTGTGCAGAATGCGGACTGAGAACGAGTTGAAGGAGGGGAACGTCATTCGGCGAAAATCACATCTTGGCGTTACAACCTTTATCTATGCTGCAGTTCTAGTGCTTACTATAGTCACTTTTTCAACTTTATGGATTTCGGAATCAATATTTCGATTCATTATATCTCTGGTGGCAGTCTTGATTGCGGAAAGTATCGTCTACGGCTACTGTGCTTTTTGGATACGGAGTGGGGGGAGAATCAGCAAATCCTCTCCGGTTCTCATCAGCGGAGCTTTCATTACGATTATTTATGCACTTGCTGTGTTTGTATTTGCACTTATCTTCGATGTAATGCTGGATCTTCCTCCCCTCTGGTATGCAGTGGGGCAACTACTGATTTTGGGAATTGGTTTAACCAGTCTTGTAGTTGTAGGATTGTATGGCAGAAACGCCCTAGTACAAGAAAAGCGGGCGGAGGAGTCCACGAGAAGCCTTCGGGGGTACAAGGAGGAGCTTATAGAGATTAAGCTATTAGCACTCACTTGGAAGCAGTCAGAACGAGAACAACTAGTAAAACGGATTAAAACGCTTGAGGATAAATTTAAATACAGCGATCCGGTATCAAATCCGTCGATATTTGCTACCGAAGACATCCTCAGCCAGCAGATTTCTCTGCTTCGTGATCATCTGGAACTGCTTATTCATGTTGCGGATCCTCAGGTGGGATGGGAAGCTGAGACTAATGAATTAATAGAGAGCATTGAGAATACACTTCAATGGCGCAACCGGGAGTTGTCGGCACTTAAATAGGGGGAATTAAACACAATGAATGGAATGGGGTTTCAAGGGCAGCTAGCGGAGCAGGGAGGTCAGCCCGGTTCTGTTTTGCCAAAGTTTGACCGTACAGTGTTCGATTATATCATCATTGCCTTAGGATACCTCTTGATGCCTATAGGGCTAGTATTGGCATTACTGCGCTTATTAAGTAGCCATTATAAAAACTACCGAAAGGGCTCAAACTTTAATTTATTGTTTCATGTGTTTGTAGGTGGGTTTGTCGAAATTGTGGTTCTGTTTATGGCCGAATGGATAAACGGTAAGAATTCCATCGGCACAACTATCATAATATTTGTTATGTTTGCGCTGATGCTTTTGTTGCCGGCATTCATTTTCGGGAACTTGGCAGCTAAAGGAAGATACAGGTTTATACAGCTTACTACTGTATATTTAGACCTTATTGTCAGCAAAGGGATTACGTATATTGGCAGCTTGTCCGAAATCTCAGACCAAAGTGAAAGTGATGTGCGTAGGGATATCCTTTATCTGAAGGACAGAGGAATTCTGGAACCCCATATTATTTTTAATGAGGGCAGGCAGATGGAACCCATACGTACAAGTTCTGGATTCGGTAGCACACCCTCGCAGCCACAGACCCAATCTCAACTTCCGAAGTCCATCCGATGTTCCGGTTGCGGGGCTCAGAATACAGTGAACCCTAGCCAGTCCAAATCCTGTGATTACTGCGGGACTACAATTGCATATTTTTAAAAAGTATTGCTTTTTAAGCGTAAAATCCGCTATAATGTCCACTAGGTAAATACATAAGTCTTTGAGGAGAGGACGTTCGTGAAAGAACGCTATTATTTAGTCCGGGAAGATATATTGCCCGATGCGGTACTCAAGACCATGCAGGTGAAACAACTGTTAGAAGCCGGTGATGCGAAGACCATCAATGAAGGTGTGGAGCAGGTAGGACTTAGCCGGAGTGCCTTTTATAAGTATAAAGATGGGATTCACCTGATTCATCAATTGGAACGTGAGCGTATTGTTACCGTTTCTCTTGATTTAGAGCATGAATCCGGTATGTTATCCAAGGTATTGGGCTCTGTGGCAAGTCATGGGGCAAATGTTCTGACCATTCATCAGAGTATTCCGCTGCAAGGAAGAGCAAACGTAGTCATCTCAGTGGAAATTTCTCATCTTAATGAGGAACTGGGAGATATGATGGACAGTCTGAAAGAGATTTCCGGAGTGAAACGGGCCCTGATTGTTGGGCAAGGGTAGATCTAATCGTACTATTTTTGAAGCAGCCTTGCTTCTTTGAAATTTTAAGGGGGATATAGATACAGATGAAGCCAGTAAAGGTAGGATTGCTGGGACTGGGTACAGTGGGTACTGGAGTGGTCCGTATCGTTGAAGGAAATCAGGAGCATCTGAGCAGTCAGGTAGGTTCTCCGATCATTATTGAGCGTATTGCTGTTAAAAACTCGGAGAAGGCACGCGATATCGATGTGGACGCCTCCAAAATAACCACAGATCCGTGGGAAGTGATTCGTGACCCTGAAATTGATGTCATAGTCGAAGTCATGGGTGGGATTAATGGAACGAAGGAATATATCCTTGAAGCACTGGATCGCGGGAAGCATATTATAACTGCCAACAAGGATTTAATGGCTCTTTACGGTTCAGAGATATTGGCCAAAGCTCAAGAGAAGCAATGTGATGTGTTTTATGAAGCCAGTGTAGCGGGGGGCATCCCGATTATTCGCACACTGATAGAAGGTTTCTCATCCGACCGAATTACCAAAATTATGGGTATTGTTAATGGAACAACCAACTACATATTGACAAAAATGAGTCAGGAAGGCGCAACTTACAGTGACGCCCTAAAAGAAGCACAAGACCTGGGATATGCTGAATCCGATCCTACCTCAGATGTGGAAGGCTTGGACGCAGCAAGAAAGATGACCATTCTAGGCACACTGGGCTTCCGTACAAATGTAGAATTACAGGACGTCACTGTGAAGGGGATATCGGGGGTAAGTAAGGAAGATATCGCGTTTGCCAAACGTCTTGGATACGAGATGAAGCTGTTAGGGATAGCGGAATGCAAAGACGAGGAATTTAACATTAGCGTCCAACCTACAATGATCCGGTCAGGACACCCGATTGCCTCGGTTAATGGCGTGTTCAATGCTGTCTATGTCTACGGGGAAGCTGTGGGAGAGACGATGTTCTACGGAGCGGGTGCAGGCGCGATGCCAACAGCAACTTCTATCGTAGCGGATCTTGTAGCTGTGATCAAAAACCTGAAGCTGGGCGTCAACGGCTTGAAGCAGATCATTCCTTATAAAACCAAGAAAATTAAGAGTGATGAGAATATTTTTTATAAAAACTTCTTGCTTCTTCATGTGGATGATAAAGCGGGTGTACTCGCCAAAATCACTCAAGTGTTCGCCGAATATGATGTCAGTCTAGACTCGGTTGTTCAGCAGGCTAATCCTAATAATCCTGATGCAGAGATTATTATTGTCACTCATAATGCCAGCAAAGCTAGCATGGATAAAGTGCTCCGGCATTTCGATGATCTGAATGTAATCCGCCGTGTTAAGAGCCACTACCGGGTAGAGGGTTAACTGAAGAGACTGTCGTATAAAAATCCACTAAGGAGAACGCAACAGTGAGAAACTCTATACAACCGCATAATTATAAAAGAGCAAGAATAAAGGTACCTGCAAGCACTGCGAATTTGGGTCCTGGTTTTGATACCCTTGGCATGGCCTTATCCTTATACGCATGGATTGAAATGCAGGAAGCGGAACTCACCACCTTCCATCTCTATGGAGATGAAATGAAGGGCTTGCCGCAGGACAAGAGTAACTTAATTTATCAGGTTGCCCAGATGGTATTTGAAGAAGCGGGTGTCTCTGTCCCGGAGCTGGAGATCTCAATGTATTCGGAGATTCCCTTGACACGGGGACTCGGAAGCAGTGCATCCGCCATTATTGGCGGTATGGCTGCAGCCAATGCTATGATAGGTTCACCTTTGGACAATGCCAAATTATTTAGCATGGCAACCGCCATGGAGAAGCATCCAGATAATGTGGGAGCCTCCCTTTTCGGAGGGATAATCACCGCTGTATGGGATGGTATCGCCGCTGACTATATACGGATTGAACCGCCGGCAGATCTTGAGGTGCTTGTAATTATCCCGGAATTTGAATTGGCTACTTCTAAAGCTAGAGGGGTTCTGCCGTCTCAAGTTACAGTTGCGGATGCAGTATATAATATTAGCCGTACATCCTTACTAACGGCAGCACTAGCCACTGGGCGGTTGGACTTAATCCGTACTGCGATGCAGGATCGTTTGCATCAGCCTTATCGGGCTCCGCTTGTTCCTGGAATGGAGAGGCTGCTTGCGGAAGCAACGAACCGGGGAGCTTTAGGTATTGCCCTTAGTGGTGCGGGTCCCACCTTACTTGCTCTGGTTGATCGCCAGGAGACTCGAAAGAGTGAACTTGAAGCTTTTCTATTGGAGACTATGAGAGAGCAAGGCGTTGCTGCACGGACATGCTGGCTTTCCCCCTGCATAACCGGGGTAAGCATAGAGCTGCTGGATAGAAACGAGATGCAAAGCAAATCATTTTTAGATATGATAAAAGGAGATATACGGTCATGAAATCCATAGCGGTACTGCCGCAGGGCTCCGTATCTCACGAAGCTCTACTGCATCTATTTGGTAATGAACAGATAAATGTTGTTCATCATAAGCTTATCTCCGATGTATTCTTATCTACAGTTGAGGGTAAGACAGATTACAGTGTGATCCCGATTGAGAACACCATTGAGGGTTCGGTTAGTCTGCACATCGATTGGTTGGTCAATGAAGTGGACCTACCCATGCAGGCGGAGTGGATATATCCTTCGGTTCAGAACTTAATCAGCACACCTGGTGAATTCAAAGATGCTAACGGAAAGAGAGATTTTTCAGGGATTGTGAAAATTCTTTCCCACCCTGTTGCAACCGCTCAATGTGGGCAGTATATCCGTGAGCACGCACCGTGGGCAGAGCTGGAATCGGTAGGAAGCACTTCCGAAGCTGTAGAGATTGTTAAGAACAATCCCGGGAGAGGCTGGGCTGCAATTGGTACGGCTCTTGGGGCAGCAACCCATGGTTTGGAAATTGTTGATCGGAAGATTACGGACCACGATAACAATTACACTCGATTTGTGCTAGTCGGACACGATAAGATCCAGCTCCCGCGTAAAAGTTCAGGTAACAAAACAAGTGTACTTGTAACTTTACCGGAAGACTTTCCAGGTGCGCTTCACCAGGTGTTATCCACCTTTGCTTGGCGTCGTTTGAATCTGTCGCGTATTGAATCACGTCCCACGAAAAAGAAACTGGGAACCTATTATTTTTACATTGATGTGCTCGAACCGATAGAATCTATCCTTCTGCAGGCCGCTATTGAGGAAATCGAGGCGCTTCGCTGTCAGGTACGGATTCTGGGCTCGTATCCCACATACACCTATGAGGAAGAGAAAGCGGAGGTGCAGTAGTTCATGGCTGAACAAACGATTTATTTGGATGGACAATTTGTAACAAAAGAAAATGCAAAGGTATCTGTTTTTGATCATGGGTTTTTATATGGTGATGGTATTTTTGAAGGCATTCGTATTTATAACGGCAACATTTTTAAATGCTCGGAACACTTGGACAGGCTGTATGATTCAGCAAAATCTATTCAATTAGATATTCCATTGACATACGATGAAATGTTGGAAGCTATGGCGGAGACGATTCGTCGTAATGAGATGCGTAACGGATATATTCGTCTTATTGTCTCCCGCGGTCCAGGGAATTTAGGTCTTGATCCGCGTCGTTGTCCCAAAGCCAGTGTAATAATCATCGTTGAGCAATTAGCCATTTATCCTGAGCATGCTTATATTAACGGACTTCGTGCCGTTTCCGTATCGCAGCGCCGCAATCTCCCGGATGCTCTTAATCCAAAGATCAAATCCCTTAACTATCTGAATAATATTCTTGTTAAGATTCAGTCTAATCTGGCTGAAGCTGATGAAGCCATTATGATGAACGCTCAGGGATATGTTACTGAGGGTTCGGGTGATAATATTTTCATTATTAAAAGAGGCGTTGTGTATACACCTCCTTGCTATCTGGGGGCGCTGGAAGGAATTACGCGACAGGCTATCATTGAGCTGTGTGAGAAGCTGGGATACAAGCTGAAGGAAGAACCTTTTACTATGCATGATATTTATATCGCGGATGAAGTTTTCTTTACAGGAACAGCAGCAGAAGTTATTGCGGCTCGCGAAATTGACGGACGGATTATCGGTGAAGGTCATGCAGGCCCTATTACACTTAAGCTGCTTGAAGAATTCCGTAACGTTGTAGACAAAGACGGATACAAGGTTTGGGAATCCTAGATATATGAAATGAGTACAACAGAAACCCTTTCATCAACGCATGAAATGATATCTGAATACCCACAGAAATCCTTTCATGCTTGCATGAGAGGATTTTTTTTATTTCGGGGATGTCAATCGCCCATGGGCTGCATAAGATGTAGTAACGAAGGAGGCGGCTGTACCGCATATAACTATGCATGAAAGCACCGCATATTCTCTGAACGGATGCTTTCGAGATCAGTGACGTCGCGAAGTAGTTGAAATGTAACACTCCAAAAAACTTTTAGGAGGTTAATGCTGAGTGAAAATACACATTGTCAAACAAGGCGATACGCTGTATGCATTATCGCAAAAGTACGGAGTCCCGCTGCAAATATTAATTGAGGGCAATCCCCAAATCAGTAACCCGGATGTGTTGGAAGTTGGCGGCAAAGTGAAAATACCTTCGACTCCAGTTACGATGCCGGACAACAATGATGTTTACTACAAACATACTGTGAGACAAGGGGATACATTGTGGAAGCTGTCCAAAGCATGGGGAATCCCTCTGCAGGAAATGATTGCCGCCAACCCTCAATTAAAGAACCCGAATGCCCTTCTTGTGGGAGAAGTCGTTAATATTCCTAAAAAAGGGATGGCGCCGCTGCAATCAACACAACCTATGCACATGTCGACCCATATGACAGATAAAACACAGCCTGGAGGAAAAACGTACACAGGACCTATTGAACAGCCGCTGATGGTAGATCTTCCACCTGAAGCTCCAGTTAATGTAATGCCAGTTGAAGTGCCTCCAGTTCAAGTAATGCCAACAGAAGTAGCTCCAGTTCAGGAAAAGATGATGCACTCCGAGACACAAAGCTTGTTTGTGCAGATCTCTGTGCCTACGCAGGAAGCTGTATCCTACTATGAAATGCCGCCTGTTCCGGTAAACCAGCCTATCCCAATGGTCCAACCCGCTCAAATAACTAAATCAGCACCAATACACCATGTAGCTCCAGTAAACATGACAGCACCAATGCATCATATGGCTCCGGCAAACATGACAGCACCAATGCATCATATGGCTCCGGCAAACATGGCAGCACCAATACATCAGATTGCTCCTATGGCTCAGCATATGCCTTGCAGTTGTGATAAATCAGCGGGATATCCGGGTTTAACAGAAAATCCCAACTTCTATGATTGCCCGCCTGCCTATCCGCTGTATGAACCGATGCAGGATATGGCTATGTATGCTCCTATGAACCAAATTCAACCGCTCTCGTATGAGCCGGAGTGCATGCCTCCATTTTATTATCCGAACAATATGTACTCACCGGTTGATATTCCTGATCCATGCTACCCCAATGCGATGCCTAACTATATGGAAGCATCTGTAGGGGGAGTCAACCCGAACAACAACTATCCTATGTATGCTGCACCTCAATATGTGGATCCGTACCAGAACATGCCGTGGCCAACTTCGTGTGGATGTGGAATGGGTGAACATGTACAGTCAATCCAAGCTAATCCTTATGAAATGCCAATGAATAATTCCTTTCCGACATATACAAATCAGCCTAGCTACTCTCCATACGATTCTGTAATGCCGCAAATGACATCTCCGAGTGGTATGCCAGGATCCCCGGAGAATATGTATGGACATTCGATGGTGTCGAGTATTCCTCCAATCCCGCAATATCCAGGCTTGGGTAATGAAAGTTACGGGTACCATAATCGTATAACCGAGTTTCAACAACAAGCAAATAACATTCAAGATGACTTTCAAATAACTGAGGATATTCCAACTACTAAAGGCACTGAGGAATCACTAGCTAGCAGTGAAGAGGTAAAGTTGGAATCATCTCCAAAAGTTAAAACTTCGAGTAGAAGTGCCAAACCAGCGAAGACGGAGACTTCAAAAGCACAGCGTTCAAGCAAGAATAAAGGGGCGGCACCCATTAAAAAGCGTAGAAATCCATGGATTTCGAATTAACAGTACAAATATTTGGCCTTACCTACAGTGCGTCAGGATGTATCACTAGATACGTCCTGACATGTTTTTTTGTTTGTTTATTGAGGCAGTTTCTATTCTTATAGGTCCAAAGACATGATGATTCAGTAAATAGGTTGAATAACTCTCTCAAAAATGGTAAAATTAGATCGTTGTTTTTCAGTCAGCTAGTGTGTTATATTATAAATCCAGCCACGGACGACATATTGAAGTCATGAGTTGGAAAGATGATTTGAGAGTTGAAATTTTTTTGAAAAAAGTATTGCAATTAGTTGAGAAACATGGTATATTATAAAAGTTGCTGGTGAGACATTATCGCCGACAACGAGAACTTGATCTTTGAAAACTGAACAACGAGTGAGTGGGATTTTACGAGAGTAAAATCCAAAATCATGGACTTCTTGAAGACCGTGATCAGAGAATGAAAATTCTCGTCAGATGTTTCAAAATGAGCAATCGCTCTTTCTAAATACAATTTGGAGAGTTTGATCCTGGCTCAGGACGAACGCTGGCGGCATGCCTAATACATGCAAGTCGAGCGGAGTGATTTTGAAAGCTTGCTTTCAAAATCATTTAGCGGCGGACGGGTGAGTAACACGTAGGCAACCTGCCCCTTAGACTGGGATAACTACCGGAAACGGTAGCTAATACCGGATAATTTCTTTCCTCACCTGAGGAGAGAATGAAAGACGGAGCAATCTGTCACTGAGGGATGGGCCTGCGGCGCATTAGCTAGTTGGTGAGGTAACGGCTCACCAAGGCGACGATGCGTAGCCGACCTGAGAGGGTGAACGGCCACACTGGGACTGAGACACGGCCCAGACTCCTACGGGAGGCAGCAGTAGGGAATCTTCCGCAATGGGCGAAAGCCTGACGGAGCAATGCCGCGTGAGTGATGAAGGTTTTCGGATCGTAAAGCTCTGTTGCCAGGGAAGAACGTCCGGTAGAGTAACTGCTACCGGAGTGACGGTACCTGAGAAGAAAGCCCCGGCTAACTACGTGCCAGCAGCCGCGGTAATACGTAGGGGGCAAGCGTTGTCCGGAATTATTGGGCGTAAAGCGCGCGCAGGCGGCTATTTAAGTCTGGTGTTTAAACCTTGGGCTCAACCTAAGGTCGCACTGGAAACTGGGTGGCTTGAGTACAGAAGAGGAAAGTGGAATTCCACGTGTAGCGGTGAAATGCGTAGATATGTGGAGGAACACCAGTGGCGAAGGCGACTTTCTGGGCTGTAACTGACGCTGAGGCGCGAAAGCGTGGGGAGCAAACAGGATTAGATACCCTGGTAGTCCACGCCGTAAACGATGAGTGCTAGGTGTTAGGGGTTTCGATACCCTTGGTGCCGAAGTTAACACAGTAAGCACTCCGCCTGGGGAGTACGGTCGCAAGACTGAAACTCAAAGGAATTGACGGGGACCCGCACAAGCAGTGGAGTATGTGGTTTAATTCGAAGCAACGCGAAGAACCTTACCAGGTCTTGACATCCCAATGTAAGCATTAGAGATAGTGCCCCTCTTCGGAGCATTGGAGACAGGTGGTGCATGGTTGTCGTCAGCTCGTGTCGTGAGATGTTGGGTTAAGTCCCGCAACGAGCGCAACCCTTATGCTTAGTTGCCAGCACATTATGGTGGGCACTCTAAGCAGACTGCCGGTGACAAACCGGAGGAAGGTGGGGATGACGTCAAATCATCATGCCCCTTATGACCTGGGCTACACACGTACTACAATGGCCGGTACAACGGGCTGCGAAATCGCAAGGTGGAGCGAATCCCAACAAAGCCGGTCTCAGTTCGGATTGCAGGCTGCAACTCGCCTGCATGAAGTCGGAATTGCTAGTAATCGCGGATCAGCATGCCGCGGTGAATACGTTCCCGGGTCTTGTACACACCGCCCGTCACACCACGAGAGTTTACAACACCCGAAGTCGGTGGGGTAACCCGCAAGGGAGCCAGCCGCCGAAGGTGGGGTAGATGATTGGGGTGAAGTCGTAACAAGGTAGCCGTATCGGAAGGTGCGGCTGGATCACCTCCTTTCTATGGAGAATCGTTTCCTGTAACGGAGACATTCGAACAGAAGCGTTAAGCTTCTATAAGGACCCTTGAAGGTTCGAACCACTCACTCGTTGCTCAGTTTTGAGAGTTCAACTCTCAAAAGGTATCATTTCCAAAACTTACTTGTAGCCAAGTAGATGCGGTAAATGATATGATCTTCTTCCGGGGTTAAAGCCGGATGAGATAAAACTTGATCCTTGAAAACTGGATACCGAAACGAATTTGCGTTTTAGAACATCTTTTAGCTATAACTTGTGCAAACAAGTAAATTAGTTATTAGCTGGAAACGAAGGTTTTGGATTGTGAAGCGACCTTTGGCTTTGAATACCTTGCGAGTGGTTTTCCACGAGCATCATTCAAAACAAGATGAGCGAACAAGCCAAACACCGGAGTGATGGTTAAGCTAATAAGAGCACACGGAGGATGCCTAGGCGCCAGGAGCCGACGAAGGACGTGGCGAACAACGAAACTGCCTCGGGGAGCTGTAAGCAAGCTTTGATCCGGGGGTGTCCGAATGGGGAAACCCAGCTGTGGTAATTCGCAGTTACTCATACCTGAATACATAGGGTATGTAGAGGCAGACCAGGGGAACTGAAACATCTAAGTACCCTGAGGAAGAGAAAACAATAGTGATTCCGTCAGTAGCGGCGAGCGAACGCGGAACAGCCTAAACCAAGGGGCTTGCCCCTTGGGGTTGTGGGACGTCTCACATGGAGTTACAAAGGAATACAGTAGATGAAGAGGTCTGGAAAGGCCCGCGATAGAGGTAAAAGCCCTGTAATCTAAACTGTGTTCTCTCCGAGACGGATCCCGAGTAGTGCGGGGCACGTGAAACCCCGTATGAATCCAGCAGGACCATCTGCTAAGGCTAAATACTACCTGGCGACCGATAGTGAAACAGTACCGTGAGGGAAAGGTGAAAAGCACCCCGGAAGGGGAGTGAAATAGAACCTGAAACCGTGTGCTTACAAAAAGTCAGAGCCCTATCTATGGGTGATGGCGTGCCTTTTGTAGAATGAACCGGCGAGTTACGTTTAACATGCAAGGTTAAGTCGAGAAGACGGAGCCGCAGCGAAAGCGAGTCTGAATAGGGCGATTGAGTATGTGGACGTAGACCCGAAACCGTGTGATCTACCCCTGTCCAGGGTGAAGGTGCGGTAACACGCACTGGAGGCCCGAACCCACGCATGTTGAAAAATGCGGGGATGAGGTGGGGGTAGCGGAGAAATTCCAATCGAACTCGGAGATAGCTGGTTCTCCCCGAAATAGCTTTAGGGCTAGCCTCGGTATTAGAGTAGTGGAGGTAGAGCACTGATTGGTTGCGGGGCCCGCAAGGGTTACCAAGATCAGTCAAACTCCGAATGCCATATACTTATTGCCGGGAGTCAGACAGTGAGTGCTAAGATCCATTGTCGAAAGGGAAACAGCCCAGACCATCAGCTAAGGTCCCCAAGTGTGTGTTAAGTGGGAAAGGATGTGGAGTTGCACAGACAACCAGGATGTTGGCTTAGAAGCAGCCACCATTGAAAGAGTGCGTAATAGCTCACTGGTCGAGTGACTCTGCGCCGAAAATGTAACGGGGCTAAACACACCACCGAAGCTATGGCTAGATACTTAGTATCTGGGGTAGGGGAGCGTTGTATATACGTTGAAGGTATACCGTGAGGAGTGCTGGAGCGTATACAAGTGAGAATGCCGGTATGAGTAACGAAAAGATCAGTGAGAATCTGATCCGCCGAAAGCCCAAGGTTTCCTGAGGAAGGCTCGTCCGCTCAGGGTAAGTCGGGACCTAAGGCGAGGCCGAAAGGCGTAGTCGAAGGACAACAGTTTGAAATTACTGTACCACCGTAATCCGCTATGAGCGATGGGGTGACGCAGGAGGGTAGTGACGCGGACTGATGGAAGTGTCCGTCTAAGCAGTGAGGCTAATGTGTAGGCAAATCCGCACATTGTTAGGCCAGGCTGTGATGGGGAGCGAAAATTGTAGTAGCGAAGGTCATGATCTCACACTGCCAAGAAAAGCCTCTAGCCAGGAGAAGGTGCCCGTACCGCAAACCGACACAGGTAGGCGAGAAGAGAATTCTAAGGCGCGCGGAAGAACTCTCGTTAAGGAACTCGGCAAAATGACCCCGTAACTTCGGGAGAAGGGGTGCCCCGGTAGTGTGAATAGCACGAGGGGGCCGCAGTGAAAAGGCCCAAGCGACTGTTTAGCAAAAACACAGGTCTGTGCGAAGCCGCAAGGCGAAGTATACGGGCTGACGCCTGCCCGGTGCTGGAAGGTTAAGGGGAGCGGTTAGGAGCAATCCGAAGCTGTGAACCGAAGCCCCAGTAAACGGCGGCCGTAACTATAACGGTCCTAAGGTAGCGAAATTCCTTGTCAGGTAAATTCTGACCCGCACGAATGGCGTAACGACTTGGGCGCTGTCTCAACGAGAGATCCGGTGAAATTTTAATACCTGTGAAGATGCAGGTTACCCGCGACAAGACGGAAAGACCCCATGGAGCTTTACTGCAGCTTGATATTGAATTTGGGTACGATCTGTACAGGATAGGTGGGAGCCAGAGAAGCAGGAGCGCAAGCTTCTGCAGAGGCGACGTTGGGATACCACCCTGATCGTATCTAGGTTCTAACCTAGTGCCCTAATCGGGTACGGGGACCGTGTCAGGCGGGCAGTTTGACTGGGGCGGTCGCCTCCTAAAGAGTAACGGAGGCGTTCCAAGGTTCCCTCAGAATGGTTGGAAATCATTCGAAGAGTGCAAAGGCATAAGGGAGCTTGACTGCGAGACCTACAAGTCGAGCAGGGACGAAAGTCGGACTTAGTGATCCGGTGGTACCGCATGGAAGGGCCATCGCTCAACGGATAAAAGCTACCCTGGGGATAACAGGCTTATCTCCCCCAAGAGTCCACATCGACGGGGAGGTTTGGCACCTCGATGTCGGCTCATCGCATCCTGGGGCTGAAGTAGGTCCCAAGGGTTGGGCTGTTCGCCCATTAAAGCGGTACGCGAGCTGGGTTCAGAACGTCGTGAGACAGTTCGGTCCCTATCTGTCGTGGGCGCAGGAAATTTGAGAGGAGCTGTCCTTAGTACGAGAGGACCGGGATGGACGTACCGCTGGTGCATCAGTTGTTCCGCCAGGAGCATGGCTGAGTAGCTACGTACGGACGGGATAAGCGCTGAAAGCATCTAAGCGTGAAGCCCCCCTCAAGATGAGATTTCCCAATTAGTAAGACCCCTTGAAGACGACGAGGTAGATAGGTTGGAGGTGGAAGTGCAGCAATGCATGGAGCTGACCAATACTAATCGGTCGAGGGCTTATCCAAATATCTAAACGCAGATTTGTTTCGGATTCAGTTTTCAGGCGATTAAGCCTGCCGTTTGGTGGCGATAGCGGAGGGGTTCCACGCGTACCCATCCCGAACACGACCGTTAAGACCTCCAGCGCCGATGGTACTTGGACCGAAGGGTCCTGGGAGAGTAGGACGTTGCCAAGCACATGAGACCACTGTTGAAATCAACGGTGGTTTTTTGTTATGCAAAATCTAATAATAATAAAATTCGAGTATCTGTTTGTTTCTACATGAAGCTAACAATTAAGCTCGAGCCTAATAGCTGCTAAAGTACATATACAGTAAAGTAGAGCAGAGCGGGTGAAAACCTATGCGGACTACAGAGCTCTTATTATCACTAAATTGCTTCATAAGTAAGTTATACGGACATAGATTCCGCTATTTGCTAATAGTGGGCTATTTATAGCTGAATTCTTGTAAATAGGGTCTTCTGAGTCCACATAAGTACGATATTCAGGTATTTGGAGTAAATAGGGTCTTCTGAGTCCGCTTAAGTACGATGGTCAGGTATTTGGAGTAATAGTGTCTGCTAGGTCCGATAAGCCACTTATACATCCTGAGAAGATCTCAACGAATGTTCTATCATCTAGATGGGAGTGGAACTCCACATGAGTTGCCAGGGCTAATATCATAAATGCTTCACTAGTAATTCCAAATAAAACTATTGCTTTCTAGTGGAGGAATTGATATAATATTATTTGTTGTTCTTATTGGAAATTCATAACAAGACCCGTTGGTCAAGGGGTTAAGACACCTCCCTTTCACGGAGGTAACATGGGTTCGAATCCCATACGGGTCACCAATTAATTTTTAGATTGCTTTAATAAATGAGATATGTTATGATATATAAGTTGTTCCACTTATGGAGGCTTAGCTCAGCTGGGAGAGCATCTGCCTTACAAGCAGAGGGTCGGGGGTTCGAACCCCTCAGCCTCCACCATCAATTTTATATTGCTTATGACGCGGGGTGGAGCAGCCCGGTAGCTCGTCGGGCTCATAACCCGAAGGCCGCAGGTTCAAATCCTGCCCCCGCAACCAATTTGGAACCGTGGTGTAGTTGGCCTAACATGCCTGCCTGTCACGCAGGAGATCGCGGGTTCGAATCCCGTCGGTTCCGCCATTTTGTAAATTAAATGATTGCATGTGAATACATACCGTGTGCGGACGTGGCTCAGCGGTAGAGCATCGCCTTGCCAAGGCGAGGGTCGCGGGTTCGATTCCCGTCGTCCGCTCCATTATATGTGCGCCCTTAGCTCAGCTGGATAGAGCGTTTGACTACGAATCAAAAGGCCGGGAGTTCGAATCTCTCAGGGCGCGCCATTATACTTAAATTAGATGGTTATGATTGTGCCGGCGTGGCGGAATGGCAGACGCGCTCGACTCAAAATCGAGAGGGAAACCGTGGAGGTTCGAGTCCTCTCGCCGGTATAACAAAAGGATTATAAGATTGCTTATCTAAGCGATCTTATAATCCTTTTTTCTTTGCATCTATTATAACTTCTGATCAGAAGTATATGCAGAAGGGACCGTCTCATCCGTTAATTAGGTTGAATGAGGCGATCCCTTTTTATTATATGCCCTATAGTTAATTACTTATTAAGGTTAAGAGCTTATTCGACATATGCAGTCAATTTAGACATATCGCAGATGGTGAGTTCCCGCGTACCGTTGATCTCAATGATGCCTAGTTGCTCAAATTTACTAAATTTTCGACTGATAGTTTCCCGTGTGACACCCACGTAATTTGCCATTTCCTCACGTGAAAGGGGAAGTCTCACATGAATCTGCTCGTTGCCTGGCTTTCCATATTTGTACCCAAGTTCCAAAATCATATAAGCAATTCGGATTTCAGGATCTTTTGTAGCAAGGCTTTGAGCCAAATTTTCAGTGTGAGCTAATCTTTTGGTAATAGTTTTAAGTAGTTTGAGTGAGATATCCGGGTTTTCCTCGATTAGCTGTTCCATATCTGCTTTGGTAAGCAGACATATATCCGTGTTTTTCAGTGCATAGGCACTGAAATTACTCACTTCATCACTGTTAAAGATGTTAAGCTCACCGAAGAAATCGCCCGTCGAGAGTATATGCAGAATTTGTTCCTTTCCCTGCGGCGTAACTTTTAAGAGTTTAACTTGTCCTTGTTTAATGATATACAACGTATCTGAAGGCTGCTCCTCTAAGATTAAAGCTTGTCCCTTACTGTACTTTTTGTGTTTGATCATGGCGCTGACCTTTGCAAGGTCCTCATCAGATAACGAAGTAAAGATTGGAACTTTGCGTGTACAGGGCTCCTTAGAGAATTGGCAGGAATGTTCTGTCATACAATCACCTCTCTCACGGTTGCATGATGGTCCCGCGATTATTTATCGATTTGCTAAACCGTTACTATTCGATTTATCTAGTTATTACTTATCTTCAATAGGCGCAAAGTGACTGGTATCTTCTCCGCAGACCGGACAAATCCAATCCTCTGGGAGATCCTCAAAGGCTGTACCTGGACAAACATCTTCATCAGGATCACCAATAGCCGGGTCGTAGATATAGCCACAGGGCTCACATATATATTTTTTCATAATCTGATCTCCTTGTCAGTAGATTTATAGTGTTATTTCTGTGATCGTTTCATGACCTCGCCAATAATTTCCTTAATTGTGCTGTGAGCAAGATCAATACCATCAAGTGTTATTCTCTGCTCAATCGCTGTCTTATAAGAGAGGGAAGCAGCAGCACCTTCAAATGAAATGACTCCTACAATGGAATCATCTTTTATAAAAATACGAGTGTAAAGCTCTCCAACTAAATGGGTCAAGCTATTATCACATTGCTCCTCATCAACCATACCAATGGAAAATAGGGGTGTCTCAAAGGCGTTGAATAAAGTAACGGGTACAGACCTCTGGTAAGCAACCGGGGTACCTGTCATATTGGTACCGGCTATTTTCCCTTGTTCGATTGCTCCTCCCCACAGGCCTTCCACTTTGCCGAGATACTCGGCTGCGTCACCTGCAGCATACACATGGGCCGTACTAGTCTCCATGTTCTCATTCACAAGGATGCCTGACTGTACATGAATACTCGCCTTACGGGCAAGGTCTGTATTCGGTATGATTCCGATCGAGTATACGACATGCTCACAAGGTAGTATAGTGCTGTCTTCAAGCTCAACTCCCTGCACGCTGTCTGTTCCCCTGATACATTTAACTCCCTGGCCGAGTCTTACGTCAGCTCCTAGACCGATAATTCTTTGTGTCAGAAGTGTTGAGGCTTGTTCATCCAGTTGTCTGCTCATAAGACGCGGGGCAGCTTCTACAATGGTTACGTGATAGCCTGCTTCTATAAAGGACCATGCGGTCTCCACACCCTGAACGCCTCCGCCAATAATACAGATGCGGTTACCACTTTGCAGTTCTGACTTAAGCTTGTCAGCATCCGTCATATCGCGAATGTTATGGACATTGCGCAAGGATGCTCCATCCATGTTCAATTTCCGGTTTGCGGCCCCTGTACACAGAAGGAGCTTATAATAGGGAACGTTCTGCCCATCCCCGGTAGTTGCAACTCTTTTATCTGGATCAATATCAGTGATGGATGTACCGCTTTGGACTTTGATCCGATTTTCCAGATACCACTTTTCTTTCTTAATTAACACTTTATCGCTGTGCAGGTCCGTGAATAATCCCTTGGAGAGTTTAATCCGGTTATAAGGCAGGTTGGATTCTTCTCCATAAATGGAGATGGATGCTTCCCCGTCATGATCTCTGATTGCTTTGGCTGCATGTACAGCGGCTACTCCGCTACCAACAATAACGTAATGTTTCTCTTCCATCTGGTTTCCTCCGTTGATTCTATGGTTAGTTTAGATCGCGCTAAGAAGCAGGTCCGAGACGAACTCGGCGGCGTTTTTGATTTTGGAGATTTTTTCTTTCTCTTTAGGGGAGAAACGGATACGGATCGGGAATTCAACATGGGTCATTCCGGTTGTTTTGATAACGTGTGAAGTGCTTTGTACGGCCATGTTCGTTCCGTTTAAGTAATCCTGCACTACTTCAATAGCTTCTCCACTCCAACCATAGGAACCGAATGCTGCGGCTAACTTACCTTCCAAATTCAAATCCTTAAGTTTAAGCAAAATACTTTCCAAATTCCCGGTCATATCCGCATACTTGGTTGAACTTCCGATAAAGACAGCGTCAGCCGCTGCAATACTTTTTAGAATATCGGCTTCATCGGATTTGTCTGCGTCCCACAGTTCGACCTCAATATTGTTTTCCAAGAAAGAATCCTGCAGGATGTGGGCCATTTTTTTAGTGCTATTCTTAATAGTTGTATAGACAATAGAGACTTTCTTGCCTACTGTCGTCTCGGAGCTAAGTTCTGCATATAAGTTAATGAATTTAGGAATGTCTTGTCGGATCGCAAATCCGTGTGAAGGGGCAATCATGTCAATCTCCAAATCCTTGATCGCTTCCATCAATGTCCGTACATACCTTCTGTGCGGGTGGATAATGGCCTGATAATAGCCTTTGAAATCCTCGGTAATATCAAACCCAGCCTCATCGGCAAAAAGCTTCTCCACGGCAATATGCGTGCTGAAAATATCGCAGGGAAATAATATTTTATCCTCTATACAGTAGGTAATCATCGTCTCTTCTGTATGAAGGTAGGGAGTCTCTTTGAACAGGAGGGTTTTCCCGCCGATATCCAGCTGGTCTCCGTCTTTAACCACGAGATAGTTGCGATGCTGCAGCTTATACATCTGCTGAATTTCGGGTACGGCGATCTCCGTGCAGACGATGGTAGCGTTAGTAGCTTTACCAGCGAGTGCCGCCAATCCGCCCGAGTGGTCAGGTTCTGTATGATTGATTACAATGTACTGAATATCGAGGGGATCTATTAACTCAGACAGTTGTTCTGCGAATTCTCTTCCGAATTCCATATCTACTGTATCTATGACGGTCGGCTTGCCGGTTTTGAGCAAATACGAGTTGTAAGTGGTACCTTTTGTTAAGAGCAGGCGGTGAAAGGGAACCTCGCGTTCATCGATTTTACCCACCCAATAAATATCTTTTGCTAGTTTAAATCCTGGTTTCATTCCAATAACCTCCTGTGCTTTATGTGTATTTATGTGTATCAGCAATTTGATTCTATCTCGTTCCCTTTCTAAAAAAGAGGATTGAAATCAAATTTTGAAATAATAATAAAAAATGCAATTATCCTAACAACAAAAAAGCCCCCCAGAGTGTGGGGAGCTTGGTATATCTATATATTTTCGCTAGGAATTCAATTAGTACAGGTTCGGAATGTCAACATTTTGATCTACATCTGCCTCATAATCTATACCTTCGGTTCGAAAACCGAACAGATTATAAAAGTCTTGCTGGTAACCTGTAAGATCCGCTAGATCATTAACATTGTCTGTATCCAGATCGAGCCAACGTTTCATTACCTCTGCCTGAACATCTTCGCGCATTTCCCAGTCATCAATCCGAATAAGGCCTTTCTCATCCACTTCAACGGTACCTTCCCCATATAAACGTTCGGAGAATAGACGATACATTTGTTCGATGCAGTTCTCATGCAGTTCTTTTTCCTTCATTACTTTGTAAAGTGCGGAAATATACAGCGGAACGACAGGAATAGCCGAACTCGATTGAGTTACCAATGCTTTATTGACCGAAACAAAGGCACGTCCGCCTTGTGATTGAAGAAGATCATTCAATTGTATAGCCGTATTTTCAAGATCATTTTTGGCTTTGCCGATAGTTCCTTCGCGATAAACGGGTTGTGTAACCTCAGGCCCAACATAAGAGTAAGCGACAGTTGTAGCTCCTTTGGCAATGACGCCCGCCTCAGACAGCTGCTCTATCCACATTCTCCAATCTTCGCCCCCCATGACTGCGGTGGTTTGACGGATTTCTTCATCAGTAGCGGGTTCGATACTGGTAAACGATACTTCTCCGCTGTGGAAGTTCAAGGTTTTATTCGTATAAGTAGGTCCAATAGGCTTAATAACAGAAGAAAAAATTTCTCCTGTAACCGGGTGTGTCCGGCGTGGGGAAGCAAGGCTGTATACTACTAAATCAACTTGGCCGAATTCTGCCTTAATGAGTTCTATGGTTTTGGCTTTAATGCTGTCCGAGAAGGCATCTCCGACAATACTGAAGGATTTAAGCCCGTTTTGTTTAGCTTTTGCTTCAAATGCCGCGGTATTGTACCAGCCTGCAGTTGCGGTACGCGCACCTTCTGCTGCTCTGTCAAAGAAAACTCCCAGGGTGTTGGCACCTGCACCAAAGGCGGCAGCAATACGTGAAGCAAGTCCGTACCCGGTTGAAGCACCGATGACTAGTACATTAGTGGGGCCGTTAAACTTTTTTTGAGCATTTATGTAATCAATTTGTTTCTCGATTTGCTTTGCGCATCCCTCCGGATGAGCTGTTGTGCATATAAAGCTGCGTGTTTTTGGATGAATAATCATCAATGAAGTTCCCCTTTTTCTTATATTTAGGCAGTAGAAGAAACTATTAATAGGATTGCTGGTAGTCATACCGAATATTTCCGTACCTACATCAAGCTAAATTATACACGAAACATGAATTGAAGTGAATGAGCAGGATCGTAAGAAACTCAAGAAACTCAAAAATTTAATAAAATTCAAAGTCATTTGAATTATTCCTCTATAAGCGCATAAATGCTCCCTTCATAGGTCACAATAGGAAAAAAGTAGAATGAAGGGATTAACGTGAACGCTTTTCGCTTAAAAAAACAACTTTGGCGGCGATGGAGACGTTGGAAAAAGGCGCTTTGGGTTGGAACGGCATGTGCGGCTTTGACAATATTGGCATGGGGCGGGATGCGGGTCCCGCAGGAAATCAGTGGTCTGTTGACCCATTCATCACTACAAGTGAATTCTGGGGATGAGCCGGCGGCAGCTGTATGGAAAGCACAAGAGGACATCCAGGAAGATAAATCAGTTACTTTACAGAATGAACAACTTCTGAAGATCATCGCCCAAAGCGGGATTAGCAGAACGGTTCACCTGAAAATAAACTACGTAAGCGGTGAGGAAATTCAGACGTTACCCGGAGTGAAAGATCCTGTTCAGCTTAAGGCTCTAATCACAGAGCACCAAGCATGGAAGGGTTGGCTAAGCACTGAAGGCGACTTATGGCTTGAAAAGAAAGTGGAAGATCTATCACCGTCCTGCAAAAAAGATTCCTACATTGGTGTGGATGAACACGGTAATCTAACCTTATTCAAGGGGCATCCGGTGAAGGAGGAGGTTCTAAAGACCTTTTTTCAGATGGATATGGGCTCCATGAAGTCCTCGTTACCGGAGAATATTTGGAAGCAGCTTCAGGAGGGGATTCGGGTTCAGGATATCGAAGAGTACAATAGTGTGCTGTCTACTTTTAGCGACTATGCAAGGGATAGTGCGGAACAAGTTATGCAAAGTAAGGATTAGACTTAAATATAGATATAAATTAAAGGTTTCTGATGCAAGCATCGGAAGCCTTATTTCTGTGTCTTTAAGAGTCGTTTCATTATTATTTGCAATTGCAAATTTTTTTCTCCCGGAAGGGCTATTTTTGCTATAATGGTTAGAAGGAATACATATGTTCGCTTTAATAGAGGAGAGATAGAATTGCGCATTCTTGGAATTGACCCGGGGCTGGCGATTGTGGGGTTCGGATTCGTGGACAAGGAGGCCAATAAACTGAAGCCAGTTCAATACGGCTGTATTCAGACAGAGGCTCACACACCGGAGGAAGAACGACTGCTTCATGTCTATGAAGGCATGGTTCAGCTGATTGATAAATATAAACCGGATACGGTAGCGATTGAAAAGCTGTTCTTCAGTCGAAATGTTTCGACCGCATTACCCGTTGCACAAGCTCGTGGCGTGATCATTCTGGCTGCTGTACAGCGCGGACTGCCCGTAGCGGAATATACTCCTATGCAGGTCAAGCAAGCCGTTGTCGGCTACGGCAAAGCAGAGAAACATCAGGTGCAGGAAATGATTAAGATGCTGCTGAAATTATCAGTAGTTCCGAAACCGGACGATGTAGCAGATGCTTTAGCAGTAGCGGTATGTCATGCCCATTCCTATAGTCTTAATTCCAAATTAAATGAGGTATTGCGAAAATGATAGATTTCTTAAGAGGTCCCGTTGTTCATTTAGAGTCGGAATATGTGGTATTGGATGTTCAGGGCGTAGGATACCGGGTATTTTGCCCGAATCCGTATGCTTTTGCCAAGGTCGATGGACCTGTAACGATCTTTATCCATTACCAGACACGTGAAGATGCCACGCTTCTATTTGGGTTTCCTACCCGGGAGGAGCAAAGATTGTTCCGCAAGCTGATAGAGGTGTCGGGGATCGGCCCACGCGTGGCTTTGGGGATATTGACGGGGGGAACTCCGGATCAACTGATATCTGCTATTTATCAAGAGAACATAACTTTCCTGATTAAGCTGCCGGGGATCGGCAAGAAAACGGCACAGCGGATGATTCTGGATTTGAAGGACAAGCTGGAGGGTCTGGGGAACATCCCTATACAGACAGGTCTGTTTGCTGTGAATCAGGACACGGAAGACGGTGTTCTGCCTTGGCAGGAGGCCAGAGACGGGTTGAAGGCGCTCGGTTATACAGAAAGTGAGCTGGATCGTGCATGGCTCTCCTTGAAGCAAGAGGGAGCAGAGTCGGAAACGGTTGACGTGCTGATGAAAAGAGCGCTTAAGCTTCTGTATGTAGCTAGATAGGACTACAGACATGCTGAAGAATGGGAGCGATGAAAGATGGATGACCGGATCATATCCGCAAATTTAATGATGGAAGAGCAGGCGGTTGAGTTTAGCTTGCGTCCTCGTTATCTGGGTGAGTATATCGGACAGAACCAGGTCAAAGAAAACCTGAAAATATATATAGAAGCTGCAAAAATGAGAAGTGAAGCTTTGGATCATGTACTTCTCTATGGACCTCCGGGCCTTGGGAAAACGACTTTGGCTAATATTATCGCCAATGAACTGGGTGTCAGCCTGCGCACAACATCGGGTCCTGCTATAGAACGCCCAGGTGACTTGGCTGCACTTCTGACCAATCTGCAAGAGGGCGATGTGTTATTCATCGATGAGATCCATCGTCTGCACCGAACTGTGGAAGAGGTACTGTATCCGGCTATGGAGGATTTTGCACTTGATATCATGATTGGTAAGGGACCAAGCGCCCGCTCCATGCGCCTGGATTTACCGCCCTTTACCCTAATCGGTGCAACAACCCGTGCAGGAATGTTGTCAGCACCGCTACGCGACCGTTTCGGGGTTGTAAGTCGTCTAGAGTTGTATTCAATAGATGAATTAAGTTATATCGTCTCGCGCAATGCCGATCTATTGGGCATTGAGATTCTTGGTGATGCCGCCGACGAGGTGGCCTTACGCTCAAGGGGAACTCCGCGGATAGCGAATCGTTTGCTGAAGAGGGTCCGGGACTTTGCACAGGTCCGGGGCGATGGAATCATTACACCTGAGATTGCCAGTGAGGCCTTAAAGTTGCTTCAAGTCGATCCTCTTGGACTCGACAGCATTGACCACAAGATGCTGCGCTCTATGATTACAGGCTTTCGTGGAGGCCCTGTAGGGCTTGATACAATAGCCGCCACTATAGGCGAAGAGAGCCAAACGATTGAAGATGTATATGAGCCTTATTTATTACAGATTGGGTTCATGCAAAGAACACCGCGCGGAAGAATTGTTACACCAGCAGCCTATCAACACTTGGGCCTATCGCTCCCTCCGGAGCAGACCTGAGAATCAACTACATTTATGGAGGAGGATGCAGGATGAATCATTCAAAGCGGGGATGGAGAACTTTGCTATCTCCAACCTGCAAAGGATTATTAGCAGCAACACTGGTTATGGGAAGCTTGATGCTCCCTGTTGGTTATAGTCATGCCGATTCTAATCTTACGATACGTGTCGCCCTTTTTGCTGACATTGGAAGCAAATATAAATCTACCGTTCCGGTAATTTCCTTACAATCCAATCAGCCGTGGAGTGTGCTCTCCAAAGAGGGCTCCCCGTTGGTCACCATGCCGGTTAAGAGCATAGCTCGCTTCAGTTATGACAGCTTCCGGGTAAAGGTGCTTGAAACTCCCCTATGGAGGGAAGCGGCTGATGCGGCCAAAAAACTTCAAGCAACCTCTGACAAGCCGTTGTTATTCGCTGCATCCAAAAATGGCGGCAACCTGTACCAGTTATACACAGGGATGTATGCCAGCGAAAACGCAGCAAAGGATGCGGCAACCCGGGTAGGGAAGTCAGGAATAACTATTCCTGCAGGTCAAATCCCTACGGTAAAAGGAAGTAAGCATCTTAGTGCAGGTATCTATACAACCCAGCAAGAGGCAGATACTGTAGTGGGCAGTATTGCAGCGGTGGGCTTTGATGCCTGGACTGTTATTGTACCGACTGTCGATGGTGTGAAATATGAAGTTTGGATCGGGGAAGCCGCAAATGACAGTGAACTGTCAGCCCTACAGGCTCTAGTATCTCAATCCTTGCCACAGCTTACTTTGACACCCAGCGCAGTGGCTTCAAGCGGGTTAATTCTACGAACGGATGCCGGTCAGGATTGGACAAATGAGGGACAAACTTCCCATTATATGATAACTGGTAACGGAACTAAATTCACTGCAGTTGGCAATGACGCCGGGATTCAGCTTACGGAAAGGTCGAAACGAACGTACCGGGGGAATTTTGAACTTAGCGGATTAAACGGTTCATTGGCTGTTATCAATGAAGTTCCTTTGGAGAAGTATTTGTATGCGGTTGTCGGCGGAGAGGTATCATCCGGTTGGGCGGTTGAGGCGCTTAAAGCTCAGGCTGTAGCTGCTCGCAGCTATGCGCGATCTCAAGGAAACCGGTTCGATGTAGCGAACGTGGTCGACACAACCTTAAGTCAGGTATATAACGGCATAGGTGCCGAGGCTCCAGTAATTACCAAAGCGGTTGATGCCACTGCCGGTGAAGTGTTAATGAGCGGGGGCAAGATTGTGGAGGCGGTATTCTCCTCTAATAGCGGAGGATATACGGCTGACCCTTCAGAAGTGTGGGGGAATGGCGGGGTTATGTTCGGAAGTGTGGCAAGCCCTACAGATATTTCAGCGACTGCCACCTCGAAGAATTGGTATAATGTAATGCTGCCTAACGGCACCGTTGGATATGCGCGTGAAGATAACGTTAAATTAACAGGGGCTAGAACCTCAGCAGGACTAGAAATACTCACAGCCTCAACCCAAGGTGTGAACATACGCCCTCTTCCTATCATCCAGAGTGAAGTAAGTCCTGTTGGTAAGCTAAACCCGGGAGAGAATGCAGTTGTACTAAATAAGGTGATTGAGTCTGGCAGCTACAGCTGGATTAAAGGGCCTTATACTTCAGCAGAGCTGCTGAAGAGTCTGCAAGGTGTAACGAGCAGTTCGTTACCTTCTTCTATAATCAGCTTACAGGTAACTCAACGGGGACCTTCGGGAAGAGCTGTTCAAGTTAAAGCTAATGGAGAAATTCTGAAGATGAAATACCCAGATTTATTCCGATCGAGTCTTAATGGATTGCCGAGTACATTGTTTGATATTGTACCCTCCTCCAGTTATACTGTATTAGGCGCTGACGGTGCTACTGGAACAGTTACCAGTTCTCAGAGTGCAGGTGTGCTATCTGCATCAGGTAAGGTAACAGTTAACGGTAGCGGAACCGTAATTATGGGTGGCGATTCTACAGCCAGAGTCATCAACAGCAACCCCGGATTCCTGTTTATCGGCCGTGGTTATGGACATGGGCTGGGTATGTCCCAATGGGGCGTAAAGGGTATGGCAGACAGCGGGTATGATTACAAACAAATATTGCAACACTATTATCGCAACGTAACTATAGTTAAGGAATGAAGAATGATAATGAATGTAGACGCCTATGATTTTTATTTGCCGGAGGAACTGATCGCTCAGACTCCGCTTCCCGACCGGAGTTCTTCCAGGCTACTGACGGTGAACCGGCAGAACGGTGATATGTCTCACCGGCATTTCACGGATATTGTTGATGAATTACAAGCCGGAGATACTCTCGTACTGAATGATACGAGAGTCATTCCTGCGCGCCTATTCGGAATTAAAGAGGACACAGGAGCGAAGGCTGAGGTTTTGCTCTTGAAAGATCTTGGCGATGATCGCTGGGAAGCTCTTGTGAAGCCAGGTAAGAAGCTGAAGACGGGTGCGGTTATCGTTTTTGGTGAAGAGCTTCGTGCAGTAGTTGAAGAAGAAGAAGATATGGGTGGACGGACTTTACGCTTTATATATAAGGGTATTTTCCAGGAAATATTGGACAGGCTGGGAACTATGCCGCTTCCCCCGTATATTAAGGAAACTTTGGATGATCGTGAACGTTATCAGACGGTGTATGCCCGGCATGAAGGCTCGGCAGCAGCTCCTACAGCAGGGCTTCATTTTACCAAAGAACTTATGGAACAGCTCACTGCAAAAGGTGTAAATATCACCTACATCACCCTCCATGTTGGACTGGGTACCTTTCGTCCAATGTCGGTAGAACGGGTGGAAGAACATGTGATGCATGCGGAATATTTCAGCTTTTCCCAAGAAACAGCCGATATATTAAATGCTGCTATGAATCGAGGCAGCCGGATTATCGCTGTCGGGACGACTTCTTGCCGCACCTTGGAGACGGTCGGTAACTTATGCGAAGGCGGCCCTCTGAAAGAATGCAATGGCTGGACAGATATTTTTATTTATCCAGGATATTCATTTAAAGTTGTTAATGCTCTGATCACTAACTTTCACTTGCCCAAATCCACACTGGTTATGCTGGTCAGTGCTTTAGCTGGCCGCGATCATATTCTTGACGCCTATAAAGAAGCAATAGCGGAGAAATACCGCTTCTTCAGCTTTGGCGATGCAATGTTCATTTATTAAGTAAGAGGATGGTATAAACTTATGGCAGCAATTACTTATGAGCACATCAAAACGTGCAACCAATCCGGAGCAAGACTCGGTAGAGTCCACACTCCTCATGGTGTCATCGACACACCTACCTTTATGCCTGTAGGTACACTTGCTACAGTGAAAACAATGAGTCCTGAAGAACTGAAGGAAATGGATGCCCATATTATTTTGAGCAATACATACCATCTGTTTCTGCGTCCGGGACATGATATTATTCGTGATGCCGGCGGGCTTCATAAATTTATGAATTGGGATCGTCCCATTTTGACAGACAGCGGCGGTTTTCAAGTATTCTCGTTAAGCGATATGCGCAAAATTACAGAGGAAGGTGTACACTTCCGTTCCCATCTCAACGGTGATAAGAAGTTCCTCTCACCAGAAGTAGCGATGGAAATTCAGAATGCGCTTGGTTCTGACATTATGATGGCCTTTGACGAGTGTCCTCCTTTCCCTGCGGAATATGATTACATTAAAAAGTCTTTAGAGCGGACCTCGCGCTGGGCAGAACGTTGCCTGAAGAGTCATGCCCGTCCTGAAGATCAGGGGCTGTTCGCCATTGTACAGGGAGGCATGCATGAGGATTTACGCCGCCAGAGTGCGGCTGATTTGACTTCCATGGATTTCCCGGGGTATGCTATTGGTGGGCTCAGCGTCGGAGAGTCCAAGCAGCTAATGTATGAAGTGCTGGATTATACGGTTCCACTGTTGCCTCAGAATAAACCACGCTATTTAATGGGTGTGGGTTCACCTGATGCGCTGCTTGAAGGTTCGATTCGGGGAGTAGATATGTTTGATTGTGTACTGCCTACCCGTATTGCCCGAAACGGAACGACTATGACCAGTCAGGGAAGACTCGTTGTACGCAACGCTCAGTACGCCCGTGATTTCGGGCCGCTAGATCCGGAGTGTAACTGTTATACTTGCCGGAATTATTCCCGCGCTTATTTGCGCCATTTAATCAAAGCCGACGAAACATTCGGACTACGATTGACGACATACCATAACTTGCACTTCCTGTTGGAGCTTATGCGTAAAGTGCGTGAAGCCATCATGGAAGATCGGCTGCTTGATTTTCGCGATGAGTTTTTTGCAAAATACGGCTTATACGATAATCTTAAAGGCTTCTAAGTATTGAATCGTGTTTTATTGTGTTTTATTGCTATTGAGAGGGGGGAGAAATATGTTTCAATATGCAGCAGCAGCCCAGTCTGGGAGCAGCATTCTAACGCTTGTAGGTCCATTTGTACTTATGTTTGTGGTTTTCTACTTCTTGCTGATTCGTCCGCAACAGAAGAAAACTAAGGCCCGTAACGGTATGCTTAAAGCTTTGAAGAAGGGTGATAAGGTGGTTACCATTGGCGGCCTTCACGGGAACATCATGGAAATTTCAGATGATATCGTGGTTCTTCGAGTAAATGATGTGACCAAACTAACTTTTGATCGCGGCTCAATTAGTCACTCTATCAACACAGATACAGTAGACAAAGAGTAGTGAACTTTTAAGTTATTATGAAAAAAGAAAAAGCGGCGTCTGTATCTCTTATTTAGAGAGAAGACGCCGCTTTTTCCATAAAGTGTAATATTTATATAGTTGCAAAAATAAGGAAGGTGAATCTAATGATTACCACTTTTAAGATGTCTGTTGCGATATGTACAAGAAATAGGCATGAGGATCTGTGGAAATGCATAGAGTCCATTTCCAAACAAAAGAGTATAAATAATGATCAGATTGAAATCATTATCATAGATGATGGTGAAACGAGTAAGGATTGGCTCCAAAACGCCGGGGATTTATTAATATCCAATAATATGGACCTTAGGTACCTTCCTAAAAAAGAATCGGAATCCGGATTAATTAAATCCAGAATAAAATCTGTTGAATTCAGCAAATATGAAAATCTGCTATTCTTAGATGATGATGTTGAGTTGGAACAGGACTATTTTCTAACTCTTAAGAAGACACTTTCAAATTATCCGGATGCTGTAGGCATAAGCGGTGCAGATCAAGGTTTTGTATGTACACCAAAGGGCAGGCTCTTGATGCTGTTAAGCGGGCGCAGTCATTTCTCCCCGGGTAAGCTTTCCTGGAGCGGGTTCGCATCAGCTATGAATATGTGGAACAAGCACAGTAATGTTTTTAAAACGGAATTTTTACACGGATGCAACATGTGCTATCGCAAAAAGTACCTGTCCGATATCAAGGATGTGGAGTGGCTAAAAGGATATAGTCTGGGTGAGGATTTGTACATTTCATATTTAGCGGGAAATCATGGCAGCATGTATGTTAATCCGGATCTTAAGTTACTGCATCATGGTTCGCCAACTTCTAGGGACAAAGCAGAGTTTGTATCTTATACCAAAATAATCAATCATTTTCACCTGCTCAAAACCAGAAATAAAGTTAATTTATTCAGATACCTGATGCTGCGGTGGACAGCCTGCTTTTTAAGCATAGAGGCCAAACTTAAGCGTAATGACGAAGCGTATTCCGGCTACCGAAAAGGAACAAAGGAGCTTAGAAACCTTTTTGCAGCTAATCGTGTAACCTAACTAGAAAAAGAGCCTAATATTCGGTCCCCATAAATTGTTGAGGTGAATTCCGAATATTAGGCTCTTTCTTTAATCATTCTTGTTTTAGTTGGAGGTTCTACTTCTTACGGCAAGAACGTTTTCCGTGTTTCTTAGAGTCAGTCTGGAGAACTGAATCCCCAGGCTGGAAGATAGAACAGCAAGCAACGTGCCTCCGAACATATCAGTTAACCAATGGATACCCAGATAAAAGATACCAAATACTATCATAAGCGCCGAGATACTTGTAATAACCATCCACCGCCGATTGCCTGACCTAAAGGCCAAAAGGGCCATCGTGACAGATATTGACGTATGTAGACTTGGGAAACAGTTATTAAGTCCGGATAATGGCCTGTATTCCTCTTCAAACTTAGGAAAGATATCCAGCATTACAAATCTAACACCTGCCGGTGCATAAGACCAAACCTCATTTACCGGAAAATAAAGATAAAACGGGATCGCCAGAGCGTAGTTTATAATGATGGCATAACAGGTTGCATACAGCATCAACCGATTCTTGTCTAGCAAATACACTCCAATGGATGCAGCCAATACGGATTGAAGCATGAAGATATAGAAAAAGACAATGATTGGTGTAAGCCAAGGGGTGTAGAAGAGATGTTGAAAACCTTCAACAAAATGTCCTTCCAATCCGAAAATAAATCCTGTGAAGTCAGAAGTGAGATGCATGTTATTCTCAATCTGAAGTTCATATTTATTCAGGGCGAGCACACCGGCCATTGCAACGATCAATAATAGGAATTTATAAGACCGTAACATTTCCTTCCCAATTTCAACTAGTGCTAAAAAAGGGTTGCGTCGCGTGGAGATCCAAATTAACACCACTACAAACAAAGCTGTGTAGAGAGAAACATGATTCATGGATTGGTAAAACAAAGCAATCGAAGCCTCCTTGATTCTGATAAAATAAGATGAAAATAGTTTATCATATTTTAGAGGAGACAGTTTCGATTTTTTAAAATTTTATGATTTTTGTAGGTTTACACCAAACATTCCGCCAATTGCCCCTATGGCTGCTGCTGCCAGTATCCAGAGTAAATCGGAACCGGTCAGCGCACTATCGAGGGCAAGAAATCCGACCATGAGAATAATGATTCCATAGAACCCACCGGTCATACCTCCCTGATACCATCCCTTGCGCCCAGCTCTTTGTCCTGCTGTTAAGCCTCCGAGCAGAACAGCCATGCCATGAACAATGTAGGTGTACATAGAAAGATCTCTCTCCTGAAGCCCACTACCCCATAATAGCAGGGAAAGCACAAAAGCCCCTAACAGCATCCAAAGGAATGATCGGCATATGCCAGATAAGACAGGATTGGTAATTCTCCAAGAGAACAGGCGCCGCATTAGATACATGGTACAACCTCCTTTTTATATACAACAGTTATTATTCATTCTATGGGATGGCTTGCCCCAATAGTACAAGACAGGATCATGTAGTTTTACCAGTAATTAATATGACCTCTTCCGAATGTTCCCTGTGCAGGTCGGTCAGACTAGGGTTACATTATTCTATCCGCTGATGCTTATCAGGGAGGGTTCAGACAGAGGAGGAAGCAATATGTTCATGCATATTAGCACAACTGTACTTGTGACATTGCTGATGTATTTCTTCATTTTCCTAAGCATGCGAATTATGGGAAAGCGTGAAGTAGGGAAGCTGTCTGTCTTTGATCTTTCGATCTCTATAATGATTGCTGAAATTGCCGTGTTTGTTATCGAGGATATTGAACGACCTTTTTATGATGGTGTTGTCCCTATGGCTACATTGGTGTTTATTCAGGTATTTATTGCCCGCCTAAGTCTTAAGAGTAGAAAACTTAGGCTCTTAGTCGATGGTAAACCAAGTGTAATCATCTCGGATGGCAAGCTGCACCGTAAAGAGATGCGTAAGCAAAGATATAATATGGATGACCTGCTGCTGCAACTGCGCGGACACAATATTAACAGCCCGGCAGAAGTAGAGTTTGCCATATTAGAGACAAGTGGACAATTGACCGTTATTGAAAAGTATAAAGATGAATCCACTGATTCGGCAGATCAAAGTGATAACGGAGATCATAATGGATCGGAGAATAACGCCAGTGAAGGTAAGGTCAAACCGCTCCATAAACAAATCCGATACGAGGGTCTACCGGTACCGTTGATTATGGACGGCAAGGTCCAAATAGCCAACCTTGAGAAGCTTGGTAAAGATCGATTCTGGCTAAGAAGCCAAATCCGCGAAAAAGGGGTCAGGGATTTCCGCGATGTGTTCTTGTGCTCTATAGATCATAAAGGTACGGTATACGTTGACCCCATCCATTCTGATTAACTTAGCGTTTACGGTTAAAAGGAGGCAGACGGTTCAGATCACGTAAAGAAATAAGTCCACTTATATAAGCGATCCCCAGATAAATAATAACCCCGATTGAAGCGGCAAATAAAAATTGAATCCAATGAGTATGGGAAATTGGAATAGATGTGTAAACATAGCGCTGTCCTGCTCCCATAATAATCATGGCTACACCTGTTTTAACTATGTCGGATAATCTCAGACTGAAAGAGATCAAAGAAATCACACTGTAACCGTGCAGCAAGGTGACGAGAATACTATTCACAATGATGGCAATTATGGCACCATAAATTCCATATTCCGGCCTTGATGCGAGTACGAGTATGAGAATGATTTTGATTATAGCGCCAACCAAGGTGTTTAACAGTGCCCTTCCCGGACGATTCAGAGCCTGTAGTGCAGCCTGCAACGGAGCTTGAACATACAAAAACAATGCGAACGGTGCCATCATACGGAGCATGGGGGCGGTATCGGCATTACCATATAACAAACTGCAAAGCGGGTCGGCTAAAATATACATCAAAACAGCAAAAGGGGCTCCCGTTACAAGCGCAAGCCTTAGCGCCTGATGCATTCTTTTATGGATAGTCGGCAGGTCATGCTGTGCGGCAGCTTCAGAGAGAGACGGCACAAGTGAGACTGCGAGAGATGAACTTAATACTCCAGGAAGTAGAAGAAGGGGAATAACCATCCCTTGTAGTGATCCATATTGTGCTGTAGCAGCAGCTGTTGCAATGCCGGCAAGTGCAAGACTGCGGGCGGTAATGATGGACTCCAATAAATAGGAGAACGATCCAACCAGTCTTCCAGCTGTTACTGGAACTGAAATGCCTAGCATCCGGTACAGCACAGAACCTGAACCCTTATACTCCAGGGTGTTTTTCTTTGATAACTCCTCCGAGTAGACAGGTTCCTTTTTTTTATCTCGCTTTATTATAGAAAAGTATTGCCATAACAGCACAAGCATCCCGGCAATCTCGCCCACGGTTACACCGAGCATTGCCCCAGCCGCCGCAAAGGCTATCCCCTTAGGAAGCAGCAGCCATGAGAACCAAAGCATGAAAAATATGCGGATGACCGTCTCCAGCACAGAAGAGAGGGCAGAAGGAATCATGTTCTGTCTGCCTTGGAAATAACCGCGGTAAACCGCGGAGACAGCGACAATACTAATCATCGGGGTCATGCCGATAAATGTATAATAAACACGGCTGTCCGTTAAGATGGCGGTGGAAACCCACGAAGCCCCGAGCAATGCGAGGGCAGTAAAGACCACCCCAAGTCCAAGGCTTAGGGCAAGACCTGTCCTTAAGATCTGACGCGAACGATCCGGACGATGCTCTCCCTCTGCCTCTGCCACCATTTTTGCAATAGCTAGCGGTATTCCTCCGGTAATTAACGTAATCAGTACGATAAAGAAGGGATACCCGAGTTGATAGAGGCCAACACCCTCGGCTCCAATAATACGCGGGAGAGCTATCCGAGGAATAAATCCCAGCAATCGGTTCAAAATCCCGGCAGCAAGCAGGATTAATGTTCCCTGGATAAAGCTCTGTTTGTTCAGAAAGTTCTGTTTCCTCAAAGGGCACTCCTTCTTCCAAAATGGAATGGACGAAATTCAACTTGTCTTTAATATGGATATGCAAGTCCTGTCCCATATAATGCCTTCCCTTTGTCTAACAACATTTTGGTATCATAAGAAGGAATGAAGGATAGATAAGTCGAACTACTAACAGTGCTCATACGCATACGAGGGATTTGGAGGTGTCATCACGTGGAATCGGAGCAATGGAATCATGACGAAATTAGCGAGGAAATCGAGGCCATGTGCCGCAGCAAAGCGGAGGAATTCCGGCTCCTCGGCTACGAGTATGTTACAGGTAAGGATATCTGGAATTGTATTAGCCGCCATTATGTCAAAGAGGGAACGCCCCCTTTACACAAATTGGTGAATGATATTTATTCATTGAAGGTCAATAGTTATATGAATTACTTAACAATTGCTGCTTATCGGGGAATAAACTTATAAAAGGAATGTTTTTCTTTTGCAAACGTCTTCGTAGTGGCGTAAAGTAAGGATTACAAAATCTCACATATCCTATAAAAACGGATGGCTTGCTTAATAGCGTATAGCCGGCCGTTTCTTTTTGTGAGTATAGCCGTGTTATTTATAAATATAGTCTTGTCAATGCTTACATGAATTGACGGTCTTTTCGCACGTGGCTATAATAGGAATATTGAGTTATGAAAGGGGAACTAGCAAGAGCATGAAAAGACTTGTGAGCTTCATTGTTACCGTGGCTGTTTTATTAGGAGTCATGGTATTTACTACTCCCGGATTGTTGGACAAAGTCCGGTTGGGCCTTGATTTAAAAGGCGGCTTCGAGATTCTGTATCACGCAGAACCGATGGAAAAGGGACAGGATTTAAGTCCAGCATCATTGCAAAAAACAGCTGAGAGCCTGGAAAAACGGGCGAATGCGATCGGCACAACTGAGCCTGAGGTAACTACCGAAGGAACGGACCGCATTCGTATGAAAATTCCAGGTGTGAATAACGAAGCTGAGGTACGTAAAAAGATGAAAGAACCTGCAGTTCTGACTTTCCGTAGCACTGCACCTGGTGATGAAGCAGGATCTTATAGTAAAGTTGAGCTTCTCGGCAGTGACTTTGTAGAGAATGCTGCGGAAGTGGGACAAGATAACCTGAATCAACCGGTTATCAGCATCAAGATTAAAGATAAAGATAAATTTGCTGAGATAACCAAAAGGTTGCTCGGTCAGAATCTTGCGATCTATCTGGACGAAGTTAAGTTATCTGATCCGGTAGTAAGAGCTGAGCTTACCGATGGCAGCGCATCTATCTCTGGTAACTATTCAGTTGAAGAAGCCCGTGCCCTTGCGGATACCATCAATCTCGGCGCACTTCCTCTGAAGCTTACAGAGATGTATTCACAAAGTGTAGGAGCAACCTTAGGAATGAAGTCGCTAGAACAAACCGTTCGAGCGGGTCTTGTAGGTTCCCTGATTATTCTGATATTTATGATCGGTATGTATCGCTTGCCAGGTGTGCTTGCAAGTTTTGCTCTTATTCTGCATACATGGTTACTAATTTTAGTATTCGTCATAGCCGATTTTACATTGACGCTTCCCGGTATTGCCGCGTTTATCCTCGGTATTGGGATGGCTGTCGATGCCAATATTATTACAAATGAACGGATTAGAGAAGAAATGCGCAGTGGTAAGAGTATTCTTTCTTCTGTGAAAGCAGGTAGTAAGTCTTCTTTCCGTACGGTTATGGATGCCAATGTTACAACCATTATCGTTGCTGCTGTTATGTTCGCCTTTGGTACAGGCGCAGTAAAAGGTTTTGCATTGGTTTTGATTGTGGAAATTGTGCTCAGTATCGCCACGAACCTTTATTTCTCCCGTTGGTTGCTGAATCTGCTTGTTAGAGCAGGAACACTGAGCAAGCCGAAGCAATTCGGGGTAAAGGAGAGTGAAATACGTGCGCTTTAATAAAGAGACTGATTTTGTACATTTGAGTAAGTATTTCTTTATTTTCTCTATCGTAATTACAATTGTGGGTGCAATATGTATGGCAGCCTTTGGACTGAATTACAGTGTTGATTTCAAAGCAGGATCAAATGTTGATATTTCGTTCTCCAAGAATGTTAGTGCTGAGCAAATCCGTCCGGTGATTGATAAGCTCGGCATTGGCAAAGAACCGGAAATTACTCATGGTGAGCTGCGGACCAACATTCGCTATGAAGCGATTCTAGACAGCACACAGGATTCGCAACTAAAAGAGGCGATTCTGAAGCTGGACGACAAGGCCTCCTTCGAGGTCAACACCGTTGATACTCAAATGGCTAAAGAATTGGCCCGTAATGCTGTCTATGCCGTGTTGATTTCCTGTATCGGAATTATCATTTACGTCAGTATCCGTTTTGAATGGCGTTTTGCCGTAGCGGCTATTGTTGCACTAATGCATGATGCCTTTGTGGTCGTTGCCATCTTCTCTATCTTCCGTTTGGAGGTAGACTTGACGTTCATTATTGCGATACTTACCATTATCGGTTACTCCATTAATGACACCATTGTTATCTTCGACCGTATCCGCGAGAACTTGCGGTTTGGCAAACAGAGAACTTATGAGGATCTGAAATTACTCGTTAACAGGAGTGTATCCCAGACTCTCATGCGTTCACTTTATACGGCATTTACAGTGTTTATTGCTGCATTCTTCCTATTAATCCTTGGTGGAGAATCCATCAAAATGTTCTCGCTGGCTATGGTTATTGGATTGCTCTTTGGGGCTTACTCCTCCATCTTTATCGCAAGCCCACTCTGGCTGCTTCTTAAGAAGCGTCAGAAGGTCAGCGTAAAAGCTAAATAGACCAAAGTATAAAACAACATCATTCCCCAGAAAGCCGCGTCAAAGGCGACGCGGCTTTCTGATCATATCAGCAAGCTATAAACTTCTGAATTCTGGATGTTTTTATAATAATCTTGGAAATGAATGGTCACTTATATCAGTTCATCATGAGATTACTTGAATGGTAAGGAGGGGCCCAAATGTATAACAAACGTTCGCCGCAAAGTGAGACGGTTGCCTGGACAGGTGTCGTCAGTGATGTCGCTTTAGCCATAGCTAAGGGTGGTATTGGCTACGTTTCGGGCAGCAAGGCATTAATGGGTGATGCCCTATATTCTGGAGCAGATGCCGCCGCAAAGCTGACAGAGGTACTTCCATGGCGTTTCGGAAACAATCAGAAAGAACGTACTACGGGACAATCCGTTCATAAGTGGGATAATAAAGAACCTATTATAGCTATCATATTTTCTGTACTAATTCTTATGGGTGGATTACAAATTGCTTTCTCAGCGATCCGTGATTTAATGAGAGGGCATTTGATATCACCTTCTCCTTGTGCATTGGTAGCCGTTTTGATATCTATTGTCTTGAAGGAAGCGGTGTTTCAGTATCAATATCGGTATTTCAAAAAGCTTGGCGATGCCAGACACTCGGCTTATGCTGATAGTCATCGGTATAGTCTTTACACTTCGCTAACTGTAGTAATCGGTATTGGATTATCTGTAGCAGGCGGTTCTTTTAATTGGCATCCTCTGCTGTATATGGATCCGATTGCTGGTCTCCTAACGGCTTGCTTGGTCCTCAGAAAAGGATACTTCCTTATAGCAAGCTCGATATATGGCAAGGAGATTGAAGAACTTCCACATGCCGACGCTTCGAACTTTATTGAAACCGTTCAGCGGGTACACGGTGTCATTCGAGTAGAGCAACTGAAGGCACTGGAGAAGGGTCGATATGTAAATCTCCAGGTGAAGATCAGTGTGAATCCGCGAATAACAGTATTGGAAGCACATGATATATCAGAATGCGCCAAAAAACTACTGCTGCACCGATTTGTTTATATTGGTGATGTTCATATGGATGTAGTGCCGTATGATCCGGGCTACCCGTACAAAAGTAATCATGAACTGATAGATAGCGACGACGTACCTACGTTATTACAATAGTATTGTTAGGTGAGAGAAAGGTGAGTTCTATTGCTTCATTCAAAAAACAAGTGGCACTCTCCGGCAGCTGATCCCGATGCAATAAAGGATTTGGCCCGGAGCCTTTCTATTTCTCCGCTGTTATCCTCCTTGCTTATTGCCCGGGGAATGACGGTGGATCAAGAAGCTTTATCCTTCATGGATGGTGGTGCTGAAGAGTATCATGATCCTTTCCTGCTAAAAGGAATGACCGAAGCGGTTCCACGGATTCGAAAAGCCTTGGAGGACGGGGAGCATATCCTGGTCTACGGTGATTATGATGCTGACGGTGTTTCAAGCACAGCTCTGATGATTTTTTTATTGCGTCATTTGGGTGCGTCCTTCGACATATACATTCCGCATCGATCCAATGAAGGTTATGGTCTTCATAATCATGCGCTGGATTGGGCATTACAACAGGGAGTTTCGTTGGTTATTACGGTAGATACGGGGATAAGTGCCTGTTCGCAAATAGCTTATGCTAATGAGCTTGGAATGGATGTCATTGTTACTGATCACCATGAACCGCCTGAATTACTTCCCCCAGCCTACGCGTTGATTAAC
The DNA here is from genome assembly GCF_000757885.1 of Paenibacillus wynnii. Lineage (NCBI taxonomy): Bacteria > Bacillati > Bacillota > Bacilli > Caryophanales > Paenibacillaceae > Paenibacillus > Paenibacillus wynnii. The sequence goes on along the minus strand of NZ_JQCR01000003.1, from coordinate 2,378,267 downwards.
CCTAAGCTTAAGGATTGTAATTATCCCTTCAAAGGTTTAGCCGGTGTAGGCGTTGCTTATAAGCTCGCTCAGGCTTTACTTGGAGAGGATCTTCCTGCGGATTGGTGTGAAATCGTAGCCATTGGTACGATTGCGGATTTGATGCCTCTGTTGGGTGAGAACAGGGCAATGGTCCGCAATGGATTAATCAGCATGAGACAATCCAAGTTTCCAGGTATTCGTGCATTGCTGGATGTTAGCGGTGTTACTATGGCAACCGTTAATGCTGTCAATATAGCTTTTGGGATGGCCCCTCGCATTAATGCCAGCGGACGATTAGACCATGCGGGAAGGGCTGTAACACTGCTCACAACGGATCGAATGGAGGAAGCTGAGCAATTAGCCGGGGAACTGGACCTAATAAATAAAGAACGCCAGCTGGTTGTCGACAGAATCGTGGTTGAAGCTAGTGCTCAGTTGGAGCAAAAGATCGGGAATGGAGAGGTTCCTCCAGTAATTATCCTTGCGAGTGAGGGCTGGAATGTGGGGGTAGTGGGTATTGTTGCCTCCAAGTTGTTGGATCGTTACTTTCGTCCTGTTATTATATTGGATATTCATCCAGAGACTGGCATGTGCAAGGGATCCGCACGTTCCATACCGGGCTTGGACATTTATTCGGCGCTTTCCTCCTGCAGCGAACACATGGATCACTTTGGAGGTCATCCGGCAGCCGCCGGTATGAGTCTTCACCGCGACTCCTTAGAAGCTTTTATAGCGGGCATGGAGAGTTATGCTAACCGAGTGCTAACCCCAGATCATTTTATACCCGTTATCCAAGCAGATGCCGAAGTCTCTCTCTCAGATTTAACACTGCAGGGTGCAGCGGAGATGGATAGGCTGGCACCTTTCGGTATGTCTAATCCGATGCCGAGGTTTATTGTCCGTGGGGCAACAGTTAAAGATACTCGAACTATGGGACAGGGCGGCAAGCATCTAAAGCTTGTTCTCCAACAGGGGCAGGACAGTATAGAATCCGTTGCGTTCGGTAAAGGAAATCTTGCAGGGCTGCTGCCGGCAGGGACTGCTATTGATGTGTTGGCAGAATTGTCAATCAATGAGTGGAATGGCTCCCGTAAGCCGCAGCTGATGCTTCAGGACCTTGCGGTACAGCATGTACAGGTATTCGATTTACGTGGTGCTGCAGACGCTGTAAAGCATGCGCAGCAAATTAGGGATGTGCTGCTTCCATACAGCGGCAATGGCCCCTATCGTGCAGCTGCAGTTCTACGTAAAGATCAGATATCGGAGCAAAGCCAATTGAAAGGCATATCCCTTTGGGTATATGATAAGGAAGCTGGAATTTTGGGTGCCGCTGAGGATACGGAAGAACAAACGAGCGGACGAACATCACTGCTCTGCCTGATGGAAATGCCGGAAACTCCGGAGCAACTGGATGCCGTACTGGCCGCAGTGTCAGAAGCCGATAATATTGCATTGCTTCATCCAGTAAGGGAAGGTCGGGAGCGTTTGCTGATTCCTACCAGGGAACATTTCAAATCACTATATAAGCTAATTGCACCGATTACCGCACAACCAGTCCCCGAGCATGAGGTATTGCTACATCTAAGTCGTCAGTCTAAGTTAAGTATTCGAATGCTGACGATGATGCTGGATGTTTTTGAGGAATTGGGGTTTATTGAACGGGAGCAAGATTTTATATCTTTTGTTACAGAGCCCGAAGCCAAAAGCTTAACGAATTCACAGCATTTTGTAAGGTTGGGCCAGATTGCAGAGATGGAGCAATATTTTATGGAGAGCAGCACATCACAGCTTCAAGACTGGATGCTCTCCCGCCGTCTAGGAGTATCGTAGAATCACACACAAAGACCAGGAGATGATTGTTTTGGATTTAAAAGACAGTATTCGAGTAATCCCTGATTTTCCGCAGCCGGGGATCAGCTTCAAAGACATTACTACATTGCTTAAAGACGGGGAAATGTACCGCCGGGCAATCAATGAACTTAAAGACCTTGTGGCTCATATGAAGATTGACGTTATCGCAGGTCCGGAAGCGCGCGGCTTTGTTATCGGTGCCCCTCTGGCCTATGCTCTGGGAGTAGGTTTTGTACCTATTCGTAAAAGCGGCAAACTCCCTTATGAGACCATTGAGGTTGGGTATGACCTTGAATACGGAAATGACCGTCTTGCAGTTCACACGGATGCGATCAAGCCTGGACAAAATGTACTTATCGCAGATGATCTCCTGGCCACAGGCGGTACCATTTCTACCTCCGTTAGCCTTGTGGAACAACTGGGTGGCAAAGTGGTTGGAGCCGCCTTCCTAATTGAACTGGTGCAACTGGCCGGACGTAACAAGCTTCCTGAAGTGGAAATTGTGTCCCTTCTTACTTACGAAGACTAAGTTCAGTCACAATTACTTATAAAAAGAACTGGCCGCTCCCATTAAGAGAGCAGCCAGTTCTTTTTGTGATTTTATTTCCCTTGTATCAGGGTATAAATTAATGTACTGATTTTTCGTTGTTATTGCTGTTATCTTCGTTGGACAAGCCAAGCACTTCAATAAGCTTGAACAAGATGGATAGAAGCATACCTACGATTGTAGCGAGCGCCATACCTTTCAATTGAACACCACCGACAGTGAGGGTTGTCCCGCTTATGCCCACAACGAGCACCAATGTAGCTAGGATCATGTTCGTTGCTTTTGAGAAGTCAACCTTTTGCTCCACGAAAATCCGCAGACCGGATGCAGCGATTACGCCGAACAGTAGTAGGGATACTCCACCCATAACCGGCATAGGAATATTAGCAATTACAGAAGCGAAGGTGCCTGAGAAAGACAACAGAATCGCGATTATAGCTGCACCGCCAATAACGAATACTGAATATACTTTGGTTAAAGCCATAACACCAATGTTTTCTCCGTAGGTTGTATTAGGTGTGGAACCCACAAATCCGGAAATAATGGTAGAAATACCGTTACCCATCAGTGAGCGATCCAGCCCGGGATCTTTAGCCAAATCTTTTCCTACGATATTGCTCGTTACAAGTAAATGCCCGATGTGTTCAACTATAACGACAAGGGATACAGGGATAATCGTCAGAATTGCATTCCAACTGAAGGAAGGGGTAGTGATCGTCGGGGTGGCAAAGAAATTTGCACTTGAAATAGCAGCCGTATCAACCTTTTGCATGATATAAGCTAAGCCATAACCGGTGACGATACCAATGAGAATGTGGATGATCTTTGGAAACCCGCGGAAGAGAACCGCACCAATAACCGTAACGCCTAGAGTAACCATAGAGATTGTGATCATACTTCCGTCCGGGGTCCAATCCGTTGCACCCTCGGGAGCAATCAATCCTGCCATACGCGCTGCAACCGGAACCAGTTCAAGCCCGATAGTGGCAACGATAGCACCCATAACTGCCGGAGGAAAAACAACGTCAATCCAGCCAGTGCCTGCATAACGTATAATTAACGCTACCAGTACAAAGATGACACCTGTAATAATAAAAGCACCCAATGCAAGTGAATATCCCTTTTGCGGGTCATCGGCATGCTTGGAAAGAACAGACAGTACAGGGGAAATGAAAGCGAAGCTGGAACCGAGATAGGCAGGTATTTTGCCTCGGCAGATCCAAATGTAAAGCAGTGTCCCGATACCGTTCATCAGCAAAATCATACCTGGATCCACACCGAACAGGTTAGGTACCAGTACTGTACTTCCGAACATGGCGAACAAATGCTGTAGGCTCAGTAAAAAGCCCGGAGCCCAGGGGAGTCTTTCGTTAACTTGAATTTCGCGTTGCAATGGAGTTCACTCCTCTTTCTTCTTAAGTTATGATGTTATCTTCGGCAAACCGCCTTTACTAGATTAAATAGATCTCGGCATTTTTACAACAACATTTTCACAGTTGCCATTAATTTGTCCAATGTTTGTCTTATGTCTTACATTAATGCCATGGAATGGGAAGTGTTGACGTATTCCGCCGTAAGCGTCATAATTATAGAAAACTTTCAACTGAAGCGTTAAGGCATATACCGATGATGGAACCTGCAGATTTCGATACCCTTGTGGGTTCATTTTATTATAGAAAGGAAACGGAAACCACGAGAATGGGCATAGAGCGATTAATTGACAAGGCCGGCACCTATTTAAAAGAAAAAGATCTTCTCCGCATCCGGGAAGCATATGAATTTGCTGATCAAGCTCACATTGGACAGGTGCGTAAATCGGGAGAGCCATACATTCTGCATCCGCTGGCGGTAGCAGATATTGTCGTCAATATGCAAATGGATGTAATATCCATTATTGCAGCTCTTTTGCACGATGTTGTGGAAGATACGACGGTGTCACTGGAGCAGATACGCACGGGTTTTGGCGATACCTGCGCAATGCTTGTGGATGGTTTAACCAAGTTGGAACGCATTCGTTTCCGCTCTAAGGAAGAGCAGCAGAATGAGAATTACCGCAAAATGTTTATTGCTATGGCACAGGATATTCGTGTCATCGTAATCAAACTGGCGGACCGTCTGCATAATATGCGTACGCTTAAATATCAATCCGAAGATAGTCAGCGACGCATTTCTTACGAGACATTAGAAATTTTCTGCCCTATTGCTGACCGTCTAGGGATCTCTGCGATCAAGTGGGAGATGGAGGATATTGCTCTGCGCTATTTGAACCCTCAGCAGTATTATCGCATCGCTAACTTGGTACATAAGAAGCGGGCAGAACGTGAGCAATTTATTGATAGTGTAATTGGACGCATCCGTTCCAAACTTGATGAAATGGGTATAGAGGGTGATCTCTCCGGCCGTCCGAAGCATATCTACAGTGTTTATAACAAAATGAATACTAAGAACAAGCAGTTCAATGAGATCTATGATCTCTTGGCCATTCGTATTATCGTCGACAACATTAAGGATTGTTATGCCACACTCGGCATTATTCATACACTTTGGAAGCCAATGCCTGGCCGATTCAAGGATTATATTGCTATGCCCAAAGCGAATATGTACCAATCTCTGCATACAACGGTAGTGGGACCCGGTGGGGAGCCAACCGAGGTGCAAATTCGGACATGGGAAATGCACCGAACAGCTGAATTTGGGATCGCGGCTCACTGGGCCTACAAGGAAGGGACGAACAACACCGGCAACCCAGAGAATCGAATGCCTTTCTTCCGTGAAATACTTGAGTTGCAGCATGAGGCCAAAGATGCTTCTGAATTCGTAGAATCTCTAAAAATGGACTTTTTCTCCGACCTTGTCTTCGTATTTACGCCTAAAGGTGAGGTTATTGAGCTGCCTGTCGGCTCAGTCCCGCTGGATTTTGCCTTCCGGATACATACGGAGGTGGGTAACCGTACGATCGGTTCCAAAGTTAACGGTCGGATCGTACCGCTTGATCATAAGCTGAAGACCGGGGATATCGTAGAGATTCTAACCTCGAAGCATTCTTACGGACCGAGTCGTGACTGGCTTAAGATTGCTCAATCTTCACATGCAAGAAGCAAAATCAAACAATGGTTCAAGAAGGAAAAACGTGAGGAAAATGTAGAAAAAGGCCGCGAATCCATTGAACGTGAGCTGAAACGCCTGAATGTAGACGTCTCGGAATGGAGTTCGGACGACAAATTGATGGAAGCGGCGAAGAAATTCTCCTTTAATGATATTGAGGATATGCTGTCAGCCGTTGGTTTCGGCGGTATTACAGCGTCGCAAATTGCCTCTCGGTTAACGGAAAAACTTCGCAAAGAGCAAGAGGAAGCGGCTAATCATCTAGAGCTAACTTCAGAAATGAAAGAAATCAAATCCTCCGGTGAGAAAAGAGCTCAGCCGACTAACGGCGTTCGTGTGAAAGGGATCGATAACCTGCTGGTTCGTTTTGCACGATGTTGTAATCCCGTTCCCGGCGACGATATTATAGGTTACGTTACAAGGGGCCGCGGTGTATCCGTCCATCGTGAGGATTGTCCTAATATACCGGGTGATGGTGACGGTGAGGAAGCGGCACGGGTCATCGAAGTCGACTGGGAAGGCAATCTGGAAGCGAATTACAGTGTTGATATTGAGGTTACCGGCCATGATCGAAACGGCTTGCTTAACGAGGTCCTACAGGCGGTATCCGAGAGTAAGACTAATATTTCTGCGGTTACAGGCCGTTCGGATAAGAATAAAATGGCGATGATTCATATGACGATTCTTATCCGGAATACGGATCATCTGCAATCAGTAGTAGATCGCCTCAAACGAGTTAAGGATGTCTACACTGTTCACCGTATCATGCAATAGGTTAAGGGGTTGAAAGACTGTAATGAGAGTAGTCGTGCAGCGCTGCAAGAAAGCGCAGGTAACTGTCGATGATGCCATAACCGGTGAAATCGCTGAAGGCCTTATGCTGCTTGTCGGCGTAACTCATGGAGACACGGAGAAAGACGCCAAGTATTTAGCGGACAAGATCGCTGGGCTGCGTATTTTCGAAGATAATGCCGGTAAGATGAACTTAAGTATTATAGATGTCGGGGGAGCCATACTTTCGGTCTCGCAGTTTACTTTGTACGGCGATTGCCGTAAGGGTAGAAGACCAAATTTCATGGCTGCCGCCGCACCTGACGAAGCGAAGCTATTGTATGAATTTTTTAATCATGAGCTTGCTGCGGGTGGACTTCAAGTAGAGACTGGGATTTTTGGCGCTATGATGGATGTGTCACTGGTTAATTGGGGTCCGGTAACGTTGATTTTAGATAGCCGAGGATAAAACAAATGGGTGGGTGCTGGTTATTTCTGATAAGGAATAACCAGCACCCTTTTTTGGTTTGGAAACAGCTCCACTTTGTCGTAGCTGTTAGGTACGGATAGAGCCCCTTTATGCTGGATAAACTACAAATTATGACAAAGGCAAAGGGGTAGTAAAAGATGAGACAATCCTATAAGGCTTGGGTATGGAGAAGTATTCCTGCGCTTGCAACAGGAAGTCCAACAGAAGCTTACGCAACAGCTAAAGGAGCCGAAGTTCAGGAAGAGATTCTTGTTATGAAAGGGCGAAGCCGCAATCTTCTCCCGCGCAACTAACGGGCCGGGAGAAAGAAGCTTTGCCTTTTTAAATACTCAATTTTTGCCTTCTTTCGTTAGAAAGCCGTTAAAACGGGGTAATGGTTAGATGAGAAGACAATAACCGAAGGTACTGTAATATAGTTTGAAACGATAGAAAATATAAGGAGGGTACAACAATGACCAAAAGAATTCAGGCGTATTTCCGGACAGAGGATGAAGCAGAGGGCGCTAAGACATCGTTGATATCTTACAATGTGAAGGGGCTGGAGGTATCGCCATTAACCGACCCTCTGGATTCTGGGGCACGTGGTAACCGAAATATCTTAGTACCGCTCGTGGCTTATTCGAATACATCGATGTCGGGCGGTCTGGCGGGAGTTGGCGGAACCACTGGTTCTGTGGCTGGAAATGCTGCAATCTTACCAGCAATTGCTGCAGTAGATCCTACAGATGACAAGGGAATAAACTTAAAAGACGGTGAAGTCCGCAACGACACGGAAGTTACCGATGCTGATCTGGATAATCTTCACTATGTGATGGAGCTCAAGGTTCCTCGAGAAAATTATCTTGAGGTCATAGAAACTCTGCGTAATAAACATGCTTTTGTTGAAGTTTTTGAATAAATCATCAGGGATGCTTGCGTGACAGCATGCTCTGGCTTCCCTTGAATGTAGGAGGTCAGGGCATTCATTGTATCTAGAATATAAAACGCTTTCTTTTATGTAATATAACCGTAATATTACATTCATGATTCCTTAACATACTGTGTTTATAATAAAGGCATGACCCCCTTTTTAATAATATATGACGATGGACCTGCAGCACTTGGCTGCAGGTCATTTTTTTGTTTTACCGCCTTTTGTAACTTTTTTAAATATCCTGTCTTGACTTTAGGACTGTGGTTCAGTAAAATCTAACATAATACGGTTTTAAACAATAATGTTTTGATGACGGGAACAAGTAATTCGGCCCCACAACTTCAGAGAGGAACCCCCCGCAGAAACGGCAGCATCCCCATATAGGATGGTATAACTGTTTTGCGTCAGGCTGTAAGGGTTCTGTTGATGAGCGAATGAATGACCTCCCCGAGAACGCACGGTGAAAGCTGGCAGTTGTTGCAATGTTGCCTCCAGTAACCGATGCGCGTAGGCGGGCGTTAACCGCTTGAGCGGATTCAGTGTTTACCCTGGTCCGGAATGTGGGTGGTACCACGGGTGTATTATTGGTTATGATAATCCCTCGTCCCTGTTTGTTATAAACAGGACGGGGGATTTTTTGATTTTTTTAAAATATAAGAAAGTATAAGTTTTCAGTATACTTTGCTTATATTTCTACGAGAAACGGATGCCTGGAGTATCGCTGCTTCGGAAGCGTAGGCTCCATTAAGGACGGCAAAGCCGTTTCTTCTTGAGTGTTAATTAAGGAGGGATAGACTGTGGCTAAAGAAAGATTCGAGAAACCGACCGGTACGCAGGATGTACTTCCTGGTGCCGTAGAGAAGTGGCAGTTTGTGGAGGGTAAGGCAAGAGACCTATGCCACCGCTTCAACTATAGGGAAATTCGTACACCTGTATTCGAACACACGGCGTTGTTCGAAAGAGGTGTAGGCGAAACCACGGATATTGTCGAAGGTGAAATGTACACCTTTAAGGATAAAGGGGACCGGGATCTAGCCCTTCGCCCTGAAGGGACGGCTGGTGTTGTAAGAGCATACGTCCAGAATAAGCTGTTCGGAGAGCCTGATGTCAGCAAGCTTTATTACATAGGCCCCATGTTCCGCTATGAGCGTCCGCAGGCAGGCAGGTACCGCCAATTCCATCAGTTCGGCATTGAGGCTTTTGGAGCCGTGGATCCGGCTATTGACGCTGAAGTGGTCTCCCTCGGTTATCAGTTCTGCAAAGACCTTGGACTGAATGGAGTACGGGTAGAGATTAACTCTGTAGGAAATGCACCAAGCCGTGCAGCTTACCGGGAGAAGCTACTGGGCTTCCTACGACCTATGAAGGATAGTCTATGCGGAGATTGCCAGCGTCGTATGGAACGTAATCCGTTGCGTGTCCTAGATTGCAAGGTAGATCAAGATAAATTCATCGATGCCCCATCCATATTGGACAGCCTTGATGAAGAATGCACTACGCACTTCGCTAAGGTCAGAGAACATTTGACTGCAATGGGTGTTGACTATGTTATTAATACGCGACTTGTTCGTGGATTAGATTATTACACGCATACAGCGTTTGAATATAAAGCAGCAGGCATCGGATCCATTGATACGGTTGGCGGCGGTGGACGTTATAACGGTCTTGTAGAAGAGATTGGCGGGCCCGATCAGCCGGGTATAGGCCTTGGAATCGGTCTGGAGCGTATTCTGCTCATATTGGAGAATCAGAAGGTTGAGATGGAGACTGCAAAACCTCTGGATGTGTATTTTGTAGCACTGGGCCAAGAGGCTGACCTCGAAATTTCGAAGCAGCTGTTCATCCTTCGCAGCCTTGGATTGTCTGCAGAACGTGACTATCTGGGTCGAAAAATGAAAGCTCAGATGAAGTCTGCCGATCGGATGTCGGCGCGATATACGGCGATTCTTGGCGAAGACGAATTGAAGAATGGTGTGATTGCCCTGAAATCTATGACAACTGGTGAGCAACGTACGGTGAAATTAGAGGATCTGGGTGGAGCAATCGTATAACCAAAGAAGGATTGTAAGGGTACTAACGAGATATTTTAACCTTGAAAGGGTATGATAAATTATGCAACGCAGTCATCATTGTGGTCAATTAACACTAGAAAATATCGGTCAAACTGTAACCTTGAACGGTTGGGTTCAAACCCGCCGCGATCTCGGCGGCGTACTATTCATTGATTTGCGCGACCGGAGTGGTATTGTGCAAACCGTATTTAATCCTGATTATTCCGGAGAAGCCCTGCAAGTAGCTGATAAAGTACGAAGTGAATATGTACTGGCTGTTACCGGTAAAGTTGTAAAACGTGATGCTGAGACTGTAAATCGCAATTTGCCTACAGGTGAAATTGAGATTCAGATCACAGATATTGAAGTTCTTAACGCAGCAAAAACTCCTCCGTTCTTCATAGAAGAGGGTGTGGAAGTGGATGAGTCCCTGCGCCTTAAATATCGTTACCTGGACCTGCGTCGTCCAGAAATGCAAAAAACATTGCTGCTTCGCTCGAAAGCCGCTAAAATCTTCCGCGACTTCTTGGATAGTGAGGGCTTCATCGATGTAGAAACTCCAATCCTGACTAAGAGCTCGCCTGAAGGCGCGCGTGACTATCTTGTACCAAGTCGGGTGCATGAAGGTGAATTCTTTGCACTGCCGCAATCACCGCAAATCTACAAGCAGCTCCTTATGGTGGGCGGATTAGAACGGTATTACCAGATTGCCCGCTGCTTCCGTGATGAGGATCTGCGTGCGGACCGTCAGCCTGAATTTACGCAAGTCGACATTGAGACCTCGTTCATGGGTCAGGATGATCTGCTTGGCATGATGGAGAAGCTGATGCAGCGTCTGTTCAAAGAAACAGTTGGTGCTGACATCACTCTTCCTTTCCAACGCTTGACCCACGCTGAAGCTATGAGCAAGTACGGCTCCGATAAGCCTGACCTGCGGTTTGGGCTTGAGTTGGTAGAGATGAATGATATCGTAGCAAGCAGCGGTGTGAAAGTATTTGCTTCCGTGATCGAAAAAGGCGGCGAAGTAAAATGTCTCAACGCAAAAGGCTGCGGTACTTGGACACGTAAAGAAATTGACGAACTTGGACCTTATGCTGCACGTTATGGTGCAAAAGGTTTGGCTTGGATTCAAGTGAAGGACGGCGAATTCAAAGGACCGATTGTGAAATTCTTCTCTGAGGAAGAAATCGCCGCTGTGAAGGAACGTACAGGTGCTGAGGAAGGCGACCTCTTGCTCTTCTCTGCAGATACTAAGAAGGTTGTAGCTGACGTTCTAGGCGCACTTCGTGTTAAAATTGGCCGTCAACTCGGTCTTATCGACGATAGTGTGTTCAAATTCGTTTGGGTGACTGACTTCCCGCTACTGGGCTACGATGAAGATCAAAAACGTTATGTAGCAGAACACCATCCCTTCACTCGTCCTCGTGAAGAGGATCTGCATTTGTTCGAAACGGACCCGGGTGCCATCCGTGCCCAAGCTTACGATATCGTCCTGAATGGTTACGAGGTCGGCGGCGGCTCCATGCGGATATACAAACGTGAGGTACAAGAGAAAATGTTCGAAGCTCTGGGCTTCTCAACAGAAGTGGCCTATGAAAAATTCGGTTTTCTGCTGGATGCTTTTGAATATGGTACGCCTCCACATGGCGGTATCGCTTTTGGCTTCGATCGTCTAGTGATGTTGTTGACGGGTCGCACGAATCTGCGTGAAACCATCGCATTCCCGAAAACAGCGAGTGCAACCGACCTGTTGATGAATGCTCCATCACCTGTTGATAGCTTGCAATTGGAGCAACTGCATATCAAGCTAGCTCCAAAACCGGAAAAAGAAAAGAAATAAATAATTTTAGCTGCCGAAGCAGGTTATGCTTCGGCAATGCTTTTTAAGGAGGTTGTACCTCATGCTGCATCAGTTCTCACGTACGGAACTTGCTTTCGGACCGGAAGGTCTAGAGATTATGAAGAACAGCACAGTCGCAGTACTCGGTATTGGCGGTGTCGGGGGTATTGCGGTTGAAGCTTTAGCCCGTACGGGTATCGGCCGTATTATCCTGATTGATAAGGACTCGGTTGACATTACGAATATTAATCGCCAGATTCATGCTCTTATTACAACGGTAGGGCAGAAGAAGGCCGATCTAATGGTTGACCGCGTCAAGCTAATTAACCCGGAGTGCGAGGCCATTGCACTGAATATGTTCTATACCGAAGAGACCTATGAGGAATTGTTCAAATATAAGCTGGATTATGTAATCGATGCATCGGATACGATTATCTATAAGGTTCATTTGATCAAGGAATGTCTGGCTCGGGAGATTCCAATGATTTCGAGTATGGGTGCCGCTAATAAAATGGATCCGACCCGCTTTCAGGTCGCTGACATATCCAAGACAACGTATGACCCTATTGCCAGAATCATTCGCCAGAAGCTGCGCAAGGAAGGGATCAAAAAAGGAGTTAAGGTTGTATTTTCAACCGAGGCTCCAATGAAACCGCGTCAGGATGTCACGGATAAAATCGTTCCTGAGAATGCACCGGATAGACGCAAAGCAAAACAGCCGCCTGCCAGTAATTCATTCGTGCCTCCGGTAGCTGGCCTGATTATGGTCAGTGTAGCGGTACGCGATTTGCTGGAGTCCGGTGGCATCAGTTTATGAATGTGGCTTTGATACAAGCAACAAAATAATAAATGGACTAAAGGGCATGCAGCCGGAATCCGGTTGTCACGTCCTTTTTTTCATGGTTATTAAGAGTACTGTAAGATCCAGGTTTTTTTATGGCATAATAGCTTAGCCGAACATAATATCAGTGGAGGTTTTAAGTAATGAAGACAAGTTTTTGGCGTAATAGCCTTGGTCTAGAGCCCGAAGATGACTGGAAACGGGAATGGGCAGCGGGAATTCTGAGCTATTTTGCTTCTGTATATATTGTAATGGTTAATGCCGCTATACTGCATGATGCAGGAATGCCGCTGCGCGCAGGGATGGTTGCTACCCTCCTAACCGCGATTACTGGTTGTCTGCTGATGGCTTTTGGAGGTAAAACACCGATTATCGTAGTTCCGGGAATGGGTATTAACGCTTTTTTCACATACACACTTGTGCATTCCATGAAGCTGGACTGGAGAGAGGCGCTGGCTGTCGTTGTTGTAACAGGTATTCTGTTTGCGGTTGTTGCATTCACTTCACTATATCGCATTCTAAGCGACGCCATACCCCCTAATCTTCAACATGCCATTACGGTCGGTATTGGTTTGTTTCTAACCTTTATCGGGCTGCAAAAGAGCGGTATTGTGATTGCGCATCGGACAACCTTTGTGGCTATCGGCCATTTTAGTGACCCGGCAGTAATTACTTCCTGTGTCACTCTTCTTCTAGCACTGGTTCTTTTTGTACGTGGGACCCGCGGCGGTCTGCTGATCAGTATGGCGGTTGGAACGGGCTTGGCCTATTTGCTGGGAGCCGGTCATGTACCGGAAAAGCTGGAGTCAGGTCATGTGTTCACCGGATATGGAGATGTGTTCCTCGGTATGGGCTGGACTAACGTTGTCAGTCTGGTATTCTGGATAGCGGTATTTCTGTTATTGCTGATTGTTGTATTTGAGAATATAGGGCTGATTGCTTCCCAGACATTGCTGGCCAATCGTCCAGAGCGCTTCAAAAGCAGCCTGCGGGCTCTGTCACTCGCGAATATCGCAGCCGGTCTCTTCGGTAGCAGTCCGGTTGTAGCGGCCGCAGAATCGAATGCAGGTATTGCTGCGGGTGGACGGTCCGGCTTAACCTCGCTGGTTACAGGTCTTTTGTTCGCGGCAACCTTTCTATTTATTCCGCTGCTGACTTATGTGCCGGATAGTGCAATCGCACCCATCCTGATTGTTATCGGCGGACTTATGGTACAAAGCGTCCGGGAGATGGATTTCAACGATATGACCGAAGTCTTCCCTTCTTTTCTGGTCATGGTAATGATTCCTTTCACCTACAGCATTGTCGATGGGATGGCATTCGGTTTTATCACCTATCCAATCGTGAAGCTGGCAATGAAACGTGGTAAAGAAGTTCCAACGGCATTATACGTCATCGCTGGACTGTTTTTGGCGAATTTTGTCCTACACGCTCTGCTATAGAGTTATATTCGCATTTGTCTTCTTCCTATGCTACAATGAGAATCCTTTTTGTTCCAAGGATAAAGGGGATATGCCGATGCTTTCGAAGCGAGTTTTGTACGAAGAGAACTCACAGAAGCTTAAGCTAACATAACTTTTAGGAGGTAACTGAAATTGGAGGACAACTTTCAAAGTGCCTATCAAGAGGAAGAAGACAGGCTGAACGGAGCGCTAACGGAAATTGACAGTGTCCTTGAGAAACTCCGTGCAACCCCGGTCTATACCGGGCATGATTATACGGAGCAGGCACTCGAAGCTTCCCGGGATCAAAGGCGCAAAGACCTGGCGAAGCTTAGGCAGGAGCCCTATTTTGGACGGCTTGATTTTCAAGGCAGTGATGAGGATGGACGCAAGGCGCTTTATATTGGCAAAATCGGTGTAGATCGCGAACAGGTAAGTGACCGTCCGCTGGTGATTGACTGGCGTGCACCGGTAGCAAGCCTGTTCTATTCGTTTACAGGAGGGACAGAACCTGCTTCCTATGATGCCCCCGACGGCCTAATTGAAGGGCTGGTCTACCTGAAACGAAACGTGGTTATCCGCAAACAAATTCTGGAGCGGGTAGCGGATACTTTTAACCGGGAAAGTGATGCCCCAGCAGTGTCTGATGAGTTCCTAGTCTATCGTTTGGGTGAAAACAAAGACAACCGTCTGCGGGATATTGTCTCCACTATTCAAGAAGAGCAAGATAAGATTATCCGGGCTGCCAAGAACACTGCGTTAATCATTCAAGGTGTTGCCGGGAGTGGGAAAACAACCGTAGCTTTGCACCGCCTAGCTTACTTACTTTATCAGTATAAAGAACAGGTATTGGCAGAGAGAATGATTATTTTTGCTCCAAATCGGATGTTTCTTGATTATATTTCGGATGTACTGCCGGAGCTCGGAGTAGGAAATATTATGCAAAGTACCTTTCCTGACTGGGCGTCCAATGTACTCGGTCTAACGCTGGCACATCAGGATGCTGCAGAAACGCTGAACCGTTGGTTTGAGGCATCCGGTGCCTTGCCTGAAATCACAGATGAGACACCGGGTCGGTTCAAAGGTTCCACACTGCTAATGGAGATCATAGAATCCAGTGTGAAGCTGCTTGAAGACAGCGCTGTTCCTGAAGGAGACTTCTCTCCGTGGGAAGGTGCAGTTCTGAGGCGGGCAACCATATTGCATTGGCATAACGAGGAGTACAGCCCTTATCCTCCTGCTAAACGCAAAGAGCGTGTAATGGCCCGGATTCACCGCTGGATTGAAATGGAACTGAAAAAATGCTCATCGGCATCCATCCTTAAGGATCGCAAGAAGATGGGAGCACAGCGTGAAAAAGCATATAGTAGTAAATGGCCTAAATACGTCCCGTTGACCATCTACAAGCAAATTTTTCGGGCGGTTAAAACACCGGAAGATTGGTCTGCTGAACCCCCGGCAATTATTCCGGCAAGCGTCTTGAAGGAGACCCGAGGAGATCTTAAAAAGGGGAATCTGCGTGAAGAGGATCTGCCGCCGCTATTATATATTCATTATCTGTTATTCGGAAATGACGATGTAATCAAATTTGATCATATCGTGATCGATGAAGCCCAGGATTTCTCGCCCTTTCAAATTGCGGTGCTGGATCTATTTGTGCGAGGTCATTCCTTCACAATCCTGGGTGATTTATCGCAAGGTATACATGCCTACAAGGGTGTCCATGCATGGGAAGAGATGCAGTCCCTGTTTGCTCCCGAGCATACAGCCTATCATTCTCTTACACGAAGCTACCGCTCCACCATGGAGATTATTGATTTCGCCAATGGCATATTGTCTGCTGGAGTGGGCAGTCCATTACTGGCGGTACCTGTATTCCGCAGCGGTAATCCAGTACGATTGATTCCCTATCGAGAGGGTTCGGCAGAGGAAGGTCGCATGGAGGATATAACTTCTGCGCTTAAGATGCTTTCAACCCGGGAGTATCGAACGGTAGCTGTGCTTACACGCAGCCTTAAGGATGCAGAGGAGCTGCATGCCAGACTCACGGAGTACTTCGATGATATCAATCTCATCGATGGCAGCATGACTGAGTATAAGGGAGGGCTGTCGGTTCTTCCCCTGTACTTGTCCAAAGGTCTGGAGTTTGACGCCGTAATTGTGGCCGATGCTGACTTGAAGCATTATGGTGATACTGCATGGGATGCTAAGTTGATGTATGTGGGCTGTACGCGTGCGCTCCACGAGTTGTGGCTGCTGCAAGGCGGAAAGCTGCCAACATACTTAGAGTCCGCTGCACTGGCGGTAGAGACTGCTACAGGGTGGCCTGTGGAAGAAGCCCGGTAGAGGCGCGTATTAAACCTTCTTAGTTGCAGTAAAGTATCAGCAAAGTAGCTAGTAGGGTAAGAGTAAGGTAATCAGTAGGTAAGTACGTAACAAGTCTACAAGTAACCTCTATGAGAATAGGGCATTTGGTGTGAACCGAATTCCCTGTTCTTTTTTTTGCAGCGAATCACAAATTAATAATTAAAGGCTTATCTTAGTACTCAAAATTCCTATCAAATTGTGCAAAAAAATATCAAAGCAACTTTGACTTAGTGTATTTTTCAAAATAATTGCACATTGTACAACTAAATTGGAGTGTTTTAGCCCTTATGGAGGTTTAGTTGTACAATGTGCAACTATATCTCGTATATTTCTTAAAAAGCCGCCCTCTGGCTGATTTTAAGTGCATAAAGTACAACTAAAGGTGCATATCGGGGGATATGACCTTAAATAAATGCACAAAATGCAGCTATTTATTTATAATCCAACTGTTACTGTGCTGCCTTGTATGGTAAGCCAGCTTTCCCCAACCTTAAACCGCCCAGAATGTATGGTGGAGAACAGTTATAACTGTTTTTGAACTTGTAACTCCCCCGTACCTATGGCTTAATAATAAGTGTCCGGCCGGGCGAGAACACTTCTGGAAGGAGGCTGATTGAGATGATTTCAGTATACGAGGTGGTATCCGTCTAAGACGGATACCCGCTTAAACGGAGGAGGCCGAAAGGCCTCCTTATTGCCAAATATAGACGCTGACCAAAGGGTTTAATATAATAAGATTACGGTTTTTACCAAAAATATGAAGCTGAGAAAGGAGGCAGGTGACGTGGATAT
The DNA here is from genome assembly GCF_000757885.1 of Paenibacillus wynnii. Classification (NCBI taxonomy): domain Bacteria; kingdom Bacillati; phylum Bacillota; class Bacilli; order Caryophanales; family Paenibacillaceae; genus Paenibacillus; species Paenibacillus wynnii. The sequence continues at coordinate 2,361,236 of NZ_JQCR01000003.1, read as the reverse complement.
TGCAAACTATGCAGTTGACGGACATAAAGGGACACACCTGTTGAAGGAGGAAACGCAACGTGAGTTACGTAAACGGAAAGGATGTGCTTCCCCCTGGCCTGCTCGAAGAGCTTCAGGGATACATCCAGGGTGAATTATTATACATCCCGAGAAAAAGTGAGCAAAGAGTAAAATGGGGCGAAAACAGTGGCTCGCGTAAGGAAATCGCTGATCGCAATGAAGAGATTTTCTGCTCATATCGGAGCGGGAACTCTCTACCGGAGCTGCAACAGAAATATCATTTGTCGGAGGAAAGCCTCCGTAAAATTATCTCAAAAATGCGGTTGGCACTAAATCGCTAGCTGGCCTTTGAGAAAGAGCATGGCATCGTCCGTTGACGAGGCCATGCTCTTTTTAAGTTTTCCCTGTATAATATATATTTGATATTCGTAAATACAGCAAGGAAGTGAAAACATGGATTTATTCTCTTTAGGGGAAGATATGGGCGGCGGCCGGCTGCTTGCGGATCGGATGCGCCCGGTCAATCTCGATGAATATATTGGTCAGGAGCTTATTATAGGCCGTGGCAAGCTGCTTCGAAGAGCCATTGAGGCCGATCAAGTATCTTCTATTCTTTTATATGGCCCGCCGGGCTGCGGCAAAACAACACTTGCTCATATTATCTCGCATCATACCAAGGCCGAGTTTGTCCGTCTCAATGCGGTGGAAGCCTCCGTCAAGGATGTAAGAGAAGTTATAGAGCGGGCTCAAACGAACAAATCTCTATACGGCTCCAAAACCATCTTATTTCTGGATGAGGTGCACCGTTTTAACAGCTCCCGTCAGGATGCCTTACTGCCAGCCGTAGAGAAAGGCACCATTATATTTATCGGGGCTACTACGGAGAATCCGTTCCACTACGTTAACGGGGCCTTATTGAGTCGTTCCACGCTGTTTCAGCTGGAGTCGCTTACGAGTGAACACAGCCTGATTGCGATGAGGAGAGCACTGGCGGATAAGGATAAAGGGCTGGGTTTTATGGACCTGCGAGTGGATGAGGAAGCTTTGATGCATATCGCATCGATGGCTAACGGGGATATTCGTCGTGCGCTGAACGCGCTGGAACTGGCTGCACTCACAACAGCACCATTAAGTGATGGAAGTGTGCATATTACGCTGGAGGTAGCGGAGGAGTCTATTCGGCGGCCGATTGTCAAAGCGGATGAATCCACGCAGTATGATGTGTTGTCCGCTTTTCATAAAAGCATTCGTGGCTCTAGCGACGCTGCTCTATTCTGGTTCTTGTATGCAGTGGAAAAGTTAGGTATGGATCCGATGACCTTCATCCGGCGATTAATCGCAGCCAGCAGTGAAGATATCGGGCTTGCCAATCCTCAGGCTATGGTTCAGGCAGTTAGTGCACTTGATGCTTACCGGAATAACGGTTGGCCCGAGGCGAGGCTGAATATCGTACAAGCTATTCTTTTTGCAGTGGAAAGTCCAAAGTCTAACGCTGTAGTCACGGCTATTTCCAGGGCTATGGCAAGTATCGAAGAAATTAAATCGGCAGAGGTTCCACTGCATTTACGTGATACGCACTACAAGGGAGCGAGTGTATTGGGACATGCCGGCTATCAGTATCCGCATGATTTCCCCGGTCATTATGTGAAGCAGGATTATTTACCTAAAGCCATTTCCCGGAGGGTCTTTTATCAAGCTACCGAACAGGGGAATGAAAGCAAGATCCGTCATAATCAAGGGCTTCGTCGGGAGCCTTAAATATCTAGGTTTCATCCGTGCCGAGACGGGTAATAGAATATATTTACAATTGTAGATAGCGGCCTAAGGGCCGCTTTTTTTTATCCTGTATGTTAACTATATTTACACTAGAACAAATATTTTTAAGTAAAAAGATTGATAATTTACCATAAGTTAATTAAAATGAACTACTAAGCAAGTCTATTACCCTTTCAAAAAACATATAAGGAATAATAAGGCAACTGAATGCGTGAGGTAATGTGACATTATACTAATTATTTTATCGAAATTTGCTGAATCTTCATAGATTCATGCGGGTTTTGAAATTCTGCTTCGGTAAGGATGATGAAATTTGAGAGAAGAGCTTCTGGAGATCAAGAATTTAAGCACTTCATTTAGAATTGCTGATCATTATTATGCTGCAGTTGACGATGTTACGCTGACCGTTCGAAAAAATGAGATTTTAGCTATAGTCGGGGAGTCTGGGTCAGGGAAGAGTGCACTTGCCTTTTCGATTATGGGGTTGCACACCAGGGCTAACATTGACGGACATATCTATTACAAGGGGAAGGATATTGTGGGTATGCCTTCTGCCGCCTTAAATAAGCTGCGCGGGAATGAAATGTCGATGATTTTTCAAGACCCCTTATCTGCACTAAACCCATTAATGATCGTCGGCGCCCAGATTGAAGAAGCACTGATCCTACATGATTCCAAGCTCTCTAAGAAACAAAGGAAAGAGAAAGTCCTCGATTTGTTGTCAAAGGTGGGGATTCCCCGGCCTGATCATACATATCAGCAGTACCCCCATGAATTGTCCGGAGGAATGAGGCAGCGGGTAGTTATAGCCATTGCTATCGCCAACGAGCCCAAGCTGTTAATCGCGGATGAGCCGACTACGGCGCTTGATGTGACCATCCAATTGCAGATTCTCGAGCTGATCAAACACCTGAAGGACGATATCGAAGCCGGAATTATTTTAATTACACATGATTTAGGCGTGGTTAGCGAGATGGCTGACCGTGTTGCGGTAATGTATGCCGGGCAAATTGTTGAAATCGCAGATATATACACGCTAACTTCCCGTGCAAAGCACCCTTATACTCGGTCTTTATTAAACTCAATACCTACGGTCAAGGAGGAGAAGTCCAGATTGCATGTCATTCAGGGAATGGTTCCTTCTCTGCAAAATCTTCCTCGCGCGGGCTGTCGTTTCGCTGCTCGTATCCCTTGGATTGCACCCTCGGAGCATGAGGATGATCCGAAGCTGCATGAAGTAGCTCCAGGTCATTTCGTACGCTGCAGTTGCTACAAGAATTTTCACTTTCCTGAACGGACTGAGGAGGTACACACCCATGGGACTTCTTGAAGTTAGAGATCTAAAGGTTCATTTTCCAATACGAGGGGGGCTATTCCACAGGGATGTTGGAGAGGTCAAGGCGGTAGACAATGTCAGCTTCACGATTGAGCCAGGGCAGACCTATGGGTTGGTAGGAGAATCAGGTTCCGGCAAAACAACAACGGGCCGAGCCATTATTGGGCTGAATTCTATTTCTGCCGGCAGTGTTATTTTTGAAGGGCAGGATTTGGCTCTTAAAGGGGTAAGGAAACAAAGAAATGTCCGCAAGGATATTCAAATGATTTTTCAGGACCCGTACTCTTCCTTGAATCCTAAGAAGCGTGTGTTGGATATTATTGCTGAGCCGCTGCGGAATTTTGAAAGGTTATCTCCCGGGGAGGAAAAACGCAAGGTGCAGGAGCTGCTTTTGCAGGTTGGCTTAAGCCCCGAGAATATTTATAAATATCCGCACGAATTCTCAGGAGGACAGCGACAGCGGATCGGCATTGCCAGAGCTATTGCTCTGAAGCCCAAACTTATCATTGCAGATGAACCGGTCTCCGCGTTGGATGTCTCGGTGCAGGCTCAGGTCCTGAATTTTATGCAGGATATTCAAAAGGACTTGAAGCTTACCTATCTCTTTATCAGCCATGATCTCGGCATTATCCGGCATATGTGTGATCACATTGGAATCATGTATAAAGGGCGCCATGTGGAGCAGGGGACAGCTAAGGATATTTTTAACAATCCACAGCATATTTATACCAAACGTCTTCTAGCAGCCATACCTGACATCGATCCCCTACAGCGTGAAAAGCAGACGCAATTTCGAAAGTCTGTACGTATTGAGTATGAGCAAGCCTACCGGGATTATTTTGATGAAGAAGGATTGGCCTACTCCTTAAAAGCCATTTCTGACACTCATCTGGTGGCATTGCCCGAGAAAGGTTGAGCCTATGTGGAAGATAATTGTACGCCGAATTATGATTATGATCCCGCAAATATTTGTATTAAGTCTTCTGGTTTTTCTTATGGCCAAGGCAATGCCGGGGGATGCCCTAACAGGATTGCTCGATCCCAGCATTGACCCAGCCGCACTGGATGCTATGAGGGAAAAGCTAGGGTTAAATAATCCATGGTATATACAATATTGGGATTGGATAAGCAATGCGATTCAAGGGGACTTTGGTCAATCCTTTCGCTTCAAAATGCCGGTATCGGAGCTGATCGGTCAACGGCTGATGAATACGGTCTGGCTGTCTGTGGTCACGCTCATTCTTATTTATCTGATTGCTATTCCTCTGGGGATTATTAGCGGTCGGTTTAACGATACATGGTTAGATCGTTTGATTACAGGCTATACCTACCTTGGATTCGCCGCTCCGTTGTTTATTTTTTCCTTATTAATGCTATGGGTGTTCGGATTCCATTTTCAGTGGTTCCCAACGGGAGGAAGCGTAGGTCCGGGTAAGGTGCCGGGAAGTTTAAGCTACATGATAAGTAAATTTTTTCACTTGCTGCTGCCTGCTATATCCATTGCTCTAATCTCAACCGTTGGCACCGTTCAATATTTACGGAATGAAATTATTGATACGAAGCAAAAAGACTATATTCTAACCGCCCGGGCCAAAGGTGCCTCGGAGTCGAGAGTCTATAATCGTCATATATTACGGAACTCTTTACTTCCTATAGCTGCGTTTTTTGGTTATGAAATCACCGGGTTAATTGGAGGTACCATCTTTGTGGAGAGTATTTTCAGTTATCCAGGAATGGGGACATTGTTCCTAAGCTCCATAACCATTCGAGATTTCAGCGTAGTTACGGCACTTGTGCTTTTGTATGGGATTGCATCCATTCTTGGCGCCTTGCTGTCGGACATTATCTTAAGCATCGTTGATCCTCGGATCCGAATTAAATAAGAACTAGAAGCGGAACACATGGAGGTGATTGCAGTGGCAAAGCTAGGTGTTGAAACAACTATGAGGCTGGATACAGACAGAAGCCCCTCGAGCTGGAGGATTATTTGGCGGGAAATTGTGCGGGATAAGCTGGCTTTGATCTCGTTGATATTTCTAGTCTTGATCATAACCGGTGTCTATGGGATTTCCTTATTTTTGGATCAAAAGCAGATCGTATCCGTTGATTTATTTGCACTCTATGAGAAACCCTCGGCGAAGTTCTGGTTAGGTACAGATTATGGGGGTCGGGATGTCTTCGGGCAACTCATTATTGGAACAAGGAACTCCCTGAGCATAGGGATTATAGTTACTGTATTTACTGGAATCATTGGCATTTTAGTAGGCTTGGTATCCGGATATTTCGGTGGAACCATAGATAATGTTTTTATGAGAATCTTAGATTTCTTTATGATCCTGCCCATGCTGATGATTGTTATCGCCTTCGTGACCGCAGTTCCTAAATACAATACGTTATCCTTCTCACTGATTATGACAGCCTTTCTATGGATGGGGATAGCGAGATTAATTCGCTCGAAAACCTTGCAGGAAAAGGAGCTTGATTACGTTCAAGCTTCCAAAACAGTAGGTTCCTCCAACCTCAAGATTATGTTCACTCAAGTTCTGCCGAATTTAAGTTCTATTATCATCGTAACGATGACATTGAACTTGGCCGCCAACATCGGATTGGAGTCAGGGTTGTCCTTTCTCGGCTTTGGCTTTCCGGAGACCACACCCAGCCTAGGGACTCTAGTCAGCTATGCAAGGAATCCGCAAACCCTGGAATTCAGATGGTGGATATGGTTACCCGCATCTTTGCTGATCTTGGTATTGATGTTGAGTATAAATAACGTTGGTCAAGCGCTTAAGCGTGCGACGGACGCAAGACAAAGAAAAGGATAAGGGAGGAAATGATTACATGAGAAAACCAATCCGTACAAAGTCTCTACTCTTTGCCTTAATGTTAGTGCTATTGATGTTGGTGGCTGCCTGCAGCTCCAACAACAACAAGGAGACGGCTGAGCCAACTGCAGCACCTTCCGCAACGGAGAAGGCGGCAGAGGCGACTGCGGCACCTGAAGCAGAAGACGGTCTTTATTCCATTGAGGATTTCAAAGCTGACAAAACAAACCAGGGTGAAGCAATTAAAGGCGGTACAATAACCTACGGCCTTGTTTCTGACACTCCTTTTGAAGGCACATTGAACTGGAACTTCTATTCCGGAGATCCGGACTCCCATGTATTGGATTGGTTCGATGAAGGTCTGTTAACCTGGGACGCTAACTACGTCTATACCAACGATGGTGCGGCCACTTATGAAGTTGCGGAGGACGGCCGAACATTCACCTTCACCATTCGCGACAATGTCAACTGGCAGGATGGGAAGCCGGTAAAGGCTGAAGACTGGCTGTTTGCACATGAAGTCATCGGTAACCCGGCCTATGACGGTCCGCGTTATGGCTCAGATTTTACTAATATCGAAGGTATGGATGCCTACCATGCGGGCAAGGCGAAGACCATTTCAGGAATTAAAGTGTTAAGTGATAAAAAACTGCAAATTACCTATGTCAAATCTACTCCATCCTTATTAACAGGAAGCATTTGGATCTATCCTTTAGCCAAACATATCTTTGGTGGTATGGATGTAGCTAAAATCTCTGCTTCACCCGAAGTACGCCAAAAGCCGATAGGCTTCGGACCCTTTAAAGTAGAAAGCATTGTTCCTGGTGAATCTGTGGTCTTTGTCAGAAATGATGATTACTGGCGCGGTGCACCTGTTCTGGATAAGGTTATTCTGAAGGTTATCAACCCAACAACCATTGTTCAGGAATTGAAAACTGGCGGTGTGGATCTGGTGGATGCATTCCCGGTCGATCAATATCCGGATAATGCAAAGATGTCGAATGTTGAGTTTATAGGTACGACAGACATGGCGTACACTTATATAGGCTTTAAGCTAGGTAAGTGGGATGCCGCTAAAAAGGCAGTAGCTCCAGATCCGAAGGCCAAGATGGCCGATGTGAACCTGCGTAAAGCGATGTGGGCGGCGGTTGATAATGATACTGTCGGCAAAAAGTTCTATAATGGTCTACGCTGGAATGCTACGACATTAATACCGCCATCACATCCCGAATATCACGATAATGATAATCCGGGCGTTCCTTTTGATCCGGAAGCAGCTAAAAAGCTTCTAGATGATGCCGGATACAAGCTCAATGGTGAGTTCAGAACGAAGCCGGATGGCAGTGAGCTTAAGATTAATTTTATGTCCATGACTGGTTCAGATATCGCAGAACCGTTAGCGCAGTATTATGTTCAGTCTTGGAAGGCTATAGGTCTTAATGTGACCTTGGAAATGGTCGAATTTAATACTTTCTATGATCGTGTTGGCTCCAATGGTGAGGATGATCCAACCGTTGATGTATATCAAGGCGCATGGAATGTAGGTAATGATGTAGATCCAGCTGGCCTTTATGGGCGGGTTGCCATTTATAATTTCCCGCGTTATGCCAGTGAAGAGAATGATCGTTTGATCGCAGAGGGAGTTTCTGAGAAAGCCTTTGACGTCGAAGTTCGGAAAGATATTTATAAACAATGGCAGGAGTTAATGGTTAAGGAGATCCCGGTTTTCCCTACCCTGTACCGTGCCAAGGTTGTACCGGTCAATAACCGGGTTCTGAATTATACCATCGCGCAAGGAAGCGACATCTATTTGAATCAACTGGCTGTTTCTGCGGATAAAGCAGCTGTGGCTGAATAAAAGTGTATTTTATACAGATATAGGATAGTAACTTGCGACCTCTTGCTCCGAGTATGGAGCGGAGGTCTTTTTTACTGTTTTTGAGTCTAAAGTATTAGGAAGACTTTGTGACGTTTATAACATTTAAGCAGCGCTGAATTGTGTAAATTTTACCATAAAGAGGAAAAGAATTGGGAGAGGGGAAATCCATGAATCGATCTGTAAAAGTAATCATTCTCCTACTAGTATTGTTTTGCTTGGGCGGATGTGACAGTGGGACACAAGGTGTAATTTTTGAGAATGAGGATAGGCTTAAAGAATCGGGGGATAGTTATTCGTTCTCAAACAAAGTCGGGGAAATTACCAGTGAGCAGGGACAAGTAGAATTCTCAGGTTTTTCAGGTGTCTACACGGCTTTGTATTTAAATAGCACATCTGATACAACGACCCAAATTATGATTAGTGGGAAGATTAGACGTGGGGATTTTAAACTGATTCAGATCACGGCGGACCATCAGTTGATTACCCTATGGGAGGGTGAAGGGAACAAGGATATGTCCATAACAGTCCCAGCAGGGGAGGGTTCTATAAAATGGGTCGGACGAAATGCAGCCGGCCATATAACGATGAAGTTGGTACCGCAGGTAGGGTTAGAAGCACAACCCCATGGCGATCTTTTTGATGAAGAGGAATAATATTGCTATCATCACTTCAAAAAAAACAGCAAGCCTCCAATCATCCGGAGACTTGCTGTTTTATTTATTGTGACAAAGGTACAACCTTCTCTGCACTTTCAATCGTTCCCCCACCGAGACAAAGTTCTCCTTGGTAGAATACAACCGCTTGTCCAGGTGTAATCGCCTTTTGCTGAACGTCGAAGGCAACATGAACATTCCCATTTGAGCCTGCCGTCAGGGTTACACCTTGATCAGGCTGACGATAACGGAACTTAGCCGTGCAGCGCAGGGGAGCGGATTCCAAATCCACACCATTAATCCAGTTCACACCGGAAGCTTCCAGACTGGTAGAGTACAAGCTGTGATGCTTGTCTCCTTGTACTACGTACAGAACATTGCGGCTTAAATCTTTATCTGCAACGAACCAAGGCTCTCCCGTACCCGATCCGCCAATGCCGAGACCTTGACGTTGTCCCAAAGTATAATACATCAAGCCTTCGTGGCGGCCTTTAGTTTCCCCCGTAGCGATATCAACCATATCCCCGGATTGGGCAGGCAGATATTGGCTTAGAAATTCACGGAAGTTACGTTCACCGATAAAACAGACGCCGGTGCTGTCTTTTTTCTTTGCGGTAAAGAGTCCTGCTTCTTCAGCTATTCTCCGTACTTCCGGTTTAGGAAGGTGACCGATGGGGAACATGGCCTTGGAGAGCTGATATTGATTCAGTGCATTCAGGAAGTAGGTTTGATCTTTATTACTGTCCACACCACGCAGAAGCTTGAAGACACCGTCTTCTTCTACTACACGCGCATAATGCCCTGTAGCCACATAATCAGCACCAAGCTGAAGCGCGCGATTCAGGAATTCGCCGAATTTAATCTCACGGTTGCACATGACATCAGGGTTCGGTGTTCGGCCGGCCTTATATTCATCGAGGAAATAGGAAAATACTTTATCGAAGTATTCCTTCTCGAAATTAACGGTATAGTAAGGGATATCAATCTGTTCACAAACACGTCGTACATCTTCCGCATCGGTTTCGGCTGTGCAAACGCCAAATTCATCGGTGTCGTCCCAGTTCTTCATGAAGATACCAATTACGTCATAGCCCTGCTGCTTAAGCAAAAGTGCTGTGACAGAGGAATCGACTCCTCCGGACATGCCGACGACGACACGCGTATTTTCAATTGCTTTTGTCATCGTAATCACCATTTCTATAAGAAAATATAAAGCTTTTTAAATACAGAATGCTCGGTACAAAATGTATTATAACACACCCGTGTGCTGTAAGCCGCCTGTGCAAAGGATAAAAGTGATGCTAAAATAGTCAAAATTTCAAATTTGTCCACCCGGGAAGAACATTCTTGAGAAAAAGTTACGTTTTGTTATCCAATTGTAAGTACAAATATGGTAACATAAACTAAGAGTGAACATCGGAATACGGAGATATTAAAACCTGTAATACTAACGGATTCTTACACCATAAATTCAGCAATTTAATCGAAAGAGGTGCCCCTTTGAAAATATCTACAAAAGGACGTTACGGGTTGACCATTATGATGGAGCTTGCCATTAAATACGGTGAAGGTCCTACATCGCTCAAGAGCATCGCCGAGAAGAACGGATTGTCCGAGCATTACCTGGAGCAACTGATTGCCCCCTTGAGAAATGCCGGTCTTGTGAAGAGTATTCGCGGAGCTTATGGCGGCTACATTTTATCTCGTGAAGTGGGATCAATCACCGCGGGTGATATTATTCGTGTCTTGGAAGGACCTATATCTCCCGTAGACTTTACGGAGGAAGATGACCCGGCCAAACGTGACCTATGGATTCGTATTCGTGACAGTATTGCGGATGTACTTGATTCCACCACTTTGTCGGATCTGATTAACTTCAAAGAAGAAAGTCGTGCAGATAATTACATGTTCTATATTTAGATACTTTCGTGACTAGCTTTAGTTAGCTTCTCTCGAGTTAAGATTCACCAATTAGTCATTTATAGTTTACTGATAAAACACCCTGGCATTTGAGGGGGCCACTGAAAAAGTGATTTTAAAAAAGGTGCAGTTACTCCTTACAAAAAGGAGGAACTGCACCTTTTTCCTGTATACTTAAGTATCATGGGGGAAATAGGTGAGCCGGAATGATTCAGAAACAACAGACCTTGGTGTTGAGTCCATACATCGAACTCTACAATATGGTAGTGCCGAAGGATAACTTGCTTCGGCAAATCAACGAACTTGTAGATTTTTCATTTATCTACGAAGAACTTCAAGTGAACTATTGCCTCGATAACGGGCGTAATGCCATCGACCCGATTCGGATGTTTAAATACTTGCTCCTTAAAGCAATATTTGAATTGTCTGACGTGGACATCGTGGAACGGTCCCGGTATGACCTGTCCTTTAAGTATTTTCTGGGGATGGCGCCAGAGGACCCGGTTATGGATCCCAGCTCCTTAACCAAGTTCCGCAAACTACGCCTGAAAAACATGAATATGCTGGACTTACTCATTGGGAAAACCGTGACACTCGCCATTGAGATAGGAATCCTGAAGAGCACTGCAATTATTGTGGACGCAACCCATACCAAAGCGCGCTACAACCAGAAGTCTCCGCAAGAGATCCTGCAGGACCGGGCCCGGAAAGTACGCAAAGCTCTCTATGCGATGGACGAATCCGTCAAGACTAAGCTGCCGACGAAGAATACCAGCACAGTGTTGGAAGACGAGATCTCCTACTGCAACAAACTCATACATACCGTCGAAAACGAATTGGGCCTACCATTGGTACCGAAACTGCAAGAACCGCTAAACCTGCTAAAGGAAACCGTGGAGGATGATGTGGAGCAGCTTCGAATCGCAGAAGACGCGGATGCGCGGGTCGGGCACAAAAGTGCGGACTCGTCCTTTTTCGGATACAAAACTCACTTGGCTATGACAGAGGAACGCATTATTACAGCGGCCATTGTTACAACGGGCGAAAAGAATGACGGTAAACAACTGCAAGATCTGATTGAAAAAAGTAAAGCCACGGGGATGGACGTCCGAACGGTAATTGGAGATACGGCTTATTCGGAGAAGGACAATCTCATCTATACAAAGACGAACGACATGGAACTGGTGGCCAAATTAAACCCGATGATTACGCAAGGGAACCGCAAGAAAGAAGATGAGTTTGAGTTCAACAAAGACGCTGACCTGTATGTCTGCAAGGCCGGCCACATGGCGATCCGCAAAGCACGGCAAGGAAAGAAGGGTGTCGGTAAAAACCAGGTGGTCACGTATTATTTTGACGTAGAGAAGTGCAAGCGATGTCCATTCAAAGAAGGGTGCTACAAGGAAGGATCCAAGACGAAAACCTATTCCGTGAGCATAAAGTCCGACGAGCATTCGGAGCAAATGGCTTTCCAAGAGAGCGACTATTTCAAAGACAAGTCAAAAGAACGGTACAAGATTGAAGCCAAGAATAGCGAACTGAAACACAGACACGGGTACGATGTAGCCATATCCTCGGGTCTCTTAGGCATGGAGCTACAAGGAGCAATGGCGATATTCGCAGTTAATCTGAAGAGGATTTTGAAGCTACACGACTAATAAGGATTATGGTTGTGCAGCCAAATACAGCAAAAAGAAGACATCTTCCCTGAGGGGGTGATGCTTCTTTTTGAATGTGACGAAGCACTTAATCCAAAATGGTTAGTTCTTCAGTGGCCTCCATTTGAGAGGGTGTTTTTGTTCGGAGTTGGGGCCATGGTGAGACCTTTTTTCTGAAAAAAAATTAGAGGGAATTTTTGCCTCTAATTTGAGCATTAAACCCTCAGCTATGAATTTAGTGGGAATAATTCCCTATAAATTCATGCTATAGCCTCAATAATCCTGAAAAAAGGCATTTTTCTTGCATTTAGAGGGAATATTTCCCTGTAAATGTTGATTTCAAGTGTTTTTTTACGATTTAGAGGGAGTTTTTCCCTCTAAAGCAGAGTACAAGTCCCAGTCTGGAGCACAATAAAACTATTAGAACGTTCGCGTCAGATGACCCCTATGTTATGTAACTTTAGATCTACACTAACCGGCCTTATTGCTCATTTTACCATTGCATAACGAACGTTTGTTTGGGTATAATACAAACAAACGTTCTTACTTTGGGAGGTGGGTGGTAATGAAGATGCATGTGGGTCAAAGGGTCGAGATTGTTTATGTAGACAAGGTTGGGAAGATCACGCAGCGTCAAATCGAAATAAAAAGCTTGCGGGATGGCATGCTTCGGGCAACCTGTCTGTCGAGTGGGACTCCGCGTGTTTTCCGGATCGATAATATTTTGGCTTGGCAGCCAACTAAAGTGAAGCATGCGGGCTGAAACACTAAAGTGTTGATACTCATTAAAGGGTATGATATAAAGGAGACCGAACGATTGTCTTATATTTAAAGAAGTCTAGAAGCGGAGACCTAACCATGAAACCTATCTATTTGGACCATGCCGCCTCCACTCCGGTTCATCCCGAGGTGGCTGGTGTTATGTTGAAAATAATGACGGAGCAATTTGGGAATGCATCCAGTGTTCATTCCTTTGGCCGTGCAGCTAAAAAGATTATAAACGGGGCGAGAGACGTTATCGCTTCCTCTTTGGGTTGTTCCCCGGAAGAGTGGGTATTCACCAGCGGAGGCACAGAAAGCGATAACCTGGCAATATTTGGAGCTGTAGCTGTCTCTTCTGAGAAGGGAAAACATATCGTTACCACGAAAATAGAACATCATGCTGTTTTACATACCTTTGAAATCCTTGAAAAGGAAGGCTTTAGTGTGACTTACCTTCCGGTTGATTCTACCGGATTAGTTAGTGTCGATGATGTTAGGGCTGCTCTGAGATCGGATACGGTACTAATTAGTATCATGTTTGCCAATAATGAAGTCGGAACGGTTCAACCCATTGCTGAGATTGGTGAGCTAGCGGCGAGCAGAGGCGTTTTATTCCATGTTGATGCTGTACAAGCCCTTGGTGCGTTGCCTATTACCCTACGCGATATTCCAGTAGATTATATGAGCTTCAGCGCACACAAAATCAATGGGCCGCAAGGCATTGGCGGTCTGTACGTTAGAAGAGGGGCGCCAATTCATCCAAGGCAGCATGGAGGACTTCAGGAGCGCGGACGCCGAGCGGGAACGGAGAATCTAGCTGGTGCAGCAGGGTTTGCCAAAGCGGTGGAGCGGGCTGTACAACAGTTGGAACAGAAACAGGCGGATTCGCTAGTTTTGCGGAATAAACTGCTCGGGGAACTGGATATTCGAATCGGGAATGAAAGCTATACAATCAACGGTAATTCCAAACATTACCTACCGAATATTACAAACTTAAGCTTCCCTGAAGTAAGAACAGATGTCATGCTCATGAATTTGGATATGGAGAAGATCTCCGCAGCCAGCGGCTCAGCATGCACCTCCGGATCGTTGGAAATATCCCATGTATTGCGAGCTATGGGACTCTCATCAAATCTTTTGAATTCCGCGATTCGATTTAGTACGGGTTTGGGTAATACTAGTGAACAAATGGAATACGTTGCCCAAAAAGTTGAAACTATTTTAAAGAGGCTACGTAACAGAGACTAAGGTATTTTCCTTTGTGAGGAGACTAACCGATATGAAACTTCAGGATATGATAGGGCTGGCTGTATTCGAGGTAGAAGAAGGTCAAGAAATTGGCACAATTGTCGACTGTATTGTCGATTCAAACTTGAATATTACGGGTATTGAACTTGAAAGTAAATCTTTCTTCACCAGTCATGTGAAAGTTGTGGCATGGAAAGACATTATTGCCTACGGTGAAGATGCAGTCATGATTGCGAGTAAAGAGTCCATTGATAAGGCTGATTCAGACAACATACCCCATACTTTTCTTATGGGGAAGAATAAATTAAAGGATTTACAGGTAGTAACTACTGCCGGAACAATCATTGGGAAAATATCCGATGTTTATTTTGACCAAAAGATGGGAAATACAATAGTAGCGCTGGAAATCAGTGATGGATTAGTGACTGATTTAATCGAAGGCCGCAAATGGCTGCCTTGTTCTGATGATATGTCCATTGGGGAGAATGCTTTATTGGTTCCGGCAATGAGCGAAGAACGGCTACAAAAAGCCATTAATATTGTTAACGGATAGGTGGAATGTTTTATTATGAAGTGTCCAAACTGCAACTCCAAAGATATCGGCAAGATCGGCTCCCACCAGTTCTATTGCTGGGGCTGTTTCATCGAATTGACGGTAAACGGCGAGAAAATGTCGGTTTTTCAAGTTGAAGAAGACGGCACACTCAGTTCTCTCGACGATTTGTTCTCGGGAGAGGAATATGTTCAGGAATTTCCTCATATCCACGCATCATCATAAGCTTCAGTGAATGATGAAGAAGTGTGGGTACATACAATAAACGTCTGATACCTTACTGTTGTTATAACAGTGAGGTATTAGGCGTTTTTTTGTGATAACGGTTATTTTGCTGCGGCCTTACATATACTTATTTAGGAAAGCCAGTCCAGTTTTAGCCGCAGGAGGGAACAGAATGGAGCAATGGTCCCAAAGTAAGTGGCTTCGCCCAATGATCGGAGTACTCTTAACTTTGATTATCTTATACTTTGTTTGGCAGCTTCGTCCGATGCTGCAATATATCTTTTTATTTCTCAAGGCCATTCTGGCACCTTTTTTGGCCGCTATGATTATCTCTTATGTGCTTAATCCCGTGGTCAGTATGCTGGCTGCCCGCAAAATGCCGCGAAGTATTGCAGTGCTTCTCATTTACGCTGTTTTTTTAACGACTTTAGCAGTAATTGCCATCAACCTTATTCCGATGTTTATAACGCAGCTCGAGGAGCTGAATGAACATTTGCCTCAAATGACGCTGCAAGCCCAAAGTCTGATGCGCAATATGAATACCCGTTTAATTCCACCGGGTGTTGAGATGGGGATGAACAATTGGTTCTTTCAACTCGAAAACCGTCTCGCAACGGGAATATCCCACTTTCTTGATAATATCGGATCCACTATAAATTTGTTGTTTAATGCGTTTATTGTCCCGTTCTTGGTATTTTATATCTTGAAGGATTTTGATGTATTCGAACGGACCGTAGTATCCTGTCTGCCGCGTTCCCGGCGTAAATCCATTGTTACTATGCTAAAAGACATTGACGAGGCGCTGGGTAATTATATCCGCGGACAGTTCCTGGTTTGTATCATTATCGGGGTGCTTGCTTATATCGGTTATGCGCTAATTGGTATGCCATATGCACTGCTTTTTGCCTGCGTGGTCGCTTTATTCGATATTGTGCCTTATCTGGGCCCTTTCCTGGGTGCGGCCCCTGCAATAGTGATGGCGTCGACCATTTCCTTTCGATTGGTTCTGCTGGTCGCGGTTGTGAATACCTTATGCCAAATGCTTGAGAGTAATGTAATCTCTCCTCAGGTCGTGGGCCGGACGCTCCATCTTCATCCACTGCTCATCATATTTGCATTGCTTGTGGGCGGAGAAGTGGCTGGCATAGTAGGTTTAATTCTGGCTGTACCGTTATTTGCGGCAGGTAAAGTGGTTCTTCAGCACTTTATAGCCTACTACATGAAAAGAAAACATGTCTAGGGAACATTCACATTGACTGGGACTGCAGCTTTTGTATATAATATTGTGGAATATTACGATTAGCATCGTGAATTATATTTATCGTTGATGAGGAGCATTAATTTCGAAATCGTCAATACAGAGAGCCGGCGCTAGGTGCGAGCCGGTTGGCGGAACGGAATGAACTCACCTCGGAGTAACGGCGCAAATGTTGCAGAATCCGTCAATACGGAACCCTGCTGGTTGAACGCCGTCGCCTCACCCCCGTTAAAGGGTGCAAAGTGAGTGGCAGATCAAAGTATGTTCAGCCGCTAACTAGGGTGGTACCACGGGAATTTAAACCTCTCGTCCCTAGCGTTTACGCTAGGGATGGGAGGTTTTTTTGAAATATAAGTAAGTATAAGTTTTCAGTATACTTTCCTTATATTTCTACTAGAAACGGATACCTGAAATCGATACGGAGTATCGCTGCTTCGGAAGCATAGGCTCTCATTGAGGACGGCAAAGCCGTTTCTTCTTGAAATATAGGAAAGTATAAATTTCACTTCATACTTGTTCCTTATATTTTTCATGATATTAAACTAAGGTAGCAAACTTAACAGCAACACTCCAAGGAGGAGCCTACGATGAGCGACAATAAAGCAAGTGCAACTGCCGGACCTGGATACCGGGCACAGACACTGGAGCCGAAATGGCAGCAGTTTTGGGAAGAGAACAAAACCTTTAAGACAGGCGAAGATCCAGGGAAACCAAAATTTTATGCGTTGGATATGTTTCCATACCCTTCAGGTGCCGGTCTGCATGTAGGTCATCCGGAAGGTTATACGGCTACAGACATTGTTTCCCGCTACAAGCGGATGAAAGGCTATAATGTACTCCACCCGATGGGTTGGGACGCATTTGGGTTGCCGGCCGAGCAGCATGCATTGGATACCGGTCAGCATCCGCGTGAAATCACCTTTAAGAACATCGACAATTTCCGTCGGCAGATCAAATCGCTAGGTTTCTCTTATGATTGGGACCGTGAGATCAGTACAACAGATCCTGCTTACTATAAATGGACACAGTGGATCTTTATACAGCTCTATAAACGCGGTTTGGCTTATGTAGCAGAGGTTCCTGTAAACTGGTGTGAGGCGCTGGGTACCGTGCTGGCTAATGAAGAAGTCATCGATGGTAAGAGTGAACGCGGTGGGCATCCGGTTGTTCGCAAGCCGATGCGTCAGTGGATTCTGAGAATTACGGAATATGCAGAACGTTTGCTGGATGACCTGGAGGAGCTGGATTGGTCCGAGAGCATCAAGGATATGCAGCGCAACTGGATTGGCAAATCCGTAGGAGCGGAAGTTACCTTTGCGATTGAAGGTTACGAAGCGAACTTGACTGTATTCACGACTCGACCGGACACATTGTTCGGAGCCAGCTATTGTGTATTGGCTCCTGAGCATGAACTGGTAGATATACTTACAACAGAAAGCCAACGTGCAGCTGTAGCAGAATACAAGGAGAAGGCTTCCCATAAGAGTGACCTGGAGCGTACTGACCTTGCCAAGGATAAGACAGGAGTATTCACAGGTGCTAATGCGATCAATCCGGTGAACGGTGCCAAGGTACAGATCTGGATCGCGGATTATGTGCTAGCCGGATATGGAACAGGAGCAATCATGGCTGTTCCAGGTCATGACACTCGTGACTGGGAGTTTGCGAAGCAGTTCGGCCTGGAAATTCTGGAGGTTGTACAAGGCGGGAATATTGAAGAAGAGGCCTATGCAGGGGATGGACCGCATGTGAATTCAGACTTCCTGAATGGACTGGATAATACGGAAGCCATTGCGAAGATGATCTCTTGGCTGGAGGAAAAAGGAAGCGGTAAAGGCAAAGTGACTTACCGCCTCCGTGACTGGTTGTTCAGCCGTCAGCGTTATTGGGGTGAGCCCATTCCAATTCTGCATCTGGAAGATGGCTCAATGAAGACCGTGCCGGAAGATCAGCTTCCATTGCTGTTGCCGGATGTAGATCAGATCAGACCTTCTGGTACTGGTGAATCTCCACTGGCAAATGTTACGGATTGGGTAGAAACCGTGGATACAGAAACGGGTATGAAAGCCCGCCGTGAGACCAATACAATGCCGCAATGGGCAGGCAGCTGCTGGTATTACCTGCGATTCATTGATCCGCTTAATGACCGCGAGCTGTGTGCGCCAGATAAGCAAAAAGAATGGCTGCCCGTAGATTTGTACATCGGTGGAGCTGAGCATGCTGTACTTCACTTGCTGTATGCCCGTTTCTGGCATAAGGTACTGTATGATATCGGTGTTGTACAGACTAAGGAACCTTTCTATAAACTGGTCAATCAAGGTATGATTCTCGGAACGAATAACGAGAAAATGAGTAAATCGCGCGGGAATGTCATCAACCCGGATGAAATCGTAAACGAATATGGTGCGGATACACTCCGTCTGTATGAAATGTTTATGGGGCCACTGGAAGCCACCAAGCCATGGAATGAAAAAGGAACAGAAGGAATTCACCGCTTCCTGTCCCGTGTATGGCGTCTGTTCGTAAATGAGGATGGCAGTGTTAATGCCAAGATTACAGATAACGGCGGCAGTGACGAATTCAAACGGACATGGCATAAAACGCTCAAAAAAGTAACAGAGGATTTCGAAAACCTGCGTTTCAATACAGCGATCAGCCAGTTGATGATTTTCACGAATGATGCCTACAAACAGGATACACTCCCGCGTGAAGCGATGGAGAATTTCGTGCAAATGTTATCTCCGCTGGCACCGCATCTTTCAGAAGAACTGTGGCAGTTGCTTGGACATGAAGGTGGCATCAGCTATGTATCCTGGCCGTCTTATGATGAGTCATGGACAGTAGATGCAGAGGTTGAAATTGTCGTGCAAGTCAACGGCAAAATCATCCAGCGTGCCTCTATTCCACAAGGTATGGGTCAAGAGGAAATGCAGGCCCATGCATTGGCACTTCCGAATGTTAGTGCAGCTGTAGAAGGCAAAACCGTACGCAAAATTATTGCAGTTCCCGGTAAGCTTGTAAATATCGTAGTGGGTTAAGCGAAGAACGCATGATTGCCCGCAGCAACGGATTATTCCGTGCTGCGGGCTTTTGTTTTCTTGGGGTTAGGTAGGTAATCCTGTATTAACGGTCCACTGGACTTTGGACAATACCATCCCTTCCGAACAACATATCGAGCTTAAAGACATCCTCGTCATATTTGTTATGCGTAGTAGTGATTAGACGTTCAAAGACACCTTCCAGACTAAAGCGTAGATGATTCAATGCTTCAGCAGTGATACCTCCGGGAACGGCTACACGTTCCTGAAGCTTTTGCGGGGTGAAGTCACCTTCCGTCAGAAGTTTTCCAGTACCTAACATCATTTCACCCGCCAACGTACTAATCAAGGTTTCATTGATGCCCGTCGCTTCGACTGCAGCTTCTATCCATCGTTCAATGAAATAGCTCAGGAATGCAGGTCCACAGCTGGAGAAGTCTGAGGCAATACGGGTATGATTCTCGCTAATTTCCACTGGTACGCTGATAAATGACAATAGCTGAATCAATATAAGCTTGTCATTTTTATTCAGTCGGTCTCCGAATACACAAAGGGAGGAGCCTCCTTTCATACGGTGGGTAATGCTAGGAATGACTTTGGCAATCTTGGATGGCAGGACAGACTCCAGATGATACAGCTGAACAGGACTCGTTATGGATACTACGATTTGATCTTTATGCAGAAGAGGGCCTATTTCATCGGTTATCGCTTTAAATTCCATAGGTTTGATACATAAGAAAACAATGTCACTTAGGGTCGCGGTTTCACTGTTGCTACCACATACCAACAATCCCGGATGGCGTTCCGCAAGCTGAACCAATCTATGCGGGCTCCGATTGCTGGCAAGTACTTCCTGAGGCTGTAATGCCCCGGAAGAAAGAAAGGCGTCAATCAGCAGGCTGCCCATACTGCCCGTTCCGATAAATCCCACCTTCATCCTGTGGTTCCCTCCTTTCATACTTATCCTTTTGGCATGAATTCTCTTCGTTAAATGTATGCGGCATAGCCTTGGACACATGTCAGGTTAATGCATTAAAAGTTAGAAAAGTAAATATGGAAGCCCAAAATGAGGAGGAATATGCGGTGAATAAAAAAATGATAGGCCTCGGAATGGCTGCAGCACTGCTTGGAAGCGGACTGTTATGGCATAGTGGAAACGGTCAAAACAAAGGTATTGCCGGATGGGAAACGCTGAATTCAAGTATGGAAAGAACTCTTGCTGAAGATGAGAATAGCGGGACCCAAATTGAAGCACCAATAGCAGCAAAGCCTATAGAGAACATAGATCAGGCAAACACAGATATAAAGGTTGCTGAGGTAACTGATTTGTCAAAAGAGGCGAAAACGACGGTCCCCGAATCCGAGGGAAAGGTAAATGTAAATACAGCAGCACAAAACGGGTTAATGGAGCTTCCGGGTATTGGAGCCAAGAAAGCGCAAGCCATCCTTGAATACCGCCAGAGCCACGGACCCTTTAAGGGAATATCCGATCTGGGAAAAGTGAAAGGAATTGGACCTAAAATGCTGGAAAAGCTGAAACCCATGGTTTCGTTTTAAAGGGGATATGATACAATAGTTAACAACTTATTCTCGAAAAGATGGAGATTGAACAATGACGCAATCCAACCGTAAAAATTGGGATACTTATTTCATGGATATTGCCTGCATGGTCTCTACCCGATCCCGTTGTACCCGCCGCCATGTCGGTGCTGTGCTGGTTCAGGGTAAAAAGCTACTGGGTACTGCCTACAATGGAGCACCTATGGGGGTGCCGGATTGTTCAGAGGCCGGATGTATGGTTTCAGAACAATATGAAATGGAACTGGTAGACGGTACTGAGACAATGGTGAAGAAACAACGCTGCATACGTACGATTCATGCCGAACAGAATCTGTTGCTGTTCACAGACCGCAGTGACCGGGAAGGTAGTACTGTGTATGTAACGGACGAGCCCTGCTGGACCTGTGCGAATATGCTGGCTAACAGCGGTGTCGTAGAAATCGTATATTACCGTCCGTATCGAAAGGATATGGAGAAGGTTCGGTCGATGATGGCATCCCAAGGAATTGTTTTTCGTCCATTGGAGAGCTACGAACCGCCGCAGGAAACTATGATCACGATTAAAGATTAGTTAGATCCGGAGGAGGAACCTCTGTTTACGCAGTTCGCTGCGAAGACAGGGGTTCTTTTTGCATTATAGAGGAGGATTATTTTGAAAAACAGACCACTTACGGGCTTCACTGTGTGCTGGGTAGCCGGGAGTGCCGCAGCTTATGCGACATCAGGGACCTCCCTGCTATTGGCGTGGGCTGGATGGATACTACTACTATCTGCCTTGGCAATTTGGGGAAAAATGAGTTGGAAATACATAGCTGTTTTAGGGCTGGCTTTTATATTGGCAGGTGTCTACTGGGAGTGGACCGAGCGGCATAATGTGAGTGTGCTCCCGGAGTCGATAGTATCGGAGTCAATTGCGGGAAAGGAAGGAATCTCCGTTCACACCATGGGAACTATTATTTCAACGGTTGAACGGGACGGTGACCGCGTAGATTTTACAATAAGGATGGATAAGGTGGCGTCAGAGGAAGAGGCTTGGACAAAGGTGCAGGGAGAAAAGATTATCGTCCAAGTGAAGTTAGCGGCTGAATCGGAAATTGCTGTGGCGGCCCAGTGGCATAGAGGGGACAAAGTGGAATTGAATGGTACGCTGGAGCAGCCCTCTGCGGCGAGGAATTTCGGAGGCTTTGATTATCAGGCTTATTTGCTGGCGAAGGAAATTCATTGGATTTTAAAAGTCAAAGGGGCCCAACAAGTGGATGCAGCACAACCCACCTCCTGGAGCTTGACGACCCTTTTACGCTGGAATGATGGAGTAAGGACTGCTCTAAGTGAGGAAATGGATCGATTATATGAAAAGCGTAACGCCGGCTATATGAAGGGTCTTGTCATCGGAATTCAGCAGGATTTAGACCCGGAAACGTTCAGGCAATTCTCTCAACTGGGCTTAACTCATATTTTGGTGATCTCAGGTATGCATGTGGCGGTCTTTGTCGCTGTCCTTTTATTTATATTGATGCGATTTCTCCGTCTGACTAAGGAAACGGCTCAAACCCTAGTTCTGCTTCTGGTGCCGGTGTACGTGCTTTTATCTGGAGCGGGTCCCTCAGTCATCCGTGCTGGAATTATGATCATGATTGCGTTGTTGGCGGCCCGAGCAGGCGTGTTAAAAGATGGTTTGAATATTCTAAGTGCGTCTGCACTTTTAATGCTGGTCTGGAATCCGTACTTTTTACTTAGTGTCAGCTTTCAGCTATCCTTTCTGGTAACGTTGGGCTTAATGACTTATGTGCCTCTAGCCAACGCTCTACTGACAGGGCTTCCCCGTTGGTTAGGAGGTGCTATAGCGGTTACGCTTATTGCCCAATGGGTCTCGTTCCCGTTAACGATTTATTACTTCAATCAATTTTCTTTGCTTTCGATTGCGGCCAATTTCTTGCTGGTTCCGCTGATCACTGTTGTCGTACTACCGTTGGGTGTGGCTACTCTGCTTCTTGGAAGGCTCTGGGGAGGGGCGGCCAATGTATTGGCAGTTGTTGCGGAGTGGATTAACAACCTTACTTTTAATGTGGTGGAATGGATGAACGGTTGGTCAGTCGGGGTGACGATTTGGCGATCACCATCGCTATATTGGATAGGTGCGTATTACTTATTATTATATGGTTTGCTGTATGCAGGTAAAAAACTACTGGAAAACCGCTTTACACATTTGCAGTTGTATATGGAGGATGAGACGAGGCCGCTTGCGGGGCTTCATCCCCATCTGCTGTCAGATAGAGGAAGAGTCAGACTCCCTAACTTTGACACTTCTTTCCCTTACCCTAACTTGCTTTCGTTATTTTGGAGTCCGTGGTCAGTCTCCCTGCTGACATTGTGTTTTGCACTACTGATCTATAGAGGCTACCAGCCTGAGAATCATTCCGGTTCAGGTACGATAAGTTATTTTGATGTAGGTCAGGGCGACAGCATTCTCATTACAACCCCAGGAGGCTCTAATATACTTGTAGATGGCGGAGGAACGGTGAGCTTTGGTGAAAAAGAAAAATGGCGTATCCGCCGCAGTCCATTCGAGGTCGGAGCTAAAGTGCTGCTGCCCCTGCTCAAAAAGCGCGGTATTCACCGTCTGGATGCTATCATTCTGACCCATGGGGATCAGGATCATGCTGGGGGTTTGCAGGCTGTGCTGGAGGGAATCCCCGTCTCCGCGTTATTGTTCAATGGAACGATTGCAGAGGGTGAACCTTACATAAAGCTGATGAGGACAGCCTTGGATCGTAATGTACAGCTGTACGGGATTCATCAGGGGATGAAGGTCTCGCCAGATAAAAATACAGAGCTATCCTTCCTGTGGCCGGGGTTGGAAGAGGGAGGCAGGCCTGATGTTCTTCCCATTCTGGAGGAGCAAAACCATAATTCTGTTGTATTCAGGCTTAGTATGGATGGCAGCCAATTTTTGTTTACGGGGGATATGGATAAGGAAGCGGAAGAAATGATTATAGAGAGAGAGTCCAACCATTCAGCGTCCGCACAACAGCGTGTTGACATTTTTAAGGCGGCACATCACGGAAGCAAAACTTCCAACAGTGACGCATGGTTGAAATATTGGAACCCCTCTGCTGTGGTTATATCTGCTGGAGTCAATAATCTATATGGGCACCCTAGTGGAGAGGTTTTGGATCGGTTAGCTGCAAACAAGATACCAATATTACGTACGGATCAGCAGGGCGAGATTCAGATGGAGATACATAAAGGGAGTATTCGGGTACGGCATAAGCTGAATTAGGAGGTTTTGGACATGTGGATTGAAGAATAGAACAGTAGATAATTTACTAAAATAAAGCTATACTTTTTGATAAAGTGTTTTTCTTTAGAGAAGAGTGGAGCGAACCGGATGAAGAAACTAACGATTGAAGATGTGGCTCAAAAGGCGGGGGTGTCGAAGAGTACAGTCTCGCAATTTTTGAACAAACGTTTTAAATATATGAGTGAAGCGACGAAGAATCGGATTGCTGCGGTGATCGAGGAGTTGAATTATCAACCCAATGGGCTGGCTCGCAGCTTGAAGCAGAACCGAACGCATATGGTCGGCATTATTGTCGCCAATATTGATTATTCATTGTCTATACAATGTATTCGAGCGATTGAAAATGAACTGCAAAGCCGCGGTATACAGGTTATTATTTGTAATGCTGATGAGAATGTAGAGAAGGAAAGCAAATACGTAGAGACGCTGGTTGCCCGACAGGTTGACGGGTTAATCGTATTCCCAACAGGGAATAATCCATCCGTATATACCCGGTTAATCGAGGCTCAATATCCGCTTGTATTTATGGACCGCCTTGTTGAGGGAGTTACTACGCAGAGCCTGTTGTTAGATAATGAGATGGCTGTTAAATTAGGGATTAGTGAACTGGTGCGGAATGGGCACGAACGGATAGCGCTGCTGTCACTCCCCCTTGGTGAGTATGCTATTACTCCTCGCAAGGAGAGAATGAGTGGCTACAAAAAAGCGATGGAGGAGGCTGGCCTCCCCCTGAATGAGGAGTATATCTGCAGTGTACCGCGTAAAGAAATTGCAGCAGAAGTGAAACGTCTGTTAGGGCTGCCACAGCCACCTACAGCACTTCTAGCCTCGAATGATATCGTCCTTGCCGAGATCTTAAAATATGCTAATCAAGACTCCATCGCCATTCCAGGAGACCTGTCTGTAGTGGGAATAGACGACGCAGAATTCGCTCATATCTATAACCCGGTAATTACTACAATCCGACAGCCAGCTTATGAAATGGGCATGCAGGCCGCTAAAATTATGCTCTCGAGCATTGAAGATAATAGCTCCCACGTTCCCATCACCTATCGTTTTCCACCCTCATTACAGCAGGGGCGATCGGTTAGATCTATGAAGTAACTATTGAGTTGTAACTGTAAAGCAAGCATTACGCAATAAGCATTAGATGTACGGCAAATCGTCTACCTGCATAGATTTCAATATATATAGTTGCACAATCTACAATTATATTTCTCCATTAGCACACTTTAGGGTGTTTAATTGCACTTTATACACTTATTTTTGGGTATTCCGGGGTTTAATCGGCATACTCGTGTTTTTAGTTGCACAAAATACATCTATCCATACTTCAAAGCGCCAAAAGCTAGAAATAAGTGTATAAAATACATCTATTTTCCACTGACTACCTTCGTATCTATTTCTTGTGAATTGGGTTCCCTTCTATTCGTTATGAAAAGTGGAACCTTGTGGATACACTACCGCCAAAAAGCGACTTGAACCATGTTAGAAGCGTAGATGGGTGAATGAATATGTGAAAGAATATGTGAATGAACAGATGTACCACCCCGTAAACCGGTTTATTGATAACACTTAATAAAATTATCATTATCAATGTATATACTAAAGAGGCCGTCCAAACCTTAGTTTGTACGGCCTCTTTTTCAACAATTATCTATTTCCGTTGTCTTACACTTCCTGATTCATAAACGCAGCCAGACCTTCACGGGTCGGCAGGCCGTCCATATCACCAGGCGACATTACCGCCAAAGCGCCGATGGCATTGCCGCGTTTGACAGCCTCAGCTACTGTAAGCTTCTCCAGCATTGCACTGATAATTCCAACTGCAAAACCGTCTCCAGCGCCTACGGTATCAACAACTTCCTCTACTTTAAATCCTTGCACGTACCCTTCCTGCTCCTGAGACTTATAATATGCACCTTCAGGACCCAGTTTGATAACAACGAGGGCAACGCCGCGCTCTAGATAATAAGATGCGATTTCCTCCGGTGTATCCAGTCCGGTAAGGGTCTTACCTTCACTTAGCCCTGGCAAAAACCAGTCACAGCGTGTAGCCAGATCATTAATAGTGCTCACCATGGTCTCAGTATTTGGCCACAGGGTTGGGCGGAGGTTAGGATCCAATGAAACCGTCTTCCCTTGGCTCTTCATAAATTCCATAGCATGTATGGAGAATTCATGACAGCTCTTCGACAGAGCGGAAGAAATACTGGTTACATGCAGATGTCCTGCAGAAGCGAAATAGGCTTCGTCGAAATCTGCTAGGCTCAGCTTGGAGGCGGCGGAATTTTTACGGAAATATTCGACTTTAGGATCGCCAGTAAGGACCTTTGATTTAATCAGCATTCCTGTGGAATACTCTTTGGTAAAGGTAACGCTATCTGTGTTAATGCCTTCTTTATTCTGTGCGTCCACTATAAATTGCCCAAAATTATCATCACCAAGTTTAGTAACATAGCCGGTAGGATGTTCCAAACGGGACAAGCCGGTAGCAACATTACTTTCTGCTCCTGCCAATGCTTTGGAGAATGAAAATACCTCAGCCAGCGATCCTGTCTCATTAGCATAAAACATAGCCATCGGCTCACCGAAAGTGACTACATCCAATTGTTTACTCATGTATAGTTCCTCCTCAGGGAGTTATAATTCCCTGTATTATAAGTTGTAATTTGAAATTATCACATAAATCGGTTTTGTACAATAACGCAATTCGCATTCACTACATTAATTTAAAGAGAAAACAAAGAGCCAATAATAATAATTTCCTTTATATATATCGTATTTTAAGGGCTAAAAGAGAAATATTCAATATATTCACACAAAAATAGATTGACTGTTAGAGACATTATTATTACTATTTTCTTAGTGGTTATTGCGCTGTTGCTCGTAATTTGATAAAAAAGTTTATTGAAGTTATTGAATCAATGTTTATCATTGGTTAATTTAGAGAGGAAGTTAATGATGAAGAAGATAAAAGTATTACAAAATGTTGCATCCGTCGGGGTAGTTGCTGTAATTCGTGCTGATAATGCTGAGGATGCCTTCAAAATGTCCGTAGCTTGTATCGAAGGTGGACTTAACAATATCGAGGTAACCTTTACTACAACTGATGCAGATGTTGCGATTAAGAAATTGGTTGCTGAATATGGCGACCGTGCCGTAATTGGCGCTGGAACTGTACTGGATCCGTTAACTGCTAGAATTGCAATTTTGGCAGGTGCTGAATTTGTGGTGAGCCCTTCTTTTGAAGAAGATACAGCAAAAATGTGTAACCTCTACGGGATTCCTTATATGCCTGGTTGCATGACACTGAGTGAAATGAAGGAAGCACTGAAGCTTGGCGTAGATGTGCTGAAGCTGTTCCCGGGCAGTGCTTTTGGACCCGATTATGTAAAAGCAGTTAAAGGGCCAATGCCTCATGTGAACATTATGCCAACGGGAGGCGTGGATCTGAACAACATGGATAAATGGATTGCGAACGGCTGTATCGCTGTTGGGATCGGCGGTAATTTGACCGCTCCTGCTAAGGATGGTCGTTATGATCTGATTACTGAACTGGCTGCAAAGTATGTAGCTAAGTTTCAGGAGATTAAAGGTTAAGAAAATTCTTAGTGTTTGAATATATTTAACGGCTGTTAACCGCGGAAGATCGGTTAGCAGCCGTTTTTTTAAGTGTTGAGGATCTATATTATATGTAGGATATATTTTCTAGTAACTTCATATATTTAAAAGTGTATTAAGAATGTTATCGAAATGGGTGCAGCGATTTGTTAGGGGGAGGATTTATGTTAGGGAAACGGCGTGTACAGTTTTTATATCTGGTTTCATTTTTATTTATAGCAGGCGGAATTATAAATTGGTTTGATGGTAATTTAGTGCTTGCTGTGTTCTCTATATTTATAGGGATTGTTTTTGGGATACGCGGAAGAAAGGTAGCTCGTAAATAATTAATATAGAAGAGAGCGGGATTTGGTTTCACTCAGGGCCTCGGGTAATGCCTTAGGTCTTTTTTTTGTGAAATTCTAGAAGATATAAGTGTACTTTATAGTTTATATTTATATTTCCCCTAGAGACGGTTGTCTACCCTATAATGAGGGTAAAGCTGTTTCTTCTTGATGTCAGTTTTGTAATGTAATTGACAGCAAGTTTTATTTGAATACCGGGTGCTTCCCCTGTATGCTTAATAAGGATTTATTTTATAAAAATAATAATTACAGAATGCAACAATTTAGCAGTCTTGCGCGTCAGTAAGATTGCATAGAGAGGGGGAACCTTCGTGGTGGAGCAGGGACTCATCAGAGCCGCTCAAGCGGGCGATCGCGACGCTCTAATCACCCTATTGCGAGAAATTGAAGGACATGTATACAAAACGGCCTTCTACATTTTGCATAATGAACAGGATGCGTTAGATGCGTCCCAGGAGGCATTGATTCGGGTGTATACGAAGATTGGATCTTACGAGGAGAAAGCCCAGTTCAAGACCTGGGTTGGTCGAATCGTGACCAATATTTGCATTGATAAGTTTAGAAGAGCTAAACCAACAGTGTCTATGGATGAACATGAAATGGTAATTAAAGATAAGCATGATGTTGAACGTGAAGTGATGTCTGGTTATTTGGCCCAGGATATACAGGAGGCTATTGACCAGTTGCCTGAGCATCACCGAACGGTCATTGTACTCCGTTATATTCAGGACTTATCCTACAACGAGATTGCAGACTGTTTGGACTTACCCCTCAATACAGTGAAATCCTATCTGTTCCGAGCCAGACAACAGCTGCAAAATAGACTTCAAGAGTATCAGAAAGGGGGTGTGTCGGGATGAGATGCACGGAGGTGATTGAATGGATGCACCGTTATTTGGATCATGATTTGAGCATTGAAGAGAGTACCGAAATGTTCCACCATATAGATGATTGCCTTCCCTGTGCGGAAATCTTTGACAGGCTAACCACGCTTTCCAAGCGATTGGAGCAGCTGCCGGACGTGAAAGCCCCTTTCAGTCTGGTTGACTCTATTTTGCCTCGGCTTGACGAACTGGATCGCGGCCTTCTTGAATCCGGCAAGGGGGGATCAGAGGATCAGGTTGTAGTTCCTTTCTCGCGTGAACCATTACAAGGCAAACGACAGAAAGGCTCTTCCAACTCTTCCATAGGTAAACGGACTGGTATTGGTGCGGTGGCAGCCGCTCTAATACTCGGAATTGCGATATTTAATATGCCGAAGGAGATGCCGGGTGCACAGGTAGAAAGTATAATGATGAGCGACTCTGCAGCGACTATGGATGAAGACAATTCAGCGGCTAGTAAGATGGATCAAAGTTCTATAGAAACTGGAGATACTGCGACAGACAATGGATCGGCGGAAAATAGCCCGGTTAACAACAACAGTATGTTTGAAGCGGCTATAGTTGAGAGTCCCAACCCTTCCATGGATGCACAGGACGTTATAGATTCCTCACAAGGTGGGACAGAATCGACTACGCCTGCAGCTGGAGCATCGACCGATAAACCGGCCGATGTTATATCTCCGAAACAAATTGGGCAAGTAACTGATGCGCCGGAGGATACCTCAGAGCATCGCAAGAGCGAATCCGCAGCGTCTGACCAGCAAATCGCGCCTAATATGGATATCATGGAATCCATGAAACTCCCTCAGGGCGATAATGATCAGGGGATGATGAGTATGCTTTCTCCCTCTAACGTTATAGGCGAATTATCCTGGACTTCACCGGACGGTCAATATGAGGTAGTCGTGGAAGGTAAGCAGCTTATTATTTACAGCATTCCACCGAAAGGAATTGGCCTTGATAGGTTACCTTTGACCTCTATCCCGTTAGCGGGGAAATGGGTTACAGGGGAATGGGCGGCGAACAGCCTTGAGTTTAGATATGTGACCGATAATGATGGAACTACTGCTAAGAATGTGTATATGATTCCAGATACGGGAACCTCTACTCCATTACCCAAGGGGACTCCGGGTGTAACGCCTACAAATTCGGGAACGAATGCCTCTGAGACGCCGTCCACAAAATAATCTCCAAAGTGGAACTTTTTACGGGACTTCAGAATATACTATAGTAAGAGATCAAATAGTATAAGCTTTTGAGAACATCGGTATGACCGTCGGCTGAGGAGTTTCTAGGGCTTCTCTCACCGTCGTTTATATAGATGCGCCGCTGGAACGGAGGAACTTTGGCCCTTGGGCTGGAGTTTCTCCGTTTTTGCATTATATGATACAATAATAACTCATAAATAACTTAAAAAAGCGGGATAGATGAATAGGAAAAGGAAGTGGCGGGATGGATGTCAAAACGGCGGTAAAAGACATCAAGCAAGGCAAGATTTCACCGCTGTATGTCCTGTACGGAAGCGAGAAATTTCGCATGAATGAGTTCGCAGCTGTTCTGGAGAATCAGCTTATTGCCAAGGAGGATCGTGATTTTGCGGTGATTCCATTCGATTTGTCAGAGACTCCTATACAAGCTGTGATTGAAGAGGCGGAGACGGTTCCGTTTATGGTTCCGCGTAAGCTGCTGTTGGTACGAGATGCCTCTTTATTTACAGCTGGCAAAGAAAACGCTAAGCTGGAGCATCGAATGGATACCTTGACTGATTATATGCAGCAGCCTGCAGATTTCAGTGTAATTGTATTTATGGTTAATAGTGACAAGCTTGACGAGCGTAAGAAAATTGTTAAGGCTGTCAAAACAGCCGGAACAGTAGTAGCCTTTAATCCACTCGGAGCCGAGGAACTTCTTCGATGGGTAGAGAAAACAATCCGTGAAGGGGGTTGTGTATCAGCCCCCGGTATGGCTGAGGTGCTCATAGCAAGCGCTGGAACGGGACTGCAAGGATTATCCGGAGAGATTGATAAGTTATGCCTGTTCGCAGGTAAAGGCGGTACAGTGGATGCAGCAGCTGTAGAGAGTCTTGTCCATCGTGGAACTGAGCAAACGGTATTCACGCTGGTAGAGGATATTGCTAATCTACGATTGGACAAAGCTCTAGACTCCTTGTATGAGCTGCTGAAGCAGCGTGAGGAACCTATTAAGATTGCCGCATTGATTGCCAGACAGTTCCGTATTATTCTACAGGTTAAGGATTTATCGGGGCTGAGTTACTCCCAAGGGCAGATCGCCTCGCAGCTGGGACTTCATCCTTACGCCGTCAAGCTTGCCGGTGAACAGGCACGCAAGTTCGAAGGCAGACGGCTGAGACAAATATTAAGCGCTATGGCCGACCTTGATCACCAGATGAAGACGGGAGCAATAGACAAGGTATTGGGACTGGAGCTTTTCATGCTTCGCTTGGGAGCCTAATGACAAACAAAAGAGCCTATCAAACCCTTAGTAAAAAGGGATTGGTAGGCTCTTTATCCGTTTGGATTCGAAAAATGAGTACAAAAAAACCTAACCGTATGCAGGATAGCGGTCAGGTTCTTAGATTGCTCAATATGAGTACGTCTTACGCTTGCGCGCTAAGAGCGTTCAATTTCTTCGCCAAGCGGGATTTTTTGCGGGCAGCCGCATTTTTATGAACCAGACCTTTAGAAACGGCCTTGTCCAGCTTTTTGGAAGCAGCTAGGAAAGCAGCTTGAGCAGTTTCAACTTCAGTACCAGCCAGCGCGGTGTCAGCGATTTTAACTGCTGTACGAAGCGCGGATTTTTGGGAAACATTAAGTGCACGGCGTTTTTCGTTCGTGTTGACGCGTTTTATTGCGGATTTAATATTTGGCATTGCATTCACCTCCTGTAAGACATTCGAAATCATCAAATGATTCACAACTTAAAATAGTTTAGCATGTGTGATAGTAAAAAGCAACACTAAAACTCTTCAAATTAAACCTTCAGGCTCTGTATAAACGACCGCTTTCTCTCGCACACTATCGACAAAAGCAAAAGGAGGCTGATATAACGATGGAACTGGATCTTCATCTGTACTCGGTGCGAACGGATTTAGCGCTAGAGGCGAAGGAATTAGCAGAGGGACCGCAAAGGAATCCCATCCCCGGCGTGAACGAAGAGGTGCAGGAAGCAGACGGCATCAAGATAACTCGGCTTCAGGTTGGCAATGAAATGGGCTCCCGGGCAATTGGGCGTACCGTTGGGAATTATGTAACGCTTGAAGTACCCGCATTGCGGGGAGGAGATACTGGTCTGCAGCAAAAAGTAACCGAGGTATTCGCCCGAGAGTTTGAGGATTTTATGACCCGCATCGGCATTGGTAAAAATTCTAAAGCCCTTATTGTGGGTCTTGGCAACTGGAATGTGACACCGGATTCACTGGGCCCTTTAGTTGTTGAGAATACCCTTATTACGCGGCAGTTTTATGAATTGGTTCCGGATCAGGTGGAACCTGGATATCGGAATGTTAGTGCTGTAGCACCGGGTGTGCTGGGGTTGACAGGGATTGAATCCAGCGAGGTTGTCCAAGGGATTATTGATCGGACCCGACCGGATTTCATTATCGCTATTGATGCCCTGGCCTCACGTTCTCTAGAAAGAATTAATACTACGATCCAAATAGCAGATATCGGCATACACCCCGGCTCCGGTATCGGGAATAAAAGAAGAGGATTGACTCGTGAAATTCTGGGTATCCCTTGTATTGCTATTGGTGTCCCAACGGTCTGCTATGCTTCAACTATAGTCAACAATGTTCTGGAAATGATGAAAACGCACTTTGGTCAGGGAACGCCTCATACTAAAAAAATCATGGGTATGTTGGATGAAATATCCGAGAATGAACGGTTATCCTTAGTTAAGGAAGTATTGGAACCGCTCGGACATGATCTGATTGTGACGCCGAAGGAGATTGACGAATTCATAGAGGAAATCGCCAATATCGTTGCCAGTGGACTTAACACAGCATTGCATGAAGCTGTAGATCCTACTAATGTCGGTGCCTACACTCACTAATTTACAAGTGCAAATCCGCGAGCCCGATGAGGCGAAGTGCGGGTTTGCGCTTTTTTTTAATTAAAAAGACTAGCCCTATCTATTAAATAGATTGAACTCTATTTTGTTTGTTACCCTATTCCGGTTCTAGCGATGCTCTTAAGTTCATAGATTTGGAATATAAGAGATTACAGAGGGCTTGGAGGAGGAACTGAATAATGAACAAAAAATGGTTTCAGCTATGGAACATTGGTCGACTACGGGCAAGATTTATGGATGTATTATCACTGGGAAAAACGATGCTACTGCTAGCCGGGGGCTCTTTCGTATTTTTCATACTGCTGGGCGCGGGAGGTTTGGCAGGTCAGAAGCTGAACTCTTCCCCCATTCCTTCAATGAAAGGATTAGCGACTTCGCTTTCTAGCGGATTTTTTATGGAAATACTAGGGATGGAGATGCCGCATTTGCCTAAGGGAAAGGAATTTAGCGCTCTATCCGGTGATAAGGTTACCTCCTTTGTGTTTCAGCTCCTGACCAGTGTGAATCCTAATGATCCGAAAAGTCTGCTCTCACGAGAACTTCCAGGTCTGGCGGCTGATGAGCCTGTGCTGCTGCGGAATGCGTCTGGAGGCAGCGAGGATGCACCTGCTGATTACCACCCTGGCACCGATGAATTGACTATGGAAGAAGGCACGGTTACACCGGATGATCCATCTCTTAATGAGGGAGGGGACGAGCCTGAGGCTACTCCTGTTCCGCAACCGACTGCATCTCCTGATACTGCGGGAAGTAAAGCCCAGGATTTATTGGAGAAAAGAATTCTTATTTACCACTCGCATCCGCGTGAAGCTTATAATCCGTTAATTGGAACAAATGGTGATAATCCGAGCTCCGCCCTGCCATCCAAGAATGTAATGCTTGTAGGATCCTATCTGTCAAAACGATTGGAATTGCGCGGAGTCGGCACCATCCACTCGAAGGAAGATTACGCGACGGAAGTGGAAGACTACAGCTGGAACTTTTCCTATAAATATTCCCGGCAAATGATTAAGACAGCTTTTGCCCAAAATGACGGATTAAATGAATTAATTGACATTCACAGGGATTCTCAGCGGCATAAGAAGACGACCACCGTTATTGACGGAAAAAGTTATGCCCAAGTGTATTTTATCCTCGGACATGCGAATAAAGATTGGAAGAAGAATGAGGCGTTCGCGAACCAGATACACCAGCTTCTGGAGAAAGAATATCCGGGGATCTCACGTGGAATCTGGGGGAAGGCGGCAAACAAGGGCAATAACGGCGAATATAATCAGTCCTTGTCTCCCAACAGTGTGTTAATTGAGGTGGGCGGTATTGACAATACGGCGGAAGAGCTGAAGCGTACCTCGGAAATCTTGGGTGATGCTATTGCGGATGTGTATTGGAGCAGTCATGAAGCTGAGAAAGTAAACGCAGCCAGCAAGTCAACGGACTCGGACGCAACTAAAGGTAAGGCTCTTGAGGGTACGGCCGGTGATGCTTCCTAGGCTATGGGGAGAACGACTTCAGAAGGGGTGGAGAAATGTCGCGTTTCGGTAAAAAATTATTTGTTGTTGGGATGTGGGCCGGTATCGGAATTCTGATAGGTATGCAGTTCGGCAGCATCGGTGAGGGGACGAAGGTCTCCCAGATTCCCGGTTGGAACGTTGTAGCCGGTGCAGCACAGAACGCTAACCCAACACCTCCTTCATCCAGTCCGACCTACGTATACGTCCCCGTAAATATAGATCCGACTACCGGAGCTGTTACAAGCCTACCTCAACAAGAGGTAAAGGATTACAGTACACTAACACCGGGGCAAATTCTTGTCCCCGAGGAGCAAAAGCCAAAGGTCGATGTTCTTGCGGACAAGACAGCGGGGCTACTGCAGCAAGCTTCTCAGAAAAGCATCCGCTGGGTAGTTTCCTTGTTTGATTCCTCCGAAAATTAAGAAGTTCTTAGAAACAGCTGTCTTGCTGAAAAAGCGGGGGATGCTGTTTCTTTTTGGTAACGCAGATGCGGGATTGATGGGTAGGGCTTGTACTGTTATAATAGATGGATTAACAACAGGCTGTTTGTGGGGGTAAGGAATGACTGACGTACAGAAAAGACAACAACAAATTCGCAATTTCTCGATTATTGCCCATATAGACCATGGTAAATCGACATTGGCTGACCGAATACTCGAATATACCGGTGCGCTTAGCTCCCGTGAAATGCAGGAGCAGGTTCTCGATCAGATGGATCTTGAACGTGAACGCGGGATTACAATCAAGCTGCAGGCCGTTCGTCTCACCTATCGTGCGGATGACGGTCAGGATTATTTCTTGAATCTAATTGATACACCAGGACATGTCGATTTCACGTATGAAGTGTCCCGTAGTCTTGCAGCATGTGAAGGTGCATTGCTAGTAGTGGACGCGGCTCAAGGTATCGAAGCACAGACGCTGGCTAACGTATATCTTGCGCTGGATAACAACCTGGAAATTCTACCGGTTCTCAACAAAATTGATTTACCTAACGCTGATCCTGAACGGGTGAAGCAGGAAATCGAGGATGTAATTGGGTTGGATACCAGTGAAGCCGTTATGGCCTCCGCCAAAGCAGGTATCGGCATCAAAGAAATACTGGAGCAGGTGGTAAAGCAGGTACCGGCTCCAACGGGTAATTCAGAAGCTCCGCTTAAAGCGCTGATTTTTGATTCCCACTATGATCCGTACAAAGGTGTTATTGTTTATGTCCGCGTGATGGACGGCAGTATTCGTGCCGGCTCCAAAATTAAGATGATGGCCACTGAGAAGACCTTTGAGGTTATTGAGGTTGGCGCATTCATGCCGCGTATGTCAATTGTAAATGAACTAAATGTAGGTGATGTAGGATTTATCGTCGCAGGCATTAAGCATGTGGGCGATACCCGTGTCGGTGATACAGTAACGGACACCAAGAACCCGACACTTGAGCCGCTGCCTGGTTACCGTAAGATCAATCCAATGGTTTATTGCGGTCTATATCCAATTGAAACCTCTGATTATAATGATCTGCGTGAAGCGCTTGAAAAGCTGCAGCTTAACGATGCGTCTCTCAGCTTTGAGCCGGAAAGCTCCAGCGCTCTTGGTTTCGGATTCCGCTGTGGATTCTTAGGACTGCTGCATATGGAGATTATTCAGGAACGGATTGAACGTGAATTCAATCTGCCGTTGATTACCACAGCACCGAGTGTTATTTACCGGATCTTGCTGACAAACGGTGAAACGATAACCATCGACAACCCGTCACACTATCCGGAAATCGGCACGATTGATTACATTGAAGAGCCGTACGTTAAGGCTGCGATCATTGTGCCTAACGACTACGTGGGTACCGTAATGGAGCTTTGTCAGAACAAGCGTGGCGAGTTCGTCAATATGGAGTACCTAGATGCCAATCGGGTAACGATTACGTATGAGGTTCCATTGTCAGAAATCGTATATGACTTCTTTGATCAGCTGAAATCCGGCACAAAGGGCTATGCTTCCTACGATTATGAAGTATCGGGCTACCGCCGCTCAAATCTGGTCAAAATGGATATTCTACTGAACAACGAACAAGTGGATGCTTTGTCATTTATCGTTCACCGCGACCGTGCCTATAACCGCGGACGGATCATCTGCGAGAAGCTTCGCGGTATCATTCCCCGCCAGATGTTCGAGGTACCTATTCAGGCTTCTGTCGGAACCAAGGTGGTTGCTCGTGAGACTGTTAAGGCGATGCGTAAGAACGTACTTGCCAAATGCTACGGCGGTGACATTTCGCGTAAGCGTAAGTTGCTGGAGAAGCAAAAAGAAGGTAAGAAACGCATGAAGCAGGTCGGCAGCGTAGAGGTGCCGCAGGAAGCGTTCATGGCCGTGCTGGAAATCGACTAGACCAGTCATGTTAAGCGCCAACTTTGTTTGGCTGACCAGGATTTATGTTCTCTGTCTATTGCACTGATCTAACGGCACTAAATACAGTTAAACGGCCTGTTCGGTGATTAGGGGGCTCAATAGTTGTACAAAATGCAGTTATAGAGCCACTTAAAGGAACCCTCTTCATTCCTTAGCAGTCAAACTTTAATACGAGTTTTATCCGTACCATTGTCCTGCCAGGGAAGCCATAAGGCTTCCCTTTTCTGCTACTCTTAGAAGTGATTTTACATTTACAGAAGCAAAGGAGACAGCTAATGTCTAACATCGCAACTAACAGCCGTCCCCCAGAGGCGGTATATATTCATATCCCATTTTGCACGAACAAATGCTTTTACTGTGACTTTAATTCATATGTATTGAAGGACCAGCCAGTCATGGATTACCTCCATGCATTGGATCGGGAAATGGAACTTACGGTTAAAGAGAATCCGCCTGGAGTGATCAATAGTATTTTTGTTGGCGGGGGAACACCTACCGTATTGAAGCCTGATGAAATGGAATTTTTCCTGAAATCGATTCGCACACACTTTCCGAACTGGAATAAAGATATAGAGTTCTCTATGGAAGCTAACCCCGGAACTACTGATCGCGATAAGCTGGAAGTAATGAAGGCTGGCGGAGTAAACCGGGTCAGCTTCGGTGTTCAAGCTTTTCAGAATGAGCTTCTGGAGGGCATCGGCCGGATTCATAATGTCGACGACGTCTATCGGAGCTTGGAGAATGCGCGTGCGGTTGGACTGAATAATCTTTCAGTGGATTTGATGTTTGGTTTACCTAATCAAACGGTGGAGATGCTTGCGGAGAGTATTAAGAAGGCATTGGAGCTTGATCTGCCTCACTACTCTATATACAGTCTGAAGGTTGAGGAAAACACTCTTTTCCACACCCTGTTCAATAAGAACAAGCTTCCGCTCCCTAACGAAGAGGATGAACTCCAGATGTACCTGCTGCTGATGTCTTCTATGGAAGAAGCGGGATACAACCAGTATGAGATTAGTAATTTTGCAAAGCCTGGTAAAGAGAGTCTCCACAATATTACTTACTGGCGAAACGAAGATTATTATGGTTTGGGTGCAGGAGCACACGGTTATGCCCGACGCCAGCGTCACGTAAACATCAAAGGGGTTAATCCCTATATAGAAGCTTCCCGTAAAGGATTGCCGCGGCTGAATACCTATGCCATCTCTGAGGAAGAAGCGATGGAGGATTTCATGATGGTGGGCCTTCGCATGCGTGCTGGGATATCAGGGGCTGCTTTTCTAGCGCAATTCGGTAAGACCATGGAGGATGTGTTTGGCAAGTCTCTGCATAAAATGTTGAATGCCGGATTGCTTGAGCAAGAGAATGGCATCTATCGTCTGAGCAAGCAGGGAATCCTTTTTGGGAATGATGTTTTCGGAGAATTTGTAGGGGCGCTGACAGAGGTTTAATTTTAAAATAACTCTTGAATTCAAATTCACTCTGATGTATATTTATTCAATAATATCAACGGGGGGAGTGAAGCAGGGTGATTGCAAAGTTGGCCCGTCATGAATTTCACAACAAAAGTAGAATGGCGACATGCAGAAGTGCTACAGTGGACGATATTGAGCCATTGTATCTTATGATAGAGGAGTATGCACAAAAGGGTATTATGCTTCCCCGTTCCCGTGCTGCATTGCAGCGTCAGATTGATCTATTTGTCGTTGCTGAAATGGATGGAAAGGTCGTTGGCTGCGGTTCTCTCTGCAGGCTCGGCACTGACCTTGTTGAGATACGTTCACTTGGCCTCCATGATGAATACCAAGGCAAAGGAATAGGCTCCTTGATTGTGAATGCCCTAACTGAAGAAGCCAGACGTCAGAAGATCCCGAAGATTATGGCGCTGACCTACGCCGTTGATTTTTTTCTTAGAAACGGATTTGATATTGTAGAGAAAGAGATCTTCCCCGAAAAAGTATGGACCGACTGCGTGAACTGCTCGAAGCAGCATGCTTGTGATGAAATAGCGGTACTTAAGAGGCTGAACTAATTCGATAGTTATAAAATAGACCACATTCTCATTGGACACTCAACTGTCTGCTGGGAGTGTGGTTTTTTGTTGCGGAAACTTGTTATTTCCTCTGAGGTAAGGTAGGTCAACATCCAAAAAAGGGGTAGACACTTTTTTGGATGTTTTTTGTAATTCACTGAATATTCAACCTCATCTGCAATCAGCCTCTAACGTAGAAATGTACATTGCGGTGGTATATTGAAACAGCCTCCTGAGTGTAGTTGCAGTGAATGGGGTGAATTTCGTATTTAGTGAGTAGAACAGACAAAATTAAATATGAGGAGCGTGTTCTTTTGACAAGGCGATGGAGCAAAATGATAGCAATGATTTTATTGATTTTGATGATATTTTCAGCAGTGAGTTTACCTATATCTAATTCGATTGAAGCGGAACCTCTTGTAACAACACAAGCAAATTTGGATGCTATTCCTGAAAACACACTGAGAATACATTATCAAAGAGTAGACAATGAATTTCAAGATATGGGCCTTTGGTTATGGGGGGATGTAACCACACCTTCGGGGGATGTTGGAGCGTGGCCTACAGGTGCTACCTCTTTAGATGAAAATCAGCTAACAGACTATGGAGTGTATGTCGACATCAGCTTGAAAGCTAAGGCGAATAAAGTGAATTTCATAGTATTAAATAAATTAAACGAAGTTAAGGATGGAAATGAGAAGGTAGTTGTAATGACTACACCGGAAATCAATGAAATATGGATCAAGGAAGGTTCAGATGAGGTGTTTCTGTGGGAACCGGTAAGCCTGCCTGAGAACACTGTACGAATACATTATCAAAAAGCTGACCCGGATTATAGTAATTGGGGTCTTTGGATGTGGGACGATGTGGAGACACCTTCCGAGGCTGTAGCCAGTTGGCCTACAGGGGCGACTTCCTTTTCCAATGCGCAGATCGATAAGAATGGTGCCTATATTGATGTGGAATTAAAAGAGAATGCGGGACTATTAAGTTTCCTGGTTATTAATCGTATAGACGGTGCTAAAGATGGTGCAGAGAGGTCGTTTGCACAACTTAGAGATTATAAGCATCTGTTTATTAAAGAAGGGGATCCTGCGGTTTACACATCACCTTATGTTACAGCAGTAGAGGATAGTAAAGCGAACTTTCCTGATTGGTCTAAAGACTCCACCATTTATGAAGTGAATGTCAGACAATATACTCCAGAAGGAACCTTTAAGGCGTTTGAGGCGCACCTTCCTCGATTAAAGGAATTAGGTGTGGAAATTTTATGGTTTATGCCTATTCATCCAATATCGGTGACGAACCGGGTGGGATCTTTAGGCTCATACTATGCGGTGGATGATTACCAAGCAGTCAATCCTGAATTTGGTTCGTTGGAAGATTTCAAAAGTCTAGTGAATACGGCCCATGAGATGGGCTTCAAGGTCATGTTGGACTGGGTAGCCAATCATACAGGATGGGATAATCAGTGGATTAATAATGAGGGTTGGTATACAACAGACAGTGAAGGCAATGTTGTGATTCCTGGGGGAACCAATTGGCAGGATGTTGCAGACCTGAATTTTGATCATGCAGATATGCGTAATGCAATGATTGATGCGATGAAGTTTTGGGTGAGGGAAACGGACGTTGATGGATTCAGAAGTGATTACGCGGCGGGTGTGCCGCAGGATTTCTGGGAGACCGCACGTATGGAGCTGGACCAGATTAAACCGGTCTATATGTTAGCAGAGGATGATACACAATACGGCTTATTATCCAAGGCATTTAACTCTAACTATGGTTGGGAACTTTTTTATAACATCATGAAAGGCATACCTAACGGTGAGAAGGGCTCAAAAGATATACAATCCTATATCGAGAGAACTCTGCAGGTGTACCCTAAGGGCTCCTATCCCATGAATTTCATTACTAATCATGATACGAATTCATGGGAAGGAACAACGTCGGAAATGTTCGGTGAAGCTGAAAAAACGATGGCGATTTTATCCTTTATGCTACCGGGTATGCCTTTGATATATTCTGGACAAGAAATAGGGCTTGATAAAAGACTAGCCTTTTTTGATAAAGACGAGATTAATTGGGATGACCTGACGATGCAACCGTTTTACGAGAAATTAATTACTCTAAAAAAACAGAATGCAGCGCTTTGGAATGGCAGTGAAGGCGGGGATGTTCAATTTCTCACAACAGATGATCCGCGAGTATTGGCTTTTGAAAGAGAAAAGAATGGTAATAAAGTGGTGAGTGTATTAAATCTTTCTGCAGAAAATGTAACAACGGCAGTGTATGCTGATACAGCGGCAGGGACCTATCAGTCGTATTTACACCATACTTCCTTTGAAATTAATCAGGAACAAACTTTCAATCTTGCACCTTGGGAGTATCAGATTTTTACGAATAACATTGCGGCAGAATCGATAAACGTAAGTAATCAAGATAAATTAACCAGCATTGCAACCAAAGGTGGAACTTTGCAATTGGCCGCTGAGGTATTGCCAGCAAATGCAACTAAAAAAGAGGTTACCTGGAGCATTCAAAGCGGAGAAAGTTACGCAAGCTTGTCAGATACAGGACTCTTGACTGCCATAGCAAACGGGACTGTTATTGTAAAAGCAACATCTGTCAGTGATTCGAGTATTAGCAATACATTCAACGTCACGATTCAGATCAAAGAAACCACTGAAGTGAATCCAATTCCAAATACCGGATCTATCATTAATGATGTCACGAAACCGAATGTAGAAGCAGCAAAGGGTGTTGTTGCTTTTAAGGAAGACAGTCTAAAGAACGGGAGCGGGGATCCTGTAACTTTAACGGTGGCCAGTGATATTGAACAAGTATTACTTCCCATTCATGCCGCTGAACTAGTTGGAAAAAAACCCATAAAGATCAAGTTTGATAAAGTATCTATTGAACTTCCCACTGAGGTACTGCTCGCAGCGCAATCACTTGTGTCAGGAGCAACTGCAGACAAAGCACTGATCTCACTGAATGTGACTCTATTACAACAAGCAGCCGAAGACGCCTTACTGGCAATGCATAAGGATGCCAATACAAACCTAAAAATGGGTAGTGCGATACACAAGATCTCTTTGTCCGTCATAATGAACAAGAATGAGTCCAAGAATCTTAGTCCTTTCACGAAGCCGATTTCAATTTCCTTCCATGTAAATGACGGACTTAGCCATGATCTGGCAGGTGTGTATTTAATTAAGGATAATCAGAAACTTGAATATGTAGGCGGGAAACGGAGTGACGGGATCATGACCGTAAGGGTCGAGCACTTGAGTGAATTTGCAGTCTTAGAATATGAAAAAACCTTTAACGATGTGATCGCATCACATGCCGCTTACCTAGCCATAAAGTCGTTAGCGGCAAAACAGATTGTGAACGGAACCACAGAAACGAACTTTGAGCCCAACAAGAGTATTTCACGTGCAGAGTTTGCGGCACTGTTGGTGCGGTCGTTGAACCTTAAGGAAGTCGGAACCAAAGGATTCTCAGATGTGCGCGGGGACGAATGGTATGCCGGTGCTGTAACGGCTGCAGCTGAGGCAGGGATCATCAAGGGACGAAATGAGGGTGTATTTGATCCGAGAGCCCAGGTGACAAAACAGGAGTTGGACATCATGCTCCAGCGGGCTAACGCGTTTAAGAATGGGAATAAACTAGCAGATACCGAAACGTTAAATGAACCGAAATCCCTAATGAGCCGTGCCGAAGCGGCGATAGCCATATATTTATTATTGAATAACTAGTATAGTGACAAGAATTCTATTACCTTAAGGGTAATAGAATTCTTGTTTTCCTATTCCTAAGGTTCTATATAGACTGAACTAAATAACAACCTCGGGGTGGTAGTAACGAAAGGGAATTTTGGAACTGGAGGAGCGTTAGCGACCGCCCGAAAGCTTTCCGTAGGAAAGCTCGCTTCGAAAGCATCAGCTGTCTCCGGATTTCATCCGCGGACAGCGGTTATAATCAAGAAATCGGGAGACAACAGCGGCTGGAAGTCCAAACATTCACTGTAGTAACTACCACACTCCAACGAGTAAGTCTTTAGTACAATCTTTATAGTGAATAAGAGTTATCCATGGTAACATAATTTAATAGTCAGAACTTCATACCTATATACATTGAACTTAAAAATAGACAAAAAGGATGGAAGTAACGGAGGGGAATTTTGGAACTGGAGGAGCGGTAGCGTCCGCCTTTGTCTCCGGATTTCATCCGCGGACAGCGGTTATAATCAAGAAATCTGGAGACAACAGCGGCTGGAATTCCAACATTCACCGCAGTTGCGCCCCAAACCCAAAGTAGATAAATTTTAAGTTCAACTTATATAAATAAATTATGCTTATATTTGGCGAGGCAGGGGATCAGGTGAATAAGAACTTCATTATTGAACGTTTCGAGCAGGTTACTTTCAAGAATAGAATCATTTCCATCTTTCTTTTCGGAAGTTTAGTTCCCTTTATCTGCCTTGGATTTGTTTCTTTCTACACGATCGATTCGATCCTTGGAAATAAAGTAGAAAGCGCTATTAAAAGTAATTTGAAGCAAGATATATCAACGTTAGAAAACGCTTTAAATAACTTGAACCATGTCTCACAACAACTAGCGTTTGGTGGAATCAATAAGCAGATTGAAGATCTTCAACAGGTGCTCGAACCCTATGACCGAATTCAGCTTCTGACTGAGATTAAAAGCGAGTTGAATATTATTTCATTCTCTAATCCCAATGTGGGTTTAATTATGTACTACTACCCGGAGACCGATTTGCATGAATTAGAAAATTTCAATATAAGGGGGCACTTTTCACCAAAAGAGCTTCCTATCATGGCTAAATATCCAGAGATCACCTACTATGGGCCTCATAAAAGCTACAATGGTTCTATTAATCAGTATGTATTTAGTACGATGAGAAAAGTCAATTTACCCGATCAGAATGTGTATTTGTACATTGAGACCGGCCGCAACGCCTTACAAACCCTATTTGCTCCCCAGAATCGAAAGGTGGATTCTCGTCGTCTACTGATTCTAGATAATGATGGGAGAGTAGCATTTAGTGAAGATGCTAAGGATTTTCCGGAGAATGAGTTATTTCCTGGATCGAGTAATACAGAAGTAACTTCTGGAGAGTATAATCAATTTTTTTGGAGTAAAGAAACAAGCAATCAAGGATGGAGTATTGTCTCCATCACACCCATGAAGGAATTGAATCAGGAGAGAAACCAGTGGCTTGTAAAAACGACCCTATTTTTTATCCTATTTAGTATTGTGGCGGTATTTAGTGCATGGGTTTTGTGGAAAATGGTGTATAAGCCGTTAGGGAAGTTTAATACAGAAATCAAATCTCTAATTGTAAGCCCTTCTAAAGAGCATACGGGATTAACGGATATCCCTGAGTTTGATTTTCTATTGCATCAGATCAGAAGCATGAAGGGGCAGATTTGGGAGTTATATTCGGAGATAGAAGAGAAAGAAAAGCGAAGAGCAGATTTGGAAGTCGAGAAATTATTGTATCAGATAAATCCGCATTTTCTTATGAATACGCTCGATACCGTGCATTGGCTGGCCGTGTTTAGCGGGCATGATAAAATCGATAAGTTAGTACTCTCGTTAAACAAATTGTTAAGTTATAATTTAGGCAAAATGGGGGAAGTCACCACGATCGGCGATGAAGTACAAGCTTTGAAGGAGTATTTACAGCTGCAACAAATAAGATATGATTTTCAATTCGATGTCGACATTGACGTAGATGAGAATGCGATGGCCTTAT
This sequence comes from Paenibacillus wynnii, assembly GCF_000757885.1. Classification (NCBI taxonomy): domain Bacteria; kingdom Bacillati; phylum Bacillota; class Bacilli; order Caryophanales; family Paenibacillaceae; genus Paenibacillus; species Paenibacillus wynnii. The sequence continues at coordinate 2,316,581 of NZ_JQCR01000003.1, read as the reverse complement.
TGATTCCACGTTTTATTCTGCAACCGTTGGTAGAAAACGCCCTTTATCATGGCGTGAGCGATGATGGATATATTCATGTGGATATTAAGTCCAATGATGGCTTAGATATCAAAATCCAAGATAATGGCGCCGGAATGTCAGAAGAAACCATCGATCGTTTATTAAATGATGAATCTAAGGAGAATCAGAAGGTGGGCATGGGAATCGGCATGAGATATGTAAAGAGTATTCTGCATGCAAACTACGGGGGAGAGGCAAGATTAGAAATCAAAAGTGAAATAGGTAAAGGAACGATTGTTTCTGTACGTATACCCCTTTCTGGAGGTGATATACCCTCATGATTCGCGTACTGATTGTAGACGATGAAAAAATTGTCCGCCAAGGACTAGCATCCTTCATGCCCTGGAAAGAGTTCGGAATGGCTGTTGTGGGAGAGGCCAACAATGGCGCGAACGCTCTCCAATTTATAGAAACAACTAAGGTAGATCTATTGCTTACGGATTTATCCATGCCCGTGATGTCCGGAATTGAGTTAATGAGAGAGGTGCGCCAAAAGTACCCACATATCCAAATCGTTGTAATGACTCTACATCAAGATTTTGAGTATGTGCAGGAGGCACTTCGACTGGGAGCTATTGATTATGTCGTCAAAACTCAGCTGGAGAAGGAGCGATTCGAAGATGTATTAGGTAGAATTGCTTCTCTTATGGAACAGAGAGGTCCCTTAAAGGCCACTCCTACCCAGGAGGATGAAGTAGATTTAGCGGATGAGATCTATGTTTTATACTCACTACACCAAAACAATGAAGACTCCATAATGGATATTCATTCACCGAAAGGTGCGGTAGAAGCAGATGTAGGGATTTGGTATTGGACTGACATTTCGGAAGATGAGAAGCTAATAATCCTCGAGAAGGTGACTAACATTCCCGCTTCCAATCGGGAGTATGCTCTTTTTTGTTTTCGGGAATTACAAGGTATGGATCGTAAGTCAATTTTACAACTCCTCCGCAGCTATCGAAAGTCTGACTTGTTCTATGAGTATGATCCTATTCATCCCTATCAGATCGTTAACAGTGCTATGTTTCTAAATAAAATAAAGTCTGGATCCAGTCATGAAATCAATGAGATCAAAGAAAAATGGCTAGCTTCCGAATGGATATACGACGATCAGCTTTTTGAGGTGATGATTAATCATCTTAAATCCATTAAATTGCCTTCAATTCGATTGACAAGAATATTCTCATCTTTAGCGGATGAATGGAACAGACTGTACCGTCTAATTTTACCTCATCCCATCCTAGTCAAAGACTTCTTTTCTTGCTGGTTTGAATTTGAAACATGGCTTAGGGAAACGAAGGAAATGACCAGACTAGCGAATACGAAGAATCAATACTCTAATGAAATTCAGAACAGTATTGCCAAAGCGATGAATATGGTACAACGAATGATGAATCAACCTCTATCAGCGGGGGAAATTGCGCAAAGGGTAAACATGAGCAACAGCTACTTTAGTCAGTGTTTTAAAGATATTGTTGGTCAAACCTACACGGACTATTTGCGGGATATTCGTATGGAAAAAGCGAAAGAATATTTAAGGAATACGAACAAAACAGTTCAATGGATTTCTGAACAGATTGGTTACAATGATGAGAAGTATTTCAGTCGGTTATTTCGGGAACATGTAGGGATGGTTCCAACCCTGTATAGAAAAGATCTGAAATGATCGTTCTAAAAATAATAAGGGTAGACGTCAAGATAGAGAATAGTCTGAAAAGGGGGAGACTCTTTTCGGACTTTTTTTTATTTCCGATATATTCTCAACTATATTCCAAATCATTCTATAACTTAGAGGTCTATCATGACATGATATATTGATGGGGAATCAAGATCAATGCTAATTAATAGGGGGCAAACAATGAAAAAGCAGGGAATAAAAAAAGGGTTGACCGCTATCATGGTCGGGTTGCTTATTACTACAAGCTTAAGTGCGTGTAGCAGTAACAATACAACGAACAGTTCGAGTAACAATTCAGAGGGCAGTACCAATGTTGCGGTAAATATAGATCCGCTTGGAAAATTCCCGGAGCCACTTGAGGTTTCAATTGGTAGATCACTGGATACGAATTATAAGTTTAATGGTACTGACACAGCTGAAGATAATGCTTACACACGCTGGTTAAAAGAAGAATACAACATTGTTGTCAAGCATGCATGGGAAGCATCCGTTACAGATTACGATCAGAAAGTGAGTCTAGCTATTTCTAGTAATGATCTGCCAGATGCCATGCGTGTAAATGAGACGCAACTAAAACAAATGATCAAAGCAGATCAACTAGAGGATCTAACAGAAGTTTATAAAAATGTGGGTGCTCCAAGATTGAAAGATATTTATGAGTCTAATCCTGGATTATTAGAAAATGTCACCGTGGACAATAAATTATACGCTTTTCCGGAAACTACACTTCCATCAGCACCACTAACATGGATCCGCAAAGATTGGCTTGATAAGCTTGGACTTGAGGCTCCTAAGTCATTGGAGGATTTGGAGAAGATAGCGAAGGCATTTATTGACAACAAAATGGGCGGTAAAAACACGGTTGGTATCGTTGGTACCGGTCAGGGGGGAGCACTTTATTCCACCTTCCTGACCTCATCTGATCACTACATGAACTTCTCCTCTCTTTTCTTTGCGAATGGTGCTTATCCTGGCATTTGGGTCAAAGACAAAGACGGAAAGGCTGTCTATGGATCGACACTTCCAGAAACCAAACAAACGCTTGCCATGATGCGTGAATGGTATACGAAAGGTATTTTGGATAAGGAAGTTGGATTGCGCAAAAGCGGGCAAGAGATTGCCGTAAGTGGAGAAGCTGGTATTTTCTTTGGTCCATGGTGGACACCTTATAATTTGCAAGATGCGATTAAAAATGACCCTGAAGCGAACTGGCGTCCATATGTGGCACCATTAAATGCCGCAGGCGAATTCACCTCTAATCAAGCTACGGGAAGTAATTTTATAGTTGTTAAAAAAGGGTATGAACACCCTGAAGCCGTCGTAAAAATGCTTAATGTTCATGTATCAGAAAAAATAGCCAGTTATGAAGGAGCTACGAAGGGTAAGGAGATGACTGGACAGGAAATTCCGCTGTTTATCATTGCCGGTGCCGGGGACCAATTGGATTACACCGTAAATACGCTTCGTGACTATCTGGATGGAAAGATCAAGCTGGAAGATATCGATAAAGTGAACTATGGTTTTACTAATGATCTGGCCTTACATGTAAAAGATATTAAAATAGCACCCTTTGATAACTATGATATTCAGCATTGGGATCAGGTTAAAGATCCTGGATTCTTCGCACATGTATACGCGCATTTAAATGGCGGCTCGACGTTTGTAGATGCTGATGTCAAATATCTGCGCAGCCTTGCAACATCCAAGACAAAGACGATGGACGCGCGGTGGACGAATCTTAAAAAGATGGAGGATGAAACCTTCCTGAAAATTATTCTGGGAAGCAGTCCTCTAGAAGATTTTGATACCTTCGTTCAGAAGTGGATGGAACAAGGTGGGGATACCATCACCAAAGAAGTAAACGAGCTCCAATAATAGAAAATGGTCAAGACGGGTAAATACTTACTCGTCTTGACATCCTAGTAAGGGGATGTAACGTATGCGGATCAGAGGAATAACAAAACACTATTATTTGATGCTTCTTCCGGGATTGATATGGTTGTTCTTCTTCAATTTATTACCTATGCATGGAATCTTAATGGCCTTCAAAGAGTTTAATCCTGGAATGGGAATCTGGAAGTCTCCATGGGTTGGGCTCGAGAATTTCCGCTACATGTTTGAGCTTGATGACAGTATACAAGTATTTAAGAATACTATATTTATCGCGGTACTAAAAATGATTGGAAACTTAATCGTTCCTTTATTATTTGCTCTTATGTTAAATGAAGTCAAAAATCGTTATTTCAGCCGAACGGTTCAGACGATTGTGTATTTACCCCATTTTCTGTCTTGGGTTATTGTAGCGGGTATTATGATTGATATTTTCTCTTATACAGGCCCGATCAACCAAGTTTTATCCGTCTTCGGGATGGACCCTGTATTGTTCTTTGCCAATGCAAAGATATTTCCGTCTCTTATCGTGGGTAGTGATATTTGGAAAGAGTTTGGATTTGCGGCTATTATTTTCTTTGCGGCCCTGACATCCATTAACCCAGAAATGTACGAAGCTGCTGCAATTGATGGAGCTTCTCAGTTTAAACGTCTTATGCGTATTACGCTGCCAAGTATCTTGCCGGTGGCTATTCTACTCGGTACCTTAAGCCTGGGTAATATTCTAAATGCCGGCTTCGATCAAATATTTAACTTGTACAATCCAGCAGTCTACTCGACAGGTGATGTTATCGATACATGGGTCTATAGAGCCGGACTTATTGATATGCAATATGGTTTAGCTACAGCCGTAGGTCTTCTGAAATCCGTTGTCGGTTTAGTTCTGATATCGACTTCATACGGACTGGCATACCGGTTTGCGAACTACAGAATCTTTTAGCATAGGGGTGTGGGAATTATGGTTGAAGAACGCTCGTTCCTCTCCAGAGTATTTAATGGATTCAATGTGATCCTACTAATTTTGATTACACTTCTTTGTGTTTTGCCTGTATGGTATACACTTGTTGTCTCCTTAAGTGATAAAGCAGCAGTATCCGCAGGTCAAGTCTTCATCTGGCCCAAAGGCTTCACATTAGCCTCGTACGAAGCAATCATTGGAGACGGTCAGTTTCTAAAATCGTTTTTAATTTCGGTGGAGCGTGTAGTTCTCGGGGCAGTCATTACCCTTTTTGTTGTGTTGTTGATGGCATATCCTCTCTCCAAAACAACAAAGGAATTTGCACCCCGAAATATTCTGATGTGGCTGCTGATTTTCTCCATGCTGTTCAGTGGCGGGTTGGTCCCTTGGTACATGACTATGAAATCTCTAGGCATGATTAATAACATTTGGGGACTAGTGCTTGGAGGCGGTTTGCCTGTTTTTAATGTCATATTAGTCATGAATTTTTTCAGGAATTTACCGAAGGAAATTGAAGAATCCGCCTTAATTGACGGAGCAGGACCATGGCGCATTCTATTCAATGTTGTATTTCCACTGTCTACACCGGTGCTGGCAACGATACTGGTATTTACTATTGTCTATCATTGGAATGAATTTTTTCAGGCTCTTGTGTTAATGACGAAAAATGAAAATTATCCCTTGCAGTCATATATACGCCAAGTAGCGGTCGTTGTTGATATGTCTAAATTAGATGTGGAAACCGTCAAGCGTTCGGTGGGTTTATCCAACCAGACCTTAAATGCCGCGAAAATTTTTGTTTCTATGCTCCCACTTTTGATTATTTATCCGTTTCTTCAGAAGTACTTTGTCAAAGGAATAACACTTGGTTCGGTAAAAGGATAATGAAATAGGAGAGTTATTTATGAAAACTAGCGAAACGATTCATCCGGACCACAGTACCCATTCCGTTGTCACTTCCAACAAATGGGTCATGGGTTCCATTGAATCGGTTAAATATGAATTAGGGGTATTCCTATTCAAAGGTGAAAATGCTTCAATTATGCTGCAACCTGTTAATGATCATATAGTTCGTGTGAGAATGTTGCTGGATCATCGTATTGATTTACGTACCACAATTGCAGTCCAAGCAGACGAATTCATTGAAGTTGATGTGCGATTGGAAGAGAGCTCGGATGTATACAAATTAATACTTCCGGCAATAACCGTTGTTGTACATAAAGAAACTGGACTGCTGGATTTCTATAGCGCGGATGGAGATCTGATTTCGAGAGAGGAAGAGGTATTTCAAAGCGGTAGAGGCAAGTATGGTTGTCGAAAACAAATGGATCTGGATTCCCATATTTATGGGTTAGGTGAGAAAACAAACTTTTTGGATAAAAAAGGTGAGAAATATGATATGTGGAATTCGGATGTATTTGATCCGCATGTACCCGAAATCGAATGTTTGTATGTATCCATTCCATTCTTAATTCATTTTCGTTACAATAAGCCCGTCTATGGAATATTCCTCGATAATCCGGGAAGGACCTCGTTTGACATGCGTTCTAACGATAATCACTACACTTTTCAAATAGACTCAGGCACCATCGATTATTACTTCGTTTATGGCCCCGACTTGAAAGATGTGGTGAAACGATACAGCGGTCTGACTGGTCGTATGGAACTTCCGCCGGCTTGGGCCATCGGATATCACCAATCTCGGTACAGTTATATGGACCAAAAAGAGGTTATTGCACTCGCTAGAAATTTCCGTGATAAACAAATCCCTTGTGATGTCATTTATCTTGACATTCATTATATGGATGAGTATCGGGTATTTACCTTTGATCCGATACGATTTCCGAATCCCGCCAAGATGATCCGTGAATTAAATGAAATGGGGATACGTATTGTTCCCATTGTTGATCCGGGTATCAAAAAGGATCCCGAGTATCCCCCCTATCAGGAAGGCATAAAAAAGGATTACTTCTGCCGCAAGATGGAAGGCGACTTGTTCATTGGCAATGTATGGCCTGGAGCAAGCGCGTTTCCTGACTTCACAGTAGAAGAGGTACGCTTGTGGTGGGAAGAACAGCATAGGTATTATACGGATCTCGGCATTTATGGAATCTGGAACGATATGAATGAGCCTGCGGTATTTAATGCTACCAAAACCATGGATCTTGACGTAGTACATGGAAACGATGGCAATCCGAGAACACACCGTGAGCTTCACAATCTTTACGGGATGCTGATGTCGATGGCTACGCAGCAAGGTTTGAAGAAACAATTGAAAGGTGAACGTCCTTTCGTGCTTACACGAGCAGGTTATGCTGGTGTTCAGAAGTATGCAGCAACTTGGACTGGAGATAATCGCAGTTTCTGGGAACATCTCTCCATGGCTATTCCAATGGTTCTGAACTTGGGGTTATCCGGTCAGCCCTTCTCCGGATCGGATATCGGCGGTTTTTCCCATCATGCTACTCCAGAGTTACTGGCGCGTTGGACGCAGGCGGGTGTATTCTTCCCATACTGCCGGAATCATAGTGTTCTAGATTCCGTATATCAAGAGCCTTGGTCATTTGGTTCGCACATCGAAGAAATCTGCAAAAAGTATATTCGTTTACGCTATCGTCTCATGCCTTACCTGTACACGGTATTCTATGAAGCACATAAGACGGGTTTACCGGTTATGCGTCCCTTAATTCTTGAATACCCAAATGATCGTAGCGTTCATAATTTATGCGATCAGTTTATGGTAGGCAGTAACCTGCTTGTTGCTCCCGTCCTTCGTCCTAATACGGAGTATCGTGTGGTTTATTTACCTGAAGGCGAATGGGTAGATTATTGGACGGGTGAACGTCATGAAGGCCCCCGTCATATTCTAGCACATGCCCCAATTCATGTAATGCCGCTGTATGTCAAGGCAGGGACAGCACTTCCTGAACTAATAGATGATCAATGGAAGCCTATATTAAATGAACAGGCTACTGTAACTCTTAGTATCTATCCAGGTGTGTGCAGTAGTGAGTCCTATAATCATTGGTATGAGGATGATGCCCATACGTACGCTTATGAGAAGGGTGTTTACAATCTCATAACCACTACAGTCACGACTGATGAGAATTCATTAAGGCTGAAGCTCAAATATCAATTAAAAGGATTAGCCACGGAGCGGAACATGATTGATTTAAATGTAAAGTGGATGTGTTTTGTACCGAAAGCCATCGACGTTATTACATCTAAAGGAAACGAAACGTTGGAGGAAATGGGTGGCACTTGGAGCTACGAAGAAGAAACTCAGGAATTGAAGTTGCATGTACCTAATCCCTTTGTTGAGATGGAATTATTCGTTCACGGCCTAACTAACCAGAATTTCTCTTAAATAACGATACACAAGATACCGAACTGACTTGACAATGGCAATGTCAGTTTGGTATTTTTGTATTAGTGATTAGCACTCATCTCTGTCGAGTGCTAACGAATGTGAGCTACAGCCGATAGGAGGAAAATAACATGTTGACTGAACGCCAAAGAATGATACTTAATGCCATAGTTGATGATTATATTTCTTCGGCTGAGCCCGTGGGCTCACGCAGTATCTCTAAACGCGGAGATGTAGGATACAGTCCTGCTACGATCCGCAATGAAATGGCTGACCTGGAGGATCTGGGGTATCTCGAACAGCCGCATACCTCTGCAGGCCGAATACCCTCTCATAAGGGATATCGTTATTACGTGGATCACCTGGTCCCTTGGAATTCCGCCGAATCTGCAGAAGTGGGCACCATCCGTGCTTTTTTCGCAGAGAAGCTGAATGCAATGGAGCAGGTTAATCAACATGCGGCGATGATCCTTTCTAATATGACGAATTACACTTCCATCCTGCTGGGACCGGAGGTTTTTCATACTTCTTTGCGCCATTTTCAATTACTGCCTCTTAATGAAACAACGGCAGTGGCCATTATTGTTACCAGCACGGGACAGGTTGAGAATCGTACGGTGAATATTCCGCCGGAGATTTCGGTTTCAGATATGGAGAAAGTGGTCAACATGCTTAACAGCAAGCTGGTTAATGTACCTCTCTATAAGCTGAAGAGTAGACTTTATTCGGAACTTGGCGAAGAGATGCAGCGGCATATCTCCCACTATGAAGAATTAATGCAGGTGTTGGACACGGCACTTGAGAGTGATCAGGAGCAGCGGATTTACCTTAGCGGGGCAACGAATATGCTGAATCAGCCTGAGTTCAAGGATGTTGATAAGGTTAAACATATTCTAGATCTTCTTGAGGAAACACCCACTTTGCTTAAAATGCTGTCCCCGGCAGCCGGCGGAACAGGAATTCAAGTCCGTATAGGGACGGAGAACAGCCATGAAGCGATCGCCAACTGCAGTCTGATAACAGCGACTTATTCACTTGACGGGCAGGCCCTGGGGAGCATAGGGATCTTAGGGCCGACTCGAATGGAATATGCAAGGGTTATGGGTATTTTGGGCATTCTGTCTAGAGATTTGACAGCGATGCTGGCACACTGGTATAAGTGAACTTAAGTCGTGATTACTTTAAGGAGGTGAAGACAACTTGAAAGAGGAACAAGTTCAAGATTCCAACGAAATTCAAGATAATGATACAAATGAGAACCCTGCAGCCGATACAGCTGAGACGGTCTCTGAGACCGATGCCTTCACGGCAGAGGAAGTCAGTGAGGTTAGTGACGGAGATGAACTCAAGCGCCTGCAAGGTCTTGCTGACGAATTCCAGGGACGTGCATTACGTGTACAGGCTGATTTCGATAACTTCCGCCGTCGTACTTTGAAGGAGAAAGAAGAATTAGCGCAATATGCTACTTCTAAGCTCGTAACGGAATTGCTCCCGGTTATGGATAATTTCGAACGTGCATTGGCAACGGCTCCGGCTACTCCTGAATTTGAAGCTTTTACAAAAGGTGTGAATATGATTTTCCGCCAGTTGGAAGGGATTCTGAAGAACGAGGGACTTACAGCAATGGAAACAGTAGCACAGCCCTTTAACCCTGAATATCATCAGGCCATTATGCAGGTGGAGAGCGAGGAGCACGAAGAAGGTATCGTGACAGAGGAAGTCCAAAAGGGCTATCTCCTGAAGGATAAGGTACTTCGTCCTGCCATGGTCAAAGTCAGCATGTAGTCTGTCTATATAGGCTGGCAGTTTCTGTCCGCCAACCAAGCGGCAGTATGATCTAATCGTGATTATAAGGTTACAGCACATAATTATTTTCAGAGGAGCGCAGCTCCCAGTAAAAATTCAAGGAGGCAAAATACATTGAGTAAAGTAATTGGTATCGACTTAGGAACCACCAACTCTTGCGTAGCAGTTATGGAAGGCGGCGAAGCCGTTGTTATCCCTAACCCAGAAGGCGCGCGTACAACCCCATCGGTTGTAGGTTTCAAGAAAGACGGCGAGCGTGTTGTCGGTGAAACGGCAAAACGCCAAGCGATCACTAATCCGGATCGCACAATCAGCTCTATCAAACGTCACATGGGTACAGGCCACAAGGAAACGATTGACGGTAAAGACTATTCCGCTCAAGAAATTTCAGCTATGATCCTGCAAAAGCTGAAAGCTGATGCAGAAGCTTATCTGGGTCAGACAGTGACTCAAGCCGTTATTACCGTTCCTGCTTACTTCAATGACAGTCAGCGTCAAGCTACTAAAGATGCAGGTAAAATTGCTGGTTTGGAAGTCCTTCGTATTGTAAACGAGCCTACAGCAGCAGCATTGGCATACGGTTTGGAGAAATCCGAAGACCACACTATCCTCGTATATGACCTTGGTGGCGGTACGTTCGACGTATCCATTCTGGAACTTGGCGATGGCTTCTTCGAAGTAAAAGCAACAAGTGGTGATAACCGTCTTGGTGGAGATGATTTTGACCAATTGGTTATGGACTACCTAGTATCTGAATTCAAAAAAGAACAAGGCATTGACCTTAGCAAAGATAAAGCCGCTGTACAACGTTTGAAAGATGCAGCTGAGAAAGCTAAAAAAGAACTCTCCGGTGTTATGACAACTACAGTTTCCTTGCCGTTCATTACCGTTGCTGACGGAGTGCCACAGCATTTGGAAATCAACTTGACTCGTGCGAAATTTGATGAGCTGACTGAAAGTTTGGTTGAGCGTACTTTGGGCCCAACACGTCAAGCATTAAATGATGCGGGTATGACTCCGGCTGATCTTCACAGAATTGTGCTTGTAGGTGGTTCTACACGTATTCCTGCAGTACAGGATGCTATTAAGAAGCTGACTGGTAAGGACCCTCATAAAGGTGTTAACCCGGATGAAGTTGTAGCCCTGGGTGCAGCTGTTCAAGCGGGCGTATTGACTGGTGATGTTAAAGATGTTGTATTGCTTGACGTAACTCCGCTCTCCCTGGGTATTGAAACTGCAGGCGGCGTGTTCACGAAGATGATCGAGCGCAACACAACGATCCCTACTAGCAAATCCCAAGTGTTCTCTACTTTTGCTGATAACCAACCAAGCGTAGAAATCCACGTTCTTCAAGGTGAGCGCCAAATGGCGAACGGCAACAAGACCCTGGGACGCTTTATGCTGAATGATATTCCACCGGCACAACGCGGAGTTCCGCAAATCGAGGTTACCTTCGATATTGATGCCAACGGTATCGTGAATGTATCTGCAACAGATAAAGGCACGAACAAGAGCCAAAAAATCACCATTACTTCTTCCAGCGGCTTGAGCGATGCTGAAGTAGAGCAAATGATGAAAGATGCCGAGCTTCATGCTGAGGAAGACCGTAAGCGTAAGGAAATGGTTGAAGCGAAAAACGGTGCTGACCAACTGGTATATTCTACAGAGAAGCTCATTAAAGACCTGGGCGATAAAGTAGAAGCTTCCGAAGTGGAAAAAGCAAACGAAGCTAAGGAAAAAGTGAAATCGGCCCTCGAATCCGACAATCTTGAAGAAATTAATGCCGCTACAGAGGCGTTGACAGAGATTGTGCAACAATTGTCCGCGAAGCTATACGAGCAGGCTGCAGGAGCCCAAGAGGGAGCCGCAGACGGTCAAGAAGCTCAGGACAACAACTTCAAGAAGGACAACGTAGTAGACGCAGACTATGAGGTTGTTGACGAAGATAAGAATCAAGGGTAACCTTAAACGATACCTGTGCTAAAAGGGGAAGGTCAAAACCGGAGCATCCCGTGTTTTGGCTTTCCTTTTGATTGTAATAGAGACATTTAATGTACGGAGGTGAAAGCAGTGGCAGATAAACGTGATTATTATGATGTGCTCGGCTTAGGCAAAGACGCTTCGGAGGATGAGGTAAAGAAAGCGTACCGTAAGTTGGCACGCCAATATCATCCGGACGTGAATAAAGCTAGTGACGCTGAGACGAAGTTCAAGGAAGTAAAAGAAGCTTATGACGTCCTTAGCGACGGACAGCAGCGTGCAAGATATGACCAATATGGACATATGGACCCTAATCAAGGGATGGGCGGCGGCTTCGGCGGCGGCGGAGACTTCGGTGGTGGCCTAGGCGATATCTTTGATATGTTTTTCGGCGGTGGCGGCGGTCGTAGAGATCCTAATGCTCCGCAGCGCGGCAGCGATTTGCAATATACCATGACCATTGAATTCAAGGAAGCGGTATTTGGCAAGGAATCCGATATTACCATTCCGCGTACCGAGACATGCGACACCTGCTTTGGCTCCGGGGCTAAACCTGGAACGAAGCCGGATACATGTAACGTATGTAAAGGTAGCGGCCAGCAGGAGTTTGTACAGAATACACCGCTTGGACAAATGCGTAATCGGCGTCCGTGCTCTCATTGTAGTGGTACAGGTAAGATTATTAAGGAAAAATGTAACACTTGCAGCGGTGCCGGCAAGGTGAAGAAACAGCGTAAGATCCATGTTCGCATTCCTGGCGGAGTGGATGACGGTGCACAGCTTCGTATGACGGGTGAAGGAGAAGGCGGCCATCGCGGTGGTCCTGCCGGAGACCTGTATATTATTATTCGTGTTAAACCACATGACTTTTTCGTACGTGAAAACGATGATATTTTATGCGAGATTCCACTCACCTTCACACAGGCAGCCTTAGGTGATGAGATCGAAATTCCGACCCTGTCGGAAAAAGTAAAACTTAAGATTCCTGCTGGAACCCAGACAGGTACCTTCTTCCGACTCAAAGGAAAAGGGGTTCCGCGTTTGCGGGGAACCGGTCAAGGCGATCAGCATGTCAGAGTAATCGTAGTCACTCCAAGCAAGCTAAGCGATGAGCAAAAAGACCTTCTGCGTCAATTCTCATCTCATGACGGCGCACATACGCATGAGCAGGAGCAATCCTTCTTTGACCGTATGAAGCGTGCCTTTCGCGGAGACTGATTAAGCGTTAATCTATTAAGTTCATCATATGAAGCAGGCTAAGATTTATTCTTAGCCTGCTTTTTTGCTGTAATCTCTTGTATAAATGTAAAATGTTCTAGCCACACTAAATGCAGGTACGCTCCTAAGCGGTACTGACCTCAAAAGAGAGCGGGGATAAACATGTCTGAAAAAAACATACTCGCATATTTTAAAAGTCCAGAGGAGGCTGAGGCGGTCTCACGCAAGCTTCAGTCGCTGAGAGTCATTGATATGTCCATAGACCGCTTCGGCAAATATCCGGGAGACGAGCGGTACTCGGGTCAAAACCCGCTTACAGGCGATATTCAAAGTCTTGCAACCATGACACTTAATTCGTCCATTGACAGCCGTTCGGCCGGTATTTTGGCGTCTGCAGATGTAAGCGCCAGTGGGATGAGCCATGGCGGGGATGGCGGGCCTACAGGCCGCGATATTTTATTAACTGTTGTAGTAGACTCGGAATCCTTTGATCAAGCTTTAAGGATCGTTGAGGATGCCGGAGGAATGATCTAACCAGTACCTGTAATAATAGAAAGGGGAATGCGGAGTGGATAAACATTCGAAAATACCCTCGAAGACTGAGAAAATGAAAATGTTGTATGAAGCCAAAGCGGAGGATGTAGAGTTCTCAGCAGCAGAGGCGGATATGGATGACCTTGAGGCACAGGTACGGTCACAGCAAGCGGACAAACGGCAACTGCACGAGATTCTGCAAGAAGAACAAAAAGAGGTAGATTGACTTAAAAAAATCTCAAGAAGAGTGTTCTTTATCTGAGGAAAGCCCCTTACCCCTTTTATTACACATATAAAGGGGTAAGGGGCCTTTTTAGCGTCGCCCATTTTTCGGGCATTTTTGCATATAAGCATGTATAATTAGAGGGATATGTATGCTGGGGGTGACATGGACACAATGATATTATGGATCGGTCTCGCGGTCGTCGTTATAGCACTTACTTTTTTGAATCAGAAGCAATTATATTCCTCTAAAGTAAAACGGGCATATCGTGAGCTTCGAGTCCTAGCGGACCATGCTAGAAATGGGCAATCTACGATTGAAGAATTGCCGAAGTGGGAGGCCAACCTGGCGGAGATGGAGAAACATCCGAACGAGTATAACAAGCTGGAATATGAAGTTGGGCTTCGGCGCACGTTTGTGATGTATTTGGAACGCCATTATCCGCAGGATGAAAGACTGCCTGATCTACAGGAAGCTGCAGCCTATCAGAAGGATTCGGTCTGGGGGATTAAAATGGGCGATTACGGTCCCAAAAAATAAGGGAGAATCATTTAAAGAGTCTGCTCACCTAGGATTGAATGGGAGTGGGCTCTTTTATTATTCCTATAAGATTAACATGTACATACAAGTGGCTTGTGTTATAATAACTTGTATTACTTCTATTACAGTAACCTGAGGTGTATTTACATGACTGACAAACCAAAACCTAAATATATGCAGTTAAAGCTCGAGCTGCTGTCCTGGATTGAATCAGGGGTGCTGAAGCCGGATGACCAGACGCCTTCAGAGCATGAGATTGCCGCTCAGTTCGGCATGAGCAGACAAACGGTGCGCCAAGCGCTGGGGCAATTGGAGAAAGAGGGCAGATTGTATCGGCTGCAGGGTAAAGGGACTTTTGTTGCCCGGCAGGATACACGTCCTTTGCAGCAGAGCAGCATGATCGGTATGATGACTACACATATCTCGGATTATATCTTCCCCCATATCGTCCGGGGAGCTGAGGCTAAGCTGCGCAGCAGCGGGTATAGCATGATGCTGTCGAGCACAGACAATGACAAGGATAAGGAACGGGAGAACCTGGAGCTTATGCTTAGCCAACCGTTCAAAGGCCTTATTATTGAACCTACCAAGAGTGCTCAGGGCAACCCGAATCTTAACTTGTACCTGTCCCTCGAAATTCATAGAATCCCTTTCATCATGATCAATGAACGTTACCCTGAACTTCATTGTCCTTGCTTGAAGCTGGATGACGAAGCCGGCGGCTTTATGGCAGCAGAGCATCTTATAGAGCTGGGTCATCGGGATATTGCCGGATTCTTCAAAACAGATGATTTACAGGGTGCCAATCGGCTGAAGGGTTTTACAAGGGCCTTTCATAAACATCGCCTGCCCTTAGGCAAAGATACGATTACACACTACACAACAGAGCAAAAGCATACCGTACCCTATAAGGCCGCTCTAACCATGCTTCAGCAACAGCAGCGACCTACAGCTTTTGTCTGCTATAATGACGAATTGGCGGTGCTTCTGCTTGAAGCGGTCCGTCAGACCGGACTTAGTGTACCGGATGATTTATCTATCATTGGCTTCGATGACTCATCGCTGGCGACGGCGACTGAGGTCAAAATGACCACGCTGAGTCATCCCAAGATGGAGATGGGGGTGCAGGCGGCCAACATGCTTATCGATATGATGGAGAAGCGGACGGCGGAAGCGCCTAAGGACATTATCTATAAGCCGGAGCTTATCATTCGCGGATCCACGAAGGCTTTTGTAACCGTATAAAAGAATGTTAGCCATACAAATTATGAACAGCAGAGTAGGAATTCTCTTTGTTACTGGAGAATTCCTGCTCTGCGTTTTTGCTCATTGGCAGCTTGAGCGAAGAAGACATTGGAGGTGCCAAAAAAAAGCAGTCTAAATAAACGTATATAGGAGAGAAATCAATTATGAAAAAGAAAATGGTGACGATTTTAATAACTGCTTTGGCCTTTTCAATGGTTCAAGTTGGTTTTGCTGCTTCAGATACAACACCCCTAAAAGATATTCAAAATCATTGGGCCGAGCCGGTATTAAAGCAGTTATTCAAAAAGGATATGTTGCCGGCTAACCGGATCGGATGGAACCTTTAAACCAAACGCAAAAGTTAGTAGAGCAGAGTTTATCAAAATGGCTGTTGATGCACTCGATCTTGAAGTAGCAGCAAAGAAAGAGGGGGAAGCGTGGTACCAGCCATAATCGCTCCTTAATTTTGAAATGGTTGCTCGACACTTCCATTTTACTAAAGGGCGATTTCTTTTTGTGATTTTGGAAGAATTGTAGAAACTTATCCCACTTAAACAGCGGAGAGAACGGAACGATTGTGGAAAAGCGATAGCGTTCGCCTTTGTGTCCGGATTTTCACCGATAAGGGGAATAAATAAAATCTGGACACAACAGCGATTGGAGCAACGGTCCGTTCGTGGAGCGTCCTCACAAGCGCAACTGTCTATCCAACGCCAAAACAAGGGGTGTCCCAAGCAGCTATTCATGGCTTAAGGGATAGCCCTTTTTTAAAAAAAGAAGAGTTAGTTTGTATGTACCTATTTAACATTTTCTAAAAAACTATAGATTAAATGTACGTACAAGTGTATAATGAGGGAGCAAAGTAAGACAGGATTCATACCTAACGCATAGGGAGGATTACGAATGTTAGAGCAGTTAAAGCAAGAGGTGTTGGAAGCAAATCTAGACCTACCCCGATACAACTTGGTAACGTTTACATGGGGTAATGTGAGCGGTATTGACCGCGAAAAGGGACTTGTTGTGATTAAACCGAGCGGCGTGGAGTACGATAAACTGACCCGTGATGATATGGTGGTACTCGATTTGGACGGGAATGTCGTTGAAGGCAGCTACAGACCATCCTCTGATACAGCTACACACCTGGTGTTATACAAGGCTTTCCCTAATATCGGCGGAATTGTGCATACCCATTCACCTTGGGCGACAGGCTGGGCGCAAGCGGGTAGAGGGATTCCTGCTCTGGGTACCACTCATGCCGATTATTACTATGGTGAGGTGCCTTGCACACGGGCAATGACAGAAGCCGAGATTAAAGGTGCTTATGAGCTGGAGACGGGGAATGTCATCGTTGAGACTTTTGCGAATCTAGATCCGGATCGAATTCCGGGTGTGCTTGTACACTGTCATGCTCCGTTCAACTGGGGTAAAGATGCTCATACTGCAGTTCATAATGCCGTTGTTCTTGAAGAAGTGGCAAAGATGGCTACCCAAAGCTACCAATTGAATCCTGAGTTACAACCGATGAGCCAGCACCTTTTGGACCGTCACTTCCTCCGCAAGCACGGAGTTAATGCCTACTACGGACAAAGCTAATTTTATATATAAAAGGAGAATTCACACATGAGCAAAAAATATGCAATCGGTGTCGATTATGGAACCCAATCCGGGCGCGCTGTACTGGTTGATTTGGCGGACGGTACAGAAGTTGCCGACCATGTGACCCCTTACCCGCATCACGTTATTGATGAGTTTTTGCCAGGTACCGGACAGAAGCTGGAATATGACTGGGCGCTGCAACACCCGGCAGATTATATAGAGGTATTGAAACGTTCCGTTCCTGAGGTTATCCGTGAATCCGGTATCGATCCTGCTGATGTTGTCGGGTTGGGTATTGATTTTACAGCCTGTACCATGCTGCCGGTGAATGAGAAAGGCGAGCCGCTGTGCTTGCTTCCGGAATATCAGGAAAATCCACATAGCTGGACCAAGCTGTGGAAGCACCATGCTGCGCAGGATGAAGCTAATGAGATTAACCGGATCGCTGCGGAGCGTGGTGAGAAATGGCTGCCTCGTTATGGAGGCAAAATCTCCTCCGAGTGGATGATGGCAAAGGTATGGCAGACCCTGAACGAAGCTCCTGAGATTTATGAGGCTGCGGATCAATTCCTTGAGGCAACCGATTGGGTTATTTCGCAAATGACAGGCAACATTGTTCGCAACAGCTGCACAGCAGGTTATAAAGCGATTTGGCACAAGGCGGAAGGTTACCCTGACAAGGCGTTTTTCAAAGCGCTGGATCCTCGTCTTGAAAATCTAACCGAAACCAAACTGCGCGGTGAAATTGCTCCACTTGGAACGAAAGCTGGAGAGTTGACGCCGGAAATGGCTGAAATGATCGGCTTAGTAGCCGGAACCGCCGTAGCTGTCGGTAACGTGGATGCGCATGCGGCTGTACCTGCGGTAGGCGTGGTTACACCGGGTAAACTCGTTATGGCTATGGGTACATCCATTTGCCACATGCTGCTTGGTGAAACTGAGCGTGAAGTAGAAGGCATGTGCGGTGTGGTAGAAGACGGCATTATTCCGGGATACTTTGGATATGAAGCAGGTCAATCGGCGGTTGGAGACATTTTTGAATGGTATGTAGAAGAAGCTGTTCCGTCTTATGTAACGAAGGCAGCTGCTGAAGAAGGCGTGAATGTGCATGAATGGTTGGAGAAACGGGCGGCTGCGTACAACCCGGGCCAAACCGGACTTCTTGCACTCGACTGGTGGAACGGTAACCGCTCTGTATTAGTAGATACGAATCTTACAGGCCTTTTGCTGGGCTGTACACTTTTGACTAAGCCGGAAGAAATCTACCGTACACTGCTGGAAGCTACTGCCTTCGGTACTCGCAAAATCGTAGATGCATTCCACTCGAACGGTGTAGCTGTAGATGTACTGTATGCCTGCGGCGGTCTTCCGCAAAAGAACCGTCTGCTCATGCAAATTTATGCAGATGTTACGAATCGTGAAATCAAGGTAGCCGCGTCCAAGCAAACACCTGCACTGGGTGCAGCTATGTTCGGCGCAGTGGCAGCAGGTTCAGATAAAGGCGGATACGATTCAATAGTAGATGCTGCTGAGAAAATGGCTCGTGTTCGTGAAGAGTCCTACCTGCCAATTCCTGAAAATGTAGCTGTCTACGAAAAACTGTTCCAGGAATACTCCAGATTGCATGATTATTTCGGCCGTGGCGAGAACAATGTCATGAAGCATCTTAAAGCGATTAAAGAAGAAGCGACACAATAATATCACTCATATTAGGAGGAAATTATATGTTAACTATTAAACCTTATCAATTTTGGTTCGTAACAGGCAGTCAGCATTTGTACGGACCGGAAACTATCCAAGAAGTAAACGAGCATTCACAACAAATTACGGCAGGTCTGAATGCAGATGAAACGGTTCCTTTTGAGATTGTGTTCAAGCCGGTTCTTACTACAGCAGATGAAATCCGTAAAATGGCGATTGCCGCTAATAGTGACGAAGCTTGCGCAGGTATCATTACTTGGATGCATACTTTCTCTCCAGCAAAAATGTGGATTTCCGGACTCTCGCAGCTGCGTAAGCCCCTTCTGCACTTGGCTACCCAGTACAATCGTGATATTCCTTGGGATTCCATTGATATGGATTTCATGAACACGAACCAATCCGCCCACGGCGACCGTGAATATGGCTTCATCGGTGCCCGTATGGGGATCGCACGCAAGGTAGTAGTTGGCTATTGGGAAGATGTTGAAGTTAGATCACGCATCAGCGGCTGGATGAATACTTCGGTTGCCTTTAATGAAAGTCAAACGCTGAAGGTAGCTCGATTCGGAGACAACATGCGTTCCGTTGCTGTAACTGAAGGTGACAAGGTTGAGGCGCAAATTAAGCTCGGCTGGACGGTTGATGGATACGGTGTCGGTGATTTGGTGGCACGTGTGGATGCAGTTACCGAAGCTCAAGTGGATGATTTGATGGCAGAATATGCTGAAGCTTATGATTTTGCTCAAGGTGGAGAGAATGAAGGTCCTGTCCGTGAATCCATTCGTTACCAGGCTCGCATTGAGATTGGCTTGAAAGGTTTCCTCGAAGAAGGCGGCTATACAGCTTTCATTACTACCTTTGAAGATTTGCACGGACTGAAGCAGCTTCCGGGTCTTGCGGTTCAACGCCTTATGGAACAAGGTTATGGCTTCGCAGGTGAAGGGGACTGGAAAACGGCTGCACTCGTTCGCTTGATGAAGATTATTGCCAGCAACAAAGGCACGTCCTTTATGGAAGATTACACGTATCATTTAGATCCTGCGAATGAGCTGGTTCTTGGCTCACATATGCTTGAAATCTGCCCGACCATTGCTGTAGACAAACCGAAGCTCGAAGTGCATCCACTGGGTATCGGGGGCAAAGAAGATCCGGCCCGTATGGTCTTCAACGGACGTTCAGGTGCTGCGCTTAACGCATCCATTATTGATATGGGCAACCGTTTCCGACTGCTTGTAAATGAAGTAGAAGGTGTGGAACCGAAGGAAGCTATGCCAAACCTGCCAGTTGCTCGTGTGCTCTGGAAAGTACAGCCAAGCCTAAAAGAAGGCGTGGAAGCCTGGATTCTTGCCGGCGGCGCGCATCATACGGGGTTCTCGTATGTAGTGACTACCGAACAGTTGCTGGACTTTGCTGAAATGGTGGGCATGGAGTGTGTAGTTATTGATAAAGATACGAACACTCGCGCTTTCCGCAACGAGCTGCGTCTGAACGATATTGCTTGGAAACTTGCTTAATTGAATAGACATTGAAGAAGAAACGGGTACCGCCCTTGATTAGAGTGCGGTACAACCGTTTCTTCCTTTATAAGGGGAGGAATTATTTATATGACCCAAATATTGGAGAGAATACAAGCAGCAGCAGGAGAATTGGAAGGAGGGGCAGCTTCAGCCCTTCCGCAAGTGATTGTCGTGGATCCGGGTGCAGTTCATCGGGTTATCCCATACGTGAAGGAAAAAGGATGGCAGGTTCCGCTATTAGTTGCGGATGAGCATACCTTTAAGGTAGCCGGTAAAAGCTTGGAGCAGGAATATGCTAATTTGGGGAGTTCTCTCCCTATAACAATCGTCCTTCCTAATGCTCAAGGTGACGTTATTGCGGATGAATCATCGGTGGTTCAGGTGCTTTTGTCCATACAGCAAAATAAATCGGATGCCGTTATCGTCGTAGGCTCCGGTACGCTTCATGATATTGCCAGGTATGCGGCTTACAGCGCCAGTATCCCGTTTGTCTCCGTACCCACGGCTCCATCAGTGGACGGTTTTACCTCCAATGGATCGCCGCTAATCATCCGGGGTAACAAGATTACGATACCAGCGGCAGGTCCAGTAGCTATTTTTGCGGATACGGATATTTTACGGGAAGCTCCTACAGCGATGATTGCTGCAGGATTCGGAGATATGTTGGGCAAATATACATCCTTGTTCGATTGGAAGTACGGACGGTTGACGGCGGAGGAGCCTTATTCCCCGGTTGTTGCTAAAATCACCGAACAAGCACTGTTGGCCTGTGTCAGCCACGCAGAAGAAATCGGGAATCGCACGGAGCAAGGGATATCCGTATTGACTGAGGCCTTGATCGAGTCTGGTCTGGCGATACTTTTGTTCGGGCAATCGCATTCCGCATCCGGTGCAGAGCATCATTTGTCCCATTATTGGGAGATGGAGTACATTCGCACAGGGAGAAGACAGTTGCTTCATGGAGCTAAAGTAGGCGTGGCATGCGCCGAGATCTCAGCGTTGTATCATGAATTGGTGAAAAGTATGGAGCTGGAAGGCGCTCTAGGGGAAGAGGTTCGTAAGGAAATCAGCAACCTTCCGCAGCCTGAACGGATTCGGGAGCTGCTAAGAACCGTTCATGGACCCTCAACCATTGAGGAGCTGGGCGTAGATGAGGAATTACTCGGCAGGAGTCTGGCGGAAGCGCATTTCATTCGGATGAACCGGCATACTTTGCTGAGAGCTCGGAATGAAAGGAAGCTAACTGTGTGATGATTGAGGAATAACGACTGAAAGAAAAACCGCACCATCTCTACGGATTGTTATCGTAGGATGGTGCGGTTTTTGGTAATATTTACACGGCACGCATACTCTCGGAGGTACTCAGTGAAATAGATGTATATTATCAGACTGTTGAGAAAGTCCGAATTTCAACACGACACCGCGTTAATTTGGTATAATATAGATAACTTTGCTAGAAAGCGCGGTGTCTTATGTTAAACGAAAAAGATCAAGGGGATAGCGGAAAATATCAAATGGAGATGGTTTGTTTAGACCAGTTGGTTCCCTCCGATCACCTCCTTCGTTTGGTCGAAAAACATGTGGATTTTTCGTTCATTACCGAAAAGGTACGCCCTTATTATAGTGCAACCCAAGGAAGACCTTCGATTCCACCCATCCGTTTATTCAAAATGATGCTGATTGGCTACCTGTTTAACATTCGTTCCGAACGCATCCTTGAGCAGGACATTAACGTTAACCTTGCCTACCGGTGGTTTTTAGGCCTGGGCCTTAGTGAACCAGTTCCGGACCATTCCACGATTAGTTATAACCGGAATGGACGATTTCAGGGAACCGATGTCTTCCAGGAAATCTTCGACGAAGTGGTGCGGCTTGCCATTTCCCACCGCATGATTGCGGGGCGGCTCTTAATTACAGATTCGACGCACATCGAGGCGAATGCCAATAAAAATCGTTATACGCAGCAAATGACGAGTGAGTCCCCGCACGCCTATCTGCAAGAGTTGGAGACCGCAGTCCATGAAAGCCGCCGTGCTCACGGGAAAAAGCCATTAGCTCCTCCACGCGGGAAACGGGAGGAGGAGCCCAAAAAACTGAAAGTGAGCCTGACTGATCCAGAGAGCGGCTACATGAATCGTAAGAACAAACCGGAAGGATTCTTTTACTTAGACCACCGGACGGTTGACCACAAATACAATATGATTACCGATGTGTATGTGACGCCAGGCAATGTCAATGATTCAACCGTGTATATGGAGCGCTTAACCCGGCAACTGGAGACCTTTGGTTTTCGAGACACCCTCGAAGCCATAGCCTTGGATTCCGGATACATGGTGCCCCATATTTGCAAACAAACGACGCCATGGATGACTGTAATTGCCGAGCGGAAACCACCCAGCAAACCCGGCTTTCTCACGAAAGAAGACTTTACCTATGATGCGAAAAAGGATGTATACGTATGTCCATTAGGACAACCACTCACGTACCGAACGACGAACCGACAAGGCTACAACGAGTATATATCATCCAAGGGGCACTGCGCGGCTTGCCCGAAAGTCACTCAATGTACTGAAAACTCCAAGCACCAGCGTACGATTCAGCGGCATGTATGGGAAGACTTCAAAGAGAAAGTACACCAAAACCGGAAAAGTCCCGAAGGCGAGAAAATCTACAAATACCGCGCTCAAACCATTGAGCGTAGCTTTGCTGATGCCAAAAATCTCCACGGGTACCGTCGATGCCGAATGCGGGGCAAAGCCAAGATGCAGGAACAGGCATTGATGACGGCCATTGCACAGAATCTGAAGAAAATGGCCCGTCACTTAGCAAAGATGGAGGCCTATGCTTTTCATTTGTGTATGAAAAAGAGTAACCTTCACTACTTTAACCGTCATTTGGGTTTCCGCATGATATTTGCAGCTTGAAAGTTTGCTTTCTCAACAGTCTGATATTATACACTTATTTCTAGCTTTTGGAGCTCGGATGTATGGATAGATGTACTTTGTACAACTAAAAACACGAATATGACGGTTAAATCCCGGAATATCCAAAAATAAGTGTATAAAGTGCAATTAAACACCCTAAAGTGTGCTGAGGGAGAAATATAAGTGTACTTTGTGCAACTATACATATTGAACAAATTTCTTGACGCTACCCGGAGATGAGCATGCTACGAACATGAACCTATTTACTCTGAGGCAATGACATTAAGTAATTGATGGTTTCCGGGGTGTTTTTGCGAAAGCCGCCGGGTGTGCACCCCACCCAGGCGGCGAACTGGCGGCTGAAGCTTTGGACGTTGACGTAACCCAGTCTATAGGCGATATTTTCAATCGTTTCATTGCTGCTTGCCAACAGCTGCATGGCTTCCTGCTGTTTCAGGATCATAAGATATTGGCGTGGTGACATCCCGTAAGCCTGTCGGAATAAACGGTGACAGTGTCTTGAGCTGATATTGAGTTGCCGTGATATTTCCTCCAGCCAATTGCTCCCTAGACCAGAACCTTCTTCCGCTTCTGAGAAGGAAGCAGGGGTTTCTTCTATTAGAGTGGTTAGAGTAGGCTTTCGCATAAGTTTCTCGATTTCCTTGGCAATTAGATAAGCAGGTTCTCGCTGCTGCGCAGGGCCTTTTTTGGTTGCTTTTTCCTTGAAATAGGAATGGATCGCTTCAATAATGTGAAGAACATCCAGCATCACTTTGGTCGGGCGCAGGGGGCTGTCCTGCAAAACCTCCATCAACTCTTTTATCCAAGGCTGCAGGGCCTCATTTAATGGATGAGATTTAGAATAAAAAGCCAGATTCTCGGTCTCAAACAGATGCAATAAAACTTCATCCTCAATAATAATATGACCGTCAAAGAATGAGGCACCCTCCGTTTGTATAACCTCGTATCCGTGAAGATGCATGGGTGATATGAGTACAAGGTCTCCAGCTTTCAGCTCCTGCTCAACGTTCCCATGAAAAGCGGTAAGCCTTCCTTCAAGCACAAGTAAAAATTCGAACATCATATGGTGAAGATGCTTCCCGCAAGTCCACTCCGAAGGCACAGACCGAAAATGGGGCGCATATAGGCAAATGTCGGGTCGAATGTGCGGAAATGTAATATGGTTTGCCTTGAGAGTAGTCACAGTCTGAACTCTCCTTTCAGTCCGATTATGTTAATGATCAGCGGAAATAAGACCGAATATGTTATAGCCCAATCTCACTTACCGTTCTATACTGACTAATGATTTGAATTATAGTCTAAAAAGCGGGTGGATAACATGGCAAAACCAGAAATAACACTGGACTATATGAAATGGTTCCAGGAAGAGAATAATCAAAGTGCCAAAGTCAATCCTTTCGCACTGTTAACGCGTTTGTTTAAGGATCATGGTCGAAAGGTAGGGCTTTCAGCCTTTTATTACATGCTCAAGGCTTCACCCGTATGGTTGCTGCCGCTTGTTACGGCTAACATCATCAACATTGTCAGCTATCCCGAGCGCCATACAATGAGTGAGTTTTGGTTGAATCTGATCGTTATTATCCTATTCATCTTGCAAAATATACCGACCCATACGCTTCATATCAGTTATATCAGTCAGGCAGTTAGGCATGTGGAAGCAGGGTTGCGGAGTACACTTGTCCGAAAACTGCAGCAGCTTTCCCTGAGCTATCATGGCGATATGAACGCTGGACGGCTGCAGTCCAAGGTTCTGCGTGATGTGGAGGCTATTGATTTCCTATCCCGGCAAATGATGATGACAATCATCCCAGCGGCGATTAACCTGATTGTGATCATAGGACTCACCCTTTACCATAGCTGGATTGTTGCCCTATTCTTCGTTCTGATGGCGCCTGCTTCCATCTACTTAGTCAGAGTATTCCGTAACAAAATGTCCAGCCGTAACCGCGAGGTTCGCAAAAATATTGAGGCTATGTCCGGTAAAGTATCAGAAACCGTGGAAATGATCCCAGTAACCCGGGCGCACGGATTAGAGGATGTTGAGATACGGAAGGTGGATGCGGCGCTACAAGATATTCGGGAACGGGGGCATCGACTCGATGTGCTGGAAGCCTACTTTGGCTCCTCCAGCTGGGTTGTATTTCAGCTTTTTCAGGTAGGTTGTTTGTTTTTTACCGCTTATCTGGTACATCTGGATTACATGGAGATCGGTGATATTGTAATGTATCAGGGCTTTTTTAATATGATCATCGGCTCTGTCAGTTCTATTCTTAATGTCTATCCCAACTTGGTTAAAGGAATGGAATCCCTGCATTCAGTGACGGAAGTTCTGCTGTCCTCGGATACGGAGGAGTATAAGGGACGTGCGAAGCCTGAAGCTTTCAAGGGAGCGTTCACTTTCGATAATGTCTCGTTCCGTTATAAGGAGTCGGATAAGCATGTCTTGGATCATTTCTGCCTTGAGGTGAAAGCCGGAGAACGAATTGCCTTTGTTGGAGAATCAGGTTCAGGTAAATCTACGATTCTTAGTCTAATTATAGGCTTTTATAAACCTCAGAAGGGTGTCATTCGCATAGACGGAGTACCCATGGAAGAACTGAGCATGAAAAGATATCGGCAATCATTGGCTATTGTTTTGCAAAATAATATTTTATTCTCAGGTACAATTCGCGAAAATATTTCCTACGGTCTGCCCAACATTTCAGATGAGCAGATCCAGCAGGCTGTATATATGGCAAATCTGCAGGATGTTATCGATGGTTTGCCTGAAGGGCTGGACACTTCGATTGGGGAGCACGGGGGTCGCCTATCCGGCGGACAGCGCCAACGGATCGCCATAGCCCGTGCTCTGGTTCGTAATCCTCGGATTATTATTCTGGATGAGGCAACGTCTGCGCTGGATAATGTGTCTGAGCGGCATGTTCAGGGAGCGATTGAGCAGTTGATGACCGGACGCACCACCTTTATCGTTGCCCATCGCCTGTCTACCGTGCGCAATGCTGACCGTATTGTCGTTATGAAGAAGGGGCGGATCGTAGAGGTAGGGACGTACGACGAGCTTCTGGCGATGAACGGGGAATTCTATAAGCTGAAGAATTTATAGAGATGCACATATTTGGCGGGCTCCATATTTTTTTCATTCTGCCGCTTTTCCACAATCCAAAAGGCGATTTCCGCTTCGCGGCATGACAATGTGACGCTTGAGGTCCGGTCTAACAGCATTGGGAATAATAACCTCGTATATTCAATTACAGGTAGTGTACTGCAAACCTGGAAGAGGGAATGAAACTGTGAAATGAAGTAAGAGTATGGTAGGATTAACCTTATGTTATAAATTTTACAATCCGCATTATTCTATGTGTTTTGTTATTTTAAAGGGAAAGGTTCGTTCAGAATATGAAAAATAACAATGTAGCTCATTCATCATCATTACAAAGAACAGGTAAGAAAAGGTCAAAAAAACAAAGTGAAACTAAAAAAAAAATATGGCTCTTTATCCTCGCCTTCATTATCATTTCAGGTATTTCATCGTTTGTGTTTCGTAAGGAAATAATGATGTTCGGTTTTGACCACGTTGTTGCTCCGACAGTTGAAAGGTCCCTTAAAAATTCGTATGTTCCGCTCAATGATAACAACGATGGGGTTACTGAGGCTTCAACAAAGCTGGACAAAAGTCCGCCATTCTCTTTATTGCTACTTGGTACAGATCAGCGGAAAAATGAGAATGGGCTGTCCGATTCGATTATTTATACTGTAATCCGGCCCAAAGATAATAAAGTCCTGTTAGTTTCGATTCCGCGAGATTCCTATACTAAAATTGTTGGGGCAGAGAACGTCAAGGGAGCAAGAAGAAATACAAAAATTAATGCAGCGCATTCGTACGGAGGAGCGCAAATGAGTGTGGATACGGTTGGGAATTTGCTGGATGCACCGATAAATTATTATGCATCTATCAATTTTAATGGATTGGTAGAAGTCGTGGATGCAATCGGAGGAGTGGAGTTGCCGATTACAAAACTTATTGAAAACAAGAATCCGGCCCATGAGAAGCTTCGTGTTGAACCGAACAAACCGATCTATTTAGGAAAGGATGCCTTAATGTACGTGAGATATCGGGAGGATTCAGATTTCAAACGTACAGAGAGACAGAGAATATTCCTTAAGGCAACTTTAGATCGAATGAAAAATATAAGTAATATTGCCAATATTAAAGAAATTATGGGGCTTGCCGGAGACAATTTCAAAACCAATATGAAAGCCGATTTTATGCTGGCTCTAGCTAAGAGGGTCATCTTTGAAAGCGGCACTCCGCAAATCACAAGCCATATGCTGCAGGGAACCGATAAGCGGACAGACCAATGGTACTATATTCTGGATGAAGAAGATGTGCAAAATACCCGTGAATTGATCGAATTATGGCTTGCTCCGGACACGACAGCAAGTGAACTGATTTCGGAGGATGGTGACAATACTCTTTGATGAAAGGCTAATCAGCCCAGTCAAGAAGGGAAATACCGAACGGATTGTTATGATGAAGCAAGGCCGGATCATGGGGACCGGTAGAGTTTCACATATTAGGCTGCTGAAAAGCAGCCTTTTTGCGTTTCCTGTTTAAGTTTCCTTCGGATAAACTATTTGGAGAGAATTGTTGCTTAGCAATTTCGTCCTCGAAGTGGGGGAAGCGGAGCGGAAAGAAATTTGGTACGATTACAGGTAGGGTATTGGGTGCTGATCAAGCATTCCAAAGCTTAGGCTAATTACGAGAATCATGAAAGATAAATCTGTCTCAACAGGAACAGGAGATGCCTAATATTGAATATCATACGCTGTGTCTGGGTAAATGAAGATCCTATATATCAAGCCTACCACGATGAGGAATGGGGCAAGCCCCTTTATGAGGATAACAAACTGTTCGAACTCCTGATGCTGGAAGGGATGCAGGCCGGGCTAAGCTGGTATACGATTCTGAAGAAACGGGATCGCTATCGCGTTGTTTTTGATGGATTTGATCCGGCGAAGATTGTACTTTATGATGAAGAGAAGTTTACTGAACTGATGAATGATCCAGGGATTATTAGAAACCGATTGAAAATAAAAGCGATTATCCGTAATGCGGAAATCTATCAGCAAATAGTCAAGGAAGAGGGCAGCTTCGCCAATTTTATGTGGAGCTTTGTAGGCGGTGCTCCAATCGTTAACCACTGGGCCACGAAAGCTGATGTTCCGGTGACCACCCCGCAGTCCGATGCTATGAGCAATGCTCTCAAGAAGAAAGGCATGAAGTTCGTGGGCTCGACCATTTGTTATGCGTATATGCAAGCTACCGGGATGGTAGACGACCATACACTGGACTGCTTTTGCCGGAACAAAATGTTATAATAGCTAATGGTCACAATTTTAAGGAGGATTTCATAAACAATGTTATGGCATGAACTAACGATACATACAACTGAGGAAGCGCAAGAAATGATATCTAATCTGATGTACGAAGCAGGTGCGGGCGGTGTTTCCATCGAGGAATCCGGCACGCTCAATAAAGTAAGAGACACTCGCTACGGTGAATTATACGATCAGCCTCTGAATGATATCCCAGAGGGTGAGGCTGTTATCAAAGGTTATTATTCCGAATCCGTTTCGATGGAAGAGGTTTTAGCTGAATTTACTCCCCGTGTCGAGGAGCTTCGCGGGTTCGGCATTAATCCCGGCAAAGCCATAATTTCCTGGCAAACGGTTGATGAGGACGAATGGGCTCATGCCTGGAAGCAGTACTTCAAACCGCTGCGTGTATCCGAGCGCTTAACCATTAAGCCAACCTGGGAAGAATACACACCGACACATCCGGGTGAAGCTATTATTGAATTGGACCCCGGCATGGCGTTTGGTACAGGCACACATCCTACGACTGCTTTATGCCTCCGGGCGTTGGAGAAGAACATTACCGGCGGTGAGGAAGTTATCGATGTCGGTACAGGATCGGGTATTTTGGCTGTAGGAGCGATGTTGCTTGGTGCCAAATCGGTACTTGCACTGGATCTTGATCCGGTTGCTGTAGAAAGTGCTCGGGAAAATGTACTGCTGAACCGTCTCGAGGATCGAATAACTGTCAAAGAAAGCGATCTATTATCGCTGTTAGGCGGGGAGGGTGCGGCAGATTCAGCTGCAGGAGATATGTGGCCTTCAGCCAGACCCGGCCATACCTTGTCTGATTCCAATTCCCATAATGAGCCTGTGTCACAAGACAGCCTTGGTGTTACTCTTCCCGTGAAGATTGTGGTGGCTAATATTTTGGCGGAAATTATTGTGCTGTTTACGGATGATGTCTACCGTGCGCTACAGCCCGGCGGGTTATATATCACATCCGGGATTTATAAGGATAAAGAGGGACTTGTTGAAGAGGCTTTAACGAAATCGGGCTTCGATATCATTGAGGTGTCCCGAGAAGAAGATTGGGTGGCGTTTACAGCCGGAAAGAGGTAGAGATGGATACCTTACAGAGTTTTATTAGAGTTCCGCTTGATCAGTTGCCGTTCTTGCTGCTAAGCATTCTTATTGCTTTTACCGTTCATGAATTTAGCCACGCTTATTTTGCTAATAAATTCGGTGATCCGACTGCGCGGCTGCTGGGACGTATGACGCTTAATCCTGCGGTGCATTTTGATTTCATGGGTATTGTTTTGCTGCTTCTTGCCGGCTTTGGTTGGGCGAGACCGGTGCCTGTGAATCGGGAAAACTTCAGTCGCCCACGCCTGATGGGTGTTATTGTTTCTGCGGTGGGACCGATTAGTAATCTCTTGCTCGCTACTTTGGGAGCCTTGATTTATGCCGTGCTGCTTGCTACCGGAGTATTGAGTCCTATACCTGTTAGCCGGCTTCAGGAAGCAGGGGAGATCTTTTTCTATACCTTTATATCCCTGAATTATTTCCTGTTTTTCTTTAACCTGATCCCGCTGCCACCACTGGACGGTTACCGTATCTTCGAGGATTTAGCTCCCCGTTCGATTAGAGGCAAGCTTCAGCAGTTTGAGCAGTGGTCTATCTTCATTTTCTTGATGATCTTGTTCATTCCAGTCCTACGGGATAATACGATAACTCCGTTATATACTTGGGCTTATTTTATGTATATAGATTCCGTGAATTTCTTCTATCAGTTATTCACTTAAGAGTGAAATGGACTTCCAAGGTGCTCCTAATCGTTGTATTATAAAATTCGGTTCTTCAAATGGGTTGTTACGGCGGCAGTGTACCTGATATCAGGGATGTCGCCTTTTCGCCTGAATAATAATAAACAAGGTGTTGATATGGATGCAGCGGTATTTTGTTACACCGGAGCAGTTCAGCGGTGATACAGTTAGAATTGACGGCGAGGATGCCCGTCATATAGCCAAAGTAATGCGAGGTAAAGTAGGGGACAAGCTTATTGTCAGTGACGGTGTTTCGCGTGAAGCTTTAGTGGAGATTGCCCTCATTGAAATAGGTGAAGTTACGGCAACGGTACTGGAAAGCTTGAATATGACCCAAGAGGCATCGCTGAAGATTACAGTGGCCCAAAGTCTGCCCAAAGGCGATAAGATGGAGACGGTCATTCAAAAGTGTACAGAAATCGGCGTGGTCGCCTTTGTACCCTTTTTATCTGAACGTACCATTGTTCAATACGATGAACGCAAAGAGAGCAAACGACTGGAACGGTGGCGTAAGATCTCCAAGGAGGCTGCGGAGCAGGCTCACCGGAACAGAGTTCCGGAAGTACACCCGTCTCTTTCGTGGAAAAAACTCCTGCAATCTTTCGGGGAATACGGCGCAGTTTATTTTTGCTATGAGAAGGAAGAAGGATTGCAGCTGAGAAGTGCGGTAGCCCCTTGGGTGTCCTCGCTCACTGCAGACGCATCCCATTCAGTACTTGTAGTGGTGGGTCCAGAAGGTGGTTTTAGTGTGGACGAATGTCATGAAGCGGAGAAAGAAGGTGCCATTTCAGTCGGCCTGGGACGCCGCATTCTGCGTTGTGAGACCGCGGGAATGGTTGCCGCGGCTTGTATTTTATATGAATCTGGTGAAATGGGGGGAACTTGAGAAATGTCATCCGTAGCGTTTTATACTTTAGGTTGTAAAGTTAACTTTTACGACACCGAAGCCATCTGGCAGCTGTTCAAAAATGAAGGTTACGAGCAGGTTGATTTCGAAGGAGCCGCCGATGTCTACTTGATTAATACTTGTACCGTAACGAACACCGGGGATAAAAAAAGCCGGCAAATGATCCGCCGCGCGGTTCGGCGCAATCCAGAGGCCATCGTGGCTGTTACCGGTTGCTATGCTCAGACGTCACCCGGTGAAATACTCGACATTCCCGGCGTTGATCTGGTCATTGGGAATCAGGATCGTGATCAAATTATGACCCATGTGAAGAATATTCAAGAGTCACGCCAACCCGTAAATGCTGTTCGCAACATTATGAAGACGCGTGAATTCGAGGAAATGGATGTGCCGAGTTTTGCCGATCGTACTCGTGCTTTCCTGAAGATCCAGGACGGCTGCAACAACTTCTGTACGTTCTGTATTATTCCATGGTCTCGTGGCTTGTCGCGCAGCAGGGATCCTAAGAGCATCGTGGCTCAGGCGCATCAATTGGTGGAATCCGGCTATAAAGAGTTCGTACTAACGGGCATTCATACCGGCGGATACGGTGATGATCTTGAGAATTATCGGCTATCAGATCTGCTCTGGGAGCTGGATAAAGTAGAAGGTTTGGAACGCGTGCGCATCAGTTCCATTGAAGCTAGCCAGATCGATGAGAAACTGCTTGAAGTCTTGAACCGTTCCTCCAAGATGTGCCGTCATCTGCATATTCCTCTGCAAGCGGGACATAACGATGTACTGAAAGCGATGCGGCGGAAGTACACAACCGAAGAGTATTTCGCCAAAATCCAGCTGATCCGCCAGGCGATGCCGGATGTCGGCATCACTACAGACGTGATTGTAGGCTTTCCGGGTGAAACCGACGAAATGTTCCGTGCCGGGTATGATTTTATGAAGGCTATTAATTTCTCAGAGATGCATGTATTCCCGTATTCCAAGCGTACCGGTACTCCGGCTGCACGTATGGATAACCAAATAGACGAAGAGATTAAGAATGCTAGAGTTCAGGAGCTCATTGATCTGTCGGAGGACATGCAGCTGTCCTATGCAAAACAATTCGTAGGCAAGACTCTAACGGTTATTCCAGAAAGATCAGCGAAGGATGCCCCGAGCCGGATTACTCAACACGGCTTCACAGATAACTACTTGCAGGTGTTGTTTGAGGGTGATGATCAGCTCCAAGGCGAATTATGCCAAATCAAAATAACAGAAGCCGGTGTGAACGAATGCCGGGGTGAGCTGGTAGGTGTGGAAACTTCGGGCTTCCAGCAGGAACAAACGGTGAGTTAAGATATTCATCAGAGAATGGCGACGAGGATTTTATTCTCCTACAGGGGAATGAAGTCCTTGTTGCTTCTTCTTGGGGCATTTTTTGAAAGGAGTATCGTATGGGATATAAAGAGATTTCAGCGGGAGGCGTAGTGTATCGTTCGGGCAGCCAGGGGTTGGAAATTCAGCTTATTGTGGACCGCTACGGTAAAATATCACTTCCTAAGGGTAAGATGGAGTTTGGGGAGACGGTAGAGGAAACGGCACTGCGCGAAATTCAGGAGGAGACAGGCACGATTGGCGAGATTAAAGCTCCACTCGATGTCATTAAATATACGTATAATCATCCGGTTCACGGCAAGGTGGATAAAGAAGTTCATTACTTTTTAGTGGAAGCCAAAGGCGGTGTCACAAAAGCACAGGAAGAAGAGATCAGCGCAGTAGAATGGCATAAACCGGCAGCGGCTTGGAATAGAGGGAACGGGAGAGCCTACGCTAACAATTTGAATATTTTACGGAAGGCATTTGCATGGTTAGATCTTGAAATATCATAGGTAGAAAGTCCTGAACTCCAAATGAACCCAGAATAGGGTACACACTTGGACCGTAAATGTCGATATAAGTGGAAGAGTGTGGAAATCACCACCGGATCCTATTAAGCCTAAGGAGAGAAATGATGACACAGAATATGAACAGAACAATGACGAAATTGCTCCTCATTATTGTACTATTAGCTACTGCTATTTTTCCGTCCAGCGTTTTGGCGGCGACAGGCGATACCCTTTCCATTGATTTCGACAGTACAACCAAAGTAGATTTAGTAGTCGGTCAGACGCCGAAGCAGTTGAAGGTTCTGGCAACTCTTGAAGGAACATCTACCAAAAAAGATGTAACAGGATCGGCCGTCTGGACATCCTCAAACAACAGCGTGGTCAAAGTAATAGGTGGACTACTTACGCCTATGGATGGCGGTACGGCGGTCATTACAGCTACATATAATAGTGCAGTTACGACCATAGAAGTATCTGTGACTCATCCTTATACTAAGTTAGATCTGGTCTACTCCTCCGATGGTAAATATACATTGGGTGATGTAGAGAGCAATCTCACAGTTATCGCAAATGCGACGGGTGGACAATCAACGACAATCGTGAAGGATGTTGCTGAATCTGCCGAGTGGAGTAGCTCGGATGGAAGTGTATTAACGGTTTCCAAAGGGAAGTTGACTCTTGTAGGAGCTGGAACCGCAACGATTACAGCTAAATATAAAGGAGTAACAGACTCCTTCAAAGCGGCGGTGAAATTACCTTATTCCTCTATTGTAATCAAAAAGGGAGCTACTCTGGTTAATGAGCTTGAAATGCTGGTCGGTGACCTCCCATTAAAGGTTACAGCAACGACCATAGATGCTTTGAATCATTCTGAGGTTAATGCTACAACAGAGGCAGCTTGGACATCCTCTAATGCGTCAGTGGCAACAGTATCAGCAGGTGAAATCAAGGTTTTGGCCACAGGTAAAACAGTGATTACTGTGAAGTATCTGGGCGTGAGCTCCTCTGTGGATGTATATGTTCGTGCGCCCTATGAAGCCTTGCTAGTTACGCCTTCTGAAGATCAATCTTTGTTTATAAATGAAATGATCAAGGTTACTGCAGAAGTTAGGGATGCTGTGAATTCAACGAAGAACGTTTCTTCATCGGCAGTGTGGAATTCAAGTAACCAGATGGTGGCGACATTAGCAACTTACGGTGATTATGAGGGAATTACTGCAAAATCTGTGAGTACTTCAACCATTAAAATCGATTATTTGGGCTTGAGCAGAGATCTCAAGGTTACAGTATATCCTACACTAAAGGATTTAGTAGTTGATAAAAAAGAACTGGAACTGTATACAAATGAATCCGTAAGTCTGCCTAAGGTAAGCGGTACGAAGCTGGATGGAAGCAAGATAGACATCAGCAGTGAAATGGATTGGACTTCATCGAATGATGAAATTGCGAAAGTGGAGGATGGTAAGATTGTCGTTGATTCCTCTACGGGTTCTGTTACGATTACCGGAACCATAAAAAGCAATAAGGTTGCTTCGGGAAGATCCTCCATCCGGGATCAACGTATTGAATTGAAGGTAACTGTGAAAGACAAGGTTCTTGTGCTGATTGGTCCAGAGGATTCATTCGGGATTGTTATTGGCGAAGAGGAATCCCTTCCACAGGTAACCGCCGTTATGGAGAGCGGTGAGGAAAGGGATGTTACCGATAGCATTCAATGGGTGCTAAGCGGCTCTAACGCTGTTATCAAGCAAACATCCAAGGGTAAAGTGATCAAGGGATTGTTAAAAGGGAGCGCTACTCTAAAAGGTACTTATGGAAACAAGACCCTTAGCATTCCTGTGATCATTGAACAAAAGGTTGTTAAGTTGGTTGTGGAACCCACTACTTTGGAGATGAATATCAAAGGCTCTAAAGCCATCAAAGTGACCGGTTATTTCTCGAATGGTAAAACTGCGAATTTCTCGAGTGCTATAAATTGGGTATCTTCTAACACATCTGCGGTTTCCGTAAAAGGAGCGACAGTTAAGGCATTGGCTGAAGGGGCTTCCACATTATCAGGGTCCTACCAAGGCATTGCCGTGAGTGTCAAAATAACGGTGGTACCTAAGCTGCTTAAGCTTACAGTGAGTGAAAGCAGGCTTAAATTAGCACCTGGAACAGCTTCAGCTATAGTAGTAACTGCACAGTATGATACCGGTGCTGTTTCCGTAGTAACAGGGGTTACAGAATGGACAAGCTCTAAGCCTTCTGTTGCCAAGGTATCATCCACAGGTGTTATTACAGCCGTAGCCCCAGGAACAGCTTCCATCAAAGGAAAACTCGGCTCTAAAACCGTAACCGTTTCTGTTACGGTGAAGTAGATTACGTAAAGATCAAAAAAGATCTGCTGGACCCTTGGGGGTTAGCAGATCTTTTTTTTGCCGTTTTGATTTTTTCAAAACTTAATGCTAAGCGCAGTCTCAATATTTTTAAGATCAAGCTGAATTTGTTCATCAAGGTTAAAGGGGTGATAGAATCCCTTTTCAATCATATAAGTTGAAATCTGCTCATGCGTAAAGATCGCTTCCTCCAGATGTTTCATAAGTGTTGCTTTGATTTCAGGTGTAGCCGCCTCGGTGACAGCCATGGCGTAGTTCCGAACACCACTTTTGGCACTGATCAAAAAGTCCATCGCAATCACTTGGTCCGTCATCGTATTGAAGCCTGTCAAATACTCAAGGATTGGGTTCATACATTCACCACCGGTAATGCCGCCTTGGACAGCAGCTCTCTGTATTCCTGAAGTTGGCGAGTGGATACTTGAATATCCTGCTGTAGGATTTGCTTCAAAGCTTCATCTGAGACCAGAATCTGCATCGTTTTGGCTTTGGTCATGCACACCGTTTTGAAGGCGGCCATCTCATGCAGTTCCAGTGTTTCGTGCAAAGCGTAAGTGTTGTCCATGTATAGTGTCCTCCCGTATGCAAATGGGCCTTAAGGCTTCAGAAGCACCTTAATGCAGTCCTCAAGCTTGTCGTCAAAAACTTCATAACCGTGTTTCGCCTGATCCAGCGGAATAACATGAGTGATAATATCTCCGGGATCGACCTTACCTTCGGCTATCAGCTCGTACATGTGCGGCATATAGTGAATGACCGGTGCTTGTCCGGTTCGTAGGTTTATATTTCGCATGAAAATATCACCAAACGGAAAAGCATTATATCTTCCCCCGTAGACTCCAGTTACCTGTATAGTTCCGCATTTACGGACGGCCTGTGCGGCGATAACGAGCGCACCCATAGCTCCTCCATGCAGCTTAAGGCCTGTAGCTACGAATTCAAGCGGACTCATCTTGCCATCCATTCCTACACAATCGATTACGACATCAGCGCCGCCTTTCGTAATCTCTTTTAGATACTCGCCAACATCTTCATGATGCTCGAAGTTAACGGTTTCGACATGGTTGTGTTTTTTGGCATGAGCTAATCGATAGGAGACATAATCAACGGCTATTACCCGCTTGGCCCCTTTAAGCCAGCAAAACTTTTGAACAAGCAGCCCAACTGGACCACAGCCAAGAACGATTACCGTATCCCCTTGCTTGACTCCTGCGTTATCTACACTCCAGAAAGCCGTTGGCATGACGTCGGAGATCAGACACAGTTTTTCATCTTCTACTTCAGAATTCTCGGGGATTTTAAAAGGGACAAAATTGGCATAAGGTACGCGCATATACTCCGCTTGTCCACCCGGATAACCTCCAGCTAAATCGGAGTAGCCGAAAAAGCCTCCGACGTCCCCGTTCTCATTCGATTTATCACACTGGCTCTCGAGGTCGCTTTTACAAAAGAAACATTCCCCGCAGCTGACATTGAACGGAATGATAACACGGTCGCCCTTCTTTACCTTAGTGACACCGGGGCCTACTTCCTCCACAACACCCATAGGCTCATGTCCGATAATGTAGTCTTCCTCAAGGTTGGGAACCATACCGTGAATTAAATGAAGATCCGATCCGCATATCGCTGTAGTTGTCAGTCTGACAATGATATCATCCCCCTTTTTGAGGGTAGGGGCAGGGACATCCTTAACGACAATATTTTTAATGCCTTGGTAGGTTACAGCTTTCATAGGGTATGACCCTCCCTGTGCTTATCCGGTTTACGGTCGAACATTCCTTTACGGGAGGTGTCTTTAGGGAAAAGGTTCATTTCGGCAATCTGAACCGTCGTATTGGCGGTGGTTAGATCGATCTGGAACTGCTCATTCAGATCGTAGGGGTGGAACCAGGACTTGGCGATCATAAGCTTGCTAATTTCATCATGTAAAGCGATAGCTTCATGAAGCTGTGTCCGTAGAACGGCTCTGGCATCGGGCGAGACTGTTTCGGTTAAGGCAATCGCGCAGTTTCTTACCCCGGTTTTGGCTCTAAGCAAAAAATCTGTAGCAAAACTTGTATCTGCTATCTCCGGCATGTTAAGAGCATGAATAGGATCTAAATAATCGTTGTTCATGGGGTCACCTTCACAGGTTGTACGGGAGCTTTATTGTACAGAGCCTGCAGGTTAGCAATGGCTATAATGGACTGGTTGACATCCTTTTGCATTAGAGCTTTGAGATCCTGATCGAAGACCAGGCCCTGCATCATTTTAGATTTAGCTAGACAGGCTGTTTTAAAATTCATGATCTCATGAATATCCATCAATTCATGCGGTGCTAATGTTTGCTGATTGAACAAAAGGGCTCACCTCCAGGATGATTATTGGAGATAGTTTTCCTTCTTGATTATTTTCTATCCAACGAAATCAGATTCGCTTAATTTCATCTTTGCATTAGAACTGTAGAACTAATTGAAGTATAATAATACAGCGATAGCCAAAGTGTCGGAGTACGAAGCACCCATTGAACAGTTACTGTTGCAGTTTCTTCTCCAATTTGGACCAGATAGGCAGGTAGCAAAGCGGCAAAGCTAGGACAGAGCAGACTACATTGAAAATGGTCTGTGCATGAGCAATTTCTGAGGCTGGACCTCCGCCGATCCAGGAGGCTACTTGCTCCAGGGGTTGGATAAAGGGCAGGAACAGCAGGGAGCCGCCAACATTCAGTGCGACATGTGACCAGGCAACGAAAACCCCGGAGGTCGAGCCGCCAATGGAGGCAATGACCGCTGTGACACAGGTACCGATGTTAGCGCCGAGCACAATGGCGATACCGAGCTCAGGAGGCAAGACCCCTGAAGCAGCCACGCTCATTGCCATTGCGATAACCGCTGCGCTGCTATGCAGCAAGGCTGTTAGACAAGCTCCTGCGGCAAGCCCCCATAATATGCTTGTAGCTGCGTGGTTCAGAAACCAGCTGAACAGTCCGCTTTTCTGAAGAACGGGGCCAATCGACTGCATCACCGCGATTCCCCACAGCACCAAAGCGAAACCGGCCACCGCTAGACTTATGAACTGAAACGGCTGGGCTAATCTCGCGAAGTAAGCTGGGCTCTTGGGAGAATGCGAAATCTCATCAGCAATAACAGCGATACCCCACATGATTAGCGAAGAAGCCAGCAGGAGTCCGGCATAGTCACTGATTTGAAGTCCTATCAGTTCCGTGGTCAGACAGGTTCCAATGTTACTGCCAAGAATAATGCCCAGTGTTCGGGCATAGGTAAGCAGGCCGGCATTGACCATTCCGATGGTCAGAACCGTTACGGCGGTACTGCTCTGTAAGAGAGCTGATAGCAGGCTGCTGGAGATTAGGCCTTTGAGCGGTGTGGATGTAGCTGTGTTCATACCTTTGGTCAGCAAGGGACCCGCCAGTTTAGACATTGCAGACTCCATCAGCTTCATACCGGCCAAAAAAATAACAAGACCATAAATAACAGGAAACAGCAAATCACGGATCATAAGGGCAGGCTCCTTTGGACGGGGTTGTACACCAATATATGAAAGCTGTGTTAAGGACATGAATAAAACCATTTTTTTAAGAACAGGGAGTTGAATAGATTGGCATCAGTTCGTTTAGAGCGTAATCGTAAAAAGAGGTTAGAGATGGCCCATCCATGGGTGTTTGCAGGTGAAGTTGCCTCTGTAGAAGGTGAGCCGGAAGACGGTGGATTAGTAGATGTACTTAACCATCAGGGGCGGTTCTTAGCGGTTGGTTACTATAATCCAGCTTCACAGATCCGTATTAGAATTGTATCGCAGACGCCTCTTGCAGAAATGAACAAGGCGTTTTTCGTAGATCGTTTTACTAGTTGTTTGCAGCACAGAAGTCGTTTTGTTCCTGGAGCAGATGCTTACCGTTTGGTGTATGGGGAGGCAG
This sequence comes from Paenibacillus wynnii, assembly GCF_000757885.1. NCBI lineage: Bacteria > Bacillati > Bacillota > Bacilli > Caryophanales > Paenibacillaceae > Paenibacillus > Paenibacillus wynnii. The sequence goes on along the minus strand of NZ_JQCR01000003.1, from coordinate 2,277,079 downwards.
ATTTTCTGCCGGGTCTTATTGTTGACCGGTTCGGGGATATCCTTGTAGTGCAGCTGCTGACACTCGGAATGGACAAATGTCGCACTGAGATCGTGGAAGCGCTCGTAGAGGTTATGGCTCCGCGTGGGATTTACGAACGCAGTGATGTCAGTGTGCGGGAACTGGAAGGACTGGCTCAAACAACCGGTGTGCTTTACGGAGAATGCCCGCGTCATGTTACCGTGACTGAGAATGAGCTGAAGCTGATGGTGGATATTGAACAGGGCCAGAAAACCGGCTATTTCTTTGATCAGCGTGAGAATAGAGCTTCAATCGCTCCGCTTATGCAGGGTTGGGGTGAACGTAGCGGGATTGCTCTCAAAGAAGTTGAGGGTGATGACGGTTCACTGCAGATGCTACCGGTTAACAAAAGCGGCAAAACCGTTACCTTCCCCTATTGGGACGGTGCTACAGTGCTGGAATGCTTCGCTCATACGGGCAGCTTTACCCTGCATGCCTGTAAATATGGAGCCAAAAAAGTAACCTGTCTGGATGTTTCTGCGCACGCCATTGAAAGTGCCAAGGTGAATGTGGAATTGAACGGTTTTACTGAACGGGTGGAGTTCGTTGTAGATGATGCTTTTCAATATTTGCGCAATCAGGTCAAAGGGCTGGAAGAACGTTCTGAGCGTGCAACCGTTTCAGCGGCAGTTGAAGCAGACTCTTCTACAGTGGTGGAGAATCCAAAACCCAAAGCTAAGGCAGCGCCCAAAACCGATACCTCAAAACCGATGACAGCCGGCGGTGGACGCACTTGGGATGTGGTCATTCTAGATCCTCCTGCTTTTGCCAAAACCAAGAGTGCAGTTGCAGGAGCATGTCGCGGCTATAAGGACATTAACCTACAGGGGATGAAGCTGGTGAACGAGGGCGGTTACCTCGTAACCGCAAGCTGCTCGTATCACATGCAGCCGGACTTGTTCCTGGAGACCATAGCTGAGGCCGCAAGAGATGCCGGAAAAATCCTCAGATTAGTAGAATGGCGGGCCGCCGGTAAAGATCACCCACAAATCCTGGGCGTCAACGAAGGACATTATCTGAAATTCGCTATCTTTGAGGTGCGGAGTAAGAATAAATAAGTATACAAATATAACAAAAATACAAACCAACAAATGTACAATCACTTAAATTTATATAAACTAAAAAAACGGGCTTCTCAAGGGTGGAATGTTACTCCATCTGTGAGGAGCTCTTTTTCGTGGCTGATGAGCTGGATTGTTGTATAAAGTGCAGGAATTTAGGTGGATGAGGTGGCTGAGGAGCTGGATTGTTGTATAAAGTGCAGGAATTTAGGTGGATATGGTGGATGAGGAGCTGGATTGTTGTATAGAGTGCAGGAATTTAGGCAGATATGGTGGCTGAAGAGCTGGATTGTTGTATAAAGTGCAGGAATTTAGGTGGATATGGTGGATGAGGAGCTGGATTGTTGTATAGAGTGCAGGAATTTAGGCAGATATGGTGGATGAGGAGCTGGATTGTTGTATAAAGTGCAGGAATTTAGGTGGATGAGGTGGCTGAGGAGCTGAGTTGTTGTATAAAGTGCAGGAATTAGGTGGATGAGGTGGCTGAGGAGCTGGATTGTTGTATAAGGTGCAGGAATTAAGAGGATGAGGTGCTGTAGAGCTGGATTGTTGTATAAAGTGCAGGAATTCGGGCGGTGAGGTGGCTGAGGAGCTGGATTGTTGTATAAAGTGCAGGAATTAAGGCGGATGAGGTGGCTGAGGAGCTGAGTTGTTGTATAAAGTGCAGGAATTTAGGTGGATGAGGTGGCTGAGGAGCTGAGTTGTTGTATAAAGTGCAGGAATTAGGTGGATGAGGTGGCTGAGGAGCTGGATTGTTGTATAAGGTGCAGGAATTAAGAGGATGAGGTGCTGTAGAGCTGGATTGTTGTATAAAGTGCAGGAATTCGGGCGGTGAGGTGGCTGAGGAGCTGGATTGTTGTATAAAGTGCAGGAATTCGGGCGGTGAGGTGGCTGAGGAGCTGGATTGTTGTATAAAGTGCAGGAATTAAGGCGGCATGGTGGCTGAGGAGCTGAGTTGTTGTATAAAGTGCAGGAATTAGGTGGATGAGGTGGCTGATGAGCTGGATTGTTGTATAAAGTGCAGGAATTCGGGCGGTGAGGTGGCCTTGGGAGCCTAAAACATACTAGTTTCTGATAAATAATGGATAGGGTATTGCCATTTATTCGGAACAAGTGTTCTGTTTTGTTTGGTGGAGTTATGCTATAATGTTGGGACGAGAGTTGAGCTCATAGATTGAAGTTACTATTATTTTCCGCCATGGAGGGAGTCTATCATATGTCAGTAACGTTTTTACTAGGCCGCTCTGGCAGCGGCAAGACCTTGAAGATATGGGAGTCGGTATCCTCTGCCATGGAGCAGGAACCGCTCGGTGCACCAATTGTAATGCTTGTTCCGGAACAGGGATCTTTTAGCGCGGAACGGGGGCTTCTGACTACGGGGAGTGCCAAGGGAAGCATAAGGGCTCAGACGCTGAGCTTTTCACGTCTAGCCTATCGCGTTAAACAGGAGACTGGCGGCAATCCTAATATTCCGATTAGTGATGAAGGCAAGAAGATGCTGATCTACAAAATTATCAGCCGCCGCAAAGAGGACCTGAAGCTCTTCGGGGCCTCTTCGGATAGACCCGGCTTTGTGGATCGATTGAATCGGCTACATACGGAAATGAAGCGCTGCTGTATTGGATCACCTGATCTAGAGAAGCAGCTGTCAGTATTGCAGGATTCAGTGGGGAGCAATCCTATTCTGCAGCATAAACTACATGATCTGCAGCTATTATTCGGGGATTTGGAGAAGGAAATGTCACAGCTCTATATCGATCAGGAGGACCGCCTGACTGAGCTTGCAGAGCATATATCCGAGTCCTCCTATGTACGGGGAGCCGAGATTTGGGTAGACGGATTTCATGGTTTCACACCGCAGGAATTTATGGTGCTACGACAATTAATGCTGTATGGCTCCAAAGTGACGATTGCACTAACCTTGGACAAGCCCTATCCGTATGGATTGCAGCCGCATGAGCTGGAACTGTTTCATCCATCAGCGGTTACTTATATCAAGTTGCGTGGAATTGCTGAGGAGACGGGGGTGGAGGTGTGGGATGAGGTACTGAATCCCCCTGTTCTGCCTAGGTTCACAGAAAGTCCTGTTCTTGCGCATCTAGAGCGGGGTTTTGATAGACGAAGCCGTTGGAACGGAACGGAGTCGATAGAAGAATCGATATCTATTCAGGCTGCAGTATCACGAAGAGCTGAGGTAGAGGGAGTTCTTCGTGAGATTCTAAGGCTGGCGCGGGAAGATGGAGCACAATACAGTGAAATGGCTGTTATGATGCGCAATCTGGGCGATTATGAACATTTGGTAACCCCCCTTTTCCGAGATTATGGGATACCGTTCTTTCTGGACCAAAAAGTTAATGAAATGCATCATCCACTAGTGGAATTTCTACGGGCATCACTTGATGTAGTCCGCCGCCGTTGGCGTTATGAGGATGTATTCCGCTGCGTGAAGACGGATCTATTGCTTCCAATAGATGAGAGTCTTAGCAGATCCGATATGGACAGCCTGGAAAATTACGTGCTGGCTTGTGGAATTCAGGGTTACCGTTGGACCGATGGGCGTTCTTGGAAAGGAATACCCAGCTTAACTCTAGAAGGCGACAGGAAGATAGACGAAGAGCATTTACTCGTAATGGAGAAATGCCGGACTGCGATTATCGATCCTCTGTTTAGTTTTGAGAAAAGAATCCAAAAAAGCCGCAATGCCCGTGAGTTATGTACAGCTGTGTACCAGCTTCTTATAGATACGGAATCAGCGACTAAGCTTGAAATTATGAGTGCTAAAGCTCTGGAAATGGGTCATCCCGAGAATGCCCGTGAGCATCGCCAGTTGTGGGGAGCGGTACTTGATCTATTGGATCAGCTAGTTGAAATGATGGGCGATGAGAAGATATCTTTTGACGTATTCGCCGGGATTCTCGAGACGGGACTTGCCGAACTTCGAATGGGCCTTGTTCCCCCTGCACTGGATCAGGTACTGGTAGGAAGTATGGACCGGACCAGAACTTCTGGTGTGAAATACGCCTTTTTACTCGGATTTAATGAAGGGGTAGTACCTGCACAATTTCAGGAAGACGGTGTCCTTTCCGAAGGTGAGCGTTTCTTTTTGGAGGGGGCAGGGATGGAATTGGCTCCTGGCTCATCTCGAAGGCTGCTCGATGAACGGTTTCTAATCTATAATGCGCTTACGACACCCAGCAAAAAATTGTGGGTTAGCTACGCCTGCTCAGACGAGGAGGGTAAAGCACTTCTACCTTCAGAGGTCATCCGTCATTTGCAGATTATGTTCCGTATGGGTGAACATCCGCTGCCTGGTCTGCCTTTATCCGGTCGTCCTTCCATGGAACATATGGACTTTGTCGGAAATCCGGAAGCGACGCTTCGTGTGTTAATCATGCAGTTGAGGCAATGGCGGCAAGGTGTTGAAATCCCCGCGCTATGGTGGGATGTGTACAATTGGTTCGCTGAGAGCGAAGAGTGGAGCCCACGGCTCAGCAAGCTTTTACAATCCTTATTCTACCGGAATGAAGGCGTCAAGCTTAAACGCGGGACGAGTCTAAGGTTATATGGGGGAACCACACTGCGCGGCAGTGTTTCACGGATGGAGAAGTTCGTGTCGTGTCCGTTTTCGCATTTTGCCTCGTATGGGCTGAAGCTGAAGGATCGTCAGCTGTACAAGCTTCAAGCACCGGATATCGGCCAGCTGTTCCATGCGGCTTTAAGCGAGATGGCGATGAGTCTGCAGCAAAAAGGCCGCGGCTGGGGCAGTATGACCCCTGAGGAATGCCGGCGTGAGGCTGTTGAGACGGTGGATCGTCTATCGCCGATGCTGCAGGGTGAGATCCTGATGAGCTCGAAACGTTACGGCTATATCTCCCGTAAGCTAAAAAACATTGTCGGCCGTGCCTCCGTTATCCTCGGCGAGCATGCCCGGAGAGGCAGCTTCGAACCGGTAGGTCTGGAACTGGATTTTGGGCCGGGCAAACCCTTGCCACCGCTCCAAATTAACCTGCCAAACGGTTGCGTGATGGAAATCGTAGGCCGTATTGACCGTGTTGATATGGCTGAAGGCGAGAACGGACTCCTACTGAGGGTTATTGATTATAAGTCGAGTCAAAAGGACTTGAAGCTGCACGAGGTCTACTATGGGCTGTCGCTTCAAATGCTAACCTATCTTGATGTCCTGCTTACGTATGCCGAGCAGTGGCTGGGTCGTACCGCGCTACCGGCGGGAACGCTATATTTCCACGTACACGACCCGCTGCTCTCGTCACCTAACGGAATGAACCGGGAACAGGCAGAACAGGAATTGCTGAAACGCTTTAAAATGAAAGGTCTGCTGACTGCTGACCGTGAGGTTGTTTCTTTAATGGACACCAGTCTGGATAAAGGCCATTCCTCTATCGTTCCGGTGGCTTTGAAGAGTGACGGCAGCTTCTACAGCAGTGCTTCAGTAGCTACACCGGAGCAATGGACTCAGCTATTAACCTCCGTGCGGACGACTATTTCGGAGATCGGAACTAGGATTACGGAAGGGGATGTGGCTATTCAGCCTTACCGTATCCAACAGGAGACGGCTTGCACATTCTGTTCCTTCAAACCGGTGTGTCAATTTGACGAGTCTGTTGAAGGCAACCATTATCACAATCTCGCCAAGCCGGGAAAAGATGTAGTCTGGGACCTGATTTCCCGAAGTGAAGGGGGTACAACATTGTGAATATAGTGTCCAAACCGGAAGGAAGCTTTTGGAGTGATGATCAGTGGCGAGCAATCGCCGAGAGCGGCGAGGATATTTTAGTAGCGGCAGCAGCTGGATCTGGGAAGACGGCTGTCCTTGTAGAGCGTATTATTCGTAAAATAAGCTCGGAAGAGAGCGGCTATAGTGTAGACAGATTGCTGGTAGCAACCTTTACAAAAGCGGCAGCAGCCGAGATGCGGCAGCGCATTCGGGAGGCACTCGATCGGGAGCTGGAGAATAGACCGGATAATGACCATTTACGCCGTCAGCTTGCTTTATTGGGCAGAGCCTCGATTACTACACTGCACTCTTTTTGCCTTGAGGTCATTCGTCGTTACTATCAACAGATACCCATTGATCCCGGATTCCGTATTTTGAATGAGCATGAAGCGGAAATGATGCGGCAGGAGCTGCTGGAGGAACTATTTGAAGAAAAGTACGGTACAGCCGGTGAAGACGGTGTTTTTGTAACACTTGTCGACTGGTTTAGCGGAGAGCGTAGTGATGATGCTATGCATGCGCTTGTGCAGAGACTGCATAATTTCGCCCATAGTCATCCGTGGCCAGCACAGTGGCTTAGAGATACGGCTGCTGAATTTTCCGTGCCAGACACGGAGAGTTTGGGGAAGTCTCAATGGGTGCAGAGCATTCTTGAAGAGGCCAAGTTAACGCTGGACGGAGCTATTAGCCAACTCGAGCAGGGGTATGCCATTTCACTTCAGCCGGGAGGCCCAACTGCTTACGCAGAGAATATGACTGCTGATCTCCAGATGGTGATGGGGCTGCGTGAGGCCTTGAGACAACAGCCATGGTCTGAGTTGTACGAGGTCTTTCGAGGAGTATCCTTTGGTAAATTAAAGCCTTGTAAAAAGGATTCCTCCGATCCGGGTCTGCAAGAAAGTGTTAAAGAGCTGCGTGACAGTGTCAAAAAAAGCATATCTGAACTGCAAACCGCCTTGTTTGGACGTCCTGCGGAAGTTTTCTTGAGTGAATTAAATGAAGCGGCTCCACTTATGGAGGAATTGGCTGAGACTGTAATTGAGTTCGGGGAGCGTTACAGAATTGAAAAGGCAAGCAAAGGCTTGGTCGATTTCAGCGACTTGGAGCATTACTGCCTGCAAATTTTACGCCATCCTGATTCACTGCCTGGTAACCCTCAACCCTCCGATGCTGCTATTGAGTACCGTAATCAGTTCGATGAAGTACTTTTAGATGAATATCAGGATACGAATAGTGTACAGGAAGAGATTGTACGGTTGATCTCCAGAGAAAGTCCGGGTAACCGGTTCATGGTCGGAGATATGAAGCAGAGTATCTATCGGTTCCGCCTTGCTGAACCGGGGTTATTTCTGGACAAATACCGGAGCTTTGGCAAGAGCGGTGAACCTGCTGATCCTACGGAAGTTTCCACGGGTCGGGTTATTGATTTAGCGCGGAATTTCCGTAGCCGGCTTGAGGTCGTGCATGCTGTTAACATGCTTTTTCGGCAGATCATGAACGAAACAGTGGCCGAGATAAGCTACGATGAACGCGCAGAACTGGTGTATGGTGCGAACTTTCCGGGAGCAGCCGAAAAGGGTCCGGATTCTTTTTTTGCACCCGAGCTGTTATTGATTGATAAAGGTTCATCAGCAGCAGGACGTGCAGGGGAATCAGAGGATGGAGAACTGTCCACACAGGAAAGCGAAGTCATCGAGGCTGAAACAGCTCAACTGGAAGCGCGGGCAATTGCCCGGCGCATCTCACAATTGACAGGAATGACCGGCGGTTCTCCGCTGCTTATTTATGATAAAGGAATCCAAAAAATGCGACCGGTCATTTACGGCGACATCGTGATTTTGCTTCGGTCTGCACGGATGTGGACTCCGCTGATCATCGAGGAGCTTCGCCTTGAGGGGATTCCAGCCTACGGGGATCAGAACAAGGGGTATTTTCAAGCTACAGAAGTGGAAATCGCACTGGCCTTATTAAAAGTTGTAGACAATCCTCAGCAGGATATTCCGCTGGCCGGTGTGCTTCGTTCTCCGGTTGTGGGGTTGAGTGAGGAGGAGTTGGCGAAGGTTCGTCTATGTAGCGGCGGGGCTTTCTATCAAGCTGTGCTTGCCGCAGCCGGCGACCAGCCTGTTGTTCAACTAACTACAGACGAAATTCCGGTTATTTCTATACAACTTCGTTCCAAGCTGCAGAATTTCCTGAGCCAATTGAAGAATTGGAGAGATGAAGCGAGACAAGGCAGCCTCGGCGGTCTCATCTGGCGCATATATAGGGAAAGCGGGTATTTGGAGTGGGTTGGAGGATTGCCCGGCGGTTCGCAGCGACAGAACAATCTTAAGGCATTGTATGATAGAGCCGTACAATTCGAGAAGGATACCTCTTCCCGTGGCTTATTCCGGTTTTTGGTCTTTATTTCCCGACTCCGAGAGAATGGCGGTGACCTTGGTGTTGCCGGGGGAAGCGGTGAAGAAGGTAGCGGCGTAAGAATTATGACCATTCACAAAAGCAAAGGATTGGAGTTTCCGGTTGTTTTTCTCGCTGGAATGTCCAAACTTTTTAATAGACAGGATCTTCATGCACCGTTTTTAATGCATAAGGAGTTAGGCTTTGGGCCTCGCTTTGTGGAGCGTGATACTCGGCTTAGCTATCCTACGCTGCCGTATCTGGCGATTAGCCGCCGAACCCGTTTGGAGCTCTTGGCTGAGGAAATGCGTGTGCTCTATGTTGCACTAACACGCCCGAGAGACAAAATGATTCTAGTAGGAACTGTCCGTGACCTTCCTCGTAAAATTGCCGGCTGGGCTTCCATGCAGGGCAGAGAAGAGCTGCTCATGGCTGATCATTTATTAGCCCGGGGCCGCAGCTATCTGGATTGGGTGGGACCTGCGCTTATAAGACATCCGGGAGCGGCAATTTTGCGAAAGATTGCCGGAAATGAAGGAACGACATCTACCGTTCTGCATAGTGATGTCTCTAACTGGAGCATTAGTGTGGTAAACTCCGCAGACCTAAAGGCCGGGTCTCTAGCAGGGCTCGATAATAATGGAGAAGATAACATAATACGCGAGACTGTACTTGAAGCTTTGCGACAGGGCCATACCGTTCCTTCAATGGCAACGGAAGACAAGGCACTTACAGCGGGTAAGTTGAATTGGTCTTATCCTCATGAGGCTGAATCCACCATCCCGGCAAAAACCTCAGTCACCGAATTGAAGGCCCTGTTATCTATGGAGGAGCAGCCTTCCTTTGATCGTTTGGAAGCGGAGGATATCGACAGAACACCTTCCAGTATGATACGTGGCGGTGTGGAGAATCTTCGCTTAAGAAGACCGAAGTTCATGGAGAAACGCAGTATGACCTCAGCGGAACGTGGGACCGTGTATCATACAGTGATGCAGCATATTCCACTTGAAGGTCCGGTAAATAAGACACAGGTGGAAGATACTTTGGAACATCTACAGCACGCAGGAATTTTGTCCGCAGAGCAGGCAGAGGTTGTTACTTCCTCTGAAATACACGCCTTTTATGATAGTGAGCTTGGTATAAGACTGCTGAGTTCCTCCTGGAAAAGACGGGAAATGCCATTCAGCTATATGGTTCCGGCATCAGATGCCTATCGTGGACTTCAATTTATGGATGAAGCTGTATCGGGGCTTAATCCTGGGAATGATGAATCAACCCAGCCGCAAACGGTGTTGATTCAAGGGGTCATTGATTGCTTGTTCCGTGAAGGAGAACGACTCATTTTGCTAGATTACAAGACGGACTCTGTTTTAGAGCATCAAGGCGGTTTGGAAGCTCTGAAAGAGAAATACCGGTTTCAGCTGGAACTCTACGGCAAAGCGTTACATGATATTCTAAAAGAAGAGATTAGCGAGACCTGGCTGTATTTTTTTGATGGTGGACATACAGTAAAGTTATAGATTAATAGAGACAAATAGAGATTATATTATTTGCCACATAGAGGGCGGGGAAAGAGGCGGGAAATGCGGATACTACATACGGGAGACTGGCATTTAGGCCGTACGTTGGAAGGTAGAAGCCGGATGAGAGAGCAAGAGCAATTCATAGATGAGCTTGTGGAGATCGCGGATGAACAACAGGTGGATATGATCCTGATGGCAGGGGATGTCTATGATTCTGTTAATCCTCCGGCGGCGGCTGAGCAATTGTTCTATGATGCTGTTGCAAGATTAACGGCAGGTGGCAGACCGCTGGTCGTCATAGCAGGTAATCATGATCAGCCCGAACGTGTCTCCTCCGTATCCCCGCTTGTTCTAAGACAGGGTATTACTTTGGTAGGACTCCCTACTTCAGAGCCGGTTACGATTCATAGTGCCAGAACAGGTGAGATTGCCAAAATTGCAGCACTTCCTTATCCCTCGGAAGCCCGTCTCGGTGAACTGCTGGCAGGTGATGGGGATGAGTCGCAGCTTCGACTTGCCTACAGTGCTAGAGTCGGTAAGCTAATGCAGCTTTTAGGTCGGGAATTTACGCTTAAGACGGTTAATTTGGCTATGAGCCATATTTATGTACTCGGGGGTGTAGAGTCCGACTCTGAACGGCCTATTCAAGTAGGTGGAGCCTATACAGTAGATCCCTCTGCACTTTCCTCAGGTGCACAATATACAGCGCTTGGGCATCTTCATCGTGCACAGCGGGTCAAAGGGGATGGGATGATCCGCTACAGCGGCTCTCCGTTGGCCTATAGCTTCTCCGAAGCCGGGCAGGCAAAGTCCGTTACACTAGTTGATGTTGAACCTGGTGGAGAGCCTGTCTTCGAAGAAATCTATTTGCGTTGCGGACGACCGCTAGTGAGATGGAGTTCAACCGGAGGTCTTGATGAAGTGCATCGCTGGCTCGATGAGAGTAGAGATCTTACTGCTTTTATTGATCTGGAGATTCGGCTGACTGAAGCTATGTCTATGAATGACATTCAGCGCCTGCGCAAATCCCGGGAAGGGATTATTCATATCCGGCCGATCTATCCGCAGATGGAAGGGGAACTGGAAGCCTCTCCGCGTTCACGCATGCCCGTGCAAGAGCTGTTCCGTAAGTTTTATCAGCGCCAGACGGGTGGAGCCGAGCCTGATGATAGTCTGGTAGAGCTGTTTCTTGAACTTACGCAAGAAGAGTCCCGCGAGCAGATTGAAGAGGAGGAGGAGAACTAAGTGAAGCCGATTTTATTAAAAGTAGCAGGCCTGCAGAGCTATCGGGAGCAGCAGGAAATTGACTTTACCAGTCTGTGCGAAACCGGACTGTTTGGAATATTCGGGCCGACCGGGAGCGGGAAATCCAGTCTGCTGGATGCTATTACTTTAGCCATGTACGGCAAGGTAGAGCGTGCTGTTAACGGAACGCAGGGCATTATGAACCATTCGGAGGATTCACTTAGTGTGGCTTTTACGTTCGAGCTGACCTCTTCCGAAGGAACGCGGCGCTACCGTGTCGAGCGGAGGTTCAAGCGAACTGGAGAACAGTCTGTGAGCAATACAATTAGCCGGTTTGTCGAGATTACCTCCGACGGCGAGAATGTTATGGCGGACAAGCTAGCAGATGTAACCCGGTGTGTAGAGGAAAAAATAGGTCTCAAAATGGATGATTTCACCCGTGCAGTAGTACTCCCGCAGGGTAAGTTTGCTGAGTTTCTCTCGCTCCGCGGTGTAGACCGCAGACAAATGCTGCAGCGGCTGTTCCATCTGGAACAGTACGGTGATCATCTGGCTATTAAGCTTAGCAAAAGGGTCAAAGACAATGAGGCTGCGCTTCGAGCGGTTGAAGCGGAGCAACAGGGACTTGGAACTGCCGGTGAGCAGGATGTTGAGGCTGCGGCGGAACGATTGCAGGAGGCTGTTCTATATGCGACAGAGTGCCGCCGTAGATTAGAGCTTGCGATTAAAGTATCGGAGAAATACGCTAAAATTCGTGAGCTGCAGGAAGAGCGGACCCGGAGGGAACTGCAGCGGCAAGGCCTGCTGGCACAGGAGGAGAGCATCCTCCTGCTGGAGAAGAGGCTCGGCCAAGCGGATGAGGCCGAGAAGCTTCTTCCTGCTCTCAAGGGCTGGAGAGAGGCGGAAGGCGCTTGGAAGAGCCGCCAGACCCGTGCCGAGGGGCTGGAGGTGCAGTCCGCAGCCGCCGCAGAAGCAGCGGCGCGTACCGTCGAGGCCGAAGCGGCGGCGCTGGCCGCGCTTGCGGCGGAAGAGCCGGCCCTCCGCGAGGGGGCCGACAAGTTCCGGCGAGCGCTCGAGCTTGAAGCCGAGCGCGACCTTCTGCGGCGCGAGCTGGCTTCGCTCGCTGAGCGCCGCGGGGGCGCGTCCCGCAGGCTGGAAGCCCTGCGGGAGAGCCAGGCCCGGGAGCGGGAGCTTTTGGCCAAGGGCCAAAAGCGGCAGCAGGAGCTGCAGGCGCAGCTGCAGCCGCTGGGCGTCCGCTCCCAGGACCGGCAGTCTCTGCAGGAAGCCATGCAGAGACTGCAAGGTCTGCGCTCAGCTGAATCCCACTGGGATTCAGCTGAGCGTGAGCGCCGCGAGCGGGCGGCGACGCTCGCGGCAGCGCAGCAGCGGCTCGCGGAAGCCGCGGCGCGGCGCTCGCAGCTGGAAGCCCTCCGATCGGGCATGATCGGAGAGGCAGCGCTGCATATGGAGAAGCTACATGCAGCGGAGGAAGCCTCCGCTGCTGTAACCGAGAAGCTGGAGCTTTACAACAGCACGCTAGAAGCAGCCCTCAAGAGCCGGGAGATTCACAGGTTGTCGTTGGCTTTAGCGCTGAATCTGGAAGAGGGACAACCTTGCCCGGTCTGCGGCAGCGGTCATCATCCTCACCCGGCATCATTAGAAGGGAACGAGGAGCAGGATATACAAGAAATAGAGATCGAATCTGTTCGTTCATTATCCAAGCGGGTGCTGGAAGCCCAGCACATCCTCCGCAGCTTGCGGGAGCAGGATCATGCTTGGCTGGATCAGATCTTCGGGGACGGTTCAATAGCTTCATTGAGTATTCCTGCAGCTACTGGGATTGAACAGAAATTCAATGAAGAAGCCATTTTGTCCTTTCTTCCCTCCTTGAATAAGAATGTTCCGGATCAAAGTACACTGACGGAGCTGAATACCCTTATTGCTGAGTTAAAAGAACACTCCGCAGAGCTGCGTCGGACTGCGGTAGAATGGCAGCGCTCCATGAATGAAGCCCAGCAGAGCTTTCTGAAAGAATCCGCCAGTGTTGAAGCAGAGAGCGGATGGGGAGCTGGAATTACTGCTAAGGCGGAGGAATTGGGCAGCCAGTTATCTACTTTGCGGCAGAGCTGGAAAGTACAATTCCCTCTTTTAGCCCCAGAGGACGCAGAGCAAGCCTATCGTGAACTATTGCTTAAGGATGAACAGGCTGAGGAGATCCGCGGACGGTTAGAGATTAGCGTTAAATTTCTTGAGGACAAGAACCTGTCTCTCCAACGAATGGGTGAGGAGCTTGCAGGACTGGACATTGAACTGGCCCAATGGAATGCTCAAGCTGAAGGTAAGGAAGAGCTGCTGCGTGAGAAGGAACAACGCCTGCTCCAATATACCGGAGGGCAGGCGGCAAGAACTTTGTTGGCAGAATGTGAACTTCGCCTACAACAGCTTATAGCGGCGGCAGATGAATCTAAGCAACAGCAACGTTCAGCCTCGGAAAGAGCCCAACATGATAGTAAGGAAGCTGCTATTGCCCGTCAGGCTGCAGAGTCGGCCCGGGAGCATTTTGCAGCGTCCTCCCTGGATTGGGAGGTAAGAATATCCGCCTCTCCATTCACTTCAGCTCTTGAGGTGGAAGGAGCCGCCCTGAACTTAGAGGAGCGGCAAGCCGCATCCGCCCGAGCACGGTCCCACCGTGATCAGGAAGCGGAGGTAAACCTGCAGCTGCGGCACATTGACGAGAAGTTGGAGGGAGCCAGTCTGAGCCAGGAGGATTGGCTGGAAAGTGAAGTCATTCTGACCCATTGCAAGGAAGATGACGAGATGTCGCTTCAGAGCCGGGCTCGCTGCGAAAGGGACTTGGAGGATATAAGGCACAGGCATATTCGATGGAAGGCCTTGGAGGAACACAGGAAGGAGCATGGGCTTACCCAGAACCGCTTGTCCAAGCTGCAGTCCTGTCTACGAGGGAATGCCTTTGTCGAATATATTGCCGAGGAGCAGTTAATGCAGGTATGCCAGGCGGCCTCACAGCGTCTGCGTTTCTTGAGCAAGCAGCGTTATGCGCTTGAAGTGGACTCCGGAGGCGGTTTTGTAATTCGTGATGATGGGAACGGCGGAGTTAGACGCCCTGTATCCACCCTATCCGGAGGAGAGACCTTTTTAACATCTCTTTCTTTAGCGTTGGCCCTATCCGCTCAAATTCAGCTGCGTGGTCAGTATCCTTTGCAATTTTTCTTCCTGGATGAAGGGTTTGGCACTTTGGATCCTGAATTGCTCGATACCGTTATAACTTCATTGGAGAAGCTTCATAATGATCAGCTTTCTGTTGGCATTATCAGCCATGTCCCTGAGCTGCGGGCGCGTTTGCCGCGTAAGCTGGTGATCATACCCGCTGAACAAGGCGGCGGCGGTTCCCGTATAATTTTGGAAAAAATGTGATCTAGATAAACAATGTGACAACGATCACAGATACAGTATCAACCTGCTGTTATAATACAGCTAAGCCGACAAACATTTTGAAACACCTCGGCGGACGTATGATTGGGAGTAACTACTTCTTAATTATACGTGCGCCGCCGAATCAGCTTTATAAGCTGAAGGGTGTTTCTTTTTTTTTGCCTTTTTTTAAGTATTGTATGCTCTCTGTACCTTCTTTATATGCCCTCAAAACCGACTGTATTAGTTACAGCTAGAATCCCCCCTTCATCTTGCCTTTCGTTAACTATTCAATCCATGCTATGATGTACAAATAAATCGATGTTACCGAGCCGGTATTGTTATGGTGTAGCCGTACAGTTGATTTACACTCCACTAATTTTAGGAGGAAGCCGTTGAATGGAGACCGTGTTCAGCAAAATTATTGAAGGGGTTATTCCCTGCAAAAAAGTTTTTGAAAATGATCGGATTCTAGCATTCTACGATATTGAGCCTGCTGCACCTGTGCATGTGCTAATTATCCCGAAGAAGTATATTGCTTCTATGAACGAGGTTACTGCAGAGGATCTTCCATTGATTGCCGAAATTCATAGTGTAGCGCAGCAAATTGCAGTTGAGCTTGGAGTAGCTGAATCTGGTTATCGCTTGATCAACAATTGCGGACCTGACAGCGGGCAAGCCGTTCATCATCTTCATTACCATTTGCTTGGTGGAGCCAAGCTGGGGGCATTAACCGGAAATTCATCGTCACACGCATAATTTACTTCAAGTCTTGAAGGGCTCGAAAAAATATTGCCGTGATGGTTGACACGTTATTTCGGTTTGACCTATAATGTAATTTGATGAACCGTGTTATGCTCTTGGACGGTCTGGTCGGAGGGAGGGGAAACTGGTGTCTGAAACGAAAGTTCGTAAAAACGAAACAATTGATGCTGCACTTCGTCGCTTTAAACGTTCCATCGCTAAAGATGGTGTCTTGGCTGAGGTGAAAAAACGCAAACATTATGAAAAGCCAAGCGTTAAGAAAAAGCTGAAGTCTGAGGCTGCTCGTAAGAGAAAGTTTTAGGAGGATTACCCACGTATGAATCTTAGCGAAAGATTGAACGAAGATATGAAGCAAGCGATGAGGGATAAGGACAAGTTCACTCTTTCCACAATCCGCATGATTCGTTCGACAATAAAGTATCTTGAAATAGATGTAAAGAGAACATTAGACGACAACGAAGTGCTTGATATCCTAAGTCGTGAAATCAAACAGCGCAAAGATGCCCTCCAAGAATTTGAAAAGGCGGGTCGCGATGAGCTTTCCGCGACTACAAAGGCAGAGATCGAGATTATCCATAAGTATCTTCCCGAGCAGCTTTCCGAAGAAGAAATTAAAGTCATTGTACAGCAGACCATCCAGGAAACCGGTGCTTCTTCGAAAAGTGAAATGGGCAAAGTTATGAGTGCGCTAATGCCTAAAGTTAAAGGACGCGCCGATGGTAAGCTTGTGAACCAAGCGGTTCAACAATTTCTGCAATAATATAACGCTAACACCCCTTGCAAAAGGGGTGTTTTTCTTTTTTTTTGGAACGATGTTAGGAGAAGTATCGTAATAGGGCTTAGATGGTAACCTATATGGAGTAATCCATGTGCGAAGGAGTGAATATCTTGGGTGTGTTACGGAAAATAGTACTGGTAAGCATAACAAACTTACTAATTCTCCTGTTCTTCATCCCGCTATTAGCAGGAGTTAACGCAGCGGGGAGTGTGGCCGCTTCCGATACGATCAACAGTAAGCCGAAGAGTGGTCCTGTATTTATAATACCGGTGGATCAGGAGATCGAAAGAGGGCTTCAGCGATTTTTGGAGCGGGGCTTTCAAGAAGCGGGGAATTATGGTGCTGTGCTGATTGTGCTGGAAATTGATACACCAGGGGGTCTGGTAGATACAGCAGAAGAAATAGGGGCTATGGTAAGAGAGAGTCCTATTCCAACAGTCGCCTACATCAAGGGTAATGCGGCCTCAGCCGGTAGCTACATAGCTTTAAATGCAAATAAAATAGTCATGAAACCAGGGAGTATGATCGGTTCCGCTTCGCTGGTAGATATGACCGGAAAAGCCGTCAATGACCCCAAGCTGGTGTCCTTCTGGAAATCAAAGATGGTAGGCGCTGCCGCATTAAATGGACGCGACCCGGAAATTGCTGCCGGAATGACTGATAGCAATATTGTAGTAAATAAACCGGAACTGGGTGTTAACAAAGATAAAGGCCAGATCATTGCACTTACCAGTGATCAGGCGTTAAAGGCTGGCTACACAGATGATATCGCAGACACACCGGAAGAAGCCGTTTCATCACTTGGGTATTCATCAGAAGACATTCTTCGCGTTAAACATACCGGAGCTGAAAAAATGTCGCAATTCCTGACAAACCCGATTATTATGACGATTCTACTCTTTATCGGGATCGCCGGAGTAGTGATTGAATTGCTTGTGCCCGGATTTGGTGCGCCGGGAATTATAGGGCTCCTGGCGTTTATTCTTTATTTCTTCGGCAACTATGTAGCTGGATTTGCAGGTGCGGAGACATGGCTATTGTTTATTCTTGGATTGGTTATGCTGATAGTAGAACTTTTTGTTCCGAGTTTCGGCATATTGGGGATTCTTGGTTCTGCAAGTCTTATTGCCGGTGTTGTCAGGGCCGCATACAGCTTCACACATGCATTATTCAGTCTGGGTATCGCGTTTGCCGCAGCAACGGTGGTCATTATCATTGTGGCTATAGCTTTCAAAGAACGCGGGATATGGAATCGATTCATATTGGCGGATAGTCTGACTAAGGAACGGGGCTTTGTGCCGGTAAAAGAAAGGATTACACTCCTTGGAGGCAGGGGTAGAAGTCTCACACCGCTGCGTCCTGCAGGCACTGCAATCATAGAGGGTGAACGTATTGATGTGGTTACAGAGGGCAGCTTCATCGATGCTAACCTGCCTATAGTTGTAATAAAGGTGGAAGGTGTACGGATTGTTGTGAAAGAATTCAAGGAATAAGGTACACTAGGTTAAGCGTGGAAATAAACACCAAATTATAAAACGGAGGTAATTTTAAATTATGGAGGCATCTCTTATTACAGTTTTATTGATCGCGGTTGCCGTGATCATCTTGTTAAGTGTCTTTTTCAGCTTTTTCCCGGTTATGCTGTGGGTCTCAGCATGGGCGTCTGGTGTACGTATCAGTATCATTACTTTGGTTGCTATGAGATTGCGCCGAGTTACACCAAGTCGAATTGTTAATCCGCTAATTAAAGCAACCAAGGCGGGATTAGGGATAAACATTAATGAGCTCGAAAGTCACTATTTGGCTGGTGGTAATGTAGACCGTGTTGTAAATGCTCTTATCGCTGCTCAACGTGCGGATATACCTCTTGAGTTCACTCGTGCCGCTGCAATTGACCTAGCCGGACGGGACGTGCTGTTGGCTGTTCAGATGAGTGTAAATCCACGTGTTATAGAGACTCCGATTGTAGCAGCTGTGGCCAAAAACGGGATTGAAGTAAAAGTTAAAGCCCGGGTTACAGTGCGTGCTAATATTGATCGTCTGGTCGGCGGTGCCGGTGAAGAAACCATTATTGCCCGCGTTGGTGAGGGGATTGTAACTACCGTCGGTTCCAGTAATTCACACAAGGATGTTCTGGAAAACCCCGATTCTATCTCTCGAATGGTTCTTTCTAAAGGATTGGATTCAGGGACAGCGTTTGAGATCCTGTCTATCGATATTGCTGATATTGATGTAGGTAAGAACATTGGTGCATATCTCCAAACGGAGCAGGCCGAAGCGGATAAACGTATTGCCCAGGCGAAGGCCGAAGAGCGCAGAGCCATGGCGGTAGCACATGAGCAAGAGATGAAGGCACGCGTGGTTGAGATGAGAGCATTGGTTGTGGAAGCAGAATCTCAGGTTCCCTTGGCATTGTCAGAAGCGCTGCGCGAAGGAAAAATGGGTGTGATGGACTATATGAACCTGAAAAACATCGAAGCTGACACTCAAATGCGGGGGTCATTGAGTAAAATAAATGATCAAGATCATTCGGGCGATTCCAAAAACAAATAAGGGGATGTGATATCCCATGAGCTGGATATATATCATAGGTGTGATCGTGTTTGCCATTGTGTCCAATGTGAATAAGGCGAAAAAAGGCAGCGATAAGAAGAAACAGGCTCCGCGTGGGTCTATGCCTACCTTTGGCGGTGAGGGTAAGGATGTTTTTTCGAAAGTGCGTGGCTATATGCAGCCTGAAGGAGCTGAGCGGAAGCCAGAAGTGCAGGGAAGCGGCTTTCCCGTTCCAGGCAATTTGCAATCGCAACCTCAGGTAAGATCATTCTCCTCCCCTGTGGAGAGCGGATATGATGCATCCCCTGCGTTCCCGGAGTCGGCTCTATTTCCCAGCCCTGATTACGAGACAGGTGAAGGCTCATCCATGGAGCAGCCTGGAGGGGAAAGTTTAGAAACACGTATTAAGGATATGGATCGGGAACTAAACCGATTGCATTCTGCTTTTAATCAAATCAGTGCTACCGATGACAGCAACGGTAACAGCCCTGCTTATACCACAAGAGAAACGAATGTATCGGATAAACAAACCGCAGTACAATCAAAACAGCTGCAAAACGGTTTGATTTGGGCTGAAATACTGAGCCCTCCGCGTTCGAAACGTCCATTTAATTCCCGTAGAGAAGGCTGATACTGGCCTGTCTACCCTGCTGAAGCCCGCGACCTGTGATAGGTCGCGGGCTTTTTTTTGAAATATCAGGAAGTATAAGTTTTCAGTATACTTTGCTTATATTTCTACGAGAAACGGATACCTGAAAGTGATACGCAGTATCGCTGCTTCGGAAGCATAGGCTCCCTTAAGGACGGCAAAGCCGTTTCTTCTTGTATGACACTTCTTCTCATAAAAAGTGGTGCTGCCGCATAAGGTGTACAGTAGAGGAAGGGGGAGCGTCTATATATGACCCGGATCGGCCGGAGGCTGCGGGGATGGACAAACGGGATGCTGGATCTGCCGCAGGATTTGCTGCATGATATGCCCCGGATCACCCTGATCGGCAACAAGGAGCTGTATATTGAAAACCATCGTGGTGTACTTCATTTTTCTTCAGAATTACTGAAGCTTGCCTTATCTAAGGGCTCCTTAGAGATCACAGGTAAAGGGCTGGAGATTAGGACCATATTGGGTCAGGAATTGGCTGTAGAAGGAATAATCGGAGAGATCAGATATAAGGAAAGGGAGGAGAGCTCATGAAGGAAGCACCTCTGTCATGGCTGCGGGGGGTCGTTACACTTCACTTGACTGGGCCGCAGGTAGAACTGTTTATTAATGCCCTTACCGGTCTTGGCATAGTCATCTGGGATGTGAAGCCCACAAAGGGCGGCCTGAATCTGAAGCTGCTGCTGAATGATTTCTATGCTCTCCGGCCGCTTTTGAAAAAGACAGGCTGTCGAATACATATTACAAACCGCAGTGGATTACCGTTTATAACGGCGAGGCTTTTGAAACGGAAATTTTTTGCAGCGGGTTTGCTGTTTTTCGGTATTGCGCTTTTTTTACTGTCATCCATGGTGTGGAGCGTCGATGTGGAAGGCAATGAACGCATTGCTGCCGAGGATGTGCTCAATGCAGCTCGCCAAGAGGGGGTTTTTCCATTTCAGTGGATTTGGCGTATGGAAGATCCGGACAAGCTTTCTAGAGAGCTCACAGTGCGGTTGCCGGGTACATCCTGGATTGGTGTGCAGCGAACCGGAACGGCAGTGAAGATACAGATTGTGGAAGCTGTACGGCCGGAGAAGAAGCCACTGTATACTCAGCGCCATCTGGTTAGCAGGACGGATGCTGTAGTGACCGAAATTTTTGCGGAGCAGGGGAGACCTGTTGTAGGCCGCAATACCCGAGTGAAGAAAGGGGATATTCTGATCTCCGGAGCTCTGGGAGATGAAGAGAGCATTCAATACGTTGTGGCAAAAGGCGAGGTTAAGGGTCTGGTATGGCATGAGTATAATATAAATGTACCCTTGAAGACGGAGGTCAATGCTTATACAGGCCAACGTAAAGATCATTCTTATCTGGTTCTCGGCAAATGGGCAGTACAATTATGGGGTTATGGTAAGTCTCCTTTCGAGAAATCGAAGACTCTTACGGAAGAGGTTCCTTTATCCTGGCGATCTATCCATATGCCAATCGGGTGGATGACGGAGAAGGAATTGGAGGTAGAGGTCAAGACGGTTACTCTAACCCCTCAGGAAGCCCGTGAAAAAGGTCTGGAAATTGCAAAGAACGATATTTTAGCCCGTTACGGTAATGATAGCGTCGTCAAAAGCCAAAAAATTTTGCATGAGAAGAGAGAGAATGGTAAAGTTTATATGAAAGTGCTTTTTGAAGTGGAAGAGAGAATCGCGGAAGAACTTCCAATAGTATACAACCGAGGAGAATGAGGCTACTTGTCAGAACAGACTACAAGCATACGGATATCACTGCAAAGTGCGGGAGAAGCTCAAGCGTTATTTGGCCCGCAGGATGGATTTCTGAAAATAATCGAGTCTGAAATAGCCGCTATTATTGATTCTCGTGAAGCTGAACTGACAGTCCGGGGGGCAGAGCGGGAAGTAGATATGCTGGGGCAGCTCTTTAATGTGTTGCTTTCCCTGATCCGAAGTGGATATGTTCTAAGTGACAGGGATATAAAATATGCTGTGGAGTTGGCAAAGGATTTTCGCGCGGATCAGTTACTTGATCTGTTCAAAGGTGAAATTACAACCACCTTTCGCGGAAAGCCCATCCGTGTCAAAACGATTGGTCAGAAACATTATGTGACGACTATCAAGAAACGGGATATAGTATTTGGTATCGGACCCGCAGGAACAGGCAAGACGTATCTTGCAGTAGTTTTGGCCGTAACAGCGCTTAAAGAAGGCTCCGTCAAGAAAATTGTTCTCACCCGTCCGGCTGTTGAGGCTGGGGAGAGCCTGGGGTTCCTTCCCGGCGATTTGCAGGAAAAGGTGGATCCATATCTACGCCCGCTATATGACGCCTTATTCGACGTTATGGGGCCGGATCAGGTTGCCAAAGCTCTTGAACGTGGAATAATTGAGATTGCACCGCTGGCTTATATGCGGGGACGTACGTTGGAAGATTCCTTTATTATTCTTGATGAAGCACAGAACACAACACCGGAGCAAATGAAAATGTTCCTGACACGACTCGGTTTCGGATCCAAGATGGTCATTACAGGCGACGTTACCCAGATTGACTTGCCACGGGGCAAGAAATCCGGTTTGAATGAAGCCAAGGCGATTTTGTCAGGTATAGAAGAGCTTGGCTTTGTCTTCTTTGGGGAACAGGATGTAGTTCGGCATTCCCTGGTTCAAAAAATCATTGTTGCCTATGACCGCTCTGCCGAAAACCTCGACTAAAAAGGGGATTATCTTCATGGCTTCAAAGCAACCGTCTAAACTTAGTGGATTTGTATATAGTAACCACGGCTGGAAGTATAGCGCGATTACGCGCTATACTCTCTTTGTGCTGCTGGGTATTTTGTTCTACGTCAGCTTAAGCCCTGATCTCCTGCCCAAACGTTATGATATTAAAGAAAATACTTATAGCGCCAAAGAAATAACCGCCCCCATGAAAATACCTGATAACAAGGCTACTCTGAAAGCGCAGGAGGAAGCCGCTGAACAGGTACAGCCTAAATACAAGATTATTCCGACTCGAAGCGAGAATCTAGTGACTTCACTGCTGGATCGGATAGATCGTCTCAATCAAGATGATAGCATCTCCCAAAGTGATAAGACTGGAATTTATCGGGAGGAAATTCCGCAGCGGGCTCGGGACTTTTTATTGAATTTTGTGTCTTCGAGTCGAAGCACCAATGCCTACTCCGAGCATTTGCTGGATGAGATGCAATCCAAGATCAAGGAACAAACCTATGTCATCCCGGAAGAGACTTTTATCAAAATTCCGCGTTTGACATCACAGGATATTATAGAGATGAAGCCTGTAGCCCGTGAAATTGTGATTCGGCTTATGAATGACCAGATTTCCGATGCCCAGACAGCGAGAGCTAAGGTAGCCGAGCTTGTCAGTGTAAGCTCCCTCACTCAACGAACTGCACGGGAAGTAGTACAAGAGCTAACTAGATTGGTAATCACGAGTAATAAGTTTTATGACGAGGACGCTACTAAGGAAGCGGAAGTCCAAGCCCGCGAGAATACACCTCAAGTGTTTATAGAACAAGGCGAAGTAATGGTCAAAAAAGGAGAGCTCATTACTCCCGAGCTGTACAAGTTCTTAGATGAGAATAAATTGCTACGCAATGAAGTCAATTACTTGCCGCAGCTAGGCTTATTGCTTCTTGTTGCCATGCTTACTTTTGGACTGCTTACTTTTATTAGATACTCTGGAACATCGGGCTTTAAATATAACAATTCCCAGCTATTGATGCTGGTTCTTGTCTTTGCAATCACCATAGTTTCTATGCGGCTGGCGGCTTATCTCCAAACAGATGCCAGACCTTATATAGGTTTTCTGGCGCCTGTTGCGATTGGTTCTATGCTGGTGGCTATGCTGCTTGATATTTCGCTGGCTTATTTTTGTTCGATTCTCTTTGCTATATTGGCGAGTATTATATTGAATGTTCAGCAGAATACAATTTTCGACTTTACTTTCGGGTTCTTCGTTCTCATTGTTTCATATGTGGCTATCTTTGCCACCCACCGCGCTGGGCAGCGTTCTACTTTACTTAAGGGCGGTATAATGGTATCCCTCTTCGGGGCTCTGACCGTCTTTATCCTATCTCTACTAAACGGCGGGGTATGGAAAGAGGTAGATACGTTGTATGCTCTCGGGTTTTCCTTCGCGGGGGGCTTGATAACGGCAGTGTTGGTGATCGGCCTTATGCCGTTCTTTGAAACCACCTTTGGCATTCTTTCTGCCTTGAAGCTGGTGGAATTATCCAATCCAAATCACCCGCTCCTCCGCAAGCTGCTTACCGAAACACCAGGAACCTATCATCATAGTGTAATGGTTGGGAATTTGTCTGAAGCGGCCGCGGAGGCTATTGGGGCGGATGGTTTGCTCTGCCGAGTAGGATCTTATTATCACGACATTGGCAAAACTAAACGTCCATTTTATTTTATAGAAAACCAGAATGACATGGAGAATCCGCATGACTCGATAGAACCCAAGCTAAGCAAGTCTATCATTGTAGCCCATGCGCGCGACGGTGTGGAGATGCTAAAGGAATACAAGCTGCCTAAGCCAATACGTGATATTGCCGAGCAGCACCACGGCACAACCTTTTTGCATTATTTTTATCATAAAGCACTGCGACTTGCAGAAGATAAGGGTTGTGAGCCTGATTTCACCGAGGAAGACTTCCGTTACCCCGGTCCGAAGGCCCAATCAAAGGAATCGGCTGTTGTGGGAATTGCTGACAGTGTAGAGGCAGCAGTGCGTTCGCTTCGCAAACCTACAGTGAGTCAGATAGAGACAATGATTGAAAAAATTATTAAAAGTCGACTCGATGACCATCAATTTGATGAGTGCGATCTAACGATTAAAGAACTAGATACGGTATCACGTACGCTTAAAGAGACGGTTATGGGCATCTTTCATTCGCGGATAGAATATCCCGAAGATATGCGTAAACCGAAAAAAGAGGAAGGGGCTGTTAAAGAATGAGCCTACAGATGATTTGGAATAACGAGCAGGATGAACTGGAGATTAGTGATTCTCTTATTGGACTCTTTGAGACCATTTTACAAAAAGCGGGTGAGCTTGAAGGTGTGGAAGCTGGTGAGGTTGATCTTACCTTTGTTGATAATAAGCGTATTCATGAATTGAATCGGGATTTCCGCGGTATTGACCGTCCTACAGATGTATTGTCCTTCGCTATGAACGATACTGTAGAAGATGAGCCGGAAATTATATATGAAGTAGAAGAGGAGTCGGAGGAGATTCCTAATGCGCTCGGAGATATCATTATCTCCGTAACACGAGCGCAAGAACAGGCAACGGAGTATGGACATTCTATACAACGTGAGCTTGGATTCCTGTTCGTACATGGCTTTCTGCATTTGTTGGGCTACGACCATCAGGATGAAGCTGCCGAGGCTGAGATGATGTCTAAACAGGAGTATGTACTAAGCCAAGTAGGGCTGACACGCTAATGGTTAAGAACACAGCGGTGGGCCATAAAAAGTTCTGGCACTCTTTCCGCTTTGCGGCGCAGGGAATCGCAAGTGCATTCAGAAGCGAACTGAATATGAAGGTGCACAGCGGTCTAGCTGTTGTTGTTCTTGTTGCTGCTGCTTTGTTCAGGCTCCCCCCGCTTAGTTGGATGCTGCTTCTTCTAGCAATAACTCTTGTGTTGAGTGCTGAACTGCTTAATACTGCGATCGAAGCGGCTGTAGATCTCATATCGCCGGACGTTCATCCACTGGCTAAGAACGCCAAAGATACCGCCGCAGGTGCTGTCCTGCTTACGGCGGTGTTTGCTGTTATTACGGGGATATATGTTTTTTACCATCCCGTGATGGACTGGATTACAGGACTTATGTCATAATCAATGTACTTGACATCACTGCCAATAGGCTTACGAAGCCGGTTTTGCTCTACAATACTTTTAGGGGGACAACTATGAATACCGCTTTACTTCTTCAAGAAGCCGCTAAAGCACGCGCTAATGCGTACATCCCTTATTCCCGCTTCGGAGTGGGCGCTGCTCTGCTTGATCAAGACGGGCATGTGCACCACGGCTGCAACGTTGAGAATGCAGCTTTTGGACCGACCAATTGTGCTGAACGCACCGCGTTATTTCGTGCTGTAGCCGACGGTCATAAACCTGGATCCTTCAAAGCAATCGCCGTTATTGCCGATACGGATGAGCCTGTATCTCCCTGCGGCGTATGCCGTCAAGTTATGATTGAGCTATGTCATCCCGACATGAAGGTTATCCTTGGTAACCTCAAGGGAGATATGAGAGAGACTACGGTACGTGAGCTTCTGCCAGGAGCTTTTGGTCCTGCAGATTTAGAACAAGGACAAGCTCCCGAGTTGTAATTAACTATACTTGCACTTAAGTGAGCAATATAACTGCAATAAATGCAGTTAAATCGATATAATCAATGATTCAGGATTATTTTATTGTGCAAAATACAATTAAAGTGAATACTTGTGGTGTGTTTAGAGTTACATAGGGTTGGTAGTAAGCGATGCGGCATAGCCGCCAGCGCCTGTTAGCACAATTAACATCCCAATGCACCCAAAGTGTCACTTAGCTCCATCTTTACCATCGCCGAAGTCAAGCGTGTTCCCGTAGGGAACGTTAGCGCTCCAAGCACCATTTACCCTCCAATGCTCCGTTCGTCGCAGGTACGCCCATTCCGGGTGTCCAGAGGGCCGGGGCCCTTGGGGTCCCCCTTGGCTAAGGGGGATTTAGGGGGATCGAAACGCCCTTAAGGGGGATCGAAAAAGTTTTTAAAATAAGAACCATCTTGGAAGGAAGATCATATGAAATTCAAATCAGGGTTTGTAGCAATTGTAGGCAGACCGAACGTAGGTAAATCGACTTTAATGAATCAGGTTATCGGGCAGAAGATTGCGATCATGTCGGATAAACCGCAGACAACGAGAAACAAAATTCACGGGGTTTACACCAATAACGAATCACAGATCGTTTTCCTGGATACACCGGGTATTCATAAACGGCAGTCTAAGCTTGGCGATTACATGAACTCGACTGCATTAAGCACACTGGGTGAAGTAGAGGCCGTGCTGTTTCTAGTAGATGCCGCTGAAGGAATGGGCGGTGGTGACCGTTATATTGCTGAACAACTAAATAATGTGAAAACACCAGTTATCCTCGTCCTTAACAAAATAGACAAGCTGGAGCCAGAGGCTCTTTTGCCGCTGATGGCGGAATACCGTAAGTTGCATGACTTTGCTGAGATCATCCCAGTGTCCGCCAAATTTGGCAGCAATGTGAATACACTGCTTGACCAGCTTCAGAAATATTTGCCGGAGGGGCCGCAATACTATCCTGCGGATCAAATAACGGATCATCCGGAGCAGTTTGTTATCGCTGAGCTTATTCGGGAGAAAATTTTGCATTTAACTCGCGAAGAAGTGCCGCATTCTATCGCAGTTGCAATTGAAGATATGAAGCTTGAACCTAATGGCGTCGTACATGTATCTGCGGTTATTTTTGTGGAACGCGATTCCCAAAAGGGAATTATTATCGGGAAACAGGGTGCGCTTCTTAAAGAAGTAGGAAGACGCGCGCGTACCGACATTGAGAATTTGCTGGGCTCTAAAATATTTTTGGAATTATGGGTAAAAGTTAAAAAAGATTGGCGCAATCAGGATCGCGTACTGCGTGATTTAGGCTTCCATAAAGATCTTTAATCCTCCAAAATGTTGTTGGCAGGAATTGCAAGGATAGAACCTGTATCATCGCACATCCTAATTTCGAAGAGACATCGTGTTTCCGAAGAAAGGATGAATACGAATGCGAGACTTTTCGTGGAAGTATTTTGCAATGACTGGAGATGTCGACGCATACCTGCTGTACAAGCAAGCCGGTGAGCCGCCAGTGTACGACGGGGAACTGCTGATGGGGGAAGAGAAGGATTATGATGAAGAAGCGCAGTAAGGATTGGTTGCTTGCCGAATGGTTGGGAGAAGAGGCATGCTACACAGGGTGGAAGGGATCGTCATCCGCAGCATGGACTACGGTGAAGGGAACGCAATCATTACGCTTTGCACCGAGAATGCCGGTAAGGTAGGGGTTCTGGTGAGGGGCGCTAAGAAGGCGAGGAGCCGTCATGCTGCGCTCATTCAACCGTTTACCGTCGGACAATTTGTTTTTTTTAGAAATAACGGCGGTTTAGGGACGCTTAATTCAGGTGAGATTACGGAGTCTCATCATCCATTACGTGAAGATTTGGTGAAAGCTGCCTATTCTTGTTATGCTTGCGAGCTGCTGGATCGTGTACTCCATGATGAAGAAACAGGCAGCTTCTGGTTTCGTCAGCTTGCTGCTTGTCTTACCGCATTGGAAGAAGGTAAAGAGCCTGGGGTTATTATAAATGTTTATGAGATGAAGATCTTACAGGCTGCAGGCTACGGCCCGCAGCTGGAACAATGTGTGATATGCGGACAGGAGAGACCTGATGATCAACTATTGATCAGCCCTCGTCTTGGCGGGGTGCTCTGCCGCAGCTGCAAGCATAATGATCCTCCTGCTATGGAGATTTCCCCGCGATCACTGAAGCTGTTAAGGCTGTTCGCCAAGCTTGATTTAACAAGGCTTGGGAATGTGGATGTTAAAGCGGATACCCGTGAGGAATTGAAAAAGGTCATGAGAGCCATCATGGATTTCCAGCTTGGGCTTCGACTCAAGTCGCAAAATTTCTTGGATCAACTGGATAAGTATAATATTTGACGAAACAAGAAAATTCCGTTACTATGGGTACAGTTTCTTTTTGTGAATAAAACAGCCGTTGTAACTCCAACTTATGGAGAAACGTGCAGTGATCGGGAAAGTAGTGAACCTAAGATCCAATTCAGCGAGCCGGGGGCAGTGGAAGCCTGGCAGGATAATGTTCATGAACAGGGCACCCGGGAGTGCGTAAAGGGCAGTGAAAAGTGGATTTCGTGATGAGAGTACCGGCTGATTGAAGGCTGGTTCCGTAGCGGAATCAAGTAGGGTGGAACCGCGGGAGATAATTAGGCTCTCGTCCCTATGTCTGTATATCAGGCATGGGGGCGGGAGCTTTTTGTTCTGTGGCGAGGACTGTTTTTGACAGAAATTGTTCACAGAACGGCCGTAACGCCGTCGTGCAATAAAACTTGTGAAAAGCGAAGGAGCCGGTATTATGAATTTTCAGCAGATGATCTTGACGCTGCAGCAGTTTTGGGCAGAACACAACTGTATTATCGTCCAACCGTATGATACGGAAAAAGGGGCGGGCACTATGAACCCGATGACTTTCTTGCGTTCTCTCGGACCTGAGCCATGGAAAGTGGCTTACGTTGAGCCGTCCCGCCGCCCATCAGACGGACGTTACGGAGAAAACCCTAACCGTCTATACCAGCATCATCAATTTCAAGTGATTATCAAACCATCACCGGATAATATTCAAGAAATCTATCTGGACAGTCTGAAAGCACTTGGTGTTGAACCGCTGCTGCATGACATCCGATTTGTTGAAGACAACTGGGAAAATCCATCCTTGGGTTGTGCAGGTTTAGGTTGGGAAGTATGGCTGGATGGTATGGAAATTACGCAGTTCACTTATTTCCAACAAGTCGGTGGTATTGAAGCCAATCCGGTTGCCGTAGAAATTACATACGGTATGGAACGGTTGGCGTCCTATATTCAGGATAAAGAAAATGTGTTCGATTTGGAATGGGTAGACGGTATTACGTATGGTGACGTTTTCCGTCAACCGGAGTTCGAGCATTCAACCTATACGTTTGAAGTTTCGGATGTCAAAATGCTCTTCACGTTGTTTAACACCTACGAGGAAGAAGCACGCAGAGCCATGGAGAAGAATCTTGTGTTCCCTGCATATGATTATGTACTTAAATGCTCACACACATTCAATCTGCTGGATGCGCGCGGAGCCATCAGTGTAACCGAACGTACCGGATTTATAACAAGAGTACGTAATCTTGCCAGGACTGTAGCGGCGACCTATATGGAGGAACGCGAGAAGCTGGGCTTCCCGCTGCTGAAGAAAGAAGGTGCTGAACATGTCTAAAGACTTGTTGTTTGAAATTGGCCTCGAGGAAATACCAGCTCGCTTTATTCGAGCGGCAATGGAGCAGCTTCAAGATAGAACTTCTAAATGGCTGGAAGCTTCACGTATTGCGCATAGCGGTGTCAGCGCGTATGCAACACCCCGCCGTTTAGCCGTCCTAGTTAAGGATGCAGCGGAGAAGCAGGAAGATATTAGTGAAGAGGTCAAAGGTCCAGCCCGCAAAATTGCTTTGGACGCAGCCGGTGAATGGAGCAAAGCAGCGCTTGGCTTCGCTCGCAGTCAAGGTGTGACTCCTGAACAGTTTACTTTCAAGGAGCTAGGCGGTGTAGAATACATTTACGCTACCAGAAATAGTGTTGGAGTTGAAACAGCTTCACTGCTTACTGAGGGACTTAACGGAATCGTAAGTGCTATGACTTTCCCGAAAAATATGCGCTGGGGAACTCATGATTTCAAATTTGTCCGCCCGATCCGTTGGATGGTGGCGCTCTTCGGCACTGAAGTGGTAGATTTGGAAATCACAGGTGTTAAAGCCGGCAATGTAAGCCGTGGACACCGTTTCTTGGGATCCGTTGCCGTGATCACTGAGCCCTCAGCGTATGTGGAGAGCTTGCGTGCTCAGCATGTGCTAGTTGATGTAAAGGAACGTGAACAGCTGATCCTGGATCAAATCAACAAGCTTGCTCATGAGAAAGACTGGACCATCGCGATTAAAGAAGATCTGCTGGAAGAAGTGCTTTTCCTTGTGGAAACACCAACCGTCCTTTTTGGAACCTTCGACCCTTCTTTCCTGCATATACCACAAGATGTGCTCATTACTTCGATGCGGGAGCATCAACGTTATTTCCCGGTACTGGATTCGACAGGTAAGCTGCTGCCATTTTTCGTAACGGTTCGTAACGGTAATGATGTATCGCTGGATGTGATTGCCAAAGGGAATGAGAAGGTGCTGCGTGCCCGTCTGTCGGATGCTAAATTCTTCTATCAAGAGGATCAAAAGCTTAAGATTGAGGACGCGCTGGCTAAGCTGGAAAATATCGTGTACCACGAAGAAATGGGCAGTATCGGTGATAAAGTTCGCCGGATTGGTCAAATTGCCGATGCTTTGTCCGTGAAGTTGGGTCTCGCAGCATCTACTGCAGCAGAGGTTAGCCGTACGGCTGAGATTTGCAAATTCGACCTGGTTACACAGATGGTTTATGAATTCCCTGAACTTCAAGGAACTATGGGTGAAGATTATGCCCGTAAAGCCGGAGAGTCGGATACTGTCGCTAAAGCCATATTTGAGCACTATCAGCCACGTTTTGCAGGAGAAGCAGTCCCTGCATCAGAAGCTGGATATGTCGTGAGTATTGCTGATAAAATCGACACCATCGTCGGCTGTTTCTCGATTGGTATAATTCCTACAGGATCGCAGGATCCTTATGCACTGCGCCGTCAAGCGGCCGGTATTGTACAAATTGTTTTGGAACATAAGCTGTCGATCAGTCTGCAGGAAATATTTGAAATTGCTGCACAGGTTCATGAAAAATCACGTAATATGAAACATTCTGGTACCGAACTGCGTATAAACCTGTACGAGTTCTTCGGACTTCGTGTAAAACGTTTATTATCCGACAATGTGCGCTACGATGTTGTGGATGCAGTTATTGCAGCAGGCTATGATGATGTTGTGGCCGTAGTCTCCAGAAGCCGTGCGCTTAATGATGCTGTGCAGACCCAAGAGGACTTCAAAATCACCGTAGATTCTTTCAACCGGGTCGGTAATTTAGCAGCTAAGGCACAAGGCGGTTCTGTAGATCCTACCCTACTGTCGGATGATGCTGAAGTTAAACTTTTCGAGACTTGGCAATCCCTTCACGCCCCATACTATGAAGCGTTGTCTGCTAGAAATGCGGATGAGGCGCTTCGTATCCTTTCAGGATTAAAAGATGCGGTTACCGGATTTTTTGATTCAGTAATGGTTATGGCGGAGGACGAGAAGGTTCGTTCCAATCGTCTGGCTCTTCTGGCCGGTATTGATGCGGATACGAAAGTCTTTGCGGATTTTAGCAAGCTGGTCTGGTAATTATGCAGGGATTTACAGGGATTTTTATGAATAATGAACCTCTCATGGTATAGAATGATGGATTAGGGTATAAATATACGGAACGGTGCCAATGCGTCTCTTTGTCATCCGTTCCGTATTTATGCTTTTCAAAGAAGGATTTCATACCATCAGCGCGTATATATATTACACGGGAAATTGGTGATGTTCATGGAAGGAACTCCGGGAAGAACTATAGTGGTCGATGGGGATGCCTGTCCGGTTAAAAAGGAGATCGCTGCCGCCGCCCGTATGTTTAACATTCCGGTGCTTATGGTTTCTTCTTATAATCATGTGTTAAAGGCTGAGGAAGGCGTTACTGTAGTGCAGGTGGACAGCAGCGATCAAAGCGCTGATCTGTATATCGCGAATCATATTTTTCCCGGCGATATTGTATTGACTCAGGATTATGGATTGGCGGCGCTGGCACTGGGCAAACGGTGTAATGTTCTCTCTTTTCGGGGGCAATCGTATCAGGATACTACTATGGATTTCATGCTGGAAGGCAGGCATGCCAGGGCAGTTGAACGAAGACGCGGTCACTATTCTAAAGGCCCAAAAGCGATAACTGCGGAGGAAAAGATTTTTTTTCAACATAAACTGACAAAACTTTTAACGGTTTTGCAGGAGAATGTCCAGCGATAGCGAATTATATTTATTTGTTAAGAGATGAAGGTGGTTAGGGTGGCTAGCGGACACGGTAATATTCCGGAAGAGGTCATCGAAAGCGTGCTGGCGCGGCATGATATTGCCGAAACCGTAGGCAGGGTTGTCCATTTAACCAAGCGGGGGAAATATTTATGGGGCCTCTGCCCGTTCCATTCGGAAAAAACCCCTTCCTTCACAGTTACTCCAGACCGGGGAGTGTTTCACTGTTTTAGCTGCGGTATGGGTGGAAATGCCATCAAGTTCAGGATGGAAATCGAAGGACTATCCTTCCCCGAAGCAGTTAAAATAATGGCAGAGGAAAGTGACATTCCGATCCCCGAGGGGAAAGGAGGCGTGCTGTCTGCATCCGATCCGGAACGAGACCGATTAATTCAAGCTTATGAATGGTCTGCAAAGTTCTATCATTATCTGCTGAAAAACACGGAACACGGCACAGCCGCAATGGAATATTTAAGATCCCGGAATTTCAGCGATAAAATGATCGACCAATTTCAGATCGGGTACGCTCCGGACCGCTGGGATACACTGCTTCAATTTTTGGAGAAAAGAAATTTTGATCTCGCTGAAATGGAGAGAGGCGGCCTGTTGTCTGCCAGAGGTGAAGGGAAAGGTTATATTGACCGATTCCGTGGCAGGGTCAT
Organism: Paenibacillus wynnii; assembly: GCF_000757885.1. NCBI lineage: Bacteria > Bacillati > Bacillota > Bacilli > Caryophanales > Paenibacillaceae > Paenibacillus > Paenibacillus wynnii. Next base: position 2,244,424 of record NZ_JQCR01000003.1, on the reverse strand, counting down.
CTTCCCGATCAGTAATCGTACAGGCAAGGTAATTGCTTTTGCCGGAAGGGTTCTTGGGGAGGGTCAACCCAAATATTTAAATTCTCCAGAGAGCAAACTATTTAACAAAAGCCGGATACTGTATAACTTGCATCAATCCAAAGCATCCATTCGCAAAACGCGGCAAATCGTACTATTCGAAGGATATGGGGATGTCATTTCGGCTTGGGATGCAGGTGTGCATAACGGTGTAGCCACAATGGGGACTTCGCTTACGGAGAACCATATGGCGATTATGAAGAGCATGGCTGATGAGATTGTTCTCTCCTATGACGGTGATCGGGCGGGACAAGCTGCAGCTATGAAGGCTATTCCACTGCTTGAAGGAAACGGCCTGCGGGTCAAGATCGCTTTATTACCAAGCGGGATGGACCCCGATGAATTCGTATCCCGTTACGGCGGGGACAGATTCAGGGAACAGGTAATCGAATCTGCTGTTTCCACCGTGAAATTTAAGCTTATATATCTGAAAAAAAACCATATACTCCTAGAGGAAGATGGCAAAATCGCTTATGCAAAAGAAGCGATTGAGATCATTGCCATGCTACATTCTTCAACGGAGAGAGAGGTTTATCTAAGGGAAATTGCCTCCGAGCTCGACTTATCCTATGACAGTTTGAAGCAGGATTGTAACTTACTCAGAGCCTCGATGCAAAAAAACCTTCCCGAAGGGGATATTAACGACAAAAGGTGGAATAATGGTAGGCATAAAAAAGGGCAGGTTCAGACTCCAACTTTGCTGCCTGCTTATCATGTTGCGGAACGGCGTTTACTGTCTTTTATGCTGCAGGATCCAGAGGCTGCCAGCTATGTAAGTGAACGTCTGGGAGAAGATTTCAACATCGATGATCATGCGGCAATTGCTGCTTATCTATACGCCTTTTACGCGCAAGGCAAACCACCGGATATTAGCCGGTTTCTATCATCACTTCAAGATGACCGTCTGGAGAAAACAGCAACCTCAATATCTATGATGGATACACCTCCGGATTGGAATGTACAGGTTCTGGACGATTGTATCCGAGAAGTGCGGAGATTTCCTCTGCAACGCAGGATGGAGCTTAAGCGGGAAGAGATGATCGGGGCGGAAAAAAACGGAGATTTTTTGCGTGCGGCACAAATAGCAAGTGAGATTATAGCCCTAGAGAGACAATGAAATGCCCACAGGATGTACCTAGGGAGGAGGGAGTCGAATTATGGCGAACGATCAGCATACTGAACTGGAAGCCGAATCTACATTGGACCAGGTCAAAGATCAACTTATTGAGCAAGGTAAGAAAAGATCATCATTGAATTACAAAGATATTATGGAGAAATTGTCGCCGTTTGATCAAGACCCTGAACAAATGGAGGAATTCTACGAGCAGCTGAGTGACCTCGGCATTGAAGTCGTGAACGAGAACGATGAGGAAGTAACGACTCTTCGGCCAAGCGAGGACAATGAGAACAACGAGAATGAAGAATTCAGCTTTGACGATGATTTGTCATTACCTCCGGGAATCAAAATTAACGACCCCGTCCGTATGTATCTGAAGGAAATCGGCCGTGTACCGCTATTATCGGCTGATGATGAAGTTGAGCTTGCTATGCGTATCAAGAATGGTGACGAGGAAGCAAAACGTCGTCTTGCAGAAGCAAACCTACGTCTCGTGGTAAGTATCGCCAAGCGTTATGTTGGGCGTGGCATGTTGTTCCTGGATCTTATTCAGGAAGGTAACATGGGTCTAATTAAGGCCGTGGAGAAATTTGACCACAACAAGGGCTTTAAATTCAGTACCTATGCAACCTGGTGGATTCGTCAAGCGATTACCCGTGCCATTGCTGACCAAGCGCGGACCATTCGGATCCCAGTTCACATGGTTGAGACCATTAACAAGCTGATTCGTGTCTCCCGTCAACTTCTGCAGGAGCTCGGACGTGAACCTTCACCAGAAGAGATTGCGGCTGAGATGGAATTGACAGTAGAGAAAGTCAGAGAGATCATGAAAATTGCCCAAGAGCCAGTTTCGTTGGAAACACCAATTGGTGAAGAGGATGATTCTCATCTGGGCGACTTCATTGAAGATCAGGAAGCATTGGCTCCGGCGGATGCCGCTGCTTATGAATTGCTGAAGGAACAGCTGGAGGACGTGCTGGACACGCTCACTGAGCGGGAAGAGAATGTGCTTCGCCTACGTTTTGGACTTGATGATGGACGAACAAGAACTCTCGAAGAAGTCGGCAAAGTGTTCGGCGTAACCCGGGAACGTATTCGCCAGATTGAAGCCAAAGCACTGCGGAAGCTCCGTCACCCAAGCCGAAGTAAACGACTTAAGGATTTCCTCGAATAGTTTTTATCTAATGGACCTTCTGCTGCACAGTGGCAGGAGGTCCTTTTAGTTTTAAATTATTATAGTAAACGTGTCTGGAAAGAGGGATGAGCCGTTGAATTTGGAGAAACGTGACATCATTTTAAGAGAAATTCAGTACTGGAGGAAGAACAGGTTGCTATCTGAGCAATACTGCGATTTCTTAACTAATCTGTACGATGATGAAGATACCGTTAAGAACGGTAATCCGATTTCGCTACATAATCTTCAAAAGGGAAGTATTAAAATTTGGCTGTTTGGTTTTGGGATTATTTCCTTCATTTTCTTAATTAGTCTTTATTTTAGCGTTTTTCCATGGGGTTTGCAACTGGCTACAGCCTTGTCTTTGCTGCTCGTCTGTTATGGATACTCAGGAGTTTTAAGAGATCGTCAAAGGGTAATAAGCCTTATGCTGGCCGGAATTGGCAGCGTACTGACTATTGGTTTCGGAATGTGGATGATAGCTCTTCATGATCTCGATCCAGAGGTTTGGCGGCCCATATTGATTGGTGCGTGTGGGATTTTATGGTGTGTTCTGGGGTTTATTCTTCGTATTGGCCTCCTGCAATATTGCGGATTTGTGTTCTGGGCACTGCTGTATGCGGGATTTTTCGGTGGGATCCGTCCAGAGGCATCCGTATTGGAGCTTGAATTGTTATGGCTTCCGCTTTGTGTACTAATGATATGGCTTAGCTGGCTTCTGCATCACCGGATTAAAGGTGTTTCGGGGGTTTATTTCGCAGTTGGAGCAACTATGTGGTTAATGCCTGAGCTTGACAGTCTTCTGCTTAGACACGGCTATCCTCAATGGGTTTCGTATATACTATTATTAAAAATTGCCATTGGTTTGGTGTTGTTATTCATATTTAGAAAAAAATGGATTGCGTGGGTGGCTTCATGAACAATATTAAATTATCGAATAGACTCCGTCTTGTATTAGACAAAATCCCAACGGGAAGCAAATTTGCAGATATAGGCTCTGATCATGCTTTATTGCCTATAGCAGCAATCGAAACTGGGAAAGCCGTGTTTGCCATTGCCGGTGAGGTCAACCCTGGACCTTTTGACGCGGCCTGTAAGGCAGTTGCGGCAGCCGGACAAGGAAAGGTAATATCCGTAAGACGCGGGGACGGTCTGGAAGTACTGGAGCCCGGTGAGGTGGATTGTATAACCATCGCAGGAATGGGCGGATCTTTAATTGCCTCTATTTTGAATCGCGGGCAGGTTAAAGGAAAGCTTCAGGGTGTCTCAGTTTTAGCCTTGCAGCCCAATGTCGGTGAGGATATTCTACGGCGGTGGCTGATTGATAATGGTTGGGTACTCATTGCTGAGAACATTTTAGAAGAAGACGGTAAGATTTATGAAGTGCTGACAGCGGTGCCTGAGGTTAAGGGCTCTGAACTGTCAAATGAGAATCTTTACAAAGAATTGCTATTGGATGATGGCAAAGTGAAGTGCGGACGGGACATGCTGGTACAGATGGGTCCTTGGCTGCTTAAGTCTCCCAATGCTGCATTCCACAGTAAATGGAGAGGTGAAATCTCGAAGCTGGAGACTATTTTAGCCTCACTTTTGCGATCAGAGCTGGAATCTGCTGAAGAAAAACGGATCACTATTCAAGCCCGGATTCAGGAAATCACGGAGGTGCTTCAATGCTTGCCAAAGGACAAACCGTAATTCAATATATGGAGCAGCTGGCTCCAAAACATTTGGCATATGATTGGGATAAAATTGGACTGCAGCTTGGCACGTTGCAAAAGGAAATTTCGAATGTGCTGGTTGCTCTTGATGTCAATGATGAGGTGGTCGAAGAGGCCATTTCGTTGAATTGCAATCTGATCATTGCTCATCACGCTATTATTTTCCGACCGTTGGAGGGTATTCAAACCGATACACCTGCGGGCAAACTTTACGAGAAGCTGATTAAGAATGATATCGCCGTGTATATTAGTCATACTAACCTGGATGTTACTGAGGGCGGTATGAATGACTGGATGGCTGAGGCTTTGGGGATAGAGAACGGTACTCCGATCAAGGATGCTCATACGGAGCAGCTATCTAAGCTGGTTGTATTCGTACCTAAGGATCATCATCAAAAGGTGCTCGATGCTGTAATGAACGCCGGGGCGGGCAGGGTCGGCAATTACAGCCATTGCAGCTTCAATATAGAGGGATACGGTACTTTTATTCCGCAAGAGGGTACTAATCCTTATATAGGGGAGCAAGGTAAAATGGAGCGGGCTGACGAGATTCGCATTGAAACCATCGTTCCGCTGTCTATTCGTAACAAAGTTGTACAGGCTATGCTAAAAGCCCATCCCTATGAAGAGGTAGCGTATGATCTCTATTCAATGGATCTCAAAGGCCGCAGTCTCGGCCTGGGCCGTGTAGGGAAACTGAAAGAGCCGGTAACCCTCGGGGAGTTTGTCGACAGGGTTAAAACTGGACTGAATGTTGATAAGGTTCGAGTGGTTGGAGACTTGAATCGTCCGATTCGCAAAGCCGCTGTAATAGGCGGTTCAGGTGCGAAATATTTTAAGAATGCGATTTTTCGCGGTGCTGATGTGCTTGTTACCGGAGATATAGATTATCATACTGCCCAAGATGCTTTCCTGGCCGGTATTACGCTTATTGATCCCGGGCATAACGCCGAGAAAATTATGAAGGAAAAAGTAAGAGAGTGGATGTTGGTTAAACTTGTCGATGATAAATACGAAACTTCTGTTTATGCTTCACAGGTAAATACGGAACCTTTTCAATTCTTATAAGAAGCGGGGAGACCGACTTCCAACCATTTACACTTGTTTCAACAGTATAATGTCTGTATAATATACAATGTTGATCGGAAAGTTTGACAGACAATCGCCGGTGGTGTGAGAACGCCACGGGAGGAAAGTCCGGGCTCCAAAAGGCAGGGTGCTGGATAACATCCAGTCGGCGCGAGCCGAAGGAAAGTGCCACAGAAATGGACCGCCGATGGCCGCTCTTTAGGGAGCGGCACAGGCAAGGATGGAACCGAGGTGTAAGAGACCCCGAGGAACGCTGGTGACTTCGTTCCTGGTAAACCCCATCTGGAGCAAGACCTAATGAGACGCCGCTGATCCTTCACAGGAAGAGGCAGCCTTCGCCTGAGGCGCGTCTAGGTTGGTCGCTGGAGCTGTGCAGTAATGTACGGCCTAGATAGATGATTGTCGCTTATGGTGGGAGGGTAGTTCCCGTTTGAACCACGACGAGCACAGAACCCGGCTTACGACAAACTTTCCTAACTGCAACATTACATCCTTACATTTTATAATTTAACGACGACGTCACTGGTTATACCAGTGACGTCGTCTTTTTGTTGTTGTTGAACTCCACTAAGGCACTCTCCAGACGTTCTATTGCAAGAGGGATTACATCTGGAGCTGTATGAGTGAAATTCAGGCGCATCGTATTCTTATGTGGCTGGGAGGAATAGAATACTTCTCCTGGAACAAAGGCAACTCCTTTGGGAATAGCCAATTTAAGCAGTTCGGTAGAGTTAACATGCTCAGCGAGCGTTAACCACAGAAACATTCCGCCCTTAGGTTCACGAAAGAAAGAGCCTTCCCACTTACGGGAAGTGATCTCAGAAGACAATGTATTCATTCTCGAATGATATTCGCGGGAGATTATAGAGATGTGCTGCTCTAAATCAAAATGTAGGAGCAGCTGATCCAATGCTCGTTGATCAATGGTGCTGGAGTGTAGATCAGCGGCTTGTTTGGCTTTAGCCAAAGTCTTGATCAGCTGGCTACCACCAACGATCCAACCGGTTCGAAGGGCCGGAGCAACAATTTTTGAAAAAGTACCTGTATAAGCTACACAATAATCTCCAGAGTAGCTCCGGTCGATGGCTGCAAGCGTGGATGGGCAAGAGTCTTTATCGGACTGAAAAGAGATTTCGCCGTAAGGATTGTCTTCGAGAATAAGGACACCGTAACGTCGGCAAAGTTCCACTACTTTTATTCTCCGCTCTTGACTCCATGTTGCCCCAGTAGGATTGCTGAAGGTAGGCACAACGTACAACAGCTTAGGGCGGTATCGGCGCAATTTGTCCTCCAGATCATCGGGAAGTATCCCGTCTACGTCGCTTTCGAGTGATTGAATATCCGCACGGTAAGAGCCTAGTACTTGAAGTGCAGCAAGGTACGTTGGAGCTTCTACGAGTACGGTATCACCCGGGTCGAGTATTATTTTACATAGAAGATCTATAGCTTGCTGGGATCCTGTAGTTAACACTATCTCTGATGATGATGTGGGGATGCCTTGTGAAGTGAGTCTTGCAGCAATTTTATCTCGCAATGGGGCGTAGCCTTCGGTTAATCCATACTGAAGTACGGAGGAATTAGAGGAAAGCACTTGGGAGTAAGCCTCCTGAATGGCTTTCAGTGGGAAGTGGTCCTCACTGGGAAGACCGCCTGCAAGTGAAATAATATCTTTGCCTTGAGTCAGCTTCAGAATATCCCGTACCGCCGAAGAGCCTAAATGCTTAGCCGCCATTGAATAATTGATGTTCATAAAATTGCATTCCACCTTTCGATTGATGGTATCATAGCGGCAGAGCAGTATAACAGTAAAGTGCCCGATATAACAGTTAGGGGGAGAATCTATGTACATTGAACTGAATCGAGATGGAAGAAAGTCACTTCCAACGCAGATCAGCGAAGCTTTAGGATCTCGTATATCTTCAGGTTTGCTGGAACGCGGAGCTCGTTTGCCTTCTGTGCGTAAGCTGGCTGTTGCGCTAAAGGTGAGTCAAGTCACGGTTAGCAAGGCCTATGCTGAGCTGGAAAGACAGGCACTCATTCACTGCGAGCACGGATTAGGCTGCTTTGTATCGGATGCAGATCAGAAAAAGGGGCATGAAGAGGCCTATTGGCCTCAGCAATATGATGATTATTTACCAAGGGCGCAGCTTTGGCGGAATTTTGATTATTCAGAGGTGAAATATCCCTTTCATCTGGCAGCTATCCATGCAGAAATGCTGCCATTGAAGCCCATCGGGGCTCAAATGGCTTCTTTAGTGTTGGAACAGCCGGAGTTGATGGCAACTTACGGGAATTTTCAAGGAGATCATGAATTGCGGGAAACCATGAAGGCTCATTTGCAGGAGCGTGGAATCATACTGCCGAGCGCTAATCTAATGATAACAAGCGGGTCACAGCAAGGGATAGATCTGGTAGCCCGCACCTTTGTAGGTCCTGGTGATACGGTTTATATGGAGGCTCCAAGCTATACAGGTGCTATTGATGTCTTTGCCGGACGGGGAGCGGAGATGATATTTGTACCTATGGACAGTGAAGGGATGAGGGTCGATATCCTAACGAAGCTATGTGATCAAAGACCCCCGAAGCTCATTTATACTTGCCCTACTTTTCAGAATCCAAGCGGTGTTACCATGAGCACAGCAAGAAGACAGCGGCTGCTGGAGTTGGCTCGCAGCTACCGCTGTCTAATTGTGGAGGATGACCCGTTCAGTGATCTCTATTTCCATATGCCTCCGCCGCCCCCCATTAAGTCCATGGATGTTGAGGGACATGTTGTATATATGAAAAGCTTCAGTAAAGTACTGGCTCCCGGCTGTAGAATTGCCTGCGTCGCTGCCGAGGGCAATATCCTTTCCCGCCTGATTGCTGCCAAATCTGCCAGTGACCTTGGTAGCCCCTTGCTTACACAACGTGCAGTGCTGCCTTTCATCGCCAAGAAATATAACGCTTATGCGGAGAATCTGCGTGTTGCCTTGCATAACCGCATGGAGAAGGCTTCTAAGTTGCTCAAACAGTATGCACCGTCCAATGTCAGCTGGGTTCTTCCGGCGGGGGGACTGAGCCTTTGGCTAGAGCTGCCGGCGACTACAGATATAACGGAATTGCACGCTTTGGCTAAAAGGAAGAGCATATCCTTCTTACCAGGCGATGTTTGTTACTCTGGGGAGACTAAGTCCAGGCATATCCGGCTATGTTACGCTCAATTGTCAGAGGCGGATATGGAGCAGGGTTTGATTTTGTTCTTTACCTTGCTTTCCGATTATCTTAAAAAAGGTTAATTAAGGATTGTGTTTAATCCGCTGTATTAAATGGTCCAACTGCTGTCGGACCCTCTGGGGCCACATCTGCAAAGGGACATCCTCGCCGCCGGCGGCTTGAAGGGTTTTGAAAATATCCACTTGTCCCCAGCCGTAATACTTGTCCTGGCCTGGAGTCCCAAGGTCAATAGCCTGATCCGTCATCAGCTTCATAACCTCCGTATTCGATAAGTCAGGGTTCAGAGATCGGACTAGACCGGCCAATGCGGCGACATGGGGACTCGCCATAGAAGTTCCGGATAACGCCGCATATTGGCTATCGGGGTACGTACTGGCGATGCTTTCCCCGGGTGCTGTCACGTCAATATAATCTCCGAAGTTGGAGAACGATGCTTTTTTCGCAGAGGCATTGGTGGCAGCTACTGCCAGTACCTCAGGATATGCTGCCGGGTACCCGGGACGCTCCGTATTATCATTTCCGGCAGCGGAGACAATTACGATATCCCGGTCATATGCATATCTAATGGCATCATGTAGAAATTGGGAATCGGCATAATTTCCCAAACTTAGGTTAATCACTTTAGCACCGTTATCAGCCGCCCAGATGATGCCTTCCGCTACGGAATATGTGGTTCCCGCACCCGTGCTGTCGAGTGCTTTAACCGGAAGTATTTTGTTATACCAACTAATCCCCGCCACACCTTCGGAATTATTTATTAAGGCTCCTATTATGCCTGCTACATGAGTTCCATGCCCAACATCGTCGTCAGGTGATGACTCATTTGTGATTGCATTATAGCCGGCAAGCAGCTTTCCCTCCAGATCAGGATGGTTGGCTTGAACTCCAGTATCTACCACTGCCACAATTACATCATTGCTTCCCTTCGATAACTGCCATCCCAATTCTGTCTCAATCGCCGGAAGATTCCACTGATACGTGGAAAACAGTAAATCATTGGGCGGGAGATTCCCACCTGTATTTTCGTTTACCTTATCATTGGTTAAATACATATAGTGAGGCTCTGAATACAGGGGGTGCCAATTATTGGTGAAGTAAGGCTTAAGCTGGGTATAATTCATGTCAGATGAACGAAAAATATAGGCATATCCTAGTTTCCGCGGCATTTTGCAATGAATATCCCTTGAAATGTCCTTTAACTGTGCTTCTGTCAGATGTCCATTGGGGAATCGGACAACGATTTCATTCTCATAATAATGACTTGCATTCTCGTTATCGTGACCCGTCTTGACGGTCATATCACGTAGCGTATCCGCATGAACGGATTCGACATGATATTTACCTTCCTTCGGGTAAGGGATCAAGCGTAGATTTTTCAGTTGGTGGTCGGTTACCCGCCCTAATACTTTCTGATTTATCAACGCAATCACAGCGGTTGTCCCCTTCTGGTCACGTTGAGCTATGAAATAATATTTCTCAGATCCGATAATAAACGTAGGTGATTCATACGATTGATGACCCTTCACAGCAGCTTTAGCACTCTTCAAATGTTTTTGAAGCTGCTTCTGTTCCAGCTCACTTCCTTTGGGCAGAGAGGATTTGAAGGTCATAGTCTTGTTGGTGCGGAAATCAATCCACATCAGCATGGATATATACCCGTGCTCCTGTTGCAGCTTTCTGGCATACACTGCTACATCTGATGTTGATGAATCATGACTTTTGGAGATAAGGGTTCGTAAATGTCTGCTTACATCGACTTTGTTTAATCGATCCGTCATTTCTACATCCTGAGTCAAAGCATTTTTTTTCATAGTTTTTTCTACCTGAGGTTGAGGCTGGCCCGGGGCTTCCGCAATCTCATGAGTAGCAGGCCTCCAGGCGAAAATCAAAATAGCAGCGGTAAATGCCGCAGTAACTAAGCCGGCAAGCATTATATTTTTTCGAGACATATTTTCCGCTCCTTCATGACACTGTCTTATCTGTAGGTTTAGAAGGGAACGCTAATTTTATGCATTATAGAAAAGGATACCGTCGTCCAGTTATTTATGATAATATCAGAACATAAAAAACAACCACAACACTAAAGCAAGGAACAAATAAGGGGGAGCAACCGCCATGTCAGCATCCAATGTGCAAAAATTGTGTGAAACGACCAGAGAAAAATTGAAATACGCTATTGAGAAAATGGAATTCTTCCTAAATCAAAATGCGTTGCCGCAGTTAGGAACAGATCAGGATGAGGAAATGCTTCATTTCTACCAAGGTTTCCTGTCTGACCTTCGCCATTTGCTCGTTTTCTCCGAGATGTCTTACGAGAAATTGGGAGTTGCTCTGCGCCGCGCTACATTCGATGAATCCTTTGCGCAAAAAGCGCTTTATAACGTTTACCATTATGGTGTTAATAATTTCTTCTACCCGAAGAATGAGAGCTATTCTGAAGATGGACGTTATGCTTATACAGGACAAGATGCCATTCGTTTCCGCAAGAAGCCGGTTCGCCAGGCACGCGATATTATCATGGAAATCACAAAAGTGTACGAGGAACTTCGTGATGATCTCACTTATTACGAAAGTGATTATTTGACCGAGCGCCGTATGCAGAATCAGGTGTAATCTAACCCATAAATATATAATCTAAAAAAGGATTGGTCCCTTCGTAATAAATGAAGGGAACCAGTCCTTGTTTTGTTACTAATCGGTGTCATGAACTGGAATTTTCTCATCGGATAAAGCCGAATTACGGTGGGTATAATGAACTCGAGGTGATATTCTATGTCGAATACTGCAAAAACACATGTTAACTGCAGTGTAAGCAATTGTAACTATTGGGGAGCAAGCAATATTTGCAAAGCGAATGAAATCATTATCGAGATCGACAAGCATGTAGGAAGCAGCTACAAGGAAGAATTCGCAGAAGAGATGACTCTAGGGAATAAGCACCATGATACGGCGGTAAGTTCTTCAGCTACCTGTTGTTTGACCTTTAAGCCAAAGTCTTAGGAGGCAGCCAATGGATACAGAGAATACTCAAGGTACAAATGAACCTTCGGAGCCGAAGAGGATCATTTTAAAGCCTCGAAGAGTCGATTATCCGCGTAGAGATCCTAAGCTTGAAGAAGAGTATGCGGAGGAAATCAGCCCGCTTCCAAATCGGGTACCGAATATTGCCCGAGAAATCAGTGATCAAGCGGAAACCATGGTTGGCGGAAAAACAATGGGATATGTTGGGCTAGCCTTCGGGATTGCTTCCTTGTTCATGTGGTCAGTTATCTTAGGTCCGATTGCTGCAGTAATTGGATATTTCGCCTATGGACGCGGACAAAAAACAACCGGGGCTTGGGCGATGGGTCTTGGAATCGTTGCTGCACTCAGTTATTTTGTAATGATTCCCTTCGCGCGTTAACATCGAAACAGGCTTCAAGACCTAAATATGAGGGTCTGAAGTCTGTTTTTTTGTGGGATGTTATAGTAATCATAGGAAATAAAATGTAATATAAAGACACATTGAAATATAAAAAAAGTCCTCTATATATAATTCTACAAGGGAAGAAGGAATTAGCCAGCATGGAAATGAATTCGGCTGTGGCCGGCGGGCTTGGTTCGTTAAAGTGGACCAACCTTAAAGGAGTTACGGGTAAGGGTGGAACCGTAAATTCCAAGGAAAGTTCAGGTGCAAATACTTCGCGATTTGCGAATATGCTGCAGGAAATATCAGAACACTCCGCGGAAGATCAAGGACCCAATTCGGTTGGATTACCCCCAGGAGTCACTTATAAGGGTGGCCTGTTGTGGCAGCAGCTTCCTGCCCAAGGTGAGAGGATAAGCGGCAACATTTCCGGGGAAATATCAGAAAGCACTGAAATTTGGACAGGACCTTCTGGAACAGGTGAGACTAAGCCTACAGATTATGAAGACCTCATTCAAGCGGCGAGCAGCAAGTACGGTATACCCGTTGACTTGATTAAGGCTGTAATTGATACAGAGTCATCCTTTAATCCTAATGTGGTATCTTCCGCAGGAGCCAAAGGACTGATGCAGCTAATGGATGGAACCGCCAATGGGTTGGGAGTATCTGACCCGTTTGATCCTGCCCAAAGCATTGACGGCGGTGTACGGTATTTATCCTATCAGCTCAAACGCTTTGACGGGCAGGAGAAAATGGCGCTGGCGGCATATAATGCGGGCCCGGGACGTGTATCCAAACTCGGTGTAAGCAATGACGAAGAGCTGATGGCGCAGTTGAGCAGGCTTCCTAAAGAAACGCAATCCTATATCTCTAAAATTGAACGCGCTCGTGATAAATACGCTGTATAATATAAAGGATCAAACGGGATAAATACTCTAGGGCCTTATTTAATGGCTTAAGAGAACCTGTTTGGTCCTTTTTGAAAATATAAGAAAGTATAAGAAACGGATACCTAAAAGCGATACGGAGTATCGCTGCTTCGGAAGCATAGGCTCCCATTGGGTCGGCAAAACCGTTTTTTCTTGGGTCTTAGACCAAGTACTGCTGTAAGCAAAGGAGATATTCAAATATGCTTTATTGGGATTATGCCGCTGCTGCACCGCCTTATGATGAGGTCATGGAGACGATGGAACAAATTATGAAGCTGCATTATGCCAATCCATCCTCCCTTCATCGTGCGGGAACAGAGGCTGGCAAATTAATTAGCCGAGCCCGTGAGGTATGCGCTGGGGTTCTTTCTGTGCGGCCTGACGAGATCTTTTTCACCTCCGGAGCAACGGAGAGCAATAACCTAGCTATCAAAGGTGCTGCCCTGCAATATGCCGGGCGTGGTCGCCATATTATAACTACGAATCTTGAACATCCCTCGGTGTATGAAAGCTGTCTGCAACTTCAAAAAATGGGCTGGGAGATCACCTTTATTCAACCAGATCATACTGGAACTATAGATCCGTTACTACTTGCTGCGGCCATTCGCCGAGATACAGTTCTGGTTAGCGTTATGCATGTTAATAACGAAGTCGGTACCGTTCAACCGCTGCAAGCAATAGGTCGTATCATCAAAGAAATCAATCCCCGGACTCTATTTCACATAGACGGTGTACAGGGTTTTGGAACCTTCGAGACCTCACTTCGGGAGTGGGGCGCTGATTTGTACAGCTTGTCACCTCATAAAATCCGCGGCCCTCGCGGTGTGGGCATACTATATGTAAGACAAGGTATTACACTGTTTCCGTTATTAAGTGGAGGATCTCATGAGGGCGGAGTTCGGGCGGGTACCGAGAACGTAGCGGCTATTGTGGCTTCTGCTAAAGCACTGCGGATGACAAATGAGCGGAGAAAAGACGTTGTTGCTCGTATATTACCTTTAAGAAATAGATTGCTGCAGTTTATTAATACTGTTCCGGAGTTAACCGTAAACAGCGGCGACTATGGGGCTCCGCATATTGTTCATTTCTCTTATCCGGGAATGAAGGGGGAGGTCATGGCGCGTAAGCTGGAGGAGTTAGGTATGGTTGTCTCGACCCGTTCCGCTTGCTCATCCAAACACTCAGAGCCGAGCCGGGTGTTATTAGCAATGGGTAAAGATGCAGCAACGGCCGAAGGTGGCATAAGGATTAGCTTCGGAGACGCCCATACTCTAAAGGATGTTGAGGCTCTGGAACAGGCCATATTGAAGGCAGTCAAAGATTTAAAGCCAGCTGAAGGAGGCAGGAAGTAATGATGAAACCGATGGAATCCGCTGCTTTTGCAGCTGCAGGAAATAGTGCCGATGATGCAGATTTGCTGCTTTTGCGCTTCGGAGAATTTATGTTAAAGGGTAAAAACCGTGCCCGCTTTGAGAAGAGAATACTGCGGCATGTGAAAGAAATGCTTATTCCGTATCCCAAGGTCCAATTGACCAAGGATTTCGGACGGATATATGTAGAACTGAATGGGGAGCCAGCTAAGGAATTGCTTGGAGCGTTAATAAATGTATTTGGGATCGCATCCATAAGCCCGGTTAAGGTAGCGAAGTCAGAGCTAGAAAATATCTTAGAGGTCAGTGCAAGGTTTCTAAAAGTTATTGCACCGGCACCGGGCACAACCTTTAAAGTGAATGCACGCCGGGTGTGGAAAGACTTTCCGCACGGTTCTTTGGAAATGAATAAGCTGGTTTCTACTCCGCTGCTGCAGGGGTACCCCGGACTTATCGTTGATATGAACACTCCGCAGTTGGAGCTCAGGGTAGAGATTCGGCAAGCACAAACTTATATTTTTTGCGAAAATATATCGGCTGTAGGCGGGTTTCCGCTCGGAACCAACGGCAAGGCGATGCTGCTGCTGTCAGGAGGGATTGACAGTCCTGTAGCCGGCTGGTCCTCCATGCGTCGCGGATTGGAAGTAGAGTGCATCCATTTCTACAGTTATCCTTATACAAGCGAGCTTGCCCGTCAAAAGGTCATCGATCTAACGCGGGTTCTGTCCCGGTACGCAGGGGTTATCAAGCTGCATTTGGTGCCTTTTACCGAGGTACAGACATCTTTTACAGGTATTGGACAAGACAACCTTATCATAACGCTTATGCGCCGGGCGATGCTACGAATTGCGACCTCCTTGGCGGAGAAAGAAGGAGCTCTTGCACTTGTTACGGGAGAGAGTCTAGGACAGGTAGCAAGTCAGACACTACCAAGCATGAATGTGATCGGGCGAGCCACACTTCTGCCTCTCTTGCGCCCATTGGTCATGATGGACAAAAGTGACATCGTTGAGCTGTCCAAAAAGATTGAGACCTATGATTTATCCATTCTGCCATATGAGGATTGCTGTACATTATTTGTACCAAAGTCACCCTCAACAAATCCCAATCTGCGGATAATAGATAAGATTGAAGCAACGCTACCTAATTATTCTTCCCTCTTATCAGCAGCTGTGGCCTTAACAGAAACGCTCGAAATCACACCTTATGGAAATGAACGTCCGGAATCAGAAGCCGGATCGGAAGAGAGAATGAAGGAAGAGTGGTTCTAGCATGGAGTGGTTCCGCTATTTGTTGTGTTCTGTTGTCCCTTCCGCCGCTTCCAATGCCCGGAGCAAGAATTCCAGCGATTACCATTCCGATAAAAAGATAGTGTAGAACCGGATGTACCCGGAAAAAGGATTTTTATCCCGATTCTTCAGCAATCATACTGGAGGCCGTATAGCCTAATACAGCCGATCCAATATAAATAATCCATGGATATTTGTTAATCAGCTTGATGAATAGGGTGCTGCCCCATACAACGATAGGTACGCTGATCATAAGCCCTAATTCAACCAGAGAAATGTAGTGCTTGGCTGCTCCAGCAACCGCAATCACATTATCAAGTCCCATGGCAGCATCAGCTACAATAATTGTTCGTACTGCTGTCCACAAGGTTCCTCGGATATCATTATGACTACTATTATCAGTGAGCAGTTTATAAGCAATTACTATGAGTAGCAAGCCGCCTAGAAGCAGTAGAAAGGGGATCCCGACAAAGAAAAGGCATAGTTTTGTATACGCTAAAAAAGGCGCTGACATGCTTCCCTTACTAAAAAAGTGGACAGGAAGCATAGTTGTCCTCTTTCGGACATACATGTTAGTACATGTAGTTCGGGGAGGTTATGGATAATGGATTCAGTGTGGCTGCTTGCTGAAATATTGATGGTAAATCTAGTCCTAAGCGGCGATAACGCTATGGTAATCGCTCTTGCCAGTAAAAACCTTCCGGAGAAGCATCGTAAGACTGCGGTATGGTGGGGAGCAGCGGGAGCAGTTATCCTTCGCTGCGTGCTTACTTTTGCTGCAGTATTGCTGCTTCAAATTCCTTACATACAAGCAGGTGGAGGTTTACTGTTATTATGGATATCCTTTAAACTGTTGCTGGAAGAGGAAGAAGATCTCCGTGTGGATGAGGGTGGAACGATCTGGAGGGCAATTCGTACCATATTGCTTGCAGATTTTATCATGAGCTTAGATAATGTTCTGGCGATTGCGGGGTTAGCTAAAGGGAACTTGTCTCTGATAGTGATCGGAATTGCCTTAAGTATTCCTATTGTGGTCTGGGGCAGCGGCCTTATTGTTAATTGGCTGCAACGTTTTCCGGTTCTCGTATTCATAGGAGCATATATCCTGGCATTTACTTCAGGAGAAATGCTGCTGCAGGATGCGAAGTTTGGTGCAATAATATCCTTTTTACTTCCCACAATCCATACCATACTCCCAATTATACTTGGAGTAGCCGTCGTTATTACAGGAGGCATCAAACAACGCAGTCGATCAGCAAAATAAGGAGCTTTAATAATCCAGGTGTCCCAATAGCCAATGAAAATGGCTCTGGGGCACCTTTTTCACATGTGTACGGGCAGCATTAGAGAATGATGGTGTTTTGACAGAAATTCAGATAAAATATAAAGAGAATCCTGTCACACTAAAAGTTGAATTTTGAAGGGATGGGTGTGAGATGTCATCTAAAAACGATATGAAGATCGGATTGTTCATCGCCGCCGCTGGCATCGTAATATTATTCGGAAAGCTGGGAGTTTTTGGTTTCTTAGGACGCAACCTATGGCCACTTTTATTTTTGCTCCCGGGTCTGTTCCTGCATATGTTATTTTTCAGCCGCCGCGCCTCAGCGGGAGTACTCATACCTGCCGGGATTTTGACGGTATACGGTTTGCTTTTTGGTCTCTGCAATACTTGGGGATGGGGATTAATGAAATATTTATGGCCTATACTGCTGCTGGGATTTGCGGTGGGCTTGTATGAATATTCGCTGCACACCTCCTCAAGAATAGGCGGTCTATCCGGTACTGCGATCATTCTAGGATTGCTTAGTCTAGTGCTTCTTATTTTCAGCTTGCTTGGAACGGGAGCGCTGTATCTGTTGGGTGCCATTCTGATTGCTGCAGGGGTTTGGCTTATTACCGGAGTAGGCAAATCACGAAATCGGAAGAAATCGAACAGAGGCTGGTAAAAATAAAATAAGAATTTTAACTGTTTTTTTCATAAAAAGACTTGCTTTTCATGGTGCTTTCACTATAATATTAAGGATATGTTGAAGCGTCGGCTTTCCGCCAGGCGCTTCTTTTGTGAGATTGCCTAAACATGTTATAAATTTTAACATTTTTAATTTGATAAATGAGAGGATTTGGATACAAATCATGCATTCAAGAAAAGATATTCGCAATATTGCGATCATTGCCCACGTTGACCACGGCAAAACGACACTAGTCGATCAGCTTCTGCAACAATCGGGGATTTTCCGAGATCACGAAACTATGCAGGAACGCGCTATGGACTCCAACGATTTGGAGCGCGAGCGTGGTATTACCATCCTAGCTAAAAATACAGCCATTACCTATAAAGAGTTCTTGATTAACATTGTTGATACCCCAGGCCATGCTGACTTTGGTGGCGAAGTAGAACGTATTATGAAAATGGTTGACGGTGTACTATTGGTTGTTGACGCTTATGAAGGTTGCATGCCGCAAACGAAGTTCGTTCTGCGTAAAGCCCTTGAACAGCATCTTACACCTATCGTTGTCGTGAACAAGATTGACCGTCCGGCTGCTCGTCCGAAGGAAGTTATTGATGAGGTTCTAGATTTGTTCATCGAGCTTGAAGCTAGTGATGATCAGTTGGAATTCCCGGTTGTATACGCATCTGCCATCAATGGTACATCAAGTATGGATCCTGACAAGCAGGAGGAAACCATGCTTGCGCTGTATGAGACCATTACTGAGCATATCCCGGCTCCTACTGAAAAGGTCGAAGAACCACTTCAGTTCCTCGTTACACTGATGGATTACAATGAATATTTGGGTCGTATCGCTATTGGACGTGTTAACCGCGGTGTGATCAAGCAAGGTCAATCTGTAACGGTTATTATGCGCGACGGAAAGAGCAAGACCGCCCGTATTGAGAAACTGTTTGGCTTCCAAGGATTGAAGCGTGTGGAAACGGAAGAAGCAGGAGCAGGTGATATCGTTGCCATTGCAGGTATTAAAGATATCAACATTGGTGAGACCATTGCTGATCCACAGCATCCTGAAGCATTGCCAGTTCTGAAAATTGACGAGCCAACCATGCAAATGACGTTCCTTGTCAATAACAGTCCTTTCGCTGGTAAAGAAGGTAAATGGGTAACTTCGCGTAAATTGCGTGAGCGTCTTTTCAAAGAGCTTGAGACTGATGTCAGCTTGCGTGTAGACGAAACCGACAGCCCGGATGCATTTATTGTATCAGGACGCGGTGAGCTTCACCTTGGTATTCTGATCGAGAATATGCGTCGTGAAGGATATGAAATGCAAGTATCCAAGCCTGAAGTTATCGTTAAAGAAATCGATGGAGCCAGAATGGAGCCACTCGAGCGTCTGATGATCGACGTTCCTGACGAGAGCATGGGATCTGTTATGGAAAGCCTTGGAAGCCGCAAAGCTGAAATGGTTAACATGGTAAACACAGGTACGGGCCAAGTTCGTCTGGAATTCCTGATTCCAGCACGCGGTTTGATCGGTTATAATACACACTTCCTGACACTGACACGCGGTTACGGCGTTATGAACCATGCCTTTGACAGCTATGCACCATTGATTGGCGGTCAAGTAGGCGGACGTCATCAAGGCGTTCTCGTATCCAGTGAGACTGGAACTACAACTCATTATGGAATGATGGGTGTTGAAGATCGTGGTATTCTCTTCCTGGAGCCAGGAACAGATATCTACGAAGGTATGATCGTGGGTGAACATACCCGTGATAACGACATCATCGTTAACATTTGTAGAGAAAAGCAGCTTACTAACGTGCGTTCTGCTACAAAGGACGAGACTGTAAAAATGAAGACGCCACGTATGTTCTCTCTGGAACAAGCGTTGGAATATTTGAATGACGATGAGTACTGTGAAATCACACCTAAATCCGTTCGTCTGCGCAAAAAGATTTTGAACAAGAGCGAACGCGAACGTGTGGAAAAACAACGTAAAACTGCACAAGCCAACTCATAATATTATAACTACAATCAGCCGCCGGAATCATTCCGGCGGCTGATTTTTTGATAATACCAATACCATCCGAAGACGTTAATCTTAAGTCAATGAGGTGAAAATGGACTGCAGATGGTATAATGTAATCATTATTGTATACACAGAAGGAGTGACTGAGCTATGCAGGTCTGGTTTGCTGCGCATCCCGTTATTGCCTATATCGTTATATTTGTACTGCTTACTTATGTGTATAATCAGGTATTTCGTGTTAATCAGAAATTGCCTATCGGCAAAGAAATTGTACTTTATATTATGATGGCCGTCGGCTCAGGCATGCTCCTTATTTTTCAGCATGATAAGCTGCCTATCATTCAGTGTTTATTAGTCGCAGTAGGCCTGATGCTTCTTGTGCGGGTGCGTTATTTTGTGGAAGCCAGGCAGAAGAAAAAAGCCGCCGCGTTAGCTAAAAGACAGTAATACGCAGCTCTTACATTCCAAATGAAACGAAAAGGACTTATTCTATTATGAGTACACGCAACAACAGTTTGCCACCTAGGAATGGACAACAAAGAAATAACAGACAGCAGCCCCCAAAATCCGTTCCTAAGAAGTCTAAAGGAAAGAAAAAGAAAGGCTTCTTCGCCAGACTGGGAAGAGCCATCCTTATCCTCTTTATTATTGCGGTTCTTGGAGTGGTCGGATATTTCACTTACTTGTACATGAAGCTTGATCAAGGTGTATTGGATACCGGTGTTGACAAGCCGGTGGCTCCCGAGCAATCAGCCAAGGTCAAACCGCTCACCATGCTCCTTTTGGGTACGGACAATAGACCTAAGCACGCTTCTTCCCTAACGGATGTCATTATGGTTGTTTCGCTTAATCCGGTAACCAAATCCGCTACCATCGTTTCGCTTCCGCGGGATACGTATTTAGAACTGGACGGATATAAGAAGGATAAGATTAATGGCTACTATTCGCGCTTCAAGAAGAAAGAGAAAACCTCGGGTCTTTCGGCGGAAGATGAGATGAAGACAATGATGGGCAAGTATTTGGATGTTAAAGTGGATTATGTAACCATTCTGGATTTCCAGGCCTTTCGTGACGTGGTGGATGCGTTAAAAGGAGTTAACGTAAATATCAGTAACGACATGTGCTATACAGATAGCGTTGACGGGACGAATATCAATTTGAAAAAGGGACCGGCAAAGCTGAATGGCGATAAAGCGCTTGACTATGTTCGGTACCGTAAATCCAATTGTGAGCCTAAAACCAAAGGATCAGACGATTTTGAACGCAATAAGCGCCAAAACGAGGTTCTGCATTCCATGATCGACAAAATGCAGTCTATTGGCGGTGTAATCAAAATCGGTGGTGTTCTGGATGCTGTCGATAACAATATGAAGACCGATATCGAACGGGACCAGTTCAAAGATATGATAGCCCATTATTACAAAATCTCTAAGAATGACGTGGAGTTTAAGCCTGTAACTGGAACATGGCGCAGTCCCTATGTATATATTAACGAAGAAGAGCTAGATGCTGCCAAACAAAGTCTTCAGGATCGACTGACTGAAACATCCCCGGCTACCTCAGACAGTCCCTGATAGAGGGCTCATCCCTGATAAAATTGAATGCAAGTTTCAACCTATGTTATAATACAATTAATTAATTGAATGCATTCATGTCGCATAGGGGGTCAGCTGCTATGTCCGAATCCGTTGCTTTACTTAATGAATCGCTCCTGACGATGCTCCAATCGGAAACCTTTGTCCTCTTGAACACGGTTGATGCGGAAACTGGAGGCCCTACGTCCACTGCGATCTCGTGGATTTATGCGGTGAGCCCATCCATTATTCGTCTTGCAGTTGATCATCGCTCCAGACTCGTGAATAATATGAAAGTTAACCAGCTTGTAACTATCACTGTATTTGGTGAAGGGACAGTGCATGCTATCAATGGGCATGCCATGGTTAAGCAGGATCCGCTTCTGGATGTGCCTTTCAAGATGTGTTGTTTTGATGTTGAAATTGAAGCGGTGCGTAACGCACTTTTTTATGGAGCGCAGTTAGACTCTGCTCCTCGATATGCAAAGGTTTATGACCAGCGAGCGGCAGACAAGCTCGACGGTCAAGTGTTTGCTGCCATGAAAAAAGCCTAGTGAGTTCTCACTGGGCTTTTTTTGACCAAATGAATTGATTTATTGTTCTCCTTGCGGCTTTGTATCCTCTGGAAGCTGTGGGATAATTCGACCGATAATATCAGCCATCTCAGCGGTAAAGCCCGACACAGGGTGCCCTTGGCCCACATGGCGGCTCATCTCGGCCAGTCTGTTCGAGAGATCCATATCTGAGGTAACAAGTGCGTTCATGCCTGCGGGGTCCTTCCGGAGCGCCTCAGCTACCGAGTACTTGATGATGCCGACTCTGGAACGCGGCAGGTTGCCGTCCACATCGATCCCGACTATGGCGGTGTTGCCCATTACGACGCAATGAGCGCCATTTACTCCAGGAACTCTTATTGCGAGTTGTTCCAAATGATCTTTGGTGGCAATATCTCTATTGTTCTCCGGAGCCGCATCATCATTCGAGAGCTGTCTTATATCGCTATCCCCGTTGTTGTTATTTGCAGATTGTTGATTCTGAGGAGAGGGTGATGTCTCTTTATTAACGATACCGCAGCTTGTCAGCAGCAGCAGTACCAGCAATAGACACATTGGTTTTCTCATATGTGCTTACTCCTTTCTGCCAAGATCCGTAGTGAATTTATCTTTGCCTAAGGTGGAAAGAGTTATGTATGACCAATCAAACCAGGCGCTGTGGAGGGGATAACATGAAAAAAATCTTTGTACTAGACACCAACGTGCTTCTGCACGACCCCAATTCAATTTTTGCTTTCAAGGAGAATTTGGTAATCATTCCTGCGATTGTGCTGGAAGAAATCGACTCCAAGAAGCGCAATGCTGATGAGATTGGCCGCAACGCCCGAACTGTGTCCCGTCTGCTAGATGGTCTTCGTGAACTGGGTCACCTGCACAGCGGGGTTGAGCTTGAACACGGAGGGAAGCTGAAGGTTGAACTCAATCATCGAAGTTTTTTGAAGGTACAGGAAATGTTCGGTGAGGTTTCGAATGACAATCGGATTTTAGCTGTAGCTCTTAATTATCTGAATGAGGAGAAAGAAAAACCCGATCCTTGCCCAGTGGTTCTTGTAAGTAAAGATGTGCTTGTCCGGATTAAAGCGGATGTACTTGGCATTACACCGGAGGATTTCCTGTCTGACCGGACGGGGGATCTGAGTGAACTGTATGCAGGATATCAAACCCTAATGGTTCATCCATCCTTAATTGATGAATATTATAGCAACCGCTCTTTATCCGTTAAACAGCTGGGATTGTCGTACTCTCTGTATCCTCATGAATTTATTATTCTAAAGGATGAAATAGGCAGTACTAAATCCGCTCTTCTCAAAGTGAATAGTGACGCCTCCCGCTTGGAGCCGCTATTCTTGGGCAATGACGCTGTATGGGGAATTAGTGCCCGCAACGCCCAACAACGAATGGCTCTGGAGCTGCTCCTCAATGATGATATCCCGCTGGTAACTATTACCGGCAAGGCTGGAACAGGTAAAACGCTCCTTGCATTGGCTGCCGGCTTGTTCAAGGTAGAGGATGCGCATAAATATAAGAAACTGCTTATTGCCCGTCCGGTAGTCCCGATGGGTAAGGATATTGGCTATCTGCCCGGGGAGAAGGATGAGAAACTTCGGCCTTGGATGCAACCGATCTACGATAATCTTGAATATTTATTTGATACCAAAAAAGCCGGTGATATCGATAAAATATTAATGGGTCTAGGCAGCATTCAGGTAGAGGCGCTTACTTATATCCGTGGCCGTTCTATCCCGGCGCAGTTCATCATTATTGATGAAGCACAAAATCTATCGCGCCATGAGGTGAAGACTATCGTCTCCAGAGCAGGAGAAGGCAGTAAAGTAATCCTTATGGGTGATCCGGAGCAAATTGACCATCCTTATCTGGATGCAGCTAGCAACGGGCTGAGTTACATTGTTGAGAAATTCAAACAGCAAGGTATCAGTGGACATATCACGCTGGAGAAGGGTGAGCGTTCGCACCTGGCTCAATTGGCTGCAGATCTCTTATAGGAGATAATTTTAATAGCGCTATGTATCAGAAAAGCAGCAAGTCCCCATATGGTTGGGGGCTTGCTGCTTAAGTTTTTATTCACTATATTTTAGAAAAACAGCGTTTTCAATGGGTGCAGACAAAAGGAGGAAAGATTGGTAGAATAGGGAGACAAGTGCGATAAAGAGGGAGTGGAAGGTGCTGAAACGTAAAAACTATTGGCTATTATTTGCAATATTACTGCTTTCATTGACTAGTCTCTCTCCCAGCCTGGAGCTTAATACAAGTGAAGGACCTCACCCTAAACGAAAACCTCAAGATCAGTCCACACAACCTTCTTCAGGTGAAAAGGGGGATTTGGGCAAACTTGACATTACCGTATCGCTAAGTGAGGAAGAATTTCGGGAACTGGAGCTGATTAGTGGAAGATATGCTTTGTCCAGCGGTGTTACGGTTGACATGAAGAATGTAGCTGCCGAACAGGCAGAGCAGAAGCTGCTCAGTGATTTAACCATTGGAGACAGCCCGGATATTATCATGACTGAGGGCAGAAATATTTTGGATTTGGCAACTCAAGGATTTTTACTTCCTGTTGATGTATATCAGAGCGCCCCGGGGAGCACGCCCCTCACCTCTTTAATTCCGCTATACCAATGGAACGGCTATGACTGGGGCGTACCGCTTGATATTGATCCCTATGTTCTTGTGTATGACCCGCAAAGACTTACTGAGTTGGGAATGGATAAGTTGCCGAGAAGTTTGGAGGAATGGAACGCTCTGCTGCAGAATGTCCGTAAAGTAAAAGGGGCTAGTTTATTATCAATGGATACCCGCAATCCATATGGATATTCGGCCTTATTGGAGAGTATGGGCAGTGATCTGCTCTCAGAGGATTCAGCTCCAATAGAATGGACTGAACATGCACGAAGTTATTTCTATTTAACCAGTCAGTATAATAAAAACGTATGGGATATGCTTCAGGGCGGTAGTATAGCCGTTGCCATTATGCCATTATCGGAGTGGGAGATTCATGGGAACTCAACATTAACAGCAGAAGCTCCACTGGTCAAAGGCAATAGTGGAGGTCTTGGCTCGCTCTCTAGTCGTTGTTTTGCACTTTCTGCACAATCCCTTCACCCTGAGGAAGCTGTTGCTTGGTTATCATACATCACTTCCAGATCTGCTCAATTAGAATGGCTGGAGTACACGGGGCGGTTACCGGCACTGGATGAGTTATACAAATCAGGCCTTCCCGGAACAGAGAACCTGCCCTTCGATACCCATATCTTTCTGAGTGACGATACTACCCCTACTGATGTTAAGGGAAGCTGGGGGGAGACGGCCGCAAGGGTAACCTCATTTCTCACGAGCAAGATGGATGCCGCCGCTTACAGGGAGGCGTTAAGCACGCCTCAACCCGAAGCTCAGGAACCTTAAGTTGAATCAGATTAGAATTTTAAAGTTAAGGTGACATGCAGAACGCCTTTTTTGCTGTCCACTTCCGTAGCATGAAGGAATGAAATCACCTTTTCTGGATAAAAACCGAGATCAAACTCCTCTTCCAGTGATTTTCGTGTCGTATCCGGGAGCTTCAGACCATTAAAAATAACATCATCAACATGAAACATCAGACCGCTCTCAGGTGGTGCCAATAGAGTATAATGCCCTTTTAATTGGAGTGATAAATTGCCGCTTTTTCCGGATGCGGTTACGGCGTCTTCATCAAAGTGAAATGCAAAATCCTCAAAAAGCTTATTTTGGGAGTGTAAGAATTCATTTAAATCTTCTTCCTTTAGTTTCAGGTTATAGGTCATCCCTCGCCGCTCCAGTACTCCTTCGCGACTTTGTACGAATTCTGGCAAGTTATTCATCGCTGCCGACAATGCCTTGAAATAGGTTTTGACTTCATGAAGCCCGATATTTTCCCAATATTGCGTAAATTCCTCTAGCAAAGCGCTCATTTTAATGGGATCTGTACTCTCTTCCAACCCGCTTTCAATCTCCTTGTTAAGAGCTTCTACTCTAATCTTCTGTTCCTCCAAGTTGTACTTGAGCTCTGCTAATTCCCTGGAACTTCGTTCGGCAGATTGAATCGTAGACTTCAAATCCTTATATTGATCTTCATATTGCTGCAAAATCTCTTGGTCCCGTCCAATAGTCAGTTCATAATAATCAAATAGCAGAAACAATTTACTTAAGCTCTTAGCCGATAGAAAGGCCGCCAACAGCCCGTCTCTGTCCCCTACATAATAAGAACGCACGATAGCGCCTGCACGTTCCTCTTGGGAAGCAATAGCAGTTTTCTTTTCAACCGCTTGCTTATTCAAAAGGGTGACCTTCTTCTCCAGAGAGATTTGGTCTGCGCTAATACGGATAATTTCCCGGTCTATTTCAGACACGGACAATGTTTTTTGAAGGAGGTCGCGAGTTTCTTGATTATCCGGCATATCGAGAGAGAGAGTAGGGGGAACAGAATCGCCGGGATTAGCAGCTAGAGTGACTGCGCCGTAAGGCAGCAGAATTATGCAGCATAACGCTACAAGTATGGCCGCAATCATGCGACTAAGAGAACAGCGGGACAGCACCACACCACCACCTTGTTAAGTTATAAGATTTAGGAAACGGGATAAGCCGGTATCTTTCATAATATGATCATCCCCACTAAAATATCATAACCCCTTTCGAGCTTTTGACCTACAAAAAAGATCGCGCAAAAAAAACGGGGACCTTCCTTAAGAGAAGGAATAGTCCCCGTTTCATGAAAAAATAACGTTTATAGTGGAAGACCCATTTGGAAAATGGTCCAATAGCTGAAGCCTGTAAAGGTTACAAACATGTACGCCCAAAATAAAAGGATATAAATCCTTTCTGTAAATTTCATATAACCTAGAATTACGAAAAATGCAGTTTGTAAAAAGAAAAGAAGAGCCATCTCCGTCAAATCTCCTGCAAATGCCATCAGCCCGATAGCAAGAGTGAAAAAGCCCAGTACTCGAAACATGCGATCCACTTGTGAGTCCCCCCTTCAGTATGTATCTGACGAACAATTCTTTATTTAATTATACCCGCTTCATAAATGTGTGTAAACGAATTCAACCAAAAAAAAGAGCGGAATTCATAAAAATGTGATAAATGCATTTGACACCCGTAAATTAAGTGTATTTCAAGAATTTATAATTACCCGTGTATGATCAGCACATAAAATGGCAATACAATTTAGTATCAAATAGATTCTATGAACTCTATTAGAGGCATAGGAATGGAGTAAGCAGCTTTTATCCCTATTCACTATCCGGCAGAGCTGTCGGTTATGAAGATGGTTATTTTATGATGTTGTTAGGAGGTTAGGTTGGATGACAGCCGTTAGACAGGATGCATGGAGTGCGGAAGACGATCTAATATTAGCGGAAGTAACCCTACGCCACATTCGTGAAGGGAGTACGCAGCTTGCCGCTTTTGAAGAGGTAGGCGAAAAAATCGGCAGAACCTCGGCAGCATGTGGGTTTCGCTGGAATAGCTGCGTTCGCAAAAGTTATGAAGATGCTATTGGAATCGCAAAAGGTCAGCGCCAGAAACGAAGCTATTTGAAAAAACAACCGAGTGTAAGAGGAGCTCAGGTAGCGGCTCTTATGATCGGGGAAATCGAAGAGGGATACGGACGAAGTGAAGGATTAAATGAGAATACACTTTCTATTGATGCCGTTATTCGTTTCCTAAGACAATGGAAGGGCACTTTTCATGAAGCAGGCCGGCAGCTGAAAATGCTGGAAAGAGACCTGCGGGACAAGGAAGATGAACTGACAGATTTGCGGTTAGAGAATGAGCGTTTATCCAAGGAAATCAATCTTGCCCAAAGTGATTATCGTGTAGTTAATGATGATTACAAAGCCTTAATCCAAATTATGGACCGCGCACGAAGATTGGCTTTTTTGAACGAGGAAGAAGAGGAAATGAAGACACGCTTCAAAATGGATGCGAACGGAAATCTAGAGCGTATCGAATGAATCTTTAATTTTATGTAAATCCCGGAGGTAGCCTTGAGCTATCTGCGGGATTTTTTGTTTTTGCTTTTGCAAGAGCCATAGGGATATACTGTAAACAAATTGTAGGTAACGGCGGGTGGAATACATGAAAATTGATCTAATTGGTGCGGGTTCACTAGGTTTGCTGCTGGGTGGAAAACTAGCCTCGACCGGGAATGAAATTAGACTTTGGTGCAGGGGTGAACTGCAAGCACAGGAACTGAAAATGAAAGGTCTAACCGTAAGTTATGTAGATGAACGGGAGTCGCTTTGGATTCCCGGTGAACGGCTGGAAGCATCAGCAACTACAGGATTTATAGATGAATATGTACAAAGTCCCTCTGACTGGGTCATTCTTACGGTGAAACAAAACGTACTGCATACAGAGTTAGTTGAGACGTTGGCGCCGCTGCGTAATTATAAACCTCATATTATATGTTTCCAGAATGGAAGCGGACATATGGAGATGTTACAGGAACTGCTCCCTGAGGCACATTTATATGTGGCCGTAACGACCGAAGCTGCTAAGGTCAAATCGCCGAGAGAAGTAATTCATACCGGTACCGGAGAGACCTGGGTGGGTTTATGGCATCATCGAAAGAATGATAAAAGAAGTGTAAATGATGATTCTGAAGCAATTAGTTTACTTACCCATTTAAATGCAGCAGGATTCTTATCCCATTTGTCGAATGAAGTGGAATCCAAGATTTACCGAAAGCTCTTGATAAACGCTATTATTAATCCACTCACTGCCATATGGCGTATTCCTAACGGCGAACTGCTTTCTTCTTCTTCTCGGATGCAGTTAATGAGGGAGCTCTATGAGGAAGCAATTACCGTTTTCGAAGCTGTTGGAATCGAGTACGATGCCAATGCTTGGGAGAATGTACTTCAGGTATGTCAGGCTACCGCTGGAAATACTTCCTCAATGCTTGCGGATGTTCTTGCAGGAAGAGCAACGGAAATCAGGTGGATAAATGGTAATATTTTAGATATGGCGGATCGGTCAGGTGTAGCAGTTCCAGCTCATCGTTGGATTTGCAGAGTCATGGAAGGCATGAACGTGGAGAAGGGGTGAAGCTATTGGAATTACTGCAAAATTCGGTTATAACTCTAAGTGTTATTCCGTTTATTCCTTTTTTACTCGTATATTTTATAAGTATCGCCCTAAAAAAGGATAAGAAGAAATCATTTTTACTTGCAATGGATGTAACTACGCTTTTTTTACTACTATCAGTATCTGCTTTATTTAATATTATTTTCCAAAACAACTTCGGATTTTATTTATTCTTACTTATTATCTTAATTGCGGCAGGTTTGATCGGTGGAGCACAGAACCGTTTGAAGGGAAAAGTGGACGGAAAACGCTTGTTCCGCGCCGTTTGGAGACTCAGTTTTATGTTAATGAGCATCGGTTATTTAGTGTTTATGTTCGTCGGATTGATTCAGTACATATCACAGGTCGTGTAACGTTCCATTGCTTCGGTGAAGCGTCAACGTCACAAAACTTTAAAGAATGAAAAAAAAATCATTTTCAAAAAACATTCCTCTAGATTTTTTTGACCACTGGTTGTATAATCAGAAACCATATACCACAATTCTATTTAGGGGGATCTGCTAGATGAAGAAGAGTAAAAGTCTATTGCTCATAATTGCACTAGTTCTTGTTATCGGCACAGTGCTTGCGGGCTGCGGAAATAACACAAACAGCGCAAACAATGGCAACAAAGGTAACACAGCAAACACTGGCAACACCGCTGGGGATGAAAAACTGGCAGCTGACCAGACGCTTAGACTCAATATGAGTGCTGACGTTCCAACTTTTGATCCAGGTCAAGCTCAAGACAGCCAAGCCCACGTTGCATTGAAGTTAATGTATGAAGGTCTGGTACGTGTAGACAAAGACGGTAAAGAAGCTCCTGGTGTAGCTGAGAAATGGGAAGTATCACCAGACGGTTTGGTTTATACCTTCCACTTGCGCGAAAGCAAATGGAGCAACGGCGATGCTGTAACAGCAAATGACTTTGTATTTGCTTGGAAACGCGTGCTTGATCCTGCTACAGTTCCTGCACCACCGTATGCACAACAACTTTACTATTTAAAAAATGCTGAGCAATTTAACAAAGGTGAAATTAAAGATTTCGCCGAAGTGGGTGTCAAAGCACAAGATGACCGTACTTTGGTAGTTACTCTTAAAAACCCTACAGCATATTTCTTGAACCTTATGGATTTTTATACCTTCTATCCTGTTCACAAATCGGTTGAAGGCAATGACAAATGGGCAACTGAAGTAAAAACAATGATTACAAACGGTCCTTTTAATCTGACAAGCTGGATTACTGGACAATCTGTAGAATACACAAAGAACGATACGTATTGGGATAAAGACAATGTTAAGTTGACTAAGATTACCTCTACAATCGTTAATGAAGCATCAACAGAAGTACTTAGTTATAAGAATGGTGAAATTGATCGTGCCGGCGCACCAAACGGCGATATTCCACCAGACCAAATTCCAGTTCTAAAAACAGAATTGCCGGACGATTTCACATTGAAACCAGTAGCAAGTATCTACTACTACGAATTCAATACACTAGTAGAACCGTTTGACAATGCTAACATCCGTAAAGCATTTGCAATGTCAATCAGCCGTCAAGATATCGTTGATAAGGTAACATTGGCTTCACAAGTTCCTGCTTTTGGATACATTCCACCGGGCATTAAAGGTTCGACTGATGCAGCTGATTATCGTTCTGAATATAAAGATGATTACTTTACAGAAGACTATGCTGAAGCTAAGAAACTTCTTGAGCTTGGTATGAAAGAAAAAGGATACACAACATTACCGCCTGTTACCCTGATCTACAACACAAGCGAAGGTCATAAGAAAATAGCTTTGGCTATTGCTGACATGTGGAAAAACAATCTTGGTGTTGAAGTGAAAACTGAAAACCAAGAGTGGGGAGTATTCATTAAGAATCGTCAAAATGGTGACTATCAAGTAGCACGTGCTGGATGGAACCCAGATTACAACGATCCAATGACATTCATGGATATGTGGAAAAAAGGCAATGGTAACAATGATATTAAATTAGACAATCCAGAATATGATAAATTGCTAGACGAAGCTTTTAGCGAAGTAGACAATGCAAAGCGCATGGCTAACTTCCGTAAAGCTGAAGAAATTTTGGTGAAAAATGAAATGGGTATCATGCCTATCTACTACTACACTAACGTTTCTCTTGTGAAGCCTTACCTTAAAGGTGTAAGCGTAGGATACGACGGTGCTGTAGACTATTCCAAAGTATATTTGTTGGAGCACTAAACTAAGATAAGATTGTATCATGATGTGCGACACATCTCAGGCACATATCATATAATCTAGGGATATATATGTGGTAAACCCATATATATCCCGTTTTTTTGTGTGTGATTACATGTGTTAAAAATATCAAAAAATGCAAAGTAATAGAATGGACAAAAGGTTCGGTTTCTCCTAAAATCGAATTATGTCGTTTTTTTTTTCATTTTATAAAGGAGGTGCACTACTGGCGATGGTACGTTATATTTCCAATAAATTTTTCTACATGCTTGTATCACTTCTAATATTGATTACTGCGACCTTTTTCTTAATGAAGGCTATTCCAGGTGATCCATTTATGTCTGAGAAAAAAGTCCCGCCGGAAGTTCAGGCACGACTGTATCAGCAATATGGTTTAGATCAGCCTATTTGGAATCAATATTTGAAGTATATGGGGAATATCGCGCAAGGTGACTTGGGGATCTCCATGAAGCAGTTAAATCAAGACGTAAGTGGACTGATAGGCAAGACTTTTTCTGCTTCCCTGAAACTCGGTAGTATTGCTATTGTAGTTTCTGTTGTCATCGGTGTTCTATTGGGAATGCTTGCCGCATTGTATCATCGAAAGTTGATAGACAATGTAGCGATGGTGATAGCGGTCTTAGGGATTGCGGTGCCAAGCTTCTTGGTAGCAGCGCTACTACAATATATTTTTGCATACAAGTTTCATATGTTTCGAGTCATGGGCTTTACGGGTCCGCTAGACTATGTCCTGCCTGTGGCAGCACTTAGCTTTAAGCCGATTGCGTTTATCGCCCGTCTGACAAGATCAAGCATGCTAGAAGTCCTACATGCGGATTATATCAAGACTGCAAAAGCAAAGGGTTTGAATTGGGCAACGATTATGTTCCGCCATGTTATCCGTAATGGGATTATGCCTGTCGTTACTTATGTTGGACCTATGACTGCCGATATCGTTACAGGTTCGGTGGTTATTGAACAGATCTTTGGTATAGGTGGTATTGGTAAGCAATTTGTACAAGCTATCGGCGTACGTGATTATACGCTGATCATGGGTATTACGATTTTCTATGGAGTTCTGCTAATGCTTGCGCGTTTTACGACAGACATTCTGTATGTGTTTATCGATCCGCGAATCAAGCTGAGCGGAAGAAAGGAGGGCTAAGTCTTGTCTGCAAATCAATCCATGTCTTCAAAAGCTGCACCGCTTAAGCCGGAAGATTTCAAAAAAATTGGCACGGACAAAAAAGAGGCCGAAATCATCCAACGTGAGAGTTTATCCGCTTGGCGTGACTCCATGTACCGTCTGCGCAAGAATAAAATGGCTATGACGGCTTTTACTGCAATGGTCTTTATAATGCTTGCCGCTATTTTTGGTCCGTATTTTTCCGATTTTAACTATTATTCAAATGATTTGATGAACACGAATCAGCCTCCTTCTGCCGCCCATTGGTTCGGTACAGATGACCTTGGTCGTGATATGTGGGTACGTACCTGGATGGGTGCAAGAATTTCTCTTATTGTTGGTTTCGCCGCAGCATTAATTGACTTAATCATTGGTGTCACTTATGGCGGGGTTATGGGTTACTTCGGTGGTCGTCTAGATTCAATCATGAATAAATTCTCAGAAATATTGTACTCCATTCCTTATCTGCTAGTAACAATATTGCTGCTTGTTGTATTAGAGCCAAGCATAGGTACCATCATTCTAGCGTTAACCATTACTGGCTGGATTAATATGTCGTGGATTGTCCGCGGTGAGATTATGCAGCTTAAGAATCGTGAGTTTGTTTTGGCATCCCGTTCTATGGGTGCAGGATCCGGACGACTTTTATTCCGTCATTTGCTTCCAAATGCAATCGGACCGATTATAGTTACGATTACACTTTCCGTTCCAAGTGCTATTTTTGCAGAGGCTTTTCTAAGTTTCTTGGGTCTGGGTGTACAAGCACCTGTAGCTTCATTGGGCTCCATGGTTAATGATGCCAGAACAGGATGGATGAACTATCCTTGGCGTATGATTTTCCCAGCTTTAGCAATCAGTATAACGATGTTGGCCTTTAATATCTTTGGAGACGGTCTCCGGGATGCACTTGATCCTAAACTGAAATAACAGGAGGTGAGAATAATGGAACCGATTTTGCAAGTAAAAGATCTACATGTATCGTTCAAAGTTAAAGGTGGAGAAGTTAAGGCTGTTCGCGGCATGAACTTCGAAGTTAATAAAGGTGAGACAGTTGCAATCGTAGGGGAGTCGGGTAGTGGTAAGAGTGTCACCGCCCAGACCATTATGCAGCTCATTCCCTCACCTCCGTCCAAGATTGACAAGGGTGAGATTATTTTTCAAGGTAAAGACCTACTGAAGTTCACTTCCAAACAGATGGAAAGAATTCGTGGAAAAGATATTGGCATGATTTTTCAGGATCCGATGACTTCTCTGAACCCGACTATCAAGGTTGGCAAACAGATTACTGAAGTATTAATCAAACATCAGAAAATGTCAGCGGGCGAAGCGAGAAAGCAAGGGATTGAAATGCTTAAGCTTGTCGGCATCAAAAATGCTGATTCCCGCTTTAACCAATATCCACATGAATTCTCCGGTGGTATGCGCCAACGTGTAATGATTGCCATTGCCTTGGCTTGCCGTCCTGCCTTACTTATTGCTGATGAACCGACTACTGCGCTTGATGTAACGATTCAAGCACAGATTATGGATGTCATGAAAGACATTCAGCAACGTCTTGGAACTTCCATTATTCTGATTACCCATGATCTTGGCGTAGTCGCAGGCATTGCTGACCGTGTAGTTGTAATGTATGCAGGTGAGATTGTCGAATCAGGTACCAAAATGGAGATCTTTAAAAATCCACAGCATCCTTATACCAAAGGCTTGCTACGGTCTATGCCTCGTCTCGACCAAAGAAAGGACGAGCCGCTTATTCCGATTATTGGTACACCGCCGGACTTGATCAAGCCGCCACTAGGTTGCCCATTCGCTGCCCGTTGTGATGAGGCGATGAGCATTTGTGAGAGAATTGATCCGGATGCTACTTATTTCAGCAATACACACATGGCACGTTGTTGGGATCATCACCCTATGGCGAAGGAGGCCGGACACTCATGAGCGGTAATAATCTAATTGAAGTTAAAGGCCTTAGAAAATATTTCAACGTAGGAAACCACAAAGTGCTTCGTGCCGTTGATAATCTTAACTTTTCTATTCGCCCGGGTGAAACTCTGGGTATGGTAGGGGAGTCTGGCTGCGGTAAATCTACCGCTGGACGTACTATCCTTCGATTATATGAACCAACAGCAGGAAGTGTTCTATTTAATGGTACTGACATTAATAAGCTCTCTTCCGGCAAAATGAAGGCTATGCGCCGTGACATGCAAATGATCTTCCAAGATCCATATGCCTCATTGAATCCGCGCTTTACGATTTCGGATGTTATCGGAGAAGCACTGGATATTCATAATCTTGCAGGCAGCCGTCAAGAACGTAAAAAACGGATTGAAGATTTGCTGGATATGGTTGGATTGAATCCTGACCACGCCACTCGTTATCCCCATGAGTTCTCTGGCGGACAACGGCAGCGGATTGGTATTGCCCGTGCTTTAGCGGTTAATCCGAAGTTTATAGTATGTGACGAGCCGATTTCAGCACTTGACGTGTCCATTCAGGCACAGGTTGTCAATTTGTTGAAAGAACTGCAAGATCGATTGGGTCTTACTTATTTGTTTATTGCCCATGATCTTTCCATGGTTAAGCACATCAGTGACCGTGTAGTAGTAATGTACCTTGGACGTATGGTTGAAATCGCGGAGAGTGAAGAGCTATATGCTAATCCGGTTCATCCATACACTCAATCTTTGCTATCGGCCATTCCAATTCCTGATCCGGACATAGAAATGAACAAGAAACGGATCATCTTGCACGATGAACTCGGAACTCCGATTTATTCGGCTAACGAGAAGAGCAATGATAGTGATTTTGAATTAGTAGAAGTGTCTAAAGGGCATTGGGTTACAAAACAATACGCTTAATTGGAAAAATCATATGATGGGGGTTATTTGGAGGCCGATTAAGGTGCTAAATAATCCTCTTTCTTGTCTTTTTAGACTGCACATCTTTGACGCCGCCTTCTACATTGTATACAATCATATAGGGTTTAACCGATAGGTTATACATACAACTGGTTTGAGAATAGGAGGCAAATGCAATGAATGTTATTTCTGTGCCACTTCCGGGAGGGCATACGCTTGCCCGTGACTATATAAAGTCTTATGAATCGGTAGATCATCTCTATGGCGGAGACTTCCGTAATGTAGAGAGCAGACGTCACCGGATGGAATGGCTGGATCGTATGGAGAATTCCCGTGCGGACCGAATCAAGGTTGCAGAGACTTTGCTTACCTATAATACCAAGCACAATGCTCATGCGGCGGTAGCCGCATCTATTGATTTACTTAAGCAGGCGGGAACGTTAGTGGTGACTGGGGGACAGCAAAGCGGTCTGTTCACAGGCCCGCTTCTAGTGATTTACAAGGCAATTACGACTATATTAGCTGCTAAAGAAGCCACAGAAAGCCTAGGCCGACCGGTAGTGCCTATCTTTTGGATTGCAGGCGAGGATCATGACTGGGACGAAGTCGATCATACCTATGTTCTCAATCGAACGACAGAAATTTCTAAGATTAGAATGGAAGACCCGGAAGGTCCCCGTTCATCCGTTAGTGCTATAGATGTACATCAGGAAAATTGGACTCAGGCCGTAGATAAATTGGAAGCCATGCTTCAGGATAGTGAATTTAAAGCGCAAATTATGGAGTTCGTTCGGGATTCTTCAGCAGGGACTGTCAGTATGACAGATGCTTTCGCCAGTCTTATGGGCTCCTTGTTTGGTAAATATGGTCTAATATTACTTGATTCTGCAGACAATGAACTGCGTAAGTTGGAGCAACCTTTCTTTCAAGCACTAATCATGGAGAATGACAAATTGGAACAAGCCTATTTTCATTCAGCGGCAGATATTACTTCCAGTGGTTACGAGCTGCAGGCTGACGTAACTAAAGGTGCGGCGAATTTGTTCTATATCCACGAGGGTGCGCGTCTGCTGTTGCTTAAAAAAGACGGATTATTTACCGATCGTAAGGGCCAAGTTTCCTTTTCACAGGAAGAATTGCTGGCAATTCTTGAAGCTCATCCGGAGCGATTTAGTAATAATGTGCTAACCCGGCCGCTAATGCAGGATTATATTTTACCAGTGTTAACAACCGTACTGGGACAAGGTGAAATGTCTTATTGGGCAATTACCAAGCAAGCTTTCGAAACACTGGGCGGTCAGATGCCTCTTTTGCTTCCACGGATGTCTTATACAATTATTGAGGGAACTTTGCACAAGCACATGGATAAATACGGATTATCTTTTATAGATGTACTTGAAGGATTGCGTGATAAGAAGCAGCAATGGCTGAATGCGCAGGATGAGCTGGAGATCGAAAGACGTTTTGAAGAAGCTAAGGCTGCATTTACAGCCCTGTACGATCCTTTGATAGAACAGCTGGGAACCATTCAGACAGGACTGCTCAAGCTGGGCAGCAGCAATAAAGATAAAATCGTAGATCAAATATCCTTTTTGCAGGCTAAAGCGCGGGATGCGATGGAAAAACAAAATGAAGCGGCGCTTCGGCAATGGGAGCGTATTGAGTTGTCTCTTCTGCCGTTGGGCAAACTTCAGGAGAGAGTATACAATGTAATGTATTATTTAAACCGCTATGGGCCGGCTTGGATAGATGAACTGGCGGCCCTTCCTCCAGACTTCAGCGGTACGCATCGCGTGATATATATGTAATCAGATTATAAGCTATATAGATTGAACTTAAGATTTTTAGAATAAGGGATTAGTCGCACTGCGGTGAATGTTTGGACTTCCGGCCGCTGTTGTCTACAGATTTCTTTGATTGATACCGCTTGTCGCGGTAGAAATCCGTAGACAAAGGCGGTCGCTTTCGCTCCTACAGTTCCAAAACTCCCCTCCGTCACTCCGTTCCTTTTTCTTTAGTTTTAAAGTTCAATCTATATAGATAAATTTTAGGAGGTATAATATGAGTTCATTATCCAAACAAAACAGTATCGTTACCGATATGGCGTTAGCCCCTGAAGGTCATTTGAAAATTGATTGGGTTAAACAGCATATGCCTGTGCTTAACCGAATCCGTGAGCAGTTCGAAAAGGAGCAGCCGTTCAAGGGACTGAAGGTTTCTATTACCCTACATTTGGAAGCCAAAACTGCTTATCTGGCAAAGGTTGTACAAGCCGGTGGTGCGGAAGTCACTATTACAGGTTCCAACCCGCTCTCAACGCAAGATGATGTATGTGCAGCGTTAGTGGAGGACGGTATTACCGTATTCGCGAAATACAATCCTTCACCGGAAGAGTTCAAAGCGCTCAATATTAAGGCCCTGGAAAGTAAACCGGATTTGATTATCGATGACGGTGGGGATTTTGCTACCTTACTGCATTCTGAGCGTCCGGATCTTATGGTGAATATTCGCGGGGGTGCTGAAGAGACTACTACCGGAATTATTCGACTTAAAGCTTTGGAAAAGCAAGGAATGTTGAAATTCCCTATGGTTGCTGTGAATGATGCGTATTGCAAGCACTTGTTCGACAATCGTTATGGAACAGGCCAATCTGCATGGGATGGCATTATCCGTACCACTAACCTAATGGTAGCTGGAAAAACAGTAGTTGTAGTGGGTTACGGTTGGTGCGGTAAAGGTGTGGCAATGCGTGCAAAAGGTCTAGGGGCAAACGTAATTGTTACTGAAGTCGATGCGATTAAGGCTGTTGAAGCGCACATGGACGGTTTTCATGTGATGCCGATTGTGGAAGCTGCCAAGCTGGGTGATTTCTTCATCACGGTTACGGGTAATCGT
Source organism: Paenibacillus wynnii (assembly GCF_000757885.1). Classification (NCBI taxonomy): domain Bacteria; kingdom Bacillati; phylum Bacillota; class Bacilli; order Caryophanales; family Paenibacillaceae; genus Paenibacillus; species Paenibacillus wynnii. Next base: position 2,206,657 of record NZ_JQCR01000003.1, on the reverse strand, counting down.
TACGTAATTCGCGGAGAACATTTCGATGTGATGAAGGACGGCGCAATTCTTTGCAACGCGGGCCATTTTGATGTAGAGGTAAACAAGCCGGAGTTATCAGAGAGATCGGTATCTCAGCGTACGGTTCGCAAAAACATTGAGGAGTACCAGCTTAAAGACGGTCGTAAGCTATACCTGTTGGCGGAAGGCAGACTTGTAAATTTGGGGGCAGCAGATGGACATCCGGCTGAAATCATGGATATGACCTTTGCTCTTCAAGCTTTATCTTTAAAATATGTGAATGACAATTATAAGAGCATCGGCGTTAAAGTTGAGAATGTTCCTTATGAACTGGATGAGCAAGTGGCACGCTATAATCTAGAGAGTATTGGACTTGCCATCGATACCTTAACACCAGAACAAGTAGCTTATTTGGACAGCTGGGATTTGAACGCTTAATTAGGATTGAATCTTTCCCGAACGTTAAAAAGCCGTCTAGCCGGATATTTCCCTCCGGGTTAGCGGCTTTTTGCCTTTTAAATGCCCAAAAGGTTATATTTTCCTTCCTTAGGAAAAAGGTTTTTGATTTTTAATGGCGAATCTATTATGCTTAAGTGGTGAAAAGTGGGGCAAAGTGGGTAATTTGTAGTTAGGAGTGGGTAGCCGATGTTTATGGGGGAGTTTCAGCATAGCATTGACGACAAAGGCCGTATTATTATACCGGCTAAATTCCGTGATTTACTTGGAACCTCCTTTGTTGCGACCCGCGGCCTAGATTCCTGTATTTTTGTTTATCCTATGGATGAATGGGGAATCATGGAGCAAAAGCTTAAAAGCCTTTCACTGATGAAATCTGACGCCCGTGCGTTCAGCCGCTTTTTTTTCTCAGGAGCGACCGAATGCGTCTGGGATAAGCAGGGCAGGGTAAACCTGCCGGGTAATTTACGACAATATGCGAAGCTGGACAAAGACTGTGTCATTCTAGGGGTATCTAACCGGGTGGAGATCTGGAACAAGGAGCTTTGGGAGCAGTATTTCGGTCAGTCAGAAGAATCCTTCAACGAGATTGCCGAGAAATTGGTTGATTTCAATTTTAATTTATAAACATTACACATACCGAATACTTGTCTGGAGGGCTGCGGCTTGTTTCACCACATCACGGTACTTATGGAAGAAGCGACAGAAGGGCTACACATCAAGGAAGATGGCATTTACGTCGACTGTACATTAGGCGGGGCAGGGCATAGTTCGTTAATTGCCTCTAAGCTTAGCGATAAAGGAAGACTTATCTGTCTGGACCAGGATGATTGGGCTTTGGATAATGCAAAAGAAAAATTGGCTCCGTTTGGAGAAAAAATTGTTTTGGTCAGAACGAATTTTCGTGATCTGGAAAGTGTACTTAAGGGATTGTCCTTTGTTCCGAAGCTTGACGGCATCCCTCAAGTGGATGGAATTCTGTTCGATCTCGGGGTTTCGTCACCTCAATTCGATCAGGGGGATCGCGGGTTCAGTTACAATCATGATGCCCCGCTGGATATGCGGATGGATCAGACTGCGCTTTTAACGGCGGCCGATATTGTCAATACATGGTCTGAACAGGAAATCGCCCGAGTTCTTTTCCAATACGGTGAAGAAAAATTCTCGCGGCGGATCGCCAAACGGATCTTGGACAAAAGGGCTGTGAGCCCCATTGAAACGACTGGTGAGCTGGCTGAAATCATTAAGGAAGCTATTCCGGCAGCTACGCGAAGAACAGGTGGACATCCCGCCAAACGCAGCTTTCAAGGCTTACGCATTGCTGTAAATGATGAACTTGGAGCTTTTGAAGAAGGATTACACGCAGCTGTACGATGTCTGGCACCCGAAGGAAGAGTATCGGTAATTACGTTCCATTCTTTGGAGGACCGGATTTGTAAACAGATTTTAAGCAGCTACCTAAAAAAATGCACATGTCCGCCTGACTTTCCGTTTTGCGTATGCGGCAGTGAAGGCACTGTTAAATTAATTAACCGTAAACCGCTTATGCCTAGTGACGAGGAGCTGGAACTTAATTCACGCGCCCGGTCAGCGAAGCTGCGCATCGCAGAGAAATTGTAAATGACAATAAAGGAGAGTCGGAAATGGCTTATACCCGCGGAAATTTGGCAGTTCAACCCAAGAGAAAAGAACAGGTAGACTCACTTTACCGCCAGAAGACGAAAGTGGTTACCAGACGCATGGTACTTCCACTGCGAGAGAAGCTGCTGTATATGCTGACTCTCACTCTATTTGTTCTAGTGGCGGGAACGCTGGTGTGGAGATATCTCCACATTTACGATTTGAACAAGCAGGCGCAGCAATTAGATGAAGTCATATCCAAATCAAATAAGAAGATTGCCGTTTATCAGATGGAGAAGCAGAAGCTTGAACAAATGGTAGCTGGAAAAGCGAAAAGCTGGGGCTTCGGTGAGCCGAGTGAAGATATCTATGTGCCTAAAGCGGAACTTTCTACGGGCAGCGACAATAATTAATAATGACTTTTTTTTGAAAAAAGTAGAGGTTGTGAGGTTGCTATGGTAAAGAGAATAAAACTTCGCACGCTTTTTATAGGGGGTTGTATTACCCTTTTTTTTCTTGTTTTGCTAGGGAGAGTATTTTACATCCAGATCCTAGAGGGTGACTATTGGCAGAAAGAGGCCGCTACGCAAAGGGCGCATACTTCCACCATCAAAGCGGTACGCGGAGTAATCTCAGATCGAAACGGCAGTATATTAGCCAGTGACGTTCCAGCATATACCGTTGTAGTCTCACCGGAATTGATTCATCAGAATGGACTTGTGGACGAGGTCGTGGCTAAACTTCATGAACTCTTAGGCAAGCCGGTAGGTGAGCTGCAGAAATTAGTAGAGGCGAAAGACGACAAAGGAAAATACCTCAAGAATCGCGAGATTCGGAATGAAGGCTGGAAGATTGATCAGGATCTTGCTGACAAGGTTCTGGCTTTTAGAGATGAGCTTGAAGATAAACATGATATCCAGGAAACGGGAATCGGACTTGTTAGAGAGCAGAAGCGTTATTATCCCAAAGATACTCTTGCTGCGCATATTCTGGGGTGGACCGACAGGGATGGCAATGCAATGGCGGGTCTCGAGGCTTTTTATGATGAACGGCTAAAAGGAACTAATGGTCTTCTCAATTATCAGTCTGACGGTAAAGGGTACAAGTTGCCTAATGCTGAAGAAACCTATAAACCTGTTGTTAACGGAGATAATCTGAAGCTGACAATTGATAGTACGATTCAATACTATATTGAAGAGGCTATGAAAAAGGCTGTTGCACAGTATAAACCCACCAGTATGACGGTTATTGCAGCAGATCCGAATACGATGGAAATTCTCGGAATGGCCAACATGCCCACCTTTAATCCTAATAAATACTGGGATGAGGACCAAGCCGGATTCTACAATCATGCTATCAAGTCAACCTATGAACCAGGCTCTACTTTTAAAATAGTGACTCTATCAGGTGCGGTAGAGGAAAAGCTATTCAATCCGGATGCCACGTTTAAATCGGGCTCCATCAAGATTAAAGGGGTTAGAGCTCCGCTGCATGATATTAAACGTGCCGGATGGGGTGAGATTAGCTTTCTAGAAGGGGTTAAGCGCTCAAGTAACGTGGCTTTTGTTAAGCTGGGATACGAGATGCTGGGCAAGGAAAAGTTGGTTCAATATATCACTGATTTCGGGTTTGGGCAGAAGACGGGTATTGATATGCCCGGCGAAAGCAAAGGGTTTATTACCCCGAAATACGAGTCGGAGTACGCAACGCTGGCCTATGGGCACGGCAAGGTGACGGTAACTCCACTTCAACAACTGGTCGCTGTTGCAACAATCGCTAATGGCGGCAAGCTCATGACCCCGCATGTTCTCAAAGAAGTCACGAATCCGAATACAGGTGATAAGACGGTAACGAAACCAGAGGTTGTTAGACAGGTTATCTCTGAAGAGACCGCCAAGAAAACGGGTGAATATCTGGAGCAGGTTGTAGCGGACCAGGTTATAGGAACCGGACGTCACGCTTATATTGAGGGGTATCGTGTAGCGGGTAAAACAGGAACAGCAATCAAGGTCGAAGGCAAAGGTTATGTGAACTCCAAGGTGCTGGTCTCTTTTATCGGATACGCTCCTGTGGATAATCCAAAGATAGCTGTTATTGTTATTATCGATGAGCCGCAGGAAGAAGTGGGTGGGGGTACGGCTGCAGCTCCGGTTTTTAAAGAAATCGTATCTCAATCCTTGCAATACATGGGTGTTCCCAAATTGGCCGTACAACCAGACAAAGCTAGTAAACCTGTTACAAAAACGACAGCACCGGCGTTACGCAGCACACCTGAACTGACGGGCAAAACGACGAAGGAAGCCAGAGAGCTATTGTTGGATCAAGGTTTTGACTTTGAGGTTGTCGGTAACGGTGCTTCTGTGGTTAGCCAGTATCCAAAAGCAGGAACCATGCTGATCTCGGGTCAGCGCATTTATCTCCTGAGCCAGCTGGCCGATGGGAAATCCGTTCCGGATTTACGCGGAGAATCCTTACGTGATGCTCTGGAAGTATTAACGCTCTTAAAGGTTGGTATTGGAGTAGAGGGCGAGGGATATGTATCCGAGCAGAATGTAGTGACTAAGGATGGCAAAACCCGAGTATCGTTGAAGATGAAACCGCTGAATGAGTACGGTGAGGATATACCGGTTGCCGATTCGGTTACCGATGATCCGGAGGCCGAGGGAGGTACCTAGGCTTGTTCTAACCCCTGTTTGTCCCGAATAGTCATGAGGTAAGAGATCATGTCTATTGTGGTGAAAGCGGGGGGGATGACGGAATGAAGGTTTCGAAGGTCGTGACTAGGCGGCGGATGCTTTATACTCTGCTTAGCCTTGCAGTATTGTTCGCAGCACTGGTTGTACGTCTTGCATATGTTCAACTGTCTGAAGGTAACGAGCTCTCTGCCAAGGCAGAGGATTCCTGGCGTCGTAATATACCGTTCACCGCTAAACGGGGTGAGATCTTAGATCGGGAGGGGATCGCTCTCTCCTACAACATCAGCTCGCCTACGGTCATAGCCATTCCGGTACAGGTGAAGGAAAAGCAAAAAACAGCACAGCAATTAGCTCCTTTGCTAGGAATGACAGAGGATAAGCTTACAGCCTTGCTGTCCAAACGGGAATCGACGGTAAAGCTGCAGCCCGGCGGACGCAAAATTACGATGGAGCTTGCCGGCAAAATTCGTGATTTGCAGCTGCCGGGCATCGTTGTCGCTGAGGACAATAAGCGTTACTACCCTTACGGTGATCTTGCAGCGCATATCCTTGGATTCACAGGAATCGATAATCAAGGGATTACAGGGGTTGAACGGGTATATGACAAACTGCTTCAGGGAATAGAAGGGAATATTTCCTATTTGTCTGATGCCGGAGGTCGATTAATGCCTGGCTCCTCCGAGAAGTATTCTGCACCGCTGGACGGGTTAAGCCTGCAATTGACCATTGATAAGCAGATTCAGTCCATAATGGAACGTGAGCTTGATCAAGCCATGGTCAAATATCAGGCCCAGGGAAGCTGGGCAATCGCTATGAACCCCAAAAATGGCGAGATTCTAGCCATGGCCAGCCGACCCGGGTATGAGCCGGGAAATTATAAAGAATATAATACAGAAACTTATAATCGCAATTTACCGATCTGGATGACTTATGAACCGGGTTCAACATTCAAAATTATCACTTTGGCTGCTGCGTTGCAGGAGGGGAAAGTGGATCTGCAGAATGACCTTTTCTTTGATCCCGGTTTTATCGAGGTCGGCGGTGCGAGGTTGCGCTGCTGGAAAAAGGGGGGGCATGGAAGTGAAACCTTCATGCAGGTGGTTGAGAATTCATGTAATCCCGGCTTTGTAGCCTTAGGACAACGTCTGGGTAAAGAAACACTCTTCAAATATATTCGTAATTTTGGTTTTGGAACCAAGACGGGCATAGACCTGAATGGTGAATCCAATGGGATCTTGTTCAAACCGGCTCAGGTTGGTCCGGTAGAGCTTGCCACCACAGCCTTCGGCCAGGGCGTTTCAGTCACACCGATTCAGCAGATAGCAGCGGTTTCCGCTGCAATCAATGGAGGTAACCTGTATAAACCCCACGTAGCTAAGGCCTGGATCAATCCGGAGACCGGGAAAACGGTATCTGTTGTGAGCCCGGAGCTAGTCAAGCAGGTTATTTCAGCGGAGACTTCTAAGAAGGTCAGAGAAGCGCTCGAGAGTGTTGTTGCCAAGGGCACCGGCAGACCGGCCTTTATAGATGGCTATCGCGTAGGGGGCAAGACAGGGACCGCACAGAAGGTGATTAACGGTCACTACTCTACTACTGAACATATCGTTTCTTTTATCGGCTTCGCTCCTGCGGATGATCCGCAGATTGTTGTATACACTGCGGTTGATAATCCAAAAGGAATTCAATTTGGCGGAGTCGTGGCAGCACCAATTGTTCAGAATATCCTGGAAGACTCCCTGCATTATATGAAGGTGCCGGAGCGCAGTGATCAGCTTCCCAAGACGTACAAACTGGGCGAAGTGCCGATCGTTACCGTTCCTGATCTTACCGGAGCATCGGTGCAGGATATATACGAAGATTTGAATATGAACTTTTCACTGGCGCGTTCCGGCTCCGGCAGCGTGGTCATCAATCAGGCTCCTAAGGCAGGAACGAGAGTTGAACAAGGATCTACTATACGAATCTATATGGGCTCACCCAGTGAATAATTTAAATATAGGATTACCTAACCGAAAATGTAGAGTGAGGGATTGAAATGAAAGTAAACGAATTGTCTTCTTGTCTTGCAGCTTCACGTCTTTATGGAGATGGCGATATTGAGATTTCGGATATCCAGACGGATTCACGGCTTATAAAGTCTGGGGATCTCTTCATTTGTCTGCCTGGTCACACCGTTGACGGACACGAATATGCACCACAGGCCGCGGCAAAGGGTGCCGTTGCCATTGTCTGTGAGCGAAAGCTCGATATTGCCTTGCCGCAAATTATTGTAGATGACAGCCGGTTTGCGATGTCCGTAATGTCGAATGCATTTTTTGGATCACCAAGCAGCAGAATGAGAATGATTGGTGTTACAGGTACAAACGGCAAGACAACAACCACGTATCTGATTGAGCGGATCATGCAGGATCAGAACATGAAAACAGGATTGATCGGAACGATTCAAATGCGATATGACGGTCAGAGCTATCCAATGTCCGGTACGACTCCTGAATCCTTGGAATTGCAACGTTCCCTTCAGGATATGGCATCCAAAGGTGTTCAGTGCTGCATTATGGAAGTTTCATCTCATGCACTGGAGCAAGGTCGGGTAAAGGGTACCGATTTTCGTACAGCTGTATTCACTAATTTGACTCAGGATCATTTGGATTATCATCATACAATGGAGGAGTATCGCTCTGTTAAAGGGTTATTCTTTTCTAGGCTTGGAAATGTTATCTCTCCGTGGAAGGAAGAACGTAAATATGCTGTACTGAACGCAGACGATGCTGCGAGTTCCTTTTTTGCCGCTCAGACTGCTGCAGAGGTAATTACATACGGCATTGATAGTGAGGCTAACGTACGAGCTTCCCAAATATCGATTACAGCAAAAGGAACCTTTTTCCATGTAGATACGTTTAAAGGTGAGACTGACATTTCTTTACGCATGGTTGGGAAATTTAATGTCTATAATGCTTTAGCAGCTATCACGGCAGCACTTCTTGAGGATATTCCTTTGACAGACATCAAAACCAGCCTTGAGGCTGTAGAAGGAGTGAACGGGCGAGTAGAGTCTGTGGATGCCGGCCAAGATTTCGCGGTAATTGTGGATTATGCCCATACTCCGGATGGTTTGGAGAATGTATTGCGTACGGTACAAGAGTTTGCTTCGGGAAAAGTATTGACCGTATTTGGCTGCGGTGGTGATAGAGATCGTACTAAACGGCCTCTTATGGGCAAAATAGCTGCTAAATACAGCAATCATGTGTTTGTGACTTCCGATAATCCGCGAACAGAGGACCCAGACTTGATTTTAAAAGATATTGAAGCAGGTCTAAAAGAGGACGGTGTATCTTCGGACAGATATGAATTGATTGCCGACCGCCGTGAAGCGATTAGAAAAGCTATTGAAATGGCAAGCCCCGGCGATGTAGTATTGATTGCGGGGAAAGGTCATGAGACCTACCAATTAATTGGCGGGGTCGTTCATGATTTCGATGACCGTGTCGTCGCCAAAGAAGTTATAAGGGGTCGAAACTATTGATTATAAGAACGCTGAATACTATCGCAATAATGTGCGAGGGAGAACTGCTTACTCCTGAAGCCACAGATATAAAGATAAAGGGGGTTGTTACCGACTCCCGCAAAATCACACCGGACTGCCTCTTTATTCCCCTTTCAGGGGAAAACTTCGAGGGTCATCAATTCGGAGCTGCTGCACTTGCGGCAGGAGCGGCAGGTCTGTTATGGCAGCGTGATAAGGGACCTGCTCCTGAGGGGGCAGTGATCGCGGTAGAAGATACTCTTCGAGCGTTGCAATTACTATCTTCAGCTTATTTGAATCAAATTGGGCCTCAAGTGGTCGCCATTACAGGAAGTAACGGCAAGACCACGACGAAGGATATCGTTACCTCACTGCTGGAGACTCAGTTCAAGGTTCACAAGACACAAGGGAATTTCAATAATCATATCGGATTGCCTCTGACCCTCTTGTCGATGAATGAGGATACTGAAATCGCCGTTCTTGAGATGGGGATGAGCTCCCGTGGCGAAATTGCTCTACTAACAGCGTTGGGGAATCCGGATATTGCTGTCATTACCAACGTTGGAGAGTCGCATTTACTGCAGTTGGGTTCCCGTAAGGAGATCGCCCGTGCGAAGCTGGAAATCACCGGGGGACTTAAGGCAGGCGGACTGTTGGTCTATAATGGCGATGAGCCGCTGCTTGCTGAGGTTTTGGCTGAAGGAAGCCTGTCAGCCCCCAAGGAGATGAAGACCTTCCGTTTCGGCCTTAACGCGGATAATGATGATTATCCAACGGGGATTATGACCCATGTCGGCGGCATGACATTTACTTCACATTGTCATGGTGACCATGCGTTCACCTTGCCTCTGCCGGGTAGACATAACGTTATTAACAGCCTTGCCGCATTGGCTGTTGCTCGTCATTTTGGAGTTAACGAAGAGAATATTGAAGCAGGTCTTCGTAACCTTAAGCTAACAGGAATGCGGATTGAAGTGATAACAACTCCATCTGGGTTCACCTTATTGAACGATGCTTATAACGCCAGTCCTACATCAATGAAAGCGGCTATAGATGTGCTGCAGACTATGAAAGGCAGCGGCATGAAAATTGCAGTGCTCGGGGACATGCTCGAATTAGGTCCTGATGAAACGAAGTTTCACGAGGAGATCGGTTCCTATCTCGATCCTGACAAAACAGATCTTATCTTTACTTATGGACGTTTGTCCGAGCACTTAGCGCAGGCTGCTGAGAAGAATTTTGGCAGTGAGCGAGTCTTTTCTTTTACCGATAAAACAGAACTTACTAATCTTCTTATAACCAAAAGCAATCCAAAGGATATCTTGCTGTTCAAGGCATCCAGAGGCATGCGTATGGAGGAAGTCCTCCAGAGCCTGATTGCTCATGATTAATACAACAAATGTATTGGAGGGGGTGAACCCATGGATTATCAACTTTTGCTGTTAACTATCGCTGTGTCCTTTATCCTTGCGGTCATTGCCGCTCCGCTATTCATTCCTTTGCTCCGCAGAATGAAGTTCGGACAGCAGGTACGCGATGATGGACCCCAAACCCATTTGAAGAAGGCCGGTACGCCAACGATGGGCGGCATCGTGATTATCGTGGCTTTCACATTGTCGTTTTTGAAATTTTCTGTCGTAAATACGGACTTTTATGTTCTGCTGGTAGCTACACTGGGTTACGGTTTAATTGGATTTTTGGATGATTATATCAAAATAGTGTTCAAACGCTCGCTGGGCCTTACGCCTCGCCAGAAGTTATTTGGTCAGTTATTAGTAGGAGCTATACTATGCGCACTCCTGATTTCTGCAGGGCATAATACAGCGATCAATATTCCGGGTACGTCATTCAGCTTTGATTGGTCAGGATGGTTCTACTATCCATTCATCGTAATTATGTTGATGGCCATTACGAATGCAGTCAATTTTACTGATGGGCTAGACGGGTTATTGTCAGGCGTGAGTGCTATTGCCTTGGCTGCCTTTGCGGTAGTAGCAATGCAGGCGACTTCGATAGCAGCGGGAGTATGCGCGGCTGCTATGATCGGAGCCGTTCTAGGTTTTCTCGTATTTAACGCTTATCCTGCCAAGGTGTTTATGGGTGATACCGGCTCGTTCGGTATTGGCGGCGCCATAGGTGCTATTGCTATTGTGACAAAGAGCGAGCTTCTTTTTCTGGTCATAGGCGGTGTCTTTGTGGTTGAAATGCTGTCCGTTGTTTTGCAGGTGGTATCCTTTAAGACCCGTGGCAAGCGGATATTTAAAATGAGCCCGATTCACCACCACTTCGAGCTTAGCGGTTGGTCCGAATGGCGGGTCGTTATTTCTTTCTGGGCCGTTAGCCTAGTGCTGGCCGGTTTAGGACTATATATTAGCAAGGGGTTGTAGTGAAATGAAACATCCAGATATGTATCGCGGCCAGGAGGTCGTCGTTCTTGGACTTGCCAAGAGCGGTGTACAGGTTGCGAAGGTGCTGCATGAGCGTGGTGCAATAGTAACAGTCAATGATAAAAAGGAAAGAGACCAAAGTCCCGAAGCATCCGAATTGGAGGCTTTGGGAATTTCTGTTATATGCGGCGGGCATCCGGAGGGCTTGATTCATGGGGGAGTAGCTCTTATTGTTAAAAACCCCGGTATCCCTTATTCCGCACCCCCTGTTCAACATGCCATCCAGCTAGGTATTGAAATAGTCACGGAGGTAGAGGTAGCTTACCGTCTCTGCGCAGCCCCGATGATCGGCATTACCGGTTCGAACGGGAAGACGACTACGACAACCTGGGTAGGTCAAATGCTTGAAGCTGCCGGAATGAATCCCATCGTAGCCGGGAATATCGGTACACCGCTTTGTCAGGCCGCACAGGAGGCTACCGAAGCCAACTGGATGGTAGTCGAGCTAAGCAGCTTCCAACTGAAGGGGACGAAGACTTTCCGGCCTAAGGTCGGCTGCTTGTTGAATATTGCCGAGACGCATTTGGACTATCATGGCAATATGGAGGATTATATCGAATCAAAGGTAAAGCTGTTCGCGAATCAACTAGAGAGCGATACAGCCGTGCTGAATTGGGATGATCCTTTTTGCCGTGAGCTTGTTCCTTATTTAAAAGGGGGCCTTCTTCCCTTCTCAATGACTGAAGAGCTGGTCGAAGGTGTCTATGTCAGTCCAGTTTTTATACCGGATCTTGAGGATGACCTGAAGCGTACGATTATCTACCGGGATGTTGATGGACAGAAGATCGCAATTGCGGATGTAGATTCTATCGGGCTCCCAGGACGGTTCAATATTGAAAATGCACTTGCTGCCAGCGCTATCGCTATTGCAGCAGGGGCTGATCCTAATAAGCTTGCTGATGTATTATCCTCCTTTCGCGGCGTCGAACACCGGCTGGAGTATGTAATGATTAAAGACGGTGCCACTTATTACAACAATTCTAAGGCGACGAATTCTAAAGCAACTACTATGGCTTTAACCTCATTCCGACAGCCCGTTGTATTGATTGCAGGGGGCTTGGACCGCGGTTCTGACTACATGGAGCTGCTGCCTGTCCTAAGCGGCAGAGTCAAAGCTCTGGTGGCTCTGGGAGAAACAAAGGACAAGCTGGCACTTGTAGCCGAAATGGCAGGATTAAAGCACATTGTAACCGTCGATAATGGAGATAGTGCCGCCGCCGTGCTGCAAGCTGCCGTTCAGGAGGCTTCCGCTTTAGCGGATGAAGGAGATGTAGTTCTCCTGTCTCCTGCCTGTGCAAGTTGGGACATGTTTACATCCTATGAGGAGCGCGGGCGTATTTTTAAAGAGGCGGTGCATAACCTTTAAGTAGGGGGGCGGATAAGCCCCTACTACGGATGCAAGAGGTGTGCTTCTGATGAATAAATCTCGTCCTGCGCCGGATCTTTGGCTGCTGATTCCTATTCTATCTTTGCTGGCTATAGGTATGGTGATGGTTTACAGCGCCGGATCCGTTCTGGGCTTTCGCAATTATGGAGATTCATTTTATTTTGTTAAGAGACAGCTTCTGTTCGCTGGACTAGGATTAGCTGCTATGTTTATTACAACCAATACGGATTACCGTGTGTGGAAGAGCTTCGCCAAATCAGGGCTAATACTGTGCTTTATCCTGTTGATCTTGGTTCTTATTCCGGGTATAGGGGTGGTTCGTGGGGGTGCTCGCAGTTGGCTTGGGATCAGTTCCTTCGGAATTCAGCCATCCGAGTTCATGAAGATGGGGATGATTCTATACCTGGCCAATTGGTTGGGCCGCGAGGATTATGATATCTCTTCCTTCACACGCGGACTTCTCCCACCGCTCGCACTGATTGGTTCAGCATTTGGTCTGATTATGCTTCAGCCTGATCTGGGTACAGGGACGGTTATGATGGGTGCAGCCTTAATGATGGTCTATACCGCCGGAGCCAAAATAAAGCATTTACTTTCCTTGGGTATTGCTGGAGTTGCCGGTTTTATTGTATTAATCGCCACCGCCCCTTACCGGCTCCAGCGTATAACCGCCTTTCTTGATCCTTGGTCTGACCCGCTCGGTGCAGGTTATCAGATCATTCAGTCGTTGTATGCCATCGGTCCGGGCGGTCTGGGCGGACTTGGACTCGGAATGAGCCGTCAGAAGTATAGCTATGTTCCCGAGCCGCAGACTGACTTTATTTTTTCTATACTGGCAGAAGAGTTGGGCTTTATCGGGGGTCTTGCGGTGCTGGCTCTGTTTCTAATCATTGTCTGGCGTGGTATGAAAGTAGCTATGAGTCTGCCAGACCGTTTTGGGAGCTATTTAGCCGTAGGCATCGTATGTATGGTCGCCGTTCAGGTTGTTATCAATATCGGTGTAGTTATCGGAATGATGCCCGTAACGGGCATTACACTCCCTCTGATTAGCTATGGCGGCTCATCACTGACACTAATGCTAACTGCACTTGGAATTCTATTGAACTTATCCCGTTATGTGAGGTGAAAATATGCGTATCGTATTAAGCGGCGGTGGCACGGGGGGACATATTTATCCTGCGGTCGCAGTAGCAAGACAACTTGAAGCCGAGGAGAAGCACACAGAAATTTTGTACATCGGCGGAACCAGAGGTCTGGAGAGTAAGCTGGTCCCTCAAGAAAATATTCCTTTTAAGGCTATTGATATTACAGGGTTCAAACGTAAATTGTCCTTGGACAATGTTAAGACGGTTGTTCGTTTTCTAAAAGGCGTCAAATCCTCCAAGGAAATGCTGAGGGAGTTTAAACCCGATGTCGTTATTGGAACCGGGGGTTATGTATGCGGTCCGGTTGTATATGCGGCTTCCAAGCTGGGAATTCCTACCTTGATACATGAACAGAATGCCATACCGGGATTGACTAATAAGTTTCTAAGCCGATATGCCGATACTGTTGCTGTAAGCTTTGCAGGGACGGAGTCCTCCTTTCCGGGAAGTAAACGAGTGATTTATACGGGGAATCCGCGGGCTACGACAGTTACCACAGCTAACCCTCAACGGGGTTACGCTTCCCTAGGGATTTCTGAAGGCAGCACCGTTGTTTTGGTAGTAGGCGGAAGCCGTGGTGCAAAAGCGATTAATAATGCCATGATTGAAATGGCTCCTTTTGTGGGTAAGGGTAAAGGAGTTCATTATGTATATGTTACAGGCGAACCGTATTTTGAAGAAACCCGCAAGGTATTACGTCAAAAATTGGGCGGATTACCCAATGGGCTGCATATCCTTCCTTATATCCATAATATGCCGGAAGTTCTGGCCTGCACTTCTTTGATCGTAAATCGAGCGGGGGCGTCCTTTCTCGCTGAGATTACAGCACTGGGGATACCTTCCATATTAATTCCTTCTCCTAACGTAACAAATAACCATCAGGAAGCGAATGCGAGACAGCTGGAAGGCGAGGGTGCCGCAGTTGTTATATTGGAAAAGGATCTATCGGGGAAGGCTTTACACGGCGTTATTCAAAGCATTATCGGAGATGAAGACCTTCGTCAAAAGATGTCTCAACACTCCCTTCGCCTCGGAAAGAGGGATTCTGCCGGCGTGATTACGAATGAACTTCGAAGGCTTATCAGTAATAAGAAGTAGCTTCCCATGTAAAGGCAATGATATGAAACAGTTCTTAATAGGCTATGGCTGTCACACACCCGAGGGTTTTGACATAGGATAATCCTATAATCGTGACAATCACCCAGAGCACTTCTGGTATTGAATGGGCTGAACAGGCGACATTATCTTATGGACCCAGCCCTGCTCCTGATACCGTAAGTGTATGTGGTGGGTGAGCGGTAAACTCGGGGGTGATACATTGGACAAATTGGTGATTGAGGGTGGAAATCCCTTGTCAGGCACCATTCGCATCCATGGAGCAAAAAATGCGGCGTTGCCGATTTTAGCGGCAAGCCTGCTGGCCGAAGGAGTTCACTCACTGCACAACGTGCCGAAGCTGCTGGATATCCAGACCATGCTGGAAATCTTGGAACGACTGGGCTGCAGGGGGGTGCATGAGGAGGAGACAGTGACGATTGATACGTCGCTCGTGAGTACATCTCATGTTCCTGAGGATTTAATGCGACAGATGAGATCTTCTATCTTTTTGATGGGACCTCTACTATCCAGATTTGGCGAGGTAACGATTTACCAGCCCGGCGGCTGTGCGATCGGGGAACGCAAAATTGATCTTCATCTACAAGGCTTGCAGGCGTTGGGTGCAGAGGTTGTAGAAAGCAACGGTCGGGTATTCTGTCGGGCCGAACAACTGACAGGCAATGATGTTCACCTCGACTATCCTAGTGTGGGTGCGACAGAGAATATTATGATGGCAGCTGCCAAAGCAAAGGGCACTACAACCATAACTGGTGCTGCAAGAGAACCCGAGATTCAGGATTTGCAGAATTTCTTGAACAAAATGGGGGCCCATATCATGGGGGCGGGGACGGACACCATCACCATTCAAGGGGTGGAAAAGCTATACCCTTGTATCTATGAGGTTATTCCTGACCGAATTGTGGCCGGAACTGTAATGATTGCGGCAGCAGCTACCCGAGGTTCCGTTACATTAACAAGAACGAATGCCGGACATTTATCTTCGCTGATTCATGTGCTGAGGCGTGCCGGTGTTCAAATCACAGTTTGCAATGATATAATTAATATCAGCTGTCTGGGGCGGCCAAAGGCCGTAGAGAGAGTTATAACCTCTCCATACCCTTCGTTTCCTACCGATTTACAGTCTCAGATTATGGTTTTGCTATCGCTTGCCGATGGTTTTAGTGTGATTAAGGAGACGGTATTCGAAGGACGATTCAAGCATGTGGAGGAGATGGCCCGTATGGGTGCTGATATTTCCATAGATTTGAATCGTGCGTTTATTCGCGGCGTGCAAAGACTGTATGGTGCCACCGTAGAGGCTACGGATTTGCGTGCCGGAGCAGCACTTGTCATCGCTGGACTCGCCGCCCAAGGTACAACGGTAGTGGAGCAAGCGCATCATATCGATCGGGGCTATGATGGCATCGAGAAGCTGTTTCAGAAGTTGGGCGCCCGTATTACTCGTAAAGTACCTGCACCGGGTCCCTTTGAAATAATATAAAGTTAAAGTTTATTCCGATTCTGTCCGAATAAGTATTGTAGAGCCGTTTCTTATTGGCTAATTAATGATCCTGTCTTCTTACTGAAACCTAGGAGGAGACAGGGCCTTCTTACGGAGAAATGAGAATGTCAAATACGCGTCTGCCTCTTCTAAAAGAGGACAAGCCCAAGAAAAAAAAGAGCCGTAAGCTAACGGTTATATTGCTGCTACTCTTCATTGCGCTGTTAGCGGTGATCTTTTTCCGCTCGTCCGTCAGCCGCATTACGGAGATTACTTTTGAAGGCAGTAAATACTCTACGCCAAAGGAATTGCTGGCCCAAAGCGGACTTAAAGTTGGAGGGCAGTTCTTTGCGGTCTCCAAGAAATCGGTAATAGAGTCTATGATGGAATTAAAGACTATTCAGACAGTTACGATGGAGCGGGATTTTCCAGGACTGATTAAGGTTCATATTGAAGAGTTCCCCGCCGTCGCTTACGAATTAGATCGTCAGGGAAGCTTGAAGGCCATTTTATCCAGTGGAGCAGCAGTCCCTATTAATGAGACCGGTGTTACGGTAGAGAAGCCTATATTGACCAACTGGAACGCCTCGGACCCATATAAGACGAAGCTGTGCCAGGCACTGGGGAACATTCCGAATGAGTTAACGAGTGATATATCAGAGATTGTACCTTCACCCACACTCTCGTTTCCTGATCGAATCAAGATGTATACCCGCTCTCATTTTGAGGTCATTACAGCTATTTCATTGCTTAAGGATAAAATTGAATATTTAAATCAGGTGATCGAGACAGAGCAGCCTGGGCTGATTAAGATGCTAGAAGCGGATTCATATGTTCCATTCTATACCGAAAATGAAGATATTGAGGACTTACAAGAGCAAAAAGTCCCTACTAATACGGGCGAATAAATGCTACAATCGATTTTATGGGCAAGAAATTCACACCCCTTTTTTTACTGCGATTAGTTCATTAATAAATACTAACGAGAAACAGTTAACACTAGAAGATTAAGCAACAATCTTCCAGTTAAAAAATTTGTTGAAAAAAGAGGGAAAGCATTCCGTATGTTGAATATGTACAAAGACGTTTCCCGTTTCAGGGAAAGAAATCATCTAATTATTATGATAAAAACAGGAGGTGCCATAGGGCTTGAGCAACAATGACATCATTGTTAGTTTGGACATCGGTACATCCAAAGTTCGTGCAATTATTGGGGAAGTTACCAATGGAACCTTTAATATTATTGGCGTTGGATCTGCAAATTCCGAAGGAATACGTAAAGGCGCGATTGTAGATATCGATCAAACTGTACAGTCTATCAAGAGTGCTGTAGAACATGCAGAGCAGATGGTCGGTATTCAAATATCCGAGGTCTATGTGGGCATTTCCGGCAATCACATCGGTCTTCAATCCAGCCACGGTGTTGTGGCCGTTCAGAATGAGGATCGTGAAATTGGCCAAGAGGATATTGAACGCGTCATTAAGGCTGCGGAAGTCATCGCATTGCCTCCAGAACGCGAAGTTATCGATGTTGTGGCTAAGCAATATATCGTCGATGGTCTTGAAGGCATTCAAGACCCGCGGGGCATGATCGGTGTTCGCCTGGAAGTTGAAGCTACGATCATTACCGGTGCAAAGACGCCAATACATAACCTGTTACGCTGTGTTGAGAAATCAGGATTAAAGGTTAAGGATCTTGTACTGATGTCTCTTGGAGCAGGCGGGTTGGCGCTTTCCAAAGATGAAAAATCAATGGGCGCTGTCCTGGTGGATATAGGTGCGGGTTCAACAACGATAGCTGTATATCAAGAAGGTTCCCTTACTGCAACCTCTACGATTCCGATCGGCGGGGAATTTGTTACCAATGATATTGCTTACGGACTACGGACATTAACCGATCAGGCAGAGAAGGTTAAATTGAAGTATGGCTGTTCCTGGATTGATGATGCGGCTTCGGACGTTACCTTCAAGGTAGTCCGGATCGGCAGCAACGTCGAGAAAGAGTTCAATCAAGAGGATTTGGCGGCAATTATTGAACCCCGTGTTCAAGAGATTTTTCATCTGATTTCTCAAGAAGTGAAACGGCTTGGTTACACTGACCTCCCCGGAGGTTATATATTAACGGGTGGTACTGTCTCCATGCCAGGAGTATTAAAGGCTGCTCAATCGGAACTGTCTACATCCGTTCGTATTGCTGTTCCCGATTATATTGGTGTCCGGGACCCCGGTTTTACCGGTGGGGTCGGCATTCTGCATAATGTGGTCCGCAGTTTCCGTGGGCGAGGTAACGTTGCCAGTGGCAATAACAATAAGAAGCCAGTTAGTCGGAGCAAACAAAACTCTGCACCAAGTCAGGGAACTGTCCGGAAGCCGGGATTTGTAGATCGTATAAAGGATATTTTCAGTGATTTCATATAAGTGAAATTCCAGATAGACTTGGACTGGCCATCCAAGCACATTGAGGGGGAGATGGAATAATATGTTAGAATTCGATTTTGAAATGGAGAGCTTGGCGCAAATTAAAGTCATCGGCGTCGGCGGCGGAGGAAGTAATGCCGTCAACCGGATGATTGAGAACGGCGTTCAGGGCGTAGAGTTCATTACAGTAAATACAGATGCCCAAGCGCTGCATATGGCCAAATCGGAGCATAAGCTTCAAATAGGGGATAAATTAACCCGTGGATTGGGTGCAGGAGCTAATCCAGAGGTTGGTAAGAAGGCAGCAGAAGAATCCCGTGATTTAATATCGAATACCCTTAAAGGTGCAGATATGGTTTTTGTAACAGCCGGTATGGGTGGCGGTACAGGAACAGGTGCAGCACCGGTCATCGCTGAGATTGCGAGAGAATGCGGGGCGCTGACGGTAGGGGTAGTAACCCGTCCGTTTACTTTTGAAGGTCGAAAGCGTTCCAACCAGGCTGAGCTGGGTATCGAGGCATTGAAAGAGAAAGTAGATACATTAATTGTAATCCCCAACGACCGTTTGCTGGAGATTGTTGATAAAAAGACTCCAATGCTGGAAGCATTCCGTGAAGCGGACAATGTACTGCGTCAAGCCGTACAAGGTATCTCCGATCTGATCGCAGTTCCGGGTCTAATCAACCTTGACTTTGCAGATGTGAAGACCATTATGACTGAGCGGGGTTCCGCACTGATGGGAATCGGTATCGCAGCTGGTGAGAACCGTGCTTCTGAAGCTGCCCGTAAAGCCATTATGAGCCCGCTGTTGGAAACCTCCATTGAAGGAGCGCGCGGTGTTATTATGAATATTACAGGGGGCTCCAATCTTTCCCTATACGAAGTGAACGAAGCGGCCGAGATTGTTACCTCTGCTTCCGACCCTGATGTGAACATGATCTTTGGTGCGATTATCGAAGAATCTATGAAGGATGAAATTAAGGTTACTGTGATTGCAACCGGCTTTGACCATAAACCGTCTCCGGCCGCTGCTCAGGTACGTCGTCCAGTGAATGCTCCGAATGAGCCTGCCGCTGCCGATAAGAATGCAAACCTTCGTCCTTTCGGTAATCAGACCAGTTCTGATCAGCTCGATATCCCAACCTTCCTGCGTAACCGTACACGCGGCAATAATGATTGATAATAATTAATAGTTAAGCTAGACTATTCAGTCTATAAAGCACCGTAATTTCTTAGTATTTACTAAGGGATCACGGTGCTTTTTTTTGCGAATATAAAAAACCACCGAAAACTCGACAAAAAAACCGCTGGTATGCCCCTAGGTTTAGACAGACTTTGAATACGAGACTTTCTATACTAATCATATCGTCCAAAAAAGAAAGTTTACTCTATGCTTCTGGTTACACTTCCGCTTTAGGCAGGTGAATGTCCTGGTAGTTTATATTGACTTGATATTTGCCGCTAATCTACTGATCGACGGAATTTTGTTGTGGCTTACCGGTTGGATGTTGAAGCTTAGGATGCCTTGGTGGCGTCTTTGTCTTTCTGCTTTGGTCGGTGCGCTCTACGTAGTAATGATGTTTGTACCGGATTTGTCCTTCCTTTATACCTTCGTGATCAAATTTGGTCTGTCGGTGTTTATGCTATGGATTGCATTCGGCTTTGTTAGCTTGCAAAGCTATCTCCGAACTATGGGAGCGTTTTATATGATTAACTTTGCAGCGGCAGGCGGGATTCTGGGCATTCACTATTTGCTGCAAAGCTCGGGTGATATTTGGAATGGAATCATGTTCACTGCTGCAGGAGGTTATGCTTACCGGATAAAAATTGGCTTTTGGTTCATTCTCGCAATACTGCCTCTAGTCCTGATTGGTTTCAAAATGGTGAATTCCTCCCGTGTAAGAAGGGAGAGGCTTGAGACTTACATCGGAGAGGTGGAAGTGGAAATCGGCGGGGTGCGTGTGGTTTGCTCCGGGCTCTTGGATACCGGGAATCGGCTATACGATCCTTTGACTCGTATACCTGTAATGGTCATGGAGGCTTCTCTATGGGAGGGTCATCTACCGGCTTCTTGGAAAGGTAGGCTGACTCAGGACGGGGCGGACAGACTGTTGCTAGAAACGGACGGGCAGTCCTTTGCATGGCAGGACAGGATGCGGCTTGTGCCTTACCGCGGCGTTAACCGCGGATCTTCATTCATGCTCGCATTGAAGCCCGACCTTGTAACGATAAAGCTAGGTGAAGATACCTTTTATAGCAAAAGAGTACTAATTGGACTGGATGGCGGAACACTGTCCGGAGACGGAGCATACAGGGCGATTATCCATCCGGATCTAACCCAATCGGAGAGTAAAGATGCGGTGATGACGTCATGATCTTGCAAGAATATACTCCGCATGAACTTAAGCGAACCTGCACTTCCTGAAGGAGGAACAATGATGGTCAAATGGAGAATTGCTATGCAATTGCAATATTACCGAATGCTTTTTCTGCTGGGATTGAAAAGCCAGGAAATTTATTATATTGGGGGGAGTGAGGCTTTGCCTCCCCCTTTGACGCGTGAAGAAGAGGAGTACTTGCTCCAGCGGCTATCTAGCGGTGATGCAGCGGTTCGGGCGATGTTGATTGAACGTAATTTACGGCTAGTCGTTTATATTGCACGTAAATTTGAGAATACGGGAATAAACATCGAGGATCTGGTTTCCATAGGAGCAATAGGGCTGATAAAGGCAGTTAATACCTTCGACCCTGAGAAAAAAATAAAGCTGGCCACCTACGCCTCTCGCTGTATCGAGAACGAAATTTTGATGTACCTGCGGCGTAACAGTAAGACTCGGAGTGAAGTTTCTTTTGATGAACCACTGAATATTGATTGGGATGGCAATGAATTATTGCTGTCAGATGTACTGGGTACGGAGAATGATACGATCTATCGTAATATTGAGGAACAGGTGGATCGTAAACTGCTGCAAAAGGCGCTGGAAAAGCTGAGCGAAAGAGAAAGATTGATTATGGAGCTTCGTTTTGGACTGCGCGGCGGGGAAGAAAAAACACAAAAGGATGTGGCGGATCTGCTTGGTATTTCCCAATCCTACATCTCTAGACTGGAGAAAAGAATAATCAAGCGGCTGCGCAAAGAGTTCAACAAGATGGTGTAAAGAGAAATCGGTAAGGAATAAAATGGCCCCCCCGGGAGATAATGTACAGTAATGTTTCTCCTTGGGAGGTAAATCATCATGACCCGAAATAAAGTCGAGATTTGCGGTGTGGATACATCCAAACTACCCGTTCTTACGAATGTGGAGATGCGGCTGTTATTCACTTCACTGCAGCAGCAGGGCGAACGATCCGCCCGAGAGAAATTGGTTAATGGCAACTTGAGACTTGTACTAAGCGTAATCCAACGATTTAACAATCGCGGTGAGTTCGTAGACGATTTGTTTCAGGTAGGTTGCATCGGGCTGATGAAAGCCATCGATAATTTTGATCTGGGGCAGAATGTTAAATTCTCCACATATGCAGTACCGATGATCATAGGTGAAATTCGCCGATATTTACGTGATAACAATCCGATTCGAGTCTCGAGGTCACTTCGGGATATTGCCTACAAGGCCCTTCAAGTGCGTGACAGCCTTACGAATCAGAATTCACGAGAACCGACATTGTTAGAAATTGCCGAGGCCCTGGGCGTGCCCAAGGAAGATGTTGTCTTTGCTCTAGATGCGATTCAGGATCCGGTTTCCCTATTTGAACCGATTTATCATGACGGTGGAGATCCGATCTATGTAATGGATCAAATTAGCGATGATAAGAATAAGGATGTCTCCTGGATTGAAGAAATTGCCTTGCGTGAAGCTATGCGAAAACTGGGGCAAAGGGAAAAGAGAATTCTCTCCATGCGATTTTTTGAAGGCAAAACCCAAATGGAGGTTGCCGATGAAATCGGTATTTCCCAGGCTCAGGTCTCACGTCTGGAGAAGTCAGCCATTCAACAAATGCAGAAGTATGTGAAATCTTAAGAACATTCCAAAGTGATAAATCCTAAGGTGATCCCCTAAAAAAGGATCGCCTTTTCTTATTGAAAATCTTATTTCGGGATGGCGCTAAAAATGACATGTTGCCAAGCTTTATAATCATATATTTATTAATACGTCTGAAGATACAGAGGTGGCGAAGTGAGTCAGGAATCCTTAGCGGCAGGCAAAAAAATGAAAATATCCGATTTTCAGACTAAAGACGTCATTAACATTGTAGATGGTAAACGTCTGGGACAGATCAGCGACCTGGAACTGGATTTAAGAAAGGGCGTCATTGAGGCTATTGTGGTACCTGGTTATACCCGGTTTATGGGACTGTTTGGCGGCGGGTCAGACCTCATTATTCCTTGGAGAAATATTGTTAAAATCGGCTCCGATGTGGTGTTGGTAAAAATGGAAGAACTGCGAAATCCATATCAGGAGGAGCAGCGGGAGACGGTATATCTCGAACGTGTAGATCGTAACGAAAGGCGCACATATTAGCCTGTGCGCCTTTTTTTGCATGATGAACCGGGGTAAGCTTACGAGCTGCCAGCAAAGGGTATTATTATATAAAGGATTTAGGGCCGAGTTCTTCTTGTGGTACACTGATTTCAGAGGTGAGAATATGGAACCGTTTGTGTTGGAGGATGGGTTACCGCGCTTATTCCGTCTAAAACTATGGCATCAAGAGCATGCAGCGATCACTGCCGGATTTACGAGCAGGCAGGGTGGGGTCGGCAAGGCGCCTTATGAAAGTCTCAATTGTGCTTTTCATGTGGGTGATGATCCGCAGGATGTTATAAGCAACCGTAGAACTCTTGCTGAGAGCCTCAGCTTCCAACTGGAAGACTGGACTTGCGGGGAACAGACTCATGGAGTGAACATTGCTGTAGTCGATCTCAAGGATCGTGGGCGTGGGAGTCGAGACAGAACTTCGGCCTTTTCAGATACGGATGGGTTGATCACCAATGTACCAGGTGTGCTGCTGACTTCCTTTTACGCCGATTGTGTCCCGTTATACTTCTATGACCCGGTACGCTCGGCAGTAGGGCTGGCTCACGCGGGCTGGAAGGGGACTGTGGCGGAAATCGCTGCTGCTATGGTAAGTAAAATGAGCGAGGTATACGGAAGCTGTGCCGAGGATGTTTTAGCGGCTATAGGACCTTCAATCGGAGATTGCTGTTACGAGGTCAATGATCAGGTCATGAAGCATGTTCACCTACTGGAGGAATCCTCGGAGGGGGTAACTCCATTTTCGGAAAGTGTATATAGACAATCCGAAGCAAATGGTGACAAAAGCATGCTTAACTTGAAAGAATTGAACCAACGCATTATGATAAAAGCAGGAATATTGCCGACTCATATCGAATGTACAACTTGGTGTACAAGCTGTAATCCTGATTTATTTTTTTCCTATCGTAAGGAAAACGGTGTTACAGGAAGAATGACGAGCTGGATCGGAATAAAGGAGAGTTGAATTTTGGCCTTGACGTTGCAGGAGAGAATAGCCGGAGTTAATGAGCGCATACAGCAAGCCTGTAAGGCAAGTGGCCGGAATCCAAGTGATGTCCATGTGATTGCGGTTACGAAATATGTATCTTTGAATATGGTTGCGTCTGTACTGAAAGCCTCTATGGAGCATATCGGCGAAAGCCGCTGGCAGGATGCTGAGAGTAAATGGGAAGCACTCGGAGATCAAGGAATTTGGCATTTTATCGGGCATCTACAGACTAACAAAGTCAGGGACGTTATCGGCAAATTTCAATATATACATTCTTTGGACCGGCTCTCTCTGGCGCAGGAGCTGCAAAGAAAAGCAAAGACGGCAGGAATTGACGTTAATGTATTTCTTCAAGTTAACATTTCGGGCGAAGATAGCAAATATGGTCTGGCACCGGAGGAAGTTCCTGCCTTTTTGCGGAGTATATCAGAGTTGGACCGTGTAAAAGTTATTGGGCTCATGACAATGGCTCCTTTTGAGGAAGATCCGGAGCTTACCCGTCCTGTATTTAGGGGGTTACGCGAGTTGCGCGATCAATTGAATCAACAGGCACTTACACCTCACCCGATACTTGAACTGTCTATGGGAATGTCAAATGATTTTGAAGTAGCTATAGAAGAAGGATCCACCTGGGTTCGCCTGGGCACGGTATTAGTAGGCCATGAGGAGGGATCGTGATGGGTGTGATGAACCGGTTTATGAACTTTTTGGGTTTGCAGGAGGAAGAAGAGATTGTAGAACGGGAACAAATTTCTTCTCGTGATGAGGAAGATTTTGAACCTGTACCTGTAGAGACCCGCAAAAACCAACGTGCTGGCAATGTAGTCAGTATTCATTCGCAAAAAAATGTGAAGGTTGTACTGTATGAGCCCCGTTCGTATGATGAGGCTCAGGAAATTGCCGACCATCTCCGTGCGCACCGGACGGTTGTCATCAATTTGCAGCGTGTACGCAATGACCAAGCGATGCGAATTATTGATTTTATCAGCGGTACCGTATATGCCCTTGGTGGAGGAATCTCCAAAATTGGGGGAAATATATTTATGTGCACACCGGATACAGTTGAAATTCAAGGCTCCATTACTGAAATCCTAGGTGACGAACAAGATTATAACAGAATGAGGTGAACGGGTTTTGGATCAAGTTAATTCGATTATTAATATACTGTTCAATATTTATTTTTACATGATTATTTTCTATGTATTGATGTCCTGGCTGCCTAATGTGCGTGATACTTTCATCGGGGAGCTGTTAAGCAAGCTGGTCGAACCGTATCTAAAGCCATTTCGTAAGATTATCCCCCCCCTTTTCGGAACGCTTGATATTTCGCCTTTCATCGCATTAATTGTGCTGGAGTTTGCAGCAGGCGGATTAAAGTCAGTTCTGAGATACTTTATAGGCTAATAGGATGAAGAACGAAGTCTACGGCCACTTTCACCCGGATGAACGGCAATTTGTGGACAGGGCCTGGGAATGGGTTAGTCATGCAGGAGAGTATCATGAGGTCAAGCTGACCGATTTCTTAGATCCGCGGCAGGGCTATATTCTGCAAAGCCTGGTTAACCGTCACCCCGACGTTATCGTCAGATGGGAAGGCGGAGATCAGGATGCGGAGCGGCGGCGGGCGATCATCGCACCAGATTATCGTGATTTGGGCGATGAGGATATGCAGATGAAGGTGCTCGCAATTACTCCTATCGAACAAAAGTTTCAGGCTTTGGAGCATAGCGATTATATGGGTTCCATTCTAGGCCTTGGCATTAAAAGAAGTAAAATTGGCGATATTCGTGTCGTCGAGAACGGTTGCCATGCCGTCGTAACATCCGATATCGCTGATTATCTGGCTATCCATTTGAATGGAGTCCATCGGGTATCCGTGAGTACGGAGATATTGCCGCTATCTGCTCTCCGCAGTATGGAGAGCAAGCTTGAATTGATGGACTTTACGGTTGCCTCTTTACGGTTAGATGGTATTGCTGCAGATGTATGCCGCCTGAGCCGGAGCAAGATTCTAGTTCCGATTAAGGGTGGACGAGTACGGGTGAATTGGAAGGTGGAAGAAGATCCTTCCTTCGCGCTTAAGGAAGGCGATATGGTTTCTGTACAAGGCTTTGGTCGATTCAGGGTAATGGAGATAGGCGGGTTGACCAAAAAGGGACGTTATCATGTTCAGGTTGGTAAATTTGTATAGTCACCTTGCAGGAATTCGAGGTTAATTGTCGAAATTCATTAACTCAAGACAGCAAACATTTCAGCAGCCGGACGCCGATAATTGTATAGAGGCAGGCTAGGGGATGCTCTGAATGAAATAGCATGAAGAGGTCCGAAATTCTAGGAGGTGCATACAGCATGCCATTAACACCGCTCGATATACATAACAAGGAATTCGCCCGGCGCTTCCGAGGTTATGATGAGGATGAGGTCAACGAATTTTTGGATCAGGTGATCAAGGATTACGAAATCGTCATCCGTGAGAATAAGGAGCTGCACAATCAGCTTTTATCCATTCAAGAGCGTTTAAATCATTTTGTGCATATTGAAGAAACACTTTCCAAGACGATCATCGTTGCTCAAGAAGCGGCAGATGAAGTGAAAAGCAATGCGAAGAAGGAGTCTCAGCTTATCATCAAGGAATCGGAGAAGAATGCCGACCGGATTATAAATGAGGCACTGTCTAAATCCCGGAAGGTTTCGATAGAAACGGAGGAGCTACGTAAGCAAGCTTCTATCTACCGGACTCGATTCCGGACACTTCTTGAAGCTCAGCTCGAGCTTCTCTCCCAGGATGATTGGGATGCATTGGACAGCCGCGGTGAAATTCGTGAGGTCCGTGAAGGCGTTATTTAAGAGGTATATGATAATGGAGTTTAATTGCACTTAGTGCAGTTAAACTCCATTTTTTCATAGGAGCAACTCATATAAGTGTACTTTCTACAACTATCTAGCACTTATTAAACTGAAGAAGCCGCTTCTCAGCTATATAGGTGTATTTAGTGCAATTAAATCATTACATACGATGGATAATCAATAAATAAATGTATGAAATACATCTATTTCACTCTCCACTCCAATAGGGGAAGTTATCCCCCTTAATAACCTCTAATATTGACATTTGGAGTCAAAGAGGCTATAACTAGAACATATCTGTACAATGTTCATATGTATTCGATGAAGGGACCAGTACGACAAGGTTGCGTTCCCCAGAGAGTCGGTGATTGCTGAGAGCCGATGTTCAGACCCTGAAGGAAGATCTTCCCCTAGAAGCCTAGCTGAAGCGTTCATTCGTGCGTAAGCTAAGCCGTCTGCCGGACGTTACACCGGACCCGTGCTTGAACTTTTGGCGCGGAACTGAGATCGTGCTGACTGGCTGTTTCCTGTATGGAAGCACCTCAAGCACTGAATTAGGGTGGTATCGCGAGCGTCGTCTCGCCCCTTTGGGGGTGGAGAGATGCTCTTTTTTGTTTTCAGTGAAATATTATTTGAAAGGATTGACCCCCATGCAAAAGGTAGATATCAAGGAAAAAGCGCGGGCAAGAGATGTCCGCATACTGAAGAAGTGGAGCGACGAGAATACGTTCCGCAGATCGATGGAGAACCGAGAGGGACGTCCGAACTATGTGTTCTATGAGGGACCACCAACCGCCAACGGCGCTCCGCATATCGGGCACGTGCTCGGACGGGTAATCAAGGATTTCATCGGAAGATACCAAACCATGAAAGGGTATCGAGTTATTCGTAAAGCGGGCTGGGATACACATGGTCTCCCGGTAGAGTTGGGTGTTGAGAAACAGCTGGGTATCTCCGGCAAGCAGGAGATCGAAGAGTACGGTGTCGAGAAATTCATTCAGAAATGTAAAGCCAGTGTATTTGGTTATGAGAAGCAGTGGCGTGAATTTACGGAAGCTATTGGTTACTGGACCGATCTGGATAATCCATATATTACATTGGAGAATACCTATATCGAGAGCGTGTGGAACATCTTGGCTACCGTTCATGAGAAGGGCCTTCTGTACCGTGGCCATCGTGTAAGCCCTTATTGCCCTAGCTGTCAGACTACCCTTAGCTCTCATGAAGTAGCGCAAGGCTACAAAACGGTTAAGGATCTCAGTGCAACGGCAAAGTTCAAACTGGATGACAGCGGCGACTATGTTCTGGCTTGGACAACCACACCATGGACATTGCCTGCGCATATGGCTTTGGCGATGAACCCGGATATGGATTATGTACGGGTCCAGCAGGAAGATGGCGTGTATATCCTTGCCAAGAATCTGGTGGAAGAGGTCATGAAAGGTGAGCATACGGTCCTTTCTACTCACAAAGGTTCTGAATTTATCGGCAAAACCTATCAGCCTCCTTTCGGATATATTCAAGCTGAGAAAAGTAATATCATCGTCGGTGCTTCCTTCGTTACCGATGCCAGCGGTACAGGGATTGTGCATATGGCTCCGGCGCATGGTGAGGATGACTATAAATCTTGCCGCGAGAACGGCATCACCTTCGTCAACGTTGTGGATACCTTAGGTAAATACACGGACATCGTGACTGATTTTGCCGGACGTTTTGTGAAGGATTGCGATTTGGATATTGTTAAGATGCTTTCGGAAAAAGGATTGCTGTACGGAAAAGAGAAATATGAGCATAGCTACCCATTCTGCTGGCGTTGTGATACACCGCTTCTGTACTATGCAACAGACAGCTGGTTCATCAATACGACTGCGATCAAGGATCAGCTTATCGCTAACAACAATAGTGTGAACTGGTACCCTGGACACGTTCGTGAAGGTCGTTTCGGCAAATTCCTGGATGAACTGGTAGACTGGAATATCAGCCGTAACCGTTACTGGGGAACCCCGCTGAATGTATGGGTATGCCAAGATACAGGCAAGGAATTTGCACCGCACAGTATTGCTGAATTGAGAGAAATGGCTACTACTGACGTTCCGGAGGATATTGAGCTTCATAAGCCGTATGTGGATAATATCCAGCTGCGCAGTCCATTCAGCGAAGGTGGAGTGATGGTACGAACTTCGGAGGTTATCGACGTTTGGTTCGACAGCGGCTCGATGCCTTTTGCACAGAGTCACTATCCGTTTGAGAATGCGGATAATCTGAATGATCAATATCCAGCAGATATGATCTGTGAAGGAATTGACCAGACACGCGGCTGGTTCTACAGCTTACTTGCCGTTTCTACGTTATTCAAGGGTGTAGCTCCTTACAAAGCTGTTATTGCTACTGGACACATCCTGGATGAGAATGGTCAAAAAATGTCCAAATCCAAGGGCAATGTTATTGACCCGTGGGAAATCATGAATGAATACGGTACCGATGCATTCCGTTGGGCGATTTTGTCCGATAGTGCACCGTGGAACAATAAACGTTTCTCCCGCAGTTTGGTGGGTGAGACGAAATCCAAGGTTGTGGATACCCTCGTCAACACACATGCCTTTTTAACGCTTTATGCCGGCATTGATGGTTATGATCCTGCTGAGCATCCGTTCAAGGTGTCGGAGCATAAGTTGGACCGCTGGATCCTGTCCCGTCTGAATAGCTTAATTCTTGTGGTGGAAAAGGGACTTGCTGTAAATGACTTCGTGAATTCATCCAAAGCCATTGAGAATTTCGTGGATGAGCTGAGTAACTGGTATATCCGCCGTTCCCGTGACCGTTTCTGGGGAAGTGGACTGGGTGAGGATAAGCTTGATGCATACCGTACACTTACACGGGTATTACTGACTACCGCTACATTGATGGCTCCGTTCACGCCTATGCTGTCTGAGGATATCTTCACCAACCTGGGTGGCGGAGAGAGTGTTCACTTAGCAGATTATCCAGTTGCCGACGAGAGTTTGATTGATAAGAACCTGGAGCAGGATATGGAAAGTGCCAGAGCGATTGTGGAGCTAGCGCGCAATGTACGCAACGAAACAGGCATTAAGACACGCCAGCCGTTGTCAGAGCTTATCGTATCTATGGATCACAGCTTCGACGCTGCAGGCTACGGGGATATCGTTAAGGATGAAATCAACATCAAGAACTTAGTACTGGAAACCAGTGATAGCGGGTTCGTCGATTTCACACTGAAGTTGAACCTTAAAGTAGCCGGTAAAAAATACGGTAAAAATGTTGGGTTCATCCAAAGCTTACTTAAAGGACTGGATAGCGACTCCACCCGTAAAACGGTACAGGATGGCGTTATCACAATCGCTACACCGGAAGGTGATGAACTGCAAGTTACGGCGGAGGAACTGCTTGTTGAGAAGCAGGCTAAACCTGGCTTCGCTTCTGCCTCCG
This sequence comes from Paenibacillus wynnii, assembly GCF_000757885.1. Lineage (NCBI taxonomy): Bacteria > Bacillati > Bacillota > Bacilli > Caryophanales > Paenibacillaceae > Paenibacillus > Paenibacillus wynnii. The sequence goes on along the minus strand of NZ_JQCR01000003.1, from coordinate 2,176,552 downwards.
GTTATGGAATTACGGTAGCCCTTAACACCGAGATTACACCTGCTCTTGAACAAGAGGGTTGGGTACGCGAAATTGTACGGGCTGTGCAGGATTACCGTAAACGTCTGGATCTTCCGATTGATAAGCGAATTGCCTTGACGTTAAATATAGACGACGAGCTAAAGGCGGCAGTAACTGTTTTTGAGGATGTTTTACGTGAGAATGTACTTGTTACCACTATTGAATTTGGCGGAGACTATACTTTCGAGACTGTGGACGCCGGCGGTAAATCGATAGGTATTTATATCAAAGCATAAATTTGCATTACTTGTCTGGAAACGGCATATACTAGCGGCACAAGTATAAACAGAAGTCTTTTATGTTTATGCGGGAAATATAGCCTCTTTATATTTCGGCGCAAAATAACGAGCTCCGTGCTTCAGGAGAGTACCTTGAAACTCCTGAGCCGGGCTCGTTTACTTTGTGGCGCTACAGGGGCGGGGAAGGGGCCGTATGCCGTGGCTGGTCGGAATGGAAATGATGAAAGTTCAGGAGCAAAGAGTAGGATTTCTGTAAAAACCTCTGGAGAAGTCGTGAAACCCGAGAAGGAGCAGGGACTCTTAATACCCGAAACCGGGATTAAGGATCAATCTGATCTGGGAAATATACCTCTCGAGGAGAAAATAAATACGTTGTACCGTCTTACAAACGGGTTAGCACAGCAAATGGAGAAATCACGCATCGCAGAGTATACGGAATTGCTTCATTCTCCATGGCGATTGATTTGGCTGAATATATTCTCAGGAGCCGCTCGCGGTTTGGGGATTGCGCTCGGTTTTACCTTTTTTGCGGCAACTATTATTTATGTGCTTCAGGTTTTGGGTGCGCTCAATCTGCCGATTATCGGAGATTATATTGCGGACATTGTACGAATTGTTCAGCACCAGCTGGAACTTAAGACTTTTTAATGGAAGAAGGAGCAGCATATGCTACTCCGGATCTTCTATTTTATTGGGTTCAAGGAGGAAACTTCCCTCTTCACTGTTCAAGTAGTCCTCATAGCTGGTCCCACGAATGATGGTGATATTTTTTCCTGTTATATCGGTAGCAATGAAGTTTTCCCAAGGTTCTACATACCCTATGGGTTCTCCGGCTTCAATCTCCATTTCATTATAGGAATCAATATTGTTTCCTTCAGCCATGGCGGGAGAGTCTGAGTTCCCCCAGCTTTCAACAATTTGCCAGGCGTCCTCACCATCGAAACCGTTATAATCGTCTCGGTCATCAAGACTGGAGCGTCCAAAGGGACGCATAAGAAACTCTTCTTCAGTCGGACGCTGGATAGGCTTTTCTTGACGAGGGTTATGCTCTTTAGAATAACAAGTATAGGGTACTGCGACCAAACGTTCATACGGAATGGGTTGACCGCTCACTAGACAAACTCCATAAGTCCCCTTGTCCATGGAAGCTAGCGCTAATTTAATATCAACTAACTCATGCTCATCCCTTTCCAAGAGTGAAATGTCCATGGAACGATGGTAGAGGTCTGTAGCGACGTCACCGGGATGGTTGTCGATTTCCGTAAGTTCGCCTGACGAATAACGCATGGAGTTATCAAGGTCATAATGATCGTTCTCCGTAATTCTGTTCTCGAGATCTTTTTGCATCTCTTCAAGGCTTGCCCGAAGCTTTGAGAGCTGCTCTGAGGTTAGATGATTCATAATGAGACAGGCTCCTTTCTGTGGGTATATATGAATTAGCGGTTCAAGATTTAAGTTCCGGTATGCTCTTCGTTAGGTTGACCTTATGGAGGTTATTTTAGCGCTGGAAAATAGTATCGAAATTTCCCATTCATGGAGTGGCCACCCAATGGACGGGTTCTTAAGGGCTGTGCTACAATATACGAGTCTTTATACAGTATTTGACCGCAAAATGCGGGAAAAATAAGAACGGAGTGACAACTTCTGTGGTGTACTATCTGATTGCTCTTATTGTATTTTTGATTGACCAGGGAACGAAGTATCTAATTGCTACACGATTGGAGCTTCAGGAACAAATTTCGGTCATCGGCAACTTCTTTTTAATTACCTCTCATCGAAATCGCGGCGCGGCTTTTGGGATTCTCGAAGGCCAACGATGGTTCTTTTACGTGGTTACCGTTGTAGTGGTCATTGGAATTGTCTGGTACTTGAATAAGGTTAGAAAGACACAAAAGTTGCTGCCTACAGCGCTGGGCTTAGTACTGGGTGGAGCGATTGGCAACTTTTTGGATCGGCTGGTTTCTGGAGAGGTTGTTGATTTTCTGCAACTTAATTTCGGAAGTTATACGTTCCCCATTTTTAATGTGGCAGATTCCTGTATTGTCATAGGTGTTGCACTTATTATTTTGGATTCATTACGTGATTTAAAGGGCGGCGGAGAAGAAGTTCTCGACGTTAAAGAAATAGAGGAAGTCAAAGAAGGGAATGAATAATTTGGATAAAGACGTCAATCATCCTAAGGCATCTGACTACGAAGAAGAGAAGGACGTCACGGAGTGGACTGTAACTGCAGAGCATGCCCGCGAGCGGGTAGATAAATATATAACAGAGTCTTGGGAAGGCAATATTTCACGTTCCCAGGTACAGCTATGGATTAATGATGGACATGTCTCAGTCAATGGGGCTCCGGTCAAGGCCAATCATAAGCTTGTGGAAGGGGAAGTAGTCACAGTTGTGGTTCCAGAAACGGAAGTTACGGATCTGGTAGCTGAGAATATCCCGCTCGAAGTTGTATACGAAGACAGTGATGTGATTGTTATTAATAAAAAGCGCGGCATGGTCGTGCATCCGGCTGTAGGTCATCCTTCAGGCACTTTAGTGAATGCTCTGATGTACCATTGCAAGGATCTTTCGGGAATTAACGGAGAGATTCGTCCGGGGATTGTGCATAGAATTGATAAAGATACCTCCGGGCTCATCATGGCCGCCAAGAATGACGCGAGTCATGCCTCTCTCTCTGCACAGCTTAAGGAGCACACTGTGACACGCCGATATATTGCCATTGTTCAGGGAAATATTTCTCATGACAAAGGGACGGTGGACGCACCAATTGGCAGAGATCCTCATGATCGTAAGCTGTATGTGGTGACACAGAAGAATAGTAAAAAATCCGTAACCCATTTTACAGTATTAGAACGCTTTGGAGATTGTACGCTGGTTGAACTGCAATTGGAGACGGGCCGTACCCATCAAATCCGTGTACATATGAAGTTTATCGGACATCCGCTCGCTGGAGATCCGATTTATGGACGCAGCAAAGGGACAACGATGTCGGGTCAAGCTCTGCATGCAGCCGTACTAGGATTTGTACATCCTTCTTCAGGAGAATATATGGAATTCAGTGCGCCGCTTCCTGCGGATATGGAAGATCTCTTGTTCACTCTGCGCAGCAGATAAGTACAAATGAATGGAGTATTAATCCATGGTTTTGAAGGAAACTTTACGTCATATTTAAAAATATCAGAAAGTATAGGTGCAAGTCCTCCTATGCTTTCTATTATTATCCGGGAGATGAGACGACAATTATGAGTATTGAACAATATCAGGAAACATTTATTCAGACTAATTTTGCAGACCGCATCGGCGGAGCGAACTATGGCAAAGATACAGCAATCTACAAATTCGAGAAAATCAAACGCGCTAAAGCGTCCGCGAAGAAGGATTTTCCCGATATTGAGCTAATCGACCTTGGTGTGGGCGAACCCGATGAAATGGCGGATGAAGGCATCGTTGCCAAGCTTGCAGAAGAAGCACTGAAGGAAGAGAACCGGGGATATTCGGATAACGGGATTCCTGAATTTAAGAAAGCGGCTGCTGAGTATTTGCGGGAAGTATTCCGTGTAGAGGGTATCGATCCAGAGACAGAGGTTGTGCATTCTATCGGCTCCAAGCCTGCACTGGCTATGCTGCCATCCTGCTTCATCAATCCAGGGGACATCACCATCATGACAGTGCCTGGTTACCCTGTGTTGGGTACGCACACCAAGTATTTGGGTGGACAAGTGTTTACAGTGGAACTGAAGAAGGAGAATAACTTCCTTCCTGACCTGAATGCTATTCCAGAAGAGGTTGCCCGTAAGGCAAAGCTAATTTATCTGAACTACCCGAACAATCCAACGGGTGCCAGTGCGACTGCTGAATTTTTCGCTGAAGTTGTAGCTTGGGCTAAAAAGTATGATGTAGTAGTCATCCACGATGCTCCTTATGCAGCCTTGACCTATGATGGCTTGAAGCCGCTTAGCTTCTTGTCTGTACCGGGTGCAAAGGATGTTGGTGTAGAACTGCATTCTCTTTCTAAATCCTATAATATGACAGGCTGGAGAATTGGTTTTGTTGCCGGCAATCCACTTGTTGTTAAAGCGTTCAGCGATATCAAAGATAACAATGACTCCGGTCAATTCATCGCCATCCAAAAAGCGGCTGCTTACGGCCTTGCTCATCCTGAGATTACTGAAGCAATCGCTGCCAAGTATTCCCGCCGTCATAACCTGCTCGTGGATGCATTGAACAGCCTTGGCTTCAAAGCAGAAAAGCCAAAGGGTTCTTTCTTCCTTTACGTAGAAGCTCCAAAAGGTATTAAAGGCGGACGTCGTTTTGAATCCGGCGAAGACTTCTCGCAGTTCCTGATTCGGGAGAAATTGATTTCCAGTGTGCCTTGGGATGATGCCGGATCTTTCGTCCGTTTCTCAGTTACCTTTATCGCTAAAGGTGAAGAGGAAGAAAAACGTGTAATCTCTGAAATTCAGAGACGGTTGAGTGACGTTGAGTTTGAATTTTAATGTCTTGAATATATAAAATAGTAAAGCCTACCGTTGCCGGTAGGCTTTTTTGTGGAATGAACTAATGTAACGAAAGAGGGATTTGTTCCCGAAATCCTGCAGAAAGTACAACAATCCCGCTCCCGAAGCATGGTTTGCGCCTGAGATCCTGCAGAAAGTACAACAATTCCGCACCTGAGGCATGGTTTGCGCCTGAAATCCTGCAGAAAGTACAACAATCCCGTTCCTGAGGCATGGTTTGCGCCTGAAATCCTGCAAAAAGTACAACAATCCCGCTCCCGAGGCACCGTTTGTGTTCGAGATCCTGCACAAACTACAACAAATCCGCACCTGAGGCACCGTTTGTGTTCGAGATCCTGCACAAACTACAACAATTCCGCACCTGAAGCATGGTTTGCGCCTGAGATCCTGCACAAAGTACAACAATCCCGCTCCGAAGCATGGTTTGCACCTGAAATCCTGCAGAAAGGAGTCAATTTCATAATTCAAAACCCTTGATGTATAAGGGATTTTGAGCACACAAAAAAGGAGTACCTACCCAATTTCTCGAAGTTTAAGTTACCACACCAAAACGAGAGAAAGAAGGAGGACCCCATGTATAGTATACAACAAGAAGAGCTATTCTCCATGGAAGATTTAATGAACATGCAAGCTGAACCCAAATGTGTGGCAGTACTGGACTATCTCCCGATGAATACGATTCTACGTGCAATTAACAAACGTACGGTGCGGGGACGGCCTGAAGAACTCAATACTCGGGCGATGATTTACTCTTTAGTGATTGGCAAAATGGAGCGTATCCCTTCGGTGAAAGATATCATTCGACGCTTGCATGACAATGAGTCCTTTCGAAAACGTTGCCGGTTTACGGAATCCGATCGAATTCCAAGTGGTCCCGCCTACTCACGACTTACAACAAAACTGCACCAGTGTGGGGTGCTGAATAACGTGATGGACCAGATTGTTGAGCAGGCGATTGCGGAGGGGTTTATTTCTGGCGAAACACTTGCGGTGGATTCTTCTCATTTGGAGGCTTGGGATTGTCATCCGAAAATAAAAGAACAAACGAAACCCAGAAAGGCAGCAAAACCCCAAAAAGCAGCCAAAGCCCTACTTAAAGAAAAACAGCCCGCCCCAATACCCGAAAAACCAGAAAAACCCAAACGGAATAAACGTGGACGGGTACCTCAAACGGAAAAGGCGGCTTGGGAAGAACAAATGGCGGCATACGAAGCATCCTTAACCATCTTCGAGAAAAAAGTAGCAGAAATGCTGGACGTCAGCTACGATGAACTGCTGGCTCAGATGCCCCAGTATCCCAGTACCGGTGGCAAAGGCGACCCCCGGGGAAATGGTCGGATGATGTACTGGTACGGATATAAAGCGAATCTGCTCGTAGACACGCAAAGTCAATTTATAGTCAGCAGTTTGTTTAGTTCTGGGCATGTATCGGACCAGTGACTGGCTATTGTTTTACTGAAAGGGTTGGAGCAAAAATTTCCTCAATTAACGGTGAAGTATGTGCTTGCAGACAAAGGGTATGATTCTGGAGCGGTCTACCAGCAGGCTCGAAGGAATGGAGCCTATGCGTTAATTCCGATGATTCAGCACGCGAAAGAAGTGCCCGAGGGCCAGGATGAAGAAGGCCGTCCGATTTGTAAACAAGGGCATCTCTACAGTTACGATAGCTTTGATGAAAAATATGGAACACTAAAATACACAAGTCCCAAAGAATGTAAAACCTGTACGTTTAGCGACAAAGGTTGCCAGAAAGTACACAAAATTCGAATCGAAACAGACCTTCGCCGGTATACAGCACCGGCGCGTGGAAGTAGCAAGTTTAAGAAGTTATTTAAGAAGCGAACAGCGATTGAACGCGTATTTGCCTACTTGAAGCTTTATTTCAATATGGGGGGTAGCCGTCAGTTAAACACACGTTCCAGGGTGGATTTCGAACTTAGTTGTCTCACCTACAACTTGTGTAAGTATGCACTTGAAAAGCTAAACCAAGAGATCTCAAAAAAGAAGCAAATCGCCTAATTTTTAAAAATAGAATATATGCTTTTGGAGTACTGCAGCTTTAATTCACAGGGCATTATGAAATTGACTCGAAAGTACAACAATTCCGTTCCTGAAGCATGGTTTGCGTGGTGTATACCAGCTTTATCTTGTGTCGCCTCCAGTTCGACCATGGTATGATAAGAAATATGTTAATAATTAGCATTTGGAGGAGGGATTCGAATGAATACGAATTCCAAAGATTCATATAAAATTCATGAAACCGAGCGGAAGATGGAAGTACCGGTTGATTCTAATTCCGGCTACAAAGATGAAAAAATCAGGTTAATTCAGCAAATCGAGTCCGGTGGTCTGCCTAAGAAAATAGATTTAAACCATCTGCCTGGACCTCTGAAATATGTAGGCTATGCCATTGTATTTGGGATTCCCGTGCTTTTCCTTATCTTAATCGTTGTAAGCTTCATAAAATGACATTGTTCGCATAACTGAGTTAACAGAGTTGACACACGTTATGAGTTCTGTCATACTTCTGTTAAATGAATAGCGCCTTTAATTCAGTCCCGTGAGGCTGGCAAGGTAACGTGAATCGAGGTTCGCGACTCTTAGAAGAGTATCCGTATGTATACGGATAATCTTTTTATGCGCGCGGCCACGCCATCTTTCTTAATTCTGCGGATTTCACTCCTTGCCTACCTTGGGCAAGGAGTTTTTTGTTTTCCGGGAACTCTGGACAAGGCGTACAAGCAGGAGGATGACGAGATTATGGTTACTGAGAAAAATGTCATTATGGATGAAACAGCAATTCGTCGGGCGCTATCGCGTATCGCACATGAAATATTAGAAAAGAACAAAGGAATCGAAAATTGCTTGCTGATCGGCATTCGTACACGCGGTGTGTATCTGGCACAAAGAATAGCTGAACGGATCAAAGAGATTGAAGGTGTGGACATCCCCTACGGGGAGCTTGATATCACGCACTATCGGGATGACCGTGAAGAGGGTGGCAAAGGCTTAAGTGAAACTAAGGATCAGAACCTAGCTAAGAGCATTCTGACAATCACTTCCGGCAGTACAGGCATCCACGATAAAAAGGTGATTTTGTTCGACGATGTACTTTACACCGGTCGCACAATTCGTGCGGCGATGGATGCTCTGATGGATTGCGGACGGCCTAGAATGATCCAATTGGCAGTATTGGCTGACCGCGGGCATCGGGAACTTCCGATCCGCCCTGATTATATCGGTAAAAATGTTCCGACCTCCACACATGAGCAAATTGAAGTAGCCTTGACCGAATATGACGGCAAGGACGAAGTATACATTATTTCGAACCGGGAGGAACGATAACATGATGACGGCAACCATGGTGAAGGAACGCAGTCTGCTGGGCTTGAGGGAACTGAGTCAGACAGAGATTGTACAACTGCTGAACAGAACGGCATATTGGGATAACCAGGCTGTGAAATTAACACCAGTGCTGGAATCGAAATTTGTGTCGAACATGTTTTTTGAGAATAGCACCCGAACCCGGTTCTCGTTTGAAATGGCCGAAAAACGCCTTGGCGCGCAGGTCCTGAACTTTACGGCTGCAGCCTCCAGTGTAGAGAAAGGCGAGTCCATCTACGACACCGTACGAACTTTGGAATCTATGGGTATTGATGTCGGAGTTATACGGTTGAAGCCAGCAGGAGTTTTGCAGCAATTAGCAGAGAAGGTATCCATTCCGCTTATCAATGCGGGAGACGGAAATAACGAACACCCGACTCAGGCGCTGCTTGATATGTATACAATGTCTAAAGCTTTTGGGGAGCTAAAAGGCCTAAAGGTATCCATCATCGGTGATATCATGCATAGTCGAGTGGCACGGTCCAATCTATGGGGTCTGACCAAAATGGGTGCACAGGTGCAGTTCTGTGCGCCGGAGAATATGAAGGCTCCTGAGTTGATGCCTTATGCTCCATACGTTTCTATAGAAGAAGCCCTGAAGGCTGATGTGGTCATGATGCTTCGGGTACAGCTTGAACGACATGCAGTTGGAATGCTTCAATCGGCTGAAGAATACCGCCGGCAGTATGGACTAACGGAGGAACGGGCCGCGAAGCTTGGGGCGGGTACAATCATTATGCATCCGGCTCCGGTAAATCGTAATGTAGAAATTGACGATGTTGTGGTCGAAAGCAGTAAATCAAGGATTTTTCCGCAGATGGCAAACGGGGTGCCCGTACGAATGGCGGTTATAGAAAGAGCGGTACTCTAAAAAACCCGACATAAAGTCATTAATAAATATACACAAATATGAATTTTTATTATATAATAACGAGAGGCCTACCGCGGCCAAAAGGAGTTTTGAATGTGATTATCAAGAACGCCAGTGTTATTAACAAAGATGGTAATCTGGAACGAAAACATATTGTACTTCAGGACGGTGTAATCTCTGCTGTATTGGACGGCAATCAAGAGGCCGGCGAGGCCACAGAAATAATCGATGCCAAAGGAAAGCTGTTGATTCCAGGGTTGATCGACATGCATGTACATCTTCGCGAACCTGGTTTTGAGCATAAGGAGACGGTGGAAACTGGAAGCCGTTCCGCAGCCAAAGGCGGATTTACAACGATCGCCTGTATGCCGAATACACGGCCTGTAACAGACACGCCTGAGATTGTGCAATTTGTTAAAGACAAAGCTCGTGAAGCAGGTCTGGTAAAAGTGCTTCCTTATGCAGCAATCACCAAAAATGAGCTGGGCAGAGAGTTAACGGATTTTGCAGCATTGAAGGAAGCGGGGGCAATCGGATTTACGGATGATGGCGTAGGTGTACAAAATGCGCAAATGATGAAGGATGCCATGTATATCGCAGCAGCCTTGGATATGCCGGTTATTGCACACTGTGAGGATAATTCGCTGGTTGAGGGTGCTTGTGTGAATGAAGGGAAGTTCGCGACCCGACATGGTTTGAAGGGCATCCCGAATGAATCCGAAGCGATTCACGTCGGACGTGATATTTTGCTGGCTGAGGCGACTGGGGTTCACTACCACGTATGTCATGTCAGCACTGAACAATCGGTTCGTCTGATCCGTCAAGCTAAAGAAATCGGCATTAAAGTAACTGCTGAGGTGTGTCCGCACCATTTACTGCTCTCCGAAGAAGATATCCCGGGGATGGACGCCAATTGGAAAATGAACCCGCCCTTGCGCTCCCGGCGCGATGTTGAAGCCTGTATCGAAGGGCTGCTGGACGGTACCTTGGATATGATTGTTACCGACCATGCCCCGCATAGCGAGGAAGAGAAAGCCAAAGGCATGCAGCTTGCACCTTTTGGCATCGTTGGTTTCGAGACGGCCTTCCCGCTGTTGTATACAGCTTTTGTGGAATCTGGTAAATGGGATCTGTCCCTGCTGGTACAAAGAATGACCGCCGATCCGGCCCGGGTATTCCGCTTGAATACAGGTGTGCTAGATATCGGAGCTCCTGCAGATTTGACACTGATTGATCTGGAGCAGGAATTGGAAGTAGATCCTGGAACCTTCGCAAGCAAGGGACGCAACACTCCTTTTGCAGGGTGGAAGCTTAAAGGTTGGCCAGTGATGACTTGGGTAGAAGGCAAAGAAGTATGGAATGCAAATCACTAAATAATAGACATTAATTATAGAAACAACAAGAAGGAGTGAAGGGAATGCAAGCGAGATTGCTGCTTCAGGACGGAACACTGTTTACAGGTACCGCATTTGGCGCTGAGGGTGAAAAGACAGGCGAGGTTGTGTTTAATACAGGGATTACAGGTTACCAGGAGGTGCTGTCGGATCCTTCCTACTGTGGTCAAATCGTTACGATGACATACCCTCTGATTGGAAATTACGGCATTACCCGGGATGACTTTGAATCTGTACGTCCTTTTGTACACGGCTTCGTAGTGCGTCGTCACGAGACAGTCCCAAGTAACTGGAGATCTGAATACAGTGTTGACGACCTGTTGAAGGAATACGACATTCCTGGGATCAGTGAGATTGACACGCGGATGCTGACACGCATTATTCGTCATTACGGCACCATGAAGGCTATCCTTACTACCTCTAACAAGCGTGTGGAAGAACTCATGGAAATGATGGGCGACACAACCATTGAGGAGCTGCGCAACCAGGTTGCCCGTACGTCTACCACCACTGCATATAGCAGTCCTGGAAGTAAAGAACGGATCGTACTTGTAGATTATGGTGCAAAAACGGGCATTCTGCGTGAATTGAACAGCCGTGGTTGTGATGTTGTAGTAGTACCTCATGATGTAACCGCGGATGAGATTCGCCGCTTGAACCCGGATGGCATTCAGCTTTCGAATGGCCCTGGGGACCCTAAAGATGTGCCTTACGCTGTTCAAACCATTTCCGAGCTGCTCGGTGAATACCCGATCTTTGGCATCTGCTTGGGTCATCAGCTGTTTGCACTGGCTTGCGGTGCGGATACGGAGAAACTTAAATTCGGTCACCGCGGTGGGAACCATCCAGTAAAAGAACTGGAAAGCGGACGCTGCTTCATCACCTCCCAAAACCATGGTTTCACCGTAAATGAGAATTCTGTGGAAAATACAGACCTGGAAGTAACACATATTAATAACAATGATAAAACGGTCGAAGGACTTAAACATACCCGCTATCCAGCATTTTCCGTACAGTATCATCCAGAAGCGGCACCGGGCCCGCATGACAGTAGCTACTTATTCGACCGTTTCTTGCAAATGATCGCTGACCATAAAGCTAAAACTCCAGTAATCTCCCGTCAGGCACAGCTTGCAGCAAACGCCAGAATCACGGCGCCGAAACCAACACCACAGCTTGAAGCCGTGAAAGGAGCAATATAACATGCCAAAGAACGATAAGCTCAAGAAAATACTCGTAATCGGATCCGGTCCAATTGTTATTGGGCAGGCTGCCGAATTTGACTACGCAGGAACTCAAGCCTGCCAAGCGCTGAAAGAAGAAGGCGTTGAGGTCGTTCTGATTAACAGTAACCCTGCGACCATCATGACGGATACGAATATGGCTGATAAAGTGTATATCGAGCCGATTACCCTAGAATTTGTAACTGCCATTATCCGTCAAGAGCGCCCCGATGGATTGCTCCCAACGCTAGGCGGGCAGACCGGCCTGAATATGGCTGTAGAATTGGCCCGTGCAGGTGTCCTCGAGAAGGAGAATGTAAAACTGCTGGGTACGCAGCTTGAATCCATTGAGAAGGCAGAGGATCGTGATTTGTTCCGTGATCTGATGCGCGAACTGGATCAGCCTGTACCTGAAAGCTCCATTATCACCACCTTGGAGGAAGCCCTTGAATTCGCGTCAGGAATTGGCTATCCGTTGATCGTGCGTCCGGCTTATACCCTTGGCGGAACCGGCGGCGGGATTTGTGACAATGAAGAAGAACTTCGAGAGACGGTTAAAGCGGGCATTCGTTATAGCCCGATCGGTCAATGTCTGGTCGAGAAGAGTATTGCCGGCATGAAGGAAGTTGAATACGAGGTTATGCGTGATGCGAACGACAACTGCATCGTTGTCTGCAACATGGAGAACTTTGATCCGGTTGGGATTCATACAGGTGACAGTATCGTTGTTGCACCGAGCCAAACCCTCTCTGATCGTGAATATCAAATGCTTCGCAGTGCTTCACTCAAAATTATTCGTGCGCTTAATATAGAAGGCGGTTGTAACGTACAATTCGCACTTGATCCGCAAAGCTATCAATACTATGTCATTGAAGTAAATCCGCGTGTCAGCCGTTCCTCGGCGCTGGCTTCGAAGGCTACGGGCTATCCGATCGCTAAAATGGCTGCTAAAATCGCACTGGGTTATACCTTGGATGAGATTGTTAATCCGGTTACCGGACAGACATATGCTTGCTTTGAACCAACACTAGACTACATCGTAAGTAAAATTCCGCGCTGGCCTTTTGATAAGTTCATCTATGCGAACCGGAAGCTCGGTACACAAATGAAGGCAACTGGTGAGGTTATGGCTATTGGCCGAACTTTTGAAGAGTCGATTCATAAAGCCATCCGTTCCTTGGAAATTGGTGTTCACCGTTTCTACCTGCCGGGTACGGATATTCTGGAAGAGAGTGTCCTCCGTGAACGCTTGGCGAAAGCGGATGATGAGCGCATATTCCTGATCGCAGAAGCGTTCCGCCGCGGCTATGGATTACAAGAAGTTCAGGATATCACGAACATTGATTGGTGGTTCCTTTCCAAGATCGAAGGGTTGATCCAATTTGAAGATGTCATCCGCGGTGAGGTAAGCTTGTCCCCGGAGACTTTGTATCAAGCTAAGCGTAGAGGCTTTACGGATCGGGCCATTGCAGAAATCCGTGCACAAGCATATCCTGACGGCGAAGAAACCAAAGAATCCGAGGTTCGGGTATTCCGCCTGAAGCAAGGACTGACACCTGTCTTCAAAATGGTAGATACCTGTGCGGCTGAATTTGAGGCCTCCACACCATATTATTACTCAACCTATGAGACGGAGAATGAGGTCATCCATTCCGACAAGCAAAAAGTCATCGTACTTGGATCAGGCCCTATCCGGATCGGTCAAGGAATTGAATTTGACTACTCTACTGTGCATGCAGTATGGGCTATCCAAAAGGCAGGCTACGAAGCCGTAATTATCAACAACAATCCAGAGACGGTATCAACGGACTTCAATACTTCGGACCGCTTGTATTTTGAACCGTTATTCTTTGAAGATGTAATGAACGTTATTGCCCAAGAGAATCCGATCGGAGTTATCGTTCAGTTCGGTGGACAGACAGCCATTAACCTTGCGGCACCGCTCAGTGCAGCCGGCGTTAATATCCTTGGAACCAGTCTGGAAAGTATCGATGAAGCCGAGAACCGTAAGAAGTTCGAAGCACTGCTGTCCCGTCTTGATGTGGCACAACCTAAAGGCAAGACGGTTGATTCGATAGATGATGCTGTACAGACTGCACAAGATCTCGGTTATCCTGTACTGGTACGTCCTTCCTATGTATTGGGCGGACGCGCCATGGAAATTGTCTACAATGACACGGAACTGCTTAGCTATATGGTAGAAGCGGTTAAGGTGAACCCGGAGCATCCGGTATTGATTGACCGTTACATGCTCGGTAAAGAGGTTGAAGTCGATGCGATTTGCGATGGTGATACGGTTGTTATTCCGGGTATCATGGAGCACGTAGAACGTGCTGGTGTCCACTCCGGTGACTCGATAGCCGTATACCCTCCACAATATCTGGATGAAGGCTTGAAGCAGAAGATCGCGGACATTACGATCAAGATTGCCAAAGAACTGAAAACCATCGGACTGGTCAACATCCAGTTTGTCATACATCAAAATGAAGTGTATGTAATCGAAGTGAATCCGCGTTCCTCACGGACAGTTCCTTTCCTGAGTAAGGTGACAGGAATTCCTATGGCTCACTTGGCTACAAAAATCATTCTCGGCAGCAAGTTGAAAGACGACGGTTATGTAGAAGGCCTATGGCCTGAAAGTGACTATGTATCGGTAAAAGTACCGGTGTTCTCTTTTGCCAAATTACGTAGAGTAGAACCTACTTTGGGACCTGAAATGAAGTCGACTGGTGAAGTTATGGGACGTGATAAACTGTACGCCAAGGCGTTGTATAAAGGTCTGATTGGAGCAGGAATGAAGATTCCGGCTACAGGCGCGATCATCGTAACCGTGGCAGATAAAGACAAAGCTGAAGCCGTTGATCTCATGAAAGGCTTCCATGCTATGGGTTATAAGATCATTGCAACGGGTGGAACCGCAACAGCGCTTGAAGAAGCAGGCCTGAACGTAATGAACGTTAACAAGCTCGATGAAGGAGAACCAACCATTCTTGACCTCATCCGCGGCGGTAAAGCTAACTTTGTCTTTAACACATTAACCAAGGGCAAAACACCAGAGCGCGACGGATTCCGTATCCGCCGTGAAGCGGTAGAGAACGGTGTCGTATGTATGACATCCCTGGATACAGTAAGAGCACTCCTGATTATGCTTCAGACGATAAACTTCTCATCCGAAGCTATGCCTGCTTTTGTAGGACAAATTTAACCACAACAAGTCATAGGTGAACGAAATAACAGGAACGGTTTGCGACTATTCGCAGACCGTTCCGCTATGCCTAGGGTCTAAAAGAAAATTGCGGCGCAGTCGCACCGGATAGGAGTGCTGTATGGTACAAGAGCTTACCTTGGAACAAAAAGCTATGGCGAAGCGAATTATGATTCCTTTGGATTATCCTAATGCTGAACAGGCGAGTCTGTTGATTAACAATCTGGAAGGAATTCCCTGCTATATGAAGGTGGGGATGCAGCTTTTTTATGCGGCTGGTCCCGATTTTATTAAAGATTTGAAGCGCCGCGGATATTCCGTATTTGTAGATCTCAAAATGCATGATATCCCCAATACGGTTAAAGGTGGCGCAGAGAGCCTGACTCAGCTTGGAGCAGATATGTTTAATGTCCATGCCTCCGGCGGTTCAGCCATGATGGCGGCGGCCCGCACTGGAGCAGCAGCTGCGGTAAGCAACAATCCTTCGCTAAGCATGCCGCTGATTATCGCAGTCACACAGCTAACCAGCACGAGCCAGGAGGTCATGAACAGCGAGATCGGTATATCCGGCAACGTTACGGATACGGTCGTGCGATACGCCAAACTAGCGGCCGAAGCAGGATTGGACGGTGTTGTGGCATCACCCCAGGAATCCGCTGCAATTGCTGCAGCCTGTGGTCCGGCCTTCTGTACAGTTACACCGGGGATCCGACCGGCAGGGTCATCCATGGACGACCAATCCCGTGTGATGACACCGGGACAAGCTATACGGCAAGGCAGCCATTATCTAGTGATAGGACGACCTATTACAGGAGCGGAAGATCCGCGCCAAGCCGCACTAAATATCATTGAGGAGATGACACAGGCATGAGCTCATTATTGAATAAAAGTGAACAAATCGCTGCCTATTTACTAAATATCGGAGCGGTAGCACTACGTCCCCAGGAGCCTTTTACATGGACCTCCGGGATTAAATCCCCGATCTATTGTGATAATCGCCTGACTATGTCCTACCCTGAGGTTCGCAATTATATTGCCGATGCCTTTGCTGAGTTAATTACCAGTCAGTATCCAGATGCTGAAGTGATCGCAGGCACAGCAACTGCCGGCATCCCCCATGCCGCATGGGTTGCACAGAAGCTGAATCTACCGATGGCTTATATCCGTGATAAGGCTAAGGGACATGGGAAGCAAAACCAGATTGAAGGTCTTATTGCATCCGGACAAAAGGTTATCGTTATCGAGGATCTGATCTCAACCGGCGGAAGCTCGATCAAAGCAGCGCAGGCCGTGCAAGAAGCTGGAGGTAATCCCTTGGCTGTCCTGGCTATCTTCAGTTATGAGCTGGATCGTGCTACTGAAGCTTTTACGGCCGCAGGAGTCCCCCTGCACAGTTTATCTAACTACAATACCTTGATTGATGTAGCGCTAACTCAGGGTAAGATTGCCGAAAATGATGTAGAATTGCTTCGCTCCTGGAGAAAAGATCCGGCGGCATTTGGTGTGTAAGGAATACCTATCATTCTGATCTCCTAATATAGAAGTCTACTGAATGACCCTCACCTTATGGTGCAGGGTTTTTCTTGCGAAATGGAGGTAGATTATAAATCTCTGATCTCAAATACTGGAAATAACATGACCAAATCGTAGTTTAACTTTAAACAGCCTGTAACTTACACTCCAGCGAAAACCTTTATAATCCAAATTAAGGAGTCGCTTTATAGCCTTTTAGAAGGACATGGAACGATTATTTTTCGGGAGGGTAAAACTTATGAATACAAGTAAAAAGAAACGGACGCTGGTACGTCTGGTGAGCCTTAGCATCTGTGCTGTGCTACTGCTGCCGCTGGCATCTGAGGGATGGAATACGGTGTGGGCTGAACCCTTGAAGGCTCCGCAGGAGCAACGTGTGCTGCGCATTGGAAGCCTCTGGAGCGGAGAAGATGACACTTATTTCCGCCAGCAATTCACTGATATGTATGAGCTGCAGCATCCTGAAATCAAGTTGGAACTCGTACCTGCAATCGATGCTAGTGAGCTTCGATTCAGCAGTGCTTTTCCGCAGCCAAACACGGATAACCTAGGAAGTATTCGCGGAATTATGGGCGGGGAACATCCGGTTGATGTAATCATAGGAGACAGTCAGTTATTGAAAAGTCTTGCTGAGAACAATCTTGTGGTACCCTTGCAGCCTCTCATTGACCGGGATCAGTACGATATAAGCACAATGGCTCCTACTATGCTAAATGGAATCCGCGAGCTTGGCGGAGGTAATCTGTTCGCACTGGCCCCAACCTTTTCCTCAAGTGCACTTTATTACAATAAAAAAGTTTTTGATGCCGCGAAAGTGTCTTATCCAACTAATGGGATGACATGGGATGAAATGTTCACTCTCGCTGCCAAGGTTACAAAGGTTTCCAAGAAAAAAGAGAGCCGTGTTTACGGGTTCTCGATGAATCGTTACTTGGCTGATCCATTCTGGGATATGCAGACCTATGTCTCTCCCCTTAAGCTTACCCAGTACGACAATAAGGGTGAGAAAATGACCGTGAACAATGCCCAGTGGAGTAAAGCATGGACTACCTATAGCGGATTGGTTAAGAAGCAAACGGTGCCTGGACTGGATAGTCAGGAATTTATGTGGACTGATGGCATGCCCTATAGCCCGGTTCAAGGGGACTTGTTCCTCACGAGCAAAGCTTCGATGGTTGTCGCAGAATACGGTTATATAAATGAGTTGAACTCCGTCCAAAGGAATGTCTCCAAAATTAAAAATTACAAGCCTGTGGACTGGGGAGTAGTGACGGTTCCAACCTATGTAGAGAAACCGGGTGTTGCTGTGGGAACTTGGCTTGGCTCGATGATGGCTATCGGAACTACTGCTACCAATCCAGAGGATGCTTGGGATTTTATTAAATTTGTGAACAGCAAGGAAGTTGCCAAGATCAAAGCACATAACCGTTATGAACTGACCTCGCGTAAGGAATATATTACTTCTAAGGAAACGAATGTGAACTTAGAGCCTTTTTATACTCTGCAGCCTCTGGCCCCAAATGATCCGAAAATGGATGCCTTGCTTACCCAGAAGCCGGCAATTGGTCAGGTTAGTGATGCGGGACGACAATTGTTCATTGAAGTCCTCCAAGGAAAAAGAACAGTCTCTAATGCGCTAAAAGCATGGGAGAAGCAGGGGAATACCATGCTGCTGCAGCTGAAAAAGAATCCCCAGATGTCCTTCGATTTGGAGAACGGTTGGCTTCAGAAAAGCGCAGTAAGAAGTGATTAGAATCGGATGATACAAAGGGGTGTCCTTAAAGCCATGATAATGGCCTGTAGGACACCTTTTTAGGGTTATTTTATAAAAAGTGGGCATGCTAAGTTCAGAGCAGGGGTAATTCATTCCCACAAAAGGAGAAGAGGGCAGCATGAACTGGATATATTTCGCCAAGCTGTTCAGAACCAGATTTCAAGCAGGATGTCTGGCAAAACGGTTGGAGCAAGATGGCTGGATTTATGGTTATCATGACCCGCGCTTTGTAGAAATTTATCGCTCGCGTAAAGGCCGCTACGGTGTTCGTTTCCTTCCTTAAGAACATTTTCTAAACGACTACTTGACTTATTACCCCTATATAATGTATATTATTTATTGTCGCTGTTTGAATATGATTACTGACGCGGGGTGGAGCAGCCCGGTAGCTCGTCGGGCTCATAACCCGAAGGCCGCAGGTTCAAATCCTGCCCCCGCAACCAATTTATTTACAAGCAGCAATTATATATGACGGATATTTTTCATCCGGGCCCTTAGCTCAGTTGGTTAGAGCGGTCGGCTCATAACCGATTGGTCGGGGGTTCGAGTCCCTCAGGGCCCACTTATTAAAAACCCTTACTCTGTAAGGGTTTTTTGCTGTCTATGGGCTTGGATTTAATGGTGGGATAATGATGAGAAAAGCGGGGGAAATGGATTTGCTAACGGATTTGCTAATGGAGCTTTCTGGTAAACGAATACATTTATTTAGACAAACCAGTATCATCCCCTAGTCTCAGACATACGTTGAATAAATGGCATGAAGGAGGCAACTGAATGCATTTGATCTGGATATTAGTGATTGGCGGGTTGATTGGTTGGTTTAGTGGTGTTCTCATCGGTAGAGATGTACCTGGGGGAATTATAGGGAATATAATTACAGGCTTCATTGGTTCATGGTTAGGTACAGAATTACTTGGTGCCCGGGGACCTATTGTGGGTGGGTTCTATATTATTCCAGCCATAGTCGGGGCTATACTTACATTGCTTATATTGTTCGCTATTGGGCGATCCGGAAATTTCCGGAGACGTTAGATTGAATTGATAGGCTTGGATATGTATCTTTCTGTGGGCTGCTCCGAAGTCATACTAAATGACTTTCAGAGCAGCCCATTTGGGTTGTTCACTTCAATCATTAATCGAATCGGGGAGAGCAGAGTGTGGGTACCTTTTCTCCCTGAGCCCCCATCACAGCCAATAATTGCCCTTGAAAAATACGCCGTTGAATTTGGTCTATACGCTGCATAGCCAGCTCTCGGGGTACTTCAAATTCGGTTGTAATGACGCTGATGGCTTCGCTTCTTAGCTCTGGCAATGATCTTCTTGAGATCATGGAATATGGCATCGCGGCATAAAGGATAAATCGATCCGCTTCATCTTGTTGTGCCTGGGTATAATGCTCGGGCATTACACTTTGGTTGCCCGCATGGCGTAGTAAATAACAAAGCTCATGTAAAAACTCAAGGCGCTGCATTCCGGCAGGCAGGCGATTATCTATGAACATACTGTACATACCGGCCGAAGCCTCAATGCCTTTGCTCCTTACATCTAAATAATGAATCCAAATATTTAGCCGTTCAGAAATATTCGCTATTGTTATCTGTGAAGGTTCTCTAATACCCAATCGTTCATAAAGATCCTCCGTCCATTTCTCCAAAGCAGTCATTTGATAATATGATTTAATTATAGCCACCTCAGTCCATTTGGGAACAAATGTTCCTATTGCACTAAGCATAAAGCAAATAAACTTTAATATCAAGCATTCACTCTTTTCTTTGCCAATTTGCCCAAACAGTATGGTCTATTGCCACATATTCTGTGCTGTAGTCAATATTAATTAGGAGGTTTTCACAAATGGGAAATGAATGTTGTTACGGTGGTCATGTTGGTGGAGCTAATGTAGGTCCTGGTCCGGTAATGCCAGTTGTTAGTCCTTGGACTTCCACAGGTGCAATTCTGGTTCTTTACATCCTGTTGGTTATTATCTTAAAAGCCTGTTTATTCTAAACTTGCCAAAAACCGTTCCGGTCCTGTTAGGCATCTGCCTGCAGGACCGGAACGGTTTTAAATTTGTCTGGAGCTTTATTAATCATACTATTTGAACATAAACTCGACGCGTGTACCGTCAGCAAAGCTCTCTAATTGATTGCCAACCCAACTTCCGGCGCCCCGATTATCGCTAGGCGGTATGTATTCGATGTCCGCACCTTCTCCGCCCTCCAGACACATGGCCATAGGCCACTCATCCCGGTCATAGCCTTTTTTAGTAGGCACTCCTTTTAGGGAAAGGCGGCGATTTTCGTCCGCACCCTCACGGTCAATCGTGCAGATCGGTGCCTCGCCATTCTCAATAGCCTCTTGAATATGCCTGGCTGTCTTCGGATAACGATCTGTGGGGAAGAGGATTTGTACAACCTTTCCATTGGAAGTGGAAGAGGGCTCGGTGCTGAATCTTTCTTCTTCGAACAGATAACTTGCTACGATCAATAGCAGGAGAATAATTACACTCCATAGTAATTTCCGTTTTCGTGCTTTCACTGCGGCTCCTCCTTCAACTTAAGTCAATGCGTACGGCTGTGAGAAATCGATAGCCGTTTTATTTGTGCGTAAATTAGTATATCTTATATCTAAAAGCGCTGGGCGATTTTTTTTGAGGGTAATTGCATTGCCTCTGCATATCAGGGCGGATTCATCAGTTGCAAGAGTAATTGCTCGGATAAGGTAACTTCTGACGTATGATTCACCTTGTATACGCGCAAACTTTGGTGGATATACACTGAGAAATAGTGCGAGGGGTGAAGCGATATGAAAGAGAAGTTAATCATGCAGTCTATCCGCAAGCTGGCAAGATCCTTCAACAGCGAGGAAGTAACCAAAGGACTGGTTGAAGAGGCAGGTAAATCTAAATATGTGCTCCTGGGTGAAGCTTCCCATGGTACCTCGGAATTTTATACAGTCCGTGCAGATTTGTCCAAACGTTTGATTTCGGAAAAGGGCTTCCGATTCATTGCGGTAGAAGGGGATTGGCCCTCATGCTACACGTTGAACCGGTATGTTAAAGGTTACACCGATGAGGGTGTTGATGCTATGGCGGCGTTAAGTGATTTCAATCGATGGCCTACCTGGATGTGGGCTAACCGTGAGATTATAGAACTTGCTGAATGGCTTCGACAGTATAATACGGATAAACCGGATGAGGAGAAAGCTGGGTTTTACGGGATCGATGTGTATAGCCTCTGGGAGTCTATGGACGAAATCCTAAAGTATTTAGGTACGAAAGATGACGCTTCTGATCTGGAGGCAGCCAAACGGGCGTTTGAGTGTTTTGAGCCCTATGAACGGGAAGGGCAGTCGTACGGGATTTCTGCTTCCATATACGGAGAAGGTTGCGAGGGGGAGGTTGTCTCCCTTCTTCTCAGGCTGCAGGACAAGTGGAAGGATGCTTACCCGAAGGACAAAGAGAATGCGCTAAGCGCTGAACTGAATGCGTTGGCGGTAAGAGGGGGGGAAGCGTACTACCGGACAATGATTCGTCATGACGCCGATTCCTGGAATATTCGAGATCGCCACATGGTTGAGGCTCTGGAGAAGCTGATGGAATTCCACGGTGAAGACGCCCGAACGATTGTCTGGGAACATAATACCCATGTTGGGGATGCCAGAGCGACGGATATGGCTGAGGACGGGATGGTTAATGTGGGACAGCTGTTGCGGGAGGAGCATGGGGATGAGGTGTTCGCCATCGGCTTCGGAACCTACCAGGGAACCGTTATAGCGGGAAAGTCTTGGGGGGCTCCGATGGAAAAAATGCGTGTGCCGGCCGCGGCTGCCAACAGCTGGGAGGAGATGCTTCACCGGGATGGTGCGGAGGACAAGCTGCTTTATTTTGACAAGGAGGATTCTGTCTTGGACGATACCGTCATTGGTCACCGCGCGATCGGTGTCGTGTACCATCCAGAGTGGGAACGGGGTAATTACGTGCCTACGGTCATTTCAAAACGGTATGATGCCTTCATTTACATTGATCAGACGAAAGCGGTCAGCCCGTTAGCGTTAGAAACCGTTAAGGTATAGAGAACAATAGAACAGCGAGGCTGCCGGAGGTGTCCGGTGGTCTTTTTTCGCGTTGTGCAGTAATGTTAGGAGAGGTGCTCTATATTCTGATTAAAGAGGAGCTTGCGTAATGATCGAGGATGTAACCAGAGAATTGGAATCCAGATATACTTGCCGTCTGATCAGGCTAACGGGTGGATATACGAATCTAACCTTTCTTATGGAGGGTTCTGAGCCCTTAGTAGCAAAGGTCGCCGGCCTGCAGAATCACGATACCGAGAATGAGGTCAATTGCTTGGAATTTTTAAAAGCGTCAGCTATAGCACCTATTATTCACGATGTACTAGAGTTCTCCAATGAAAGAGTATTAGTGATGGACTATAGACCGGGTGTAAATGGACAATCCATTCTAGACTCGGGAAGCTTGGAAAGAGCTTTAGTGTTATATAGAAGCCTTGCTCAACTTCTTGCCACAAAAATACATACACATGCATTAGGCGCTGATCCTCATGGGATTCGGAAGAGTAACGCGGAGCAAATAAGAAGTTTAGAATTAGACCTCGGATTTGTACCCCGACATTTGGTGGATCAATCAAAGACTATTCTGGCTGAATTGGATGTCAATGAGCAGAATTGGGTTCTAACACATGGCGATTATGGCTCGCATAATATTTTGATCGATGATGACAATAACCTGAATGTTCTGGATTGGGAGTGGGCAGAGTGGGGGCATCCTCTGAATGACGTTGGTTGGGTGGTATGGTTCACGAAACTCCACTATCCCCAATTAGCTCTTGTTTTGAATAAAGCTTTTGTTGAGGAGTACATAGTCCACAGCGCTTTAAAAAGCATCTCTCCCCACCAACTAAAATCAGGGAATGTATATAAGGTGTGGAATATCCTTAGTAGATTACAGAATGCTCCTCCGAATGTTCAAGCGGAATGGATCCGGCGTTTAGAATGGACACTTGATACTGATTTTTCCTGGTAAACCACACAAAAGTCTGGAGGAAAAGAATATGATGGATGAGGTAAGCCCACCGAGTATCATTGGTAACAATATTTATTTACGTTTTGTTAAGGCCTCTGATTTGGATACTTATTATTCTTTATTACAGGAACCTGAATTGAACCGACTGACGGGTTCGCAAAGCGAATTTACGCGTGAGGCAATTGCTGATTGGATTGAGAAGATCGGTGTGCTCCAAGAAGGCCGTGTGGATTTCATGATTGTGGTGAAGGGCACAGATCAACTGGTAGGTGAAGTGGTGTTGAACGAAATCGACCCTATCAATCGGAGTGCAAATATTAGGATTTGCATACAAGGGAGTCAGCATCGCGGCAAGGGATACGGCACAGAAGCAATGATACATATGATCCGCTACGGCTTCAACACCTTGAATTTACATCGGATTCATCTTGGGGTTTACGACTTTAATCCTCGAGCCATGCATGTGTATGAGAAGATTGGATTTCAACGGGAAGGGATTGAACGGGATAGTCTGTATCAGGACGGGGAGTTTCATGACATGATTTTGATGGCTATGCTTGAGGATGAGTTTCGCTCTATATATGGAGAAAAAAGTCTAAATTAAAAGTTGTAAAAATTAAGAAGAGGCAGCCGCTGCTGCCTTTTTTTACGGAGTAAGTACTTTCTAATGATTTAGCGTTCTTCCAAGTTGTTCAAAGGAACCTCTTGTTCCTGTTCAGGGTGATCGAGGGGGAAGATTCTAGCCACTTCGTTGCCTTCATCCACATTTTGAATATAAATAGGGACTCCTTCATAGAACACCTTAGCCATAGAAGGTGATTTGGCAATCTCTTTTGCGCGTTGGATGTTCATTTTTATTGGACCTCCCTCATCTTCACTTTGAATTATTGTTTTCACATAATGGATAAAGTATGCATCCTCTATTTTTACAAATATTTCATTGCTCTTTACAAAACTCCCCATTATGATTTAGTAGGAGGGATAGAGAAATGAAAAAACTGTTATTAGTGGGACTGATTATGGTATGTATCTTACTCAGCGCCTGCAGCAATGAGCCTGCGGCTATTGTCTCTAAAGAAGACATTCAGGCCCATGTGCAACAATTCTTTGATGAAATGTCAGCGATCGAACAGGAAGGGAAATCTTCGTTAGAGGATTTCAATGAGTCACTCACTTCCTATTCCGCTGGAAAAGCTTCGGACAAGCAGTTGAAGAAATCAATAGATAAATTTCAGAACACAGCTACTGATCTCTTGGAACAGGTCAATGACGTAAAAATTTCCTCGGGGTTGCCCCAAGATATTAGAACGTTTCTGGAAGATTCCAAAATAGCCTTTCAAAGTGCTTACTCCCTTAAAGAGCAGGCGTCCGAGGGCGCGGATTCCGCTACCGTGACGGCTGAGCAATTTAAAGAATTAAATCAAAATGCTGATCTCGCCATGATGTACGGGATTTCCAAGCTGAATGAGGCAAGAGTAGCTTCGGGGCTTGTGGATGCTGAATCAACGGTTGTATCCAAATAAGATCTGAAGTATTAAATTAACAAAGAGGCGCTCGACAAATTAATTTGTCAGCGCCTTTTTACATTGTCCGTTTAAAGTTTATTTAGATCGGAGTAACCTATCTTTGAATTTCTTATGCTTCCACTGTTTTAATTGTATCCCACACAGCTGCAATAGGATTATGAATACGGTTGCAAGGATAAGTCCAATAACGATTCCGATTACACTTCCTTTTGTAAAGTCTGAAAACGAATGGTTCTGAAATACTACAAGGAACAGAATGACTATGTATGCAGGTATCATCATAAGTAGTGGAGCGGTTTTCTTCAAAGGGCGAGGCTCCTTTCACTATAAAGAGATACACAAAATTATACATATATTAGGATGTAAATGGTAGAGATATTTGTCACTTATTTCTTATTGATAAATCGTTACAGCATTGAGTATAATACAAACATACGTTCCTATATTGAGGAATAGAGTTGCGCGGAGGGAGAAATGAATTCAATGGCCAAAAAACTGGACGGAAATGGGCTGTGGGAAAGCAGCCGCATGATGCTGCCGGAGCATAAAAGCCGGATTAGACGCGATGAACGGGAGACCCTGCGTCGTGAGAAGCCAACCCTCGATGATCAAAAGCAGGAGGAGATGGAGCGGACGCTCGTATTGTCTCTGCGGAACCATGTTCGGGTAACTATAGTCCTATTCGACCCATTTGAGGATATTAGGCTTAGTGGGTTTATAACCTCCATTCATGCCCACACGCGTGAGATAAAACTGCAGTGGGCGGAAGAATGGAAATGGATTGCTCTGGATAATATCGTTGAAGTGTATACGTGTTAACAGTAAGGGTGATAAAGAACTAAGACGGTGGGTGACTACTCTTTGGAGTCGTTACCACCGTTTTTTTCATAGGCGATCAAGGTAACGGAGTTATTCCCGGTTAGATTAGATAAAGCGTCCTCAGCTCTCTGTATGATCGCAACGGCTTCCTCTTGATCACTAAGCGCTGCGATTTTGTAGTTATCACTATGGATATCCATAAAGTTATCCCACCTTTCTTTTATATATTTCCCTAAGGGTTTATGAGATATCCGGGTTATGAGTACAAGCAAGTGTGATTTTATAACATTACATATACCAGGGGGTGATAATATGCTTACTCTGGATCAAGTACAGGACAAATCTGAAGTGCGTCTTAAAGGGCTTAATCCCGTTCTGGTGGCATATACCAAAGAATTAATAAAACAATGCTTCTTCAAGGGTGTTCCCATCATTATTACACAGGGGTTGCGGACTATTGCTGAGCAAAATGCGCTGTACGCGCAGGGTAGAAGCAAACCGGGACCTATCGTTACTTACGCTAGGGGAGGAACCAGTTATCATAATTATGGCTTAGCGGTCGATTTCGCACTGCTCCAGCCGGATGGTAAAACCGTTTCCTGGAACATGAGTCGTGACCTTGACCAAGACCGCAAAGCGGACTGGCAGGAAGTTGTAACAGTTGCCAAGCAGCTTGGTTTTGAATGGGGTGGAGATTGGACCTCTTTTAAAGACAACTCCCATCTGCAGATCACCTTCGGCCTGACGATTAATCTACTGCGGACAGGCAAGCGTCCTACTGCACAGCAGGTTCAGGATCACTTAACACGGATTAGCGGGGGTGACAACGAGGTGAATACCGAATCAAAAGTAACGATAACCTTAAACGGTCAGAAACTTACGGAAGGGTTTATTGATTCAGGGACGACTTATGCACCTATACGGGCCATAGCTCAGGCGTTGGGAGCAACCGTTACTTTCGATCCTGGTAGTAAAACTGTGGATATCATTTTTTTGAATAAATGACGAGAGATGTGGGGAAATTATCAGCGATAAACAACAAAGGAGGCATAACAACTTGAATAAGCTGATAAAAAGCTTTGTGTGCTGTTCAGTTTTATCCATGAGTCTGTTAGGTGTTGGTTCCGCATCAAGTGCAGCCGGAACTACAGGCATGGGTGGTAACAATCAAGGCGGAAACGGTACGAATGGCATTGGAACTATGGGTACCGACACCACGAATGGAACCAATGGCACAGGCGCTATGAACAGAGCTGGCAACATGTTGAACAATGGGGTCCGCAACGGAGGAAATGACAACAACAGAGTGTCCCCGCTAGCTAACAACAACAACAACAACAACAACAACCGTAATGGAAATGGGAATTACCGCGCAACGGCTACAAATGGTAACAATAATGATAACGGTGGTTCTAACTGGGGCTGGCTTGGCCTGGTAGGACTACTGGGTCTAGCTGGCATGAGAAGCAGAAGCGCCGAACGCAGATAATTCAGCTTTCGAATAACCCGTCTCAGCTCCTGCTGGGATGGGTTATTTGTATGTTCATCAGAGATGAGAAAAATTTTCTGGAGAAAAGTATTGCCCTTTTTCAAAATCCATGATATGATATTTCTTGTCGCGTTACACGCAACAAACACTTTTATCTCATGCCGGGGTGGCGGAACAGGCAGACGCACAGGACTTAAAATCCTGCGGTACGTGAGTACCGTACGGGTTCGACCCCCGTCCTCGGCACTAGAAGAACAAGGGTTTCAGCTCATTAGAGCTGGAACCCTTGTTTGTTTATGTGGGTCGCCAAACGGAAAAAATCATTGAGCTACATCCATTTCGATAGTACGAAATAATGTCCTTCTTCAACATCCGCGATCAATCCGGGCTGATTTGGTATCCAGCCCAGAAGCTCGCGTGTTGCAAGACTCGCCTGTGATGTGTTGTAATTGCTAGTGATGTCAACTGCCGCTCGATGACCGCGGCGATCTCTCTGAGCTCTATGCCTTCATCACCGGCACCATGCAGTCGTGAACACGCCGGGGCGGTTGATATCATCGGCACAAAGGCCCTATCGCCTTTGCCGTGTACAGACGGGGAGAGCGAGACGATGGACGCCCGGACCCCCGTTCTGCCATTGCAAGCACTGCTTTTTCGTATAAGCGATCTGTAGTTCTTAACCAAGCATCATATGATCCCACGTAGACACTGAGGAATTTTTTCTTCAGTGTTTTTTTTTTTTTTGTTGTAGCGGGAATGATGTAGATAGAGTAAAAAAAATTAAGTGATATATTATTTTAATAAATAATTAATATGTTGAAATATTGTATCATTCATAGTATTATACAAATATAAAGCGATTTCAAACATCAAAGGAGTTTTTCATATGTTACAGAACTTGACAACCGAGACCAGAAATCAACTCACCATGCACCTGGACCAGATGAGTGTGATCGAATTGCTTACAGTGATGAATGAGGAAGATGCCAAAGTTGCAGGAGCGGTTAAAGAACAAATTCCACGGATTGCTGAGGCCGTTAAGGCCATTACAGATTCATTACGCCGGGGAGGACGACTGATTTACATGGGAGCGGGTACCAGTGGACGAATCGGGCTACTGGATGCCGTGGAGTGTCCACCTACTTTTGGTACATCACCGGATTTAGTAGTGGGTCTAATTGCTGGAGGTAGTAATGCCTTTATCAAAGCCGTTGAAGGCGCGGAGGATCGGGAGGAACTAGGTGTAGCTGATTTGCAGAGCTTGATTCTGAGAGCAGAAGATGCAGTGGTTGGCATAGCTGCCAGTGGAAGAACACCTTATGTGATTGGTGGATTGGAATATGCAAAAAGCGTTGGAGCCGTGACGATTAGCCTCAGTTGCAATATAGATGCCGAAATTAGTCAAAAGGCCGACATTGCCATTGAAATTGGAAACGGGCCTGAAGTGTTAACAGGGTCCACTCGTTTGAAAGCAGGTACATCGCAAAAACTCGTCTGCAACATGCTGTCCACAGCCGCCATGATTGGAATGGGCAAGGTATATGGAAACTTAATGGTGGATGTCCAACTCTCGAACAAAAAATTAATTGAACGTGCCAAACGGATCATTATGGAGGCTACTTCATGTGACATGACAACAGCAGAGACTACTTTAGAATTGGCAGGACGCAAGCCGAAGGTGGCTATTTTAATGATTTTGGCTGGCTGCACGGTTGAAGAAGCACTTGAAAAATTAGAGCGGACTAAGGGCTTTATTGCACCCGCGGTTAGTGAATAATAGATACAATACTACAACATGAAAGTACAGGAGGCTAAGGTGATGAATAAGTATGAAGGAATGGCCCAAGGGATTCTAGAATCCATTGGCGGTGGGAAGAATGTTAATGAATTCACCAACTGCATGACAAGACTGCGTATTTCTATCAAGGACAACGGGCGGATTGACGAGGCTCGACTGAAACAGATCGATGGAGTGCTCGGTGTAGTAGATGATGAGACTTATCAGGTCATTCTTGGACCGGGTGTCGTGAACAAGGTCGCCGAAGAGTTTGGAAAGCTACTGCAATCCGATTCTGCGGACTCCTTAGATGAAGGATCAAATATTCAAGAGAATACGGATATTAAGGCTACTTTGAAAAAGAAGAATAACACATCTTTTAAGAATTTTTTACGTAAAATCGGAAATATTTTCATTCCACTCATTCCAGCCCTTGTGGGTGCAGGTATCATAAACGGTTTCGCTGGACTGCTTAATAATTTGATTACTTCGGGTCATACGGCTCAATGGCTAGTTACTCTCCAACCCATTGTTGGGGTTATCGGTTCTGCTTTCTTCGGTTTTCTAACGATTTTTGCAGGTATTAACGCGGCAAAAGAATTTGGAGGAACCCCGGCGCTTGGGGGTGCGGTGGCCGCCATCATTGTTGCCCCGGCAGTTGCCAATATCTCTTATATCTATCCATTTTTTGGTGAGATTAAGTTGAACCCTGGACAGGGTGGGATTATTGGTGCGATCTTGGCGGCAGGATTCATCTCCGTAATGGAAAAGTATCTGCGTAAAAGAATTCCGGCAGCTATCGATATTATCGTTACGCCAACATTATCACTTCTTGTAGTCGGCTTGCTCACAGTATTTTTCCTGATGCCGGTCAGTGGTATTATCTCTCAAGGTATTGGCAGTGTTACCACTTGGTTATTGGCTCATGGCGGTGCCTTCTCAGGCTTTGTACTCGCTTCATTATTTCTTCCGCTGGTTATGTTCGGTCTGCATCAGGCACTTATTCCCATACATGCGGAATTAATCACCCAGATCGGGTATACCGCTCTGCTTCCCATTCTTGCCATGGCGGGAGCAGGTCAAGTTGGATCGGCAATCGCAATTTATATGAAATTAAATCATAATAAGAGATTGCGTAATTTGATTAAAGGAGCTCTACCCGTTGGTTTTCTTGGGATCGGTGAGCCTTTGATCTATGGGGTCAGCCTTCCTTTGGGTCGTCCATTTATCACAGCATGTTTAGGCGGCGGCTTTGGTGGAGCCTTGCTAGGACTGTTCGCAATGTCGGGTCGATTTGTGGGTTCCGTTGCGATTGGTCCATCGGGCCTCGTACTGATTCCACTCATTAAAGGACCTATGGGGATAGGGGCAACGGTACTTGTGTATTTATCAGGATTGTTAATTTCTTATATCGCCGGATTTGTATTAACTTACTTCTTCGGTTTTACAAAACAGATGCTCGTAGAGCATAATAAGTGATAGTAACTGATGACTAGGCGGATGAATTAAAGTCTCCTAATCATATCTGTCGCGAAACGGGCGTGGTTTCGTAGCGCTCGTTTTTTTTCGTGAAGAAGGGGGATTTTGGGTGATAGGAAGTATCGTGGTACAAATAGAGACTATGCTGACACAACTGCCGGAATCGGAGCGGAAAGCAGCTAGATATATTTTGGATGAAATAGAGGGAATCTCAAAACTTAGCATTCATACACTTGCGGAAAAAGCCGGAACGAGTGCTGCCGCAATTACCCGATTGTGCCGTTCACTGGGTTTGAGTGGGTTTCCAGATTTAAAGGTTCGGTTATCCGTCGAGAATGCGATGGAGCAGAAGCCCGGCTATTATGATATCGAACGACAAGAAACGATGCAAAATGTGATTCAAAAGACGGTCTCGAACAGTTTGCAGGCCATCCAAGATATTATATTACATCTGCAGCCGGATACGATTGACCAAGTCGTGAGGGATTTTTCTGAAGCCTCAGTCATTTATATGTATGGTGTAGGTGCATCTGCGATCGTAGCGGCGGATGCTGCCCAAAAGTGGCTGCGTCTGGGTAAGCCGGCATTTGCCCTTCAGGACGAGCATCTTATTGCAACTGCACTTGCAAGTGCCCCGCCTAATGCTCTCTTCATGGGTGTCTCATACAGCGGCAATACCAAAGAAGTAGTCCAATTGTTTCGGGTGGCGAAAAATTACGGAGTCCGGACCATTGGTCTCTCTCGGTTTGGAAATCATAAAATGTCGGAGTTGGCAGATGTGATGCTGTACACACCACTTGCTCCAGAGGCTACTCTGAGAAGTGGAGCAACCAGCTCACGTCTGGCCCAATTGGTGGTTATTGATATCTTGTTTTTCGCTTATGCTTCTACACAATATGATGAGACAATTACGAAACTTGGTCGTACACATGAGGCAATTTCATTTCTTAAGTGATCTTTACCTTATAGAAGGTAAATTTTATCTTCAACTGTTGTAGCATCTTCAGCCATTCAGATGAATAGTATAAAAAAAACTCCTATAGTAGAAGGTGTTGACCTTGTTTGTTCCCTAGAACAAACAAGACTTCTACAAAGGAGTTTTTACTTTGATTAATAATAAAAGGTTTAGGCAGGCGCGTAAACTTTTCCAGTAATATTGACTGGGCCGGTTATGGTAATATCTCCCTGAAGATCCTCTGGGTTTGAGGCAAACACATGAAAGGCATGAAATCCTACAGATACATTCGTAAGAATGGCGTGGAATGTTGTGTTCATTTCAAGCGGTCCATCTTCATCGTTTGAAATGGACTCTTGCGCATTACTACCCACAACGACTCCATCCATAAGGACTTGGAGGAAGAGTTTTGGTTGATCTGGTGGTGTGGCAAAAACGTTCGTCACCTGCCAACCTACTGTAGTAATGAGTTCTACAAAGTTAGTTGCAGTTGGAACATTAATACCAAATGATAATATCAACGTTGGTGTTGCATTAATTGGAACAATAACTCCATTATCTAGGTTTGTCTGTAAGCTTCTACCGAATTCAACTAACGTATACGCCATATGTTCACCTCCACTTTTTAAAACATCATATGGCTTAATTTATTTTATGTTTGTGGCAATGTCCTATTAACTAAAAATTCTCCGATGTACAAGGGAGGAAAAAAAGTGAAAATTCTTTTTATTACTTCAGGTTTTAGAGCAGTTTATTACTTTTTTGAACGAAGTATAGTAGAAGCTTTTCAGAATGCAGGGCACTATTGTGAACCTTTTACATTGAAAAACGATTTAAATGCATTAAAGCTTAAGGAACAATCTTTGCAGCCAGATCTTATTTTAGCCATGGCCGGTTTGAAAATCTCCAAACCCATACTAGATTTTTTAAAACAAACCAAAGTAAAGTCGGCCATTTGGATGACGGAAGATCCTTATTATATGGATTGGACCCTTCCGCTTATCACTTTTTTTGACTGCATTTTTACCATCGATCAAGCTGCAGTAGAACAATATAAAAGACTTGGACATCCCTATGTGTATCATCTTCCGTTAGGCACAGATCCCGAAATGTTTCATTCCATACTAGTGTCTGAAGAGTTTACAAGTGATATTTGTTTAGTAGGAGTTCCCTATAGTAATCGAATTGAGCTTATTGAATTCTTATTAAAGAGAACAGACTATCACATTCAAATCGTTGGGAGAGGATGGGGCAAGCATAATAATGAATGGAACAAAAATTTAAATCTAGATTTAGATTTAGTGAATGCCTGGGTAAAGCCCGAAACCGTTGTGAATTATTATAATGGTTCAAAAATTGTTTTAAATATCCACCGTCCTTCTGATGAGAAATACAATAAAAATCGTTTGGGTATTATTGCTAAAAGTATCAACAACCGTACCTTTGATGCTGCCAGTTGCGAAGCATTTCAACTTATTGATTCTAAAGAAGAGTTGGTAGATCATTTTGAGGAAGGGAAAGAAATTGTTTCTTTCGAAGATAAGAATGATCTACTTGAGAAGATTCATTATTATATTGCACACGATGAAGAACGCAAACAAATGGCTATAGAAGCAAGAAAACGCGTATTGACTTCACACACCTTTCAACATCGAATCGATCATTTGTTAGTGAAGGTTCAACCCACCTAAAAATTTCTTTCGGGCCACCCTGATGGGTGGCCCTGTTATCCTATTCCGGAGCTGATTTGCCCTATTATTAATATTTAGATTGAACTTGATAAACTGACAAAAAGGATTGAAGTAACGGAGGGGGATTTTGGAACTGGAGGAGCGGTAGCGTCCGCCTTTGTCTCCGGATTTCATCCGCTAATAGCGGTAAAAATCCAGAAATCCGGAGACAACAGCGGCTGGAAGTCCAACATTCACCGTAGTTACGACCCAAACCCAATGTAGCTAAATCTTAAACTCATCTTATATAGTTGGAAAATTTAGTCTTATTTCCTATTACATTTTTATTATCAAAACATAGTATAGAAAGTAACAGCACAAAGGAGGTTTTATATTGCCAAAGGTATCCATAATAATGACTAGCTACAATAAGCCTGCATATATCACAAAGTCCATTCAATCCATTGTAAATCAGACTTTTACAGATTTTGAACTCTTCTTGATGGATGATAACTCGAATTCAGAAACAATGAAAGCCATTGAGCCATTTCTAGATGATGCAAGGATCAAATTCTATCAGAGTGATATACAAACCATGAGCGAAAGAGTTGAGAAGGTCAGATATGCTGCTCTAATCAATGAAGCCTTGCTAAAAGCGTCGGGTGAGTATATTTCATATGCAACGGATGATAACTGTTATAGAGACATTAGACTAGAAAAAATGGTCGATTATTTAGAGCTCAACCCCAATGTCATGATTGTCTATTCTGCCTCATTAGTTAATTACTTGAATGAAAAGAATGAGATTACAAAAAAACAATTAAGACAGGCAAAGAGAGTTGTCTCGGTAGCCCCTTGCCAAATAGATCATTGCTCAGTCATGCATAGAAGATCCATTCTCCCTGTCATAGAAGAAAAATTCGGCTCCTATTGGGACGAGAATCCAGAATTCTATAGAATTGGTGATGCCAGGTTTTTTTGGCGGCTCAATCATTTCTGGGATTTCTATCCGATAGAGGATCTTTTAGATGATAACTATATAACGGAATTATCCATTCATTATCAACTGCAACAACAAGAAAAGAGTGAATTTATACAAATGTTACCGCCTCAAAGAACATGTAGAGAACTAAGAGAAGATCTGAGATCAATGAAACAATAAGGAGGGATAACAAGGAGTGTCTATCTATCTTTCTAATTACTGGTCTCTTTATAGTGAATTCATCAATGTTTTTAAGGATTTACAATATAGAGACATCCCCATTGCTCTCATGACGAATTTCTATCAACAAATTAATGATGAACTTAGAAGCGATATGGAGCGACAAGATTTTGGGATGAAATTGAACGATTCAAGTATTAAGGAACAAAACGAGATTCAACCTTTTTTTGAAATGATGGTAGCACCTATTAAGCAACCCATGAAGACGAATGTAGATGGAAAGATATTAATCAATCTAGACTACACAAGAATTCCAGAGAAAAGATTAAGTGAGTATTTTAATAGAGATCACACGTTGGTTTTGTCACGTTCCAGAGCCCCTGAATACTTTGGGATTCCGAATGTATTTGTTGGAAGCTATAAGAGTGACACAAGACATACGTCTGAAGAGTTAATCAGAATGGCAACTTCAATTGTAGCTAAATACGAAGGACATCCGGCTTTTAGTAATCCTTTTTTTAGCCAAACCTTCATTAAACGAATTCCCGGTATAGTAGATGCAATAGAAACTGTTAGTAATCTTTATGATCAAATTCCGATAGCAACGGTATTGATAGGTACGTCAGAAGATGTTATGAGTCGATCCCTTGCTATTGTTGGAGCTATGAAAGGAATTCCCTGCATTTGTTTGCAACATGGGATTTTGATGGGGGAGGAAGCCTTTATCCCCGTTTTCTCAAGTCATGTGGGTGTATATGGAGAGTATGAGAAAAAGTGGTTTGTGACAAGAGGTCTTGAGGAAAAGCGAATCGCAGTGATCGGTCACCCTCGATATGATGAAATCTTTACTTCTTCACGACTACTACCGAATCATACGTTTATTGAAGCATACGACCTTGATCCCAATAAAATTACGTTATTACTTGCTACAGGGCCTAAATTAGATGAAAAAAAGATACAAGTGCTTATCACAGAATTGGTTACGGATGAGAAATTTCAATTAATCATAAAACCCCATCCTTGGGAATTTTCAAAAAAGCTGATTTCAATCTATACGGATTTGGAAAGCAAATATAAATCAGTCCATGTTATCAAAGATAGAAAAGTAGATATACGTGATTTGATTATTAATTCAGATGGGATCCTATCTTCACTTTCTACCGTTGCCTTGGAAGGTTTGTTAATGAATAAACCTGTTTTTGTCTATGATTTCATTCATGCAAATCGAGAGTACGATTATTATAATACCCTGGAGAAATATATTCAGAACGAACCAACCGAATTAATAAAAATAGTCTCTTTATATTTTTCTAGTGAAAAAGAGAGATTTACCTATGAGGGTGTGAAGAATAAGTTTTTACTGCAATCCTATCAAACAGAACATTCTGGTAAAGAGCTTACAAATTTGATCAACCAATTGATAAATGTAAGATCTGAATAAATGAGAAGGGAGGAGGACAGGTATGTTTTTTAGAAATAAAAAAATCCTGGTTATTGGCGGAACAGGCACCATTGGAAAAAACATTGTGAAGCATATTTTACAAGAGGAACCTGAAGTCATCAAGATTTTTAGTAGGGATGAGTATAAACAATTCGAGCTGCAAAATGAAGTGAATGGAAATTCAAAGCTAAGTTACCTGATTGGAGATGTTCGTGATTATGATCGTGTGTTAAGTGCGATGGAAGATATGGATTATGTGTTCCATACAGCAGCAATGAAGCATGTTTCATTTTGTGAATATAACCCTTTTGAGGCTGTACTCACGAATATTATCGGCACCTATAACGTGATTAGAGCAGCGAAACAGCAGAACGTAAAAAAAGTAGTGTTTACAAGTACAGATAAAGCCATTTCTCCGACCAATAATTATGGAGCAACAAAATTATCCGCTGAGAAGCTTGTTTCCTCGGCAGAATACTCGAAGGGCTCAGGAAAAACTGTTTTTTCTACAGTGCGGTTTGGGAATGTAATGGGCTCCAGAGGTTCGGTCATACCGTTATTTGTGAAGCAAGTCAGAGAAGGCAAAGATGTAACTGTAACGGATTTATCAATGACTAGATTTATGATGACGTTAGAGCAGGCGACTATACTTACAATCCAATCCCTGCAGATAGCTAAAGGTGGAGAAACGTTTATTTTAAAAATGCCTGTAATTAAACTTAAGGACTTAGCAGAAGTTGTGGTGGAAGAAACGCGAAAGAAATACGGGATTGACCCGTCCGCAGTTGATATTGTTGAAGTTGGCTTAAAGCCTGGTGAAAAAAAATATGAAGAACTGATGACGTATGACGAATCATTAAGTGCTTATGAATTACCGAATTTATATATTGTTCCTTCTCCGTTTGCCCCTAAAAAAACATACAAGAAGGCAAGTAGACCGAAACCCGGTACCTATAGCTCGGAAGGAGCAATACCGCTGACTAAGGAACAAGTGCGGAAACTAACTAACGAACAAAATCTAATCTAGCGGAGGTTTACTATGAACATACTCGTAACTGGTGGTACTGGTTTCATTGGTAGATGGGTCGTTGGACGTTTGTTAAAGGATGGTCAAAAGGTATGGGTATTAGATAACTTAGCGAATTCATCACTTGAGAATGTAAACGAGTTTATGGACAATGAAAATCTGCAAATGGTCAAAATTATGGATCTTAAAGATCGAGAATCATTAAAGGAGCTTTTTCGCGATACAAAATTTGATCTTTGTTACCACCTTGCAGCAAGTATCAATGTTCAAGACAGTATTGATGATCCTGAGACCACTTTTAACAACGACACAGTTGCTACCTTTTATTTACTAGAAGAATGCAGAAAGCAGCATGTGAAAATAGTCTTTATGAGTACATGCATGGTATACGCCAGAGCAAGTGAGGAACATGGAATTGACGAACAGTCCCCTATCAAACCGGCTTCCCCCTATGCTGGAGCCAAAATTGCTGCTGAGAATATGGTGTTATCCTATTTCTTTGCCTACGGTTTACCAGTAGTAGTCGTGAGACCGTTTAATACGTATGGTCCTTTTCAGAGAACCGGTGGTGAAGGCGGAGTCGTGGCCATCTTTATTCATAATAAATTAAAAGGCGAACCCCTAAACATCTATGGGGATGGCACACAATCACGGGATTTATTATATGTAGAAGATTGTGCTGATTTTGTAGTTGAAGCTGGTTACAACGATCAGTTAAAAGGAGAAATCGTGAATGCAGGTACAGGGGAAGATATTTCAATCAATCATTTAGCAGAGCTTATTGCAGATGAGCAAGTGCCTATTCATCATATTCCCCATATTCATCCTCAAAGTGAGATCCAAAAGCTGTTATGTAATTTTCAAAAAGCTGAAAAAACCCTGTTTTGGACACCGAAGGTAACGATTGAAGAGGGGATAAAACAGACGGAAAAATGGATACAATCTACCTTTCATAGAAAGGATCGTTTCAAATCATGAGCGGCAGCAAATTAGCAATCCATGGTGGAACCCCGGTGCGTAGTCACTATTTACCTTATGGAAGACAAGTCATCGATGAGGAGGATATCCAATCGGTTATTAAGGTGTTACAAAGTGATTTCTTAACAACGGGTCCTGCAATTGAGCAATTTGAATCTGAGATTGCAAGCTTCACAGGAGCGAAATATGCTGTGGCCTTCACAAGCGGAACAGCAGCATTACATGGTGCCTGCTATGCTGCCGGGATTGGCGCGGGACATGAGGTCATTACTACACCAATGACCTTTGCCGCCTCGGCTAACTGTATATTATACCAAGGAGCAAAGCCGGTATTCGCCGACATCGATCCGCTAACGTATAATCTGGATCCCAAACGGATCAAGGACAAGATAACAGAAAAAACAAAAGCAATCATTCCCGTTCATTTTACAGGTCAGCCAGTTGAGCTTGATGAAATCAATAAAATAGCCAAGGAAAAAAACTTAGTTGTGATTGAAGATGCGGCACATGCGCTTGGTGCAAAATATAAGAATAAAAGCATTGGCTCCATTGGAGATATGACGATGTTCAGCTTTCACCCCGTAAAGCATATAACAACGGGTGAAGGTGGAATAATTACAACGAATAACCCGATGTATTATGAGAAACTGCTGCAATTTCGGTCGCATGGCATTACACGTAACCCTGATCTTATGACTCAGAATCACGGTCCCTGGTACTATGAAATGCAATTCCTGGGGTATAACTATCGAATCACTGATATCCAGGCAGCTCTTGGCATAAGCCAGCTCAAAAAAATAGATCAATTTATTGATTTAAGGAAAAAATATGCGGCTATGTATAACGAGGCATTTCAACATACAAATACAATCCAAATTCCTTACCAGAGCAGTGAGGGTGACTCCAGTTGGCATCTGTATATCATCTCTCTTAACTTGGAGCAGCTAAGAGGCAGTAGAAAAAATGTCTTTGAAGCACTGCTTAAGGAGAACATAGGTGTGAATGTGCACTATATTCCAGTGCATCTCTTGCCTTATTATCAAGAGCTCGGCTACCCACAAGGGATTTGCCCGAAGGCAGAACAATTGTATAACAGAATGATTACGCTGCCGCTATTCCACGGGATGTCGGAGCAGGATGTTTATGACGTTATCCGTGCTGTAAATAAAGTCTTAGACTATTACTCTAAATGATATGAAGGAGATCCTATGAGAATAGTAGCGATCATACAGGCAAGAATGGAATCGACGAGACTACCGGGAAAAATTATGAAAGAAGTTGTAAGTAAACCTCTACTTGAATATCAGATAGAGCGAGTAAGACAAGCCAAGACCATAGACCAAATTGTCATTGCTACAACGACTAAGGATGCAGAACAGCCCATCATTGATTTGTGTAAACGAATGTCAGTGGATTACTACCGGGGTTCGGAGGAAGATGTCTTGTCCCGGTATTATCAAGCGGCTTGTTATTATGGGGCAGAGATCGTTGTTCGCCTTACTTCAGACTGCCCATTACTGGACCCGGCTGTTATAGACGAGGTAATAACTGTTTTTCTATCCAATTCAGAACGTTATGATTATGTATCCAACACCATTGAGAGAACCTATCCTCGTGGATATGATGTTGAGGTTTTCTCAATGAAGGTGTTGGAACAGGCATATAAGGAAGCGAGTTATGCTGCAGAGCGGGAACATGTTACCTCTTATTTGTATCAGCATCCTGAAGTTTTTAGATTAGGGCAAGTTAAGCAGACAACAGATTTAAGCTCTTATCGCCTCACAGTGGATACGGAAGCGGACTTTGAATTAATTGCGAGACTGATAACAGCTCTGTACAAGAGGAGAATAGAACGGTTCACGCTGGATGATGTTGTCTCCATTTTACAAGAGAATCCAGAATGGGTGCTACTCAACGCTCATATCGAACAAAAGAAAGTACACAGGAGATCTTAAAAATGAATATAATCTTTCGGGTCGATTCTTCATATGAAATGGGTACGGGTCATGTTATGCGTTGTGTAACACTGGCCAATGAACTTAAGAAAGAAAAAGCGAAAATATCGTTCATTTGCCGTGATTTACCTGGGAATCTATCAAACTATATAAGGGACAAGGGCTATCATGTATTTTTGCTGCCATTCCAAAGTGAACGAACTTATGCATCTTGGTTACAAGTGGACTGGGAAACAGATGCGATGGAAACCGCACAAATCCTGATTGAATGCTCGCCTGTTGATTGTTTGATCATTGACCATTATGGAATCGATTATAGATGGGAGAAATTAATAGAAGCGAATGTAGCGAAGATTGTTGTGATCGATGACTTAGCCGATCGGCCACATCAATGCAGTATTGTAATAGATCAGAATAGTTCATATGCTGAAGACCGTTATCATGATTTAGTCCCGAAAAGTTGCGTGAAGTTAATAGGGACTAGTTATGCAATACTTCGTCCTGAATTTCGGTCAGTTAAGAAGCAGTTAGCGGAGCGTGATGGAAGAATAAACAGAATTCTTGTGTTTTTTGGTGGCACAGACCCTACTCATGAAACATTAAAAGTATTACAAACATTAAGTAATTCCCGATTTTCTTATTTACACATTGATGTCGTAGTAGGTGAAATGAATACAAACAAGGATGTCATTGAACAGATGTGTAACACTATGCCAAATGCATTTTTTCATTGTCAGATTGATTATATGGCCGAATTAATGTGGAAGGCCGACTTTTCAATTGGAGCAGGCGGAAGTTCCACCTGGGAGCGGTGTTATTTAGGATTGCCTTCGCTTTCCATTGTAACTGCAGATAACCAAAGGGAAATAACAAAACGGGTCCATGATAAAGGGGCTACTAGATGCCTAGGTGTTAGTGCTGGAGTAACAACGAAAAGGATGGAAGACGAAATTAACACAATGCTTGCCAACCCCTTTTTGGTGAAAGAGCTATCTATAAAAGCCCTTCAGCTTATGGGAGAGGATAAATTCAATGAAGTCATAGACAATATTATTTTGGGAGGGGAAAATGACATCCATTAATGATTATAAACTGGAGAATTTAAGCCAAGGGGAAATCAATCTTGTATTGGAATGGCGTAATGCTGATCATATACGTCCTTTTATGAATCATGATGATTTGATTCCGTTAGAAGATCATTATCGATGGTTGGAGGCCGTGGAAAAAGATGCAAGTAAACTAGTAAAGCTGTGTTTTTATAAAGAAAAACCCATTGGTTTAGTTAACTTTTCACAAATCGATCCGAAGAACAAAACTTGTGAATGGGGATTCTATATTGGGGATAAGACCAGTCCTCGCGGGTCCGGGAAGATCATGGGGATCTTAGCTTTGGATTACATTTTTAAAGAAAGAAAGATGAGGAAATGTTGTGCTCAAATACTGGACTTTAATAGAAAGAGCTTATCCTATCACCAAAAATTAGGTTTTGCTGAAGAAGGCAGGCTAGTAAAGCAAATTCTGAAAAATAATAAATATGTCGATGTGGTGTTAATGGGTGTATTTAATGAACAATGGGAGAAGCAAAGTGAATTTCTAAAAGAGGAGGTTTTGAGAGCAAATGAAGGAAATCACGATCGGTAATAAACGTATAGGAAAGGGCAATCCTCCTTTTATCATAGCGGAAATGTCAGGGAATCATAATAAGTCACTTGACCGGGCGCTCGATATTGTGAAAGCTGCGGCAAAAGCAGGAGCGCATGCGTTTAAAATTCAAACGTATACTCCTGAAACGATGACACTTAATATCCAAACCGGAGATTTCAGGATTGAATCCAATGGACTTTGGAAAGGGAAGTCTCTATTTGAACTCTATAAAGAGGCGTATACCCCTTGGGAATGGCATCAGACGATCTTTGATTGTTGCAGGGAATTAGGTATGATTCCTTTTAGTACACCGTTTGATGAAACATCGCTTGAATTTTTAGAAACCCTTGATGTTCCTTGCTATAAAATTGCCTCTTTCGAAAATAATGATATCCCTTTATTAAGAAAGGTCGCATCCAAAGGAAAGCCGATGATTATCTCAACAGGGATGGCTTCCCTTGGTGAAATTGAAAATGTAGTAAAAACAATTACTGAGGCAGGCTGTTATGATTTCATTTTATTAAAGTGCACAAGCAGTTATCCAGCTTCACCCGGAAACTCGAATCTGAATACGATTCCCTATTTAAGAGATATATTTGATTGTCAGGTTGGTTTATCAGACCATACCTTGGGAATTGGAGCAGCTGTTGCAAGTGTAGCTCTGGGCAGCACAGTCATTGAGAAGCATTTTACACTTAACCGTGATGAGGGAGGAGTTGATTCTGCTTTTTCCTTGGAGCCTGAAGAATTTGCTTCACTCGTGAAAGAGACAGATGCTGCTTGGAAGTCATTGGGCGGGGTTTCAATCGGTCCAACAAAGGAAGAAAAAAATTCGCTTCAATTCAGAAGATCGATTTATATTTCTAAAGATATAAAGGCTGGCGAAGAGATGACAATGGAAAATTTAAGAATCATTCGTCCAGGATTTGGTTTAGATCCAAAATACTACGATCTACTTTTGGGAAAGCAAATTAAAAAAGATTTAAAAATGGGTACTCCATTAAGCTGGGAGCTGTTATTGTAGTAATGTTTTTCTTTTCATTGAGAATGTGTCCATTGGAATATATATTAAGATTATCGAGTCGTAGCCAAAGGCCTTAAAGCCATGGAGGGAGTGTGTTAACTTTGCTTGACAGGTGGCGCAATTTCATTCTGGCCTGGCGTGATTATCCGGCGCAGACCGGGACAGTGATTGGAGAACGGTATCGTGTAGTTCAGGTACTTGGCATCGGAAGTTATGGCATCGCATATCTCTGCCGGGATGAGCTGGAGAATTGTGAAGTAGCGGTGAAACTCGCCAAACCCAGCAAGAAGAAGACTGCTAAGCTTCTGCTGGAACGGGAGAGAGAGGTTCTCTCACGGCTGGACCACCCTTATATTCAAAGGCTGAGGAATTATGGGGAGAGTAAAAAGGGAAGCTGGATCGTAACCGACTATATTGCTGGTATGACAATGGAGGATCTGATTTTTGAGGAGAACCTTGTTATCGGTGAGCGTGAATGCCTGCGCTGGACATTAGTGCTCATGGATCGGATAACTCATGTTCATGAACCGGGATTTGTACATTTGGACCTGCGTATCCCAAATGTTATTGTACGGGACCAAGAGGTCGTGGTTATAGATTTTGGTCTGGCACGGCCCATTGGGGGTGGACAAGGTCAGTTCTGGGACGATACTGCGCTCAAATCTGTACCTCCAGCGGGCATGAAGCCTTACATCCAGTCGGATCTGTTCGATATTGGCCATTTAATGTTATACATGCTCTACTCCGGTTACCGTCCGGAACCGGGCATGCCGGAACGTCCCTGGGAGGAGGAACTCAGTCTTTCCACTGCGGTACGGCAGATACTCAGGCGTCTTCTAGAGGAGGATAACCCTTATCCTGACTCTGCCACTTTTGTTGCTGATCTGTACA
This sequence comes from Paenibacillus wynnii, assembly GCF_000757885.1. Lineage (NCBI taxonomy): Bacteria > Bacillati > Bacillota > Bacilli > Caryophanales > Paenibacillaceae > Paenibacillus > Paenibacillus wynnii. Next base: position 2,133,471 of record NZ_JQCR01000003.1, on the reverse strand, counting down.
CGGCACTGGGTGGAGTCCCGTGATGATGCTGTAGACAGCAAAGAGCCGCCCGTATCAACGGGACGGCTCTTAACAATGAAGAATCAACTGGAACTGCCGCGACGGTTCTTATAATACCCGTGTCCGTTACTTCCTCCGCTATGTCCGTGACCGGATGAGGAATTCCGGTGACTGCGGTGACCTGCACTGCTTGAATAATGGACATGACGTCCTCTGTGGCTGCTGGAATGCTTACGGTGTGCTCCAGGTTTGGATTGCTCTAATGAATGCAGGACTTTGCCAAGTAATTTTTTAAACATTTTAAACGCCTCCTTGAGAGAATGTACTAATTATCCGCTTTGCTTTAAAGTTCAAATTTTAAATGATCTTGACATTACATACGATTTAACTCCCGCAGGGTTTCATTATTTGGCACGATCTGGTTTTCGGATTGGTCACGACACAAGATTTAAAATCCTGCGGCGGGTGACCGCCGTACGGGGTTGGGTTGGGCCTGTCCTAAGCGTACAAGAAGAAACCTTGAGAAATCAAGGTTTTTTTATGGACTAGCTCCCGTTAAAATCCAATAAAAACTCCTTTTCAATCCTTGTCTAACCACAAGTTCTAGAGAGGAGTTTTTATTTTCGAGAAAAGGTGCTGCAACGGCGAAATGTAGTGTAAAAGTACAATTGAATGCGAGGAAAGGTGCTCCTATGGCGGAATGAAGTGTAAAAGTACAATTGAATGCGCGGAAATGAGCTCCTGATGCGGGATAATGTTACACCATGGAGCTTGTGACCGTATCATATCCGTTGTATCTTATCTGCTCTCGTTTAGCAGATTTTTTTATCAGAAAAATAGAGTATGGCCTATTTAGTTTAGTAGTCTAGACCTCCTATAGGGCAATAACATAAATTGTTTTATAAGGAGGTGAATGTCTTGATGTTCTACAATATCGGAATGGATCGAACCCCAAGTAAGCCTTACCTACTTGATAAGAGATATATAGTTAAAACAAAGTTTATTCGAGGAACTTCTAAATCTCATCCGCGATTGAAAAGCTCTACATCCAGTCGAAGAAAGAATTGTAGAAAGAAAACATATTTAATTCATCCTCTGAAAAGAAAACGGAAAATAAAATGTAAAAAGACTATTTTAAGTAAGAGAAGAAGATTTATACACATATATCCACCGGCAACAATGAATTCAATCGGTCCGCAAGGAGCTCAAGGGTTTCCTGGGGAACACGGATCGCAAGGTGCTCCGGGCAACCAAGGATTAAGAGGCCCCCAGGGTTCCCAAGGTCTCCCGGGAGCCGCAGGCCCCCAGGGTTCCCGAGGTCTCCCGGGAGCCGCAGGCCCTCAGGGTTCCCAAGGTCTCCCGGGAGCCGCAGGCCCTCAGGGTTCCCAAGGTCTCCCGGGAGCCGCAGGCCCTCAGGGTTCCCAAGGTCTCCCGGGAGCCGCAGGCCCTCAGGGGTCCCAAGGTCTCCCGGGAGCCGCAGGCCCCCAAGGTTCCCAAGGTCTCCCCGGTCCCACTGGTCCCGCAGGCCCAACAGGTCCAGCAGGGTCTTCGCCCCAGATTAATAGCACACTAACGGCTGATAGATATTTCTATACGGCAGACTCTGACATTTCTCCACCAATGGATATTCCCGCAAATCAATTCACCAACGATAACGGGGACTCTATTACTGAATTTCCGGCTCTTGATCAGAATAGTTATGCGGATCTTTTCATCAACGGGATTATGCAAGTGGGTGGCACCTATAGTGTAAGTCCAAGCACGTTGAACCTACTTAATAACCAAGACACTATTTTTACAGGAACGCCCTTATCCTTAGAATTCGTTCAGCTATTGGTTCAGGTAATCCAATAAAATGTATAAGTGGTTTCAGCCACTTGCCCTTCCCATTTTCTATCAGTTGCATAAACTAGATTTGAGAAGCGAGGTGATACAAGATGGCTATAATCAAACCCTTTGTTGCTGCCAGAAGATTTAGTACTACAGCAGGCGACGGAACCGGCACCGGCGCTACTTTTAATATTCTTGCTACAGCCACTACCAATGATGCTGGGGTAGCTGCTACAGCATTTCCAGTTCCTACGTATTATAATCTTTACATTAATGCGCAGATTCAAACCTCTGATACTTCTACTCTTACAACCGCTGCAATCACTATTCCAGACGGGGATACACTAGATGACGCTACCCCAATTATCATTGAAATTGTTGTAACCTAATCATCCATAGTAATGAGATGCCGACAATTTTTCTCTATGAAATTGTCGGCGTTTTTTTCAATAACATATCTACTAAAATATACAAAGCAGGAAGTGATAATAATGGCGATAATATACCCTATCTATCCGCCCGTAGTGTCCGGATTCATTTACAATGTCGGTGCTCAATCTGTTCCTGTAGAGTCTGATATAGTTTTTGATACTAATGGAATTCTCAGTGCTGGAATTATGCATATTCCTGGATCTGCTCAGATTGTAGTTAGCAACTTCGGTAGTTATGAGGTCGATTATTGCTTGTCAGGTGTAGAACCCTGCCAATTCGCATTATTTTTGAATAGTACATTGGCAACGGGGACGATTTACGGTTCAGGCGCCGGTACACAGCAAAATAGTGGTCAAGCTATAATTGCTGCAGCGGCCGGCGATGTCCTTACTCTGCGAAATCACAGTTCATCCTCCGTAATTACCCTGCAAATATTAGCCGGCGGTACACAGACCAGCGTAAACGCTTCATTGCTTATCAAGAAATTGAGTTAGCATGGCATCCTTTGCTTTGCTCTGGGAGGAGTACATAGATGTTTGGCGAAGTGGTAGGATATTGGAGAGAGAAGGACAAAGGTGTATCCTAAAGAGAAAAGATTAGACTGTTGAATGAGGTGAAATCATGGATGAACAAGCCCAGGGAGCCAAGGAACTATTCGCCTTATATTATGGAAGCTTACTCCATATGCATCGTGAAGGGAAATCCGAAGAATATAGGTCATACAACATTTCAAAAGAAATTGAAATCGAGTGGTTTCAAGAAATGATAGAAAAGCATTCCAAGGATTTATCGATTCGGAACTGGGACGCTGTGGCCTCCTTAAGTTCAATTGCCAAGAATTATCAGGATAGCAGTATGGTCGAGAAGGTAGCTTCCTTTGCGGCTCGGAATATTATGAGTGCGGACAGCATCGTTAAATTGATGTTCGCTGAAGGTATGGTGGAGATTATCCGTTCTAATAAAAAGGTATTATCGAAGGAACTTTTATTCAAAGCCTGCAAGGGTACTGTGGAAATATTGGAGGGGATTATCTCTCTGCCGCTAGTGATTGATCCGGGGCATGAATTAGAGCAATTTCATATCAAAGACAAGCGTTCATTGAATAGCAGAGCTAAACAAGGTGTACAAGCCGTAATGGACATTCTGAATTGAGGTGACAAGTATGAGGTTACTCGTAGCTCAACCTAATCACGAAGCAGGTCTAGAACATTTAATAGAAGAGCTCAAGCAGTATGAAAGTTATGATGCTGTCTTATACCCTGAAGGATATGTGTTAGGCGATAGCGGTGTACTTAGTCTCTGCAAGTTGGCTAAACAATACAAGAAACTGATCATCACAGGTTATAGAGATCGGAATAACAAGGATCGGGCGCTAATCATTAATTCTTGCGGAGATATTATACTAGAACGTGCCAAATCTCCTATGAACGAGAGCTTATACAGCCCGTCTGTTACCATGGTGGATAATATTACAATAGGCTATTTGTTGTGTGTGGAGATTCTGCAAGGGTTTGCTGGATTAGAAGGGATGGAGGGCCCCGGAGAGACGATTGACATCATTATGCATCCGATTGGAGTAGGGATGTTCAGTGATGAGCAGTTCGCAGAGTGGATTGAAGAAGCCACGAAGATTGCTCTAAAATATAATGCGATGATTATAGGTACAAGCCATGCAGATGGCTCCTATCGAAACTGTGGCGTCTCCATCCCGATATCCTACTGTATTGATTCTACTGGGGAGCCTATCTACATATCTAAGAACGATACAAGGAGCCGTATCATACATCTTAAAACCCGGCAGTTCGATATACTCGGCCAATAAAATCAATATGACATAAGGTTGTCCAGTTCTCTATGATAAGATTTTCCAAAGTGAACTAGAGTGCTGAGTTAGCATATGGGAGGACAAGAGAGTGGCGGAACCTTTAAAGGCTATGTATAATGAGGATTTTTTGCGTCGTTTCGGTCAGCAGGTTCATGCTGTTCACGGGACGTTTGATACGGAGGGCTTTATTGCAACTACAATGGCATCTCCATGGGATGAACTGGAGCTCAAAGCGCGGATGAGGAGGATTACTGAATCACTGGGAACTCATCTGAATCTTCCGTATGCAGAGGCGTTGGAGGTTCTATTCACGATTGAAGAGGAGTGCGTCGGCTTTCCGTACCTCTTTTTCCCTGATTTTGTAGAGGTATTCGGGCAAGCGGAGGAAGATTGGGATTTGTCTATGAAGGCGTTGGAGAGATTCACCTCGAAGTCTTCTGCTGAATTTGCTGTCAGGCCGTTTCTACTACGGGAGCCAGAAAAAATGATGCGCCAAATGGAGATTTGGTCAAAACATCCGGGTGAGCATGTTCGGAGGCTTGCGAGTGAAGGCTGCCGACCGCGTTTGCCTTGGGGACAGGCACTTCCAATGTTCAAGAATGATCCAGCGCCGGTACTTCCTGTACTGGAGCAGCTTAAGGCGGACACATCACTCTATGTACGTAAGAGTGTAGCTAATCATTTGAACGATATCGCAAAGGATCACCCGGAAGTGGTACTTGAAGTAGCCCGCCGCTGGAAGGGTGTACATCCGAATACAGACTGGATTGTTCGGCATGGTTGCCGTACCTTAATTCGAAGAGCCGATCCTGAAATAATGTCCTTATTTGGTTATGCGACTTCTGAGGAATCATCTCCCCTTACAGTTGGGGCCTCAATACTTGTGGATCCCCGGGTAGTCCAAATTGGCGGGAGCTGCACACTGAATTTTGAGTTAAGTATAAGAGAAGGTGAATCCGCGCGGATCCGTATCGAATACGGAATTGACTTCGTGAAGGCCACCGGGCGGACATCCCGCAAATTGTTTTTGTTATCTGATAAAACCGTACCTGGGGGTACCAGTCTAAAGGGAACGCGAACTCATCGATGGTCCGACCTGACAACCCGCCGCCATTATGCAGGGGAGCACAAGATAGCGCTGCTGGTGAATGGTATAGAGGTGGCTTTTGCCATAATAAGCCTTCACCCCCAAGCATTAAATCAATAAATTGCTAAGGTTATGGAGTTATCAATCAAGGAAACGTTACATGTAAATGTTGGTTATCTTTGTCACGTTGATGAGCCAATTGCAGGACATAGTTTTTCTGTGATCCGGGGGGCGCAGTAAGCCACAGTTGATATCCTTCGGAAGAGGTTATGTCATCCAAGTCTTCAACACGGCTTCCGGCAAAAAAGTTCTTGTGAAGACGTTGAATAACGTTCGCCATAGCCTGAAGCTGGGGCTCCGTATACTTGGTGTAGCTGAGGTTTTGGGTCAAACGCCGGTAGCTTCCATTGAATGATAATTGTCCGAAAGATGATCCGCTGTACGGCTTGAAATGTTGAAGATTAGGGTCAGCAACTCTATGGGCAGCCGCCCATAGTTCCATGTGAAGCGGAGAGGTGCTGAAATCTAAAGCATGATTCGCATTAGAGTAAGTCATTATACCAAATTGGTGTGGGTATACCGATAATGCGCTATTCGCTACATCATAGATTTGTTCGGTGCCTTGCTTATAAGAACTAATATCCTGAATATGAATATGTCCGCTGAAGACCGTAACTATTCCATTTCTTAATAAAACCTCGCTAACCTTCTGTGTATTCTGAATCGTGAAGCCATCATGCATAAGCTCGCTATGATCAAGCAGGCTGTGATGCATAACACCCACGATTATCGCGCCCTTTTGCTTGGCCAGCTTCCCGCATTGATCTATCCATTTCAAGGTAGAAGAAGACAACCTCCCCTCAAGCTGAGGATGTCTAAGCTCTTTATTATTACGGTACATATTCGTATCCAACATCAGAAGCCACAGCTTATCTGAAGGAGTCGCCAAATAGCTTAAGGAGTGACGATCCTTAGATAACGCTTCATCATAGCCAAACGGGGCATAAATTTTCCGGAATTTTTTGGGGGAGATAGAATCCGCTTTATATTGATGTTGACCCTTAAAGCTTTTAGACCAAGGGTTCAACAGATCGTGATTGCCTGGGATAACATAGACTTGCGTCCCGCTGCTGCTTTCCATCGCTTTCAGGTGACCTGCCATATCCAGATGGCTTTGCTTCTCTCCGTTATTCGTCAAATCTCCGCTGATCAGCGTAATATCCGGCTTTTGTATTTGTACATCATAAGCGAAGGCTTTCATCAACTCCTCGCTGTAACGAAGCTGCTTGCCATCCCCTAGAGCGAGGTCTCTTTGGAATGCTGCACCCCCATCTGTCAGACTTTTAGATAAATAATGGATATCCGTGGTGACGAATATTTTCAAATCACTACCTGCTTGAATACGGTATACCGGATGTTGCTCAATCTGTTGATCACCACAGCTTACAAGCGCCAGCAGGGAGAGAAATACCGCTGCTATTCGGGAAAAAGCCATCATTGCCGTGCCTCATTTCTATGTATGATTAAAGGCTCAAAACCAAAATCAGTGCTTGAATGTTTGTGAAACAAGTCACTACGGGTTCGGAGGGTTCTTGCGATCGCTGTTAAAGTCTAATTTCTTGATTGTAAAGTGAATTATAGGTTGAAATCAGGCTTTAAAGGCGAACACTACCGTTTCTCCAGAATCCCTCCGACCCTTCGCTCTGTTCGCTCATATAGTCAACCTCTGAGTTAAGATTGAGCCTTTTGAATTCAAAAAAGATGCTCCTCGGTCTCATCGACTTCAGAACACCTTTTTCCTACTCTGATATTATTTTTGAACTTCCGTAACCCCGGTTACACTTCCTTGATCAGACGGATCATACGTTGCTTGGTATTCATCTTTGGCGAAATAGACATTGCCCTGTATTTTTGCATTTACGACCTGAAAGCCGTTGGCTTCGACATACACATCACCAATAAATGTTCCCCCTTGGATTCGTGCATTTGTACTTCTGATGGTTATCTTAGGTGCCGTTAGAGTAAAGGAATTGGTTATATTTTTATCCGCATCCTGTGTGTAAAGGGCAATTTTACGCGCTGGTTTGTCCTTGTTGGTGAATTCGCCTTCTAAAATGAGATCTTCAGTGAAGGTCATATCCCTTAACGTTGCAATAATCCAGGTTCCCTCTTTACTAATCGCCTTTTTGAAGTTCGCCTCACTGTCCACTATGGAAGCTGAGGTGACAGCATCAGTCGGTTGGTCTGCATTTCCATTCGTATTCCCAGTGGTAGTGCCAGTTGTGTCTCCAGCAGTATTGCCAGCAGTGTTTCCGGCTGCATCATTTGCCCCGTTTTGATTTCCGGCTGCTCCATTGTTATTGTTTCCGCAACCTACTATTAGTACCAGTAACAATACGGTTGCTAAGCTTGCAAGTTTTTTCATGATCTTACCTCCTAAGGGTTTTGGCTAATAATCTTTACCAACCGTTCTACAAATGCTAAAATTGAAGGTCAGAGGGGGAGTGACTGTGGCTCGCAATAAAGAGTTTAATGTCGATACTGTACTGAGTAAGGCCATGACTGTTTTTTGGCGTCAGGGATATGAGCTCACTTCCATGCAGGATCTTGTTACTCACATGGGAATTCATAAAAGAAGCATGTATGATACATTTGGAGACAAGCATAATTTATTCATGAAGGTACTGGACCGTTATGCGGAGATTGCGGAATCCAAAATGGATCAGCGTATTCAGAGTCTGCCCACAGCTATAGAAGCCATCAGACTGCTCTTTGATATGGCTCTCCATAAAGAGGAAAGCGAACCTTTAGGTTGTTTGATTGTTAATACGGCAACGGAGCTTTCCCTGCATGATCCTGAAGCTGCAGAAAAGGTTAATGACAGCTTTAGTCGTACAGAAAAGATCCTTTTAGAAATCGTGAAACATGGTCAAGACCAAGGAGAAATCCCCAAAAACCTTGATCCTTCAGCTCTTTCCGAATATCTGAATAATGCGTTAGTAGGATTTCGTGTGATGGTTAAAGTTACCCGCGACTCTTCCAAGCTGCAAAGAATTCTGGATACCACACTCAGTATTCTGGAAAGAAGATAAATGTATTATGGATGAATCATCAAATAATTATCCACACAATAAGGAGTTACAAATATGGCAAAGCAAAAATTTTATGTGGTATGGGCAGGTAAGCAGCCGGGTGTATATAGCACATGGGCAGAATGTCAGGCACAAACAGATCATTACACAGGGGCCAAATATAAATCTTATGAATCCAAAGCTGCAGCCGATGAGGCTTACAAAGCGGGTTGGAAAGGCAATTGGGGAACAGGTGCTGCGGCATCTGGCACAGCCAAAGATAAGAAGAGCACTTCGTTCAAGCGGAGCGCTGGCGTTGAGACATCGGAGGAGATTGATTATTTCAGTGTGTCCGTAGATGTGGGAACTCGGGGAAATCCGGGTCCAGTGGAATATAAAGGTGTCGATACGGGAACCGGTGAAGTGATATTCTCTTGTGGACCGATTAACAAGGGGACCAATAATCTTGGGGAATTCCTTGCCATAGTCCATGCTTTAGCTCTTCTGAATAAAGAGGGCAGCAATAAGACTGTATATAGTGATTCGGTAAATGCGATCAAATGGGTAAAACAGAAGAAGGTGGCGACCACCTTACCGCGTGATGCCTCCACTGAGGAAATCTGGGTACTGATTGATCGGGCAGTTAGATGGCTGCAGACCCATACCTATGACAACAAGCTGCTGAAGTGGCAGACTAAGGAATGGGGACAAATCAAGGCCGATTATGGCCGGAAGTAGTTCCTTAAGCTTATAATAGGGTTAATAATAGATAAAGAGCGAATACTACTAAGTCAGCAGGGGGAGTACCCGACTATGTTCGGCAACGATTGGGACAAGGTATTACACAATGAAATCCAAAAACCTTATTTTAAGAACCTGCAGGTTGCCTTGGGTAGGGAATATAAGGAGCAGATAGTCTACCCTCCGCAAGAGTTTCTCTTCTCCGCCTTCAAGGAGACATCCTATCAGGAGACCCGGGTTGTTATTTTGGGTCAGGATCCCTATCACGGACCTGGGCAAGCCCATGGCCTTAGCTTCTCAGTGATGCCAGGAGTTCGGATTCCGCCATCCTTGCGCAATATATATACGGAGCTGAAAGATGACCTAGGGGTATCCATTCCTAATCACGGCTCCCTTCTTCACTGGGCACAGGAAGGTGTGCTTCTGCTGAATGCAGTGCTTACCGTCCGTCAAGGACAACCAAATTCCCATAAAAGTCTTGGCTGGGAGACATTTACGGATGCTGTTATGGAGAAGTTGAATGAGCGCAACATCCCGATGGTGTTTATGTTGTGGGGAAGTCATGCGCAAAAAAAAGGTTCATTCCTCACTAAAAACCGCCATCATATTATTCAATCCACCCATCCAAGCCCGTTGTCGGCGTATCGTGGGTTTCTGGGAAGCCGTCCGTTCTCGGAGACTAACCAGTATTTGGAGTCACAGGGTTTGAAAGGTATTGATTGGGCTATAGAGAGTACATAGGAATTAGGAATTCTCTGATAATCGGAAGAAGGTGAAGCAATGAAACACTGGGTGGGCAGACCTGTAATTATGTATTGTGGCGAACCGCCTTACAGAATCATGAAGGGGGTACTGCGTAAATGGGATGCAGCGCTCGGACAGGTAGTGATTGGCCATCAGGAGATTGCGGTACCTTTTCGTGACATTGCTTGGATCAAAGCCTTAGCACCTAAAGAACGAGCCTTGCCGCCGGTCCTTCATTCTGTTGGATATGTTATGAGAGAACGGCAGCAGTTTGATAATGCCATATATTTCAAGTCTGCAGTAACCGTGTGGAAGGATGAGGTACTGATCGCCTTAAATACAACTATTGTGTCACATACAAGAGGTTCAGTGACCTTGGAGGATGGACAGTGTCTAATGAAAGGGACTTATTTATTTGTTGTTCGTTCCTTGAGGGGTTGAGTATAGCATTTGACAGATAACACACAAAAGGACGGCTGACACTCCACATTCGGAGGGCGCCGTCCTTTTTTATAATTCTTTTTGAACACCGGGTGTCTCTTCGACCCTTTCTGCGACTATAATCTCATAGATTCGGAGGAAAATAATTTTGGCAATCATATACACCGGCAGTGCAATCAGTACTCCGATGAGACCGTAAAAGTCACCGCCTACCAATACAAGCAGTACAGTAGTAAGCGGATGAACGTCCAACGATTTCCCGTAAATGATAGGAGACAACACATTATCCTGAATTTGCTGAGCCACCACTACAATCACCACTGACCAAATCGCCAATGTCGGAGACTCGATAAAAGCCACGATCACCACCGGGATTGCCGCTAATAAAGATCCTATATAAGGGATGAAGTTAAGCGGTACAGAAATCACAGCCAGAAGCAGCGAATAGGGCAGTCCAATAAGAAGAAATCCGATATATAAAATCACTCCAAGGATGACATTAAGCAAGACCCGTGTAACGATAAAGCTGCTAAGAGCTGAATCGATATCTTTTAGAGTTTCTTGCCCTTCTTTACGATATTTTTTGGGAATCAGACTCTGCACGATGGGAGACAGCTTATACCCGTCCTTAAGCATATAATATAGAATAATAGGAAGTGTAGCTATTACCACAACGATACTGGATACCACTCCGATCAGATTAGACATTGAATTGGTTACCCAGTTAATGGCATTGTTCAAGTATCCTGAAAGTCGTGAAGCCATGTCAGACTCACCGGGAAAAAAGCGTGAAAATAAAGGACTCTTCTGTAATGTATTGAACTGATCCTGAAGTCCCTGAACCAGTTTAGGGGTGTTGTCTATAAAGTTCTGAATTTGCTCCCTTAGCGTCGGCCATACTAGCGCCCAAAACAGGACAAACAGGCCGATCATCACTACATAAAGAAGCAAAATAGAGAGGGAGCGGTTCAGCTTCCTTTTTTCCATAAAACTTACTAACGGGCGCATTAGATAATACATGAAACCGGACAGCATCATCGGGACAAGGAGCAGCTGGATTATGGCAGTCAAAGGTGTGAATATAAACATCACTTTGGAGCCTAAATAGAGAATCAATAGAAAAGTAATAATCGCAAAGCTTGTCCGAAAATATTTATGTTGAAGCATCAGCAGCACCTCCTAGTATGAACTAACCTATCGGCAAGTATGTATTGTCTTAACTCTATCTTTATAACCTAATTAGGTCTTATTGATTCATATTGGAATCTCTTAGCTAAAATTTCGGTTCAATCAATGGCCCAGGCGGTTAATATCGCATTATTAGGAGGGATGCACAGTGACTGTATTAATAGTAGGAATATTTGGACATGCAACGGATGTATCGCTTGCGATAGAGGACTTGAAGGACCTTGGAATCAAACTCAAGAAAATATCGGTGGTGACGAAGCAAAAAAAAATAGTAGATCAAATTAGTCATGACACGGGCATTGGCAAATCTGATGTGGGGATCGGCAACGATGGGGTGTTCGGTACTGCCAGAGGGATTGGCACAGGACTGGGTATGCTGCCTGAGACCGCTGTCGCTGCGGGACCCGCCGCACATAAGCTGGCAGGAGCAGAATTAGATGAGTCTATTATACAGGGAGAGGGACTAGCCGTAGGACTCATGGGATTAGGTATTCCCAAAGAGGATGCCGTAGGCTACGCCAAGCATGCTGCCCTCGAGAATATTATCTTGATTGTCGCTCTTGAAAATAAGGAGTTGAGCCAGCAGATCAGCTCATTATTCAATAAGCATCATGCTATTCCTTTGCAGTCTGTTTAATGGAGGCTGGAATTCAACGTCTCTTCCTTTTTTTCGAGCCGATATAGACAAGTGGAACTACCCCGGGGTCGGCCCCGGTTTCCTTGACAATTTCCTTCGCCTTAACGAGTGCCAAAAAAGAAAAAAAGTCGCCTAAAGCAGTCAGACCGGCGCCAATGATGGCATAATCCTCAGCACTAAGCTCTTCCTGTTTTTCCTCATTGCCATTATTCTTAGTGGCCATCCCTCTTTCACCCGCTTTTCCAAAGAATATCTAATATTAAAATATGTAAGAACCCGCAATCTTGAATAGGCACTTGGTACAGAATTTAGGGCAGCAACTTTTCCGGCGTATTATCGTCTAATAAGTATTGGATAATCAAGGGGGAAAAGGGTAATGAAGGGATTTATAAGGTTGACAAGGAGTCTTGTTGTGATGCTTGCAGCTGTATTCTTATTTGTGGGGACGGTGGAAGCTGCAGGGCATCAGACGATTTGGATCAACTATTTGTACACCACTATGAGCAATAGCGCAATCGTCATAAACGGAACCACTTGGGTCCCGCTAAAAAAACTGGCCTCAGATATGAGCTTTAATCTCACATTTGAAGCGGCTACACGTTCAATTACATTAATTCGTCCTGGACAACAGGCTAAATTTCAAATGGGTTCTAAGTCCGGAGTAGTTAACGGAAAGTCTGTTAGTCTTAGTAACAGCATACGAATCATCAAGAATACAGCGCATGTACCACTGGTATCTATGGTCAGGGCATTAGGAGCTACACCTTTGTTTGAAAAAGAAAGCGGGAATCTACAAATAGTAGACAAGCCAAGATTTGTTTCTCTGTCCAAAGCAGGGCGAACCTATTGGGTCTCACAGGAAAGTGGAGAACTCTACCGCATGCTGCCGACATCGGCTAAGCCCGAAATGCTCTCAAAGTTTCCGATTAAGCCCCGTACATCCGGATCTCTGAGTATTAAGCAGGTATCAAAGGACACGGATTTAGTTCTATTACATTCGCGATACATTTCAATGTTCAATGAGTTTGACAACAGCTATCAGGCGCTCATATCAAAAGATACAGTGGTAAAGCAGATGGAGTATCATTATGTCGGCCAATATTTTAAGGATCAATACGGTTCGAAAATTTCTTCTACGCAAATCTATATGACGGACGGATTGAACGTCCAATACATTAATCAAGACGGTACACTCGGCAAGCTTTACGAATTAGAGAAGAGTACGGAGAACAAAGGACCGTTCCTTGTAGAATACGCTACCCCTAAGATATTGTTAGTGCGTTCAACCTCTACTACCGCCCTTGTCGCCATGAACCTAATTAAAGGTACAAGCGAGAATTTAACGCAGACGCTTATTCCCGTAGAGAATCGTAAAGAATGGGATAGAGCTGATCCAAATGACCCCTATGTACTCTCTCGCATGCTGCGTTTACAAGCGGATGATGGTAAGGAATTAACCTTTACTTTTACTACATTAATTACAGATAAGGCTAATAAAGAAAGGTATAAATATGCGGAATAATACAAATTATAACAGTGTTGAAGATATCTATTCGCGGTAAAGCGGATAGGTATTTTTTTTATAAAAAAAGCGCTTTACAGACTATGAAAACGCTGTTAAACTCATAAGTGAGCACAAATGATCACTAACGGTCATCATATTGAATCTAAATGATCAAGTAAACGATCATGTGAGCTATAGATAAAGAGGTAGAATAATTGTCGGCTGCGTATCAATTTTAAGGAGTGAGTCACGATGCTATTTGAAGAAGAAAGAAAAAGAAGTATCGTGCAGTTTGTAGAAAAGCATTCTAGAGGATCGGTCCAGGAACTTAGTCAAGAGATGGGTGTATCGGAGTCTACTGTTCGCAGGGATTTGAAGGAGCTGGAGGAAGCTAGATTATTGAAGCGAACCCACGGCGGCGCAGTATCCTTGCAGAGTGTTAACTTTGAAGCAGCTATTTCGGATAAGGAAGACCGATTTCTGGATGAGAAGCTGCGAATTGCCCGCAAGGCTGTGGAAATGATCAAAGCTGGCGATGCCATTCTGTTGGATGGAGGTACTACAACACTGCAAATTGCTAGAGAATTGAAGACGTTCTCTGATATTAAAGTGATTACGAACTCCATCATGGTGCTGAACGAGCTGAAGGATTGCCGCAATATCGAAGTATCCATTACGGGAGGTATGCTTCGTCAGGATACAATGGCTTTCGTAGGACCGATGACGGAACGTTCACTGGAAATGGTGAGAGTAGATAAAGCGTTTCTAGGAACTAACGGCATGGATTTACGGGAAGGTATTACCACGCCGAATATGCTGGAAGCGGCTACGAAGCGCAAAATGATCAGCGTAGCGAAGCAGGTTGTGCTTGTCGCCGACCACAGTAAGATCGGTCAAGTATCCTTTTGTAAGGTAGCTGATTTGGCGGAGATGGATCAATGTATTTTCGATTCGGAAACTTCGGAAGATTTTGTACGGAACATTATAGAAATGGGCGTGAATGTAACGCTGGCTTGAAGCGGAGGAGGTTACCATGAGTAAATTAGTCATCACAGTCACCCTGAATCCAGCTTTGGACAAAACGGTAACCGTTGAGGGTTTGGAAGTTGGCGGGTTAAATCGTGTGGATGACATTCGAATCGATGCTGGCGGCAAGGGCATAAATGTAGCCAAAGTATTGAAAGGGTTTAATGAGAATGTAACAGCAGTTGGTTTTATGGGTGGTCATAATGGAAAGCTGATTCTTGAGGGTCTGGAACGTGAGGGGATTAATCATTCCTTCACAGAAACTGCAACAGAGACAAGAATGAATCTGAAAGTTGTGGATAGTACAGTTCAGGTAACAACGGAGATTAATGAGCGCGGAGGTGTTGTCTCCCCTCAAGAAAGAACTCTCTTTCAGAAGACTTTAGAGAATCATCTGGATAAGGCCTCCATTCTAGTATTAGGTGGGAGTGTCCCGCCAGGAATAGAGCATGCCGAGTACGCTTTGCTGATCAAGGCTGCCAAGAGCAAGGGAGTTAAGACCATTCTGGATGCGGACGGAGATGCTTTAAGATATGGTCTGCTGGCCTGTCCGGAGGTTATTAAACCGAACATCCATGAATTAGAACAATTGCTGGGTGTCACCCTTGAAAGCGATGGTGAGATTATTGAAGCGGCCCGTAAACTGACGGCCCAAGGCATCGAATGGGTCATTGTCTCGATGGGCGGAGAAGGTAGTCTGGCAGTCAGTAAGGATGAAGCCGTACGGGCACGTCCATTCCGCATTAAACCGGAGAGCACCGTAGGTGCCGGTGATTCCATGGTTGCAGCTATTGCATCAAGTCTGCTGCATGGACGGGGAATGGAAGAAACATTGCGCTGGGCGACAGCAGCAGGAAGTGTGACCGCATCGAAACCGGGAACTCAAGTCTGCCGTTCTGAAGAAGTTGAAGAACGCCTGAATGATGTGGGAATTACAAGAATTGAAGGTTAATACAACGAAGTAACACTAAGCATACTGGGGGAATAAACAATGAAAAAGCTATTAGCGGTAACAGCATGTCCTACGGGAATTGCCCATACGTATATGGCAGCAGAGTCTTTGCAAAAAGCAGCTGGAGAAAAAAATGTTCCGATTAAAGTAGAAACACGCGGCGCAGTAGGGGTGGAAAATGAATTAACCGCAGCTGAAATCGCCGAGGCCCACGCTATTATCATTGCTGCAGATACTGATGTAGATGAAGCACGCTTCGCCGGCAAGCCTATTGTGAAGGTTGCTGTTGCTCAGGGTATCAAGATCCCGGGTCAACTAATCGAGCAAGCTCTTGCTCTGCAAGCATCGGCGGGAACTGCTGCACCTCAAGCTCAGGCTGCTGAAGGCAGTGATGGTAAGCGCAAACAACCTGTATTCTACAAACATTTGATGACAGGTGTATCCCACATGCTGCCGTTGGTCGTAGCCGGAGGATTGCTAATCGCGATATCTTTCTTTAAACTTAACCCGGCTGAGGGAACTTTTCTAGCCAACCTTCTTAAGATTGGCGGCGCGGCAATGGGTCTAATGGTGCCGATTCTGGCGGCATTTATTGCCTTCTCCATCGGAGGTAGGCCAGCACTCGCTTCAGGTCTTGTCGGAGGGATGTTGTCCACTCAATTAGGCGCGGGTTTCCTTGGTGGCATTCTAGCTGGTTTCCTGGCAGGTTATGTTTCTAAATGGCTCATTAAGAATATTAAGTTACCGCGTTCAATGGAAGGCCTTAAACCGATGCTGATTGTTCCATTCCTCTCAGTACTTGTTGTCGGACTCTTAATGGTATATGTTATTGGCACACCGATCAAATCACTTATGGATGCGTTGACTGTTTGGTTGGAAGATATCGGTTCGGGTAATAAAATTATGCTGGGTGCTATTCTGGGCGGAATGATGGCGCTTGATATGGGTGGACCTTTTAACAAGATTGCTTACACGTTCGCTGTTGGTCTTCTGGGAAGTGGAGTTTATGGACCTATGGCCGCAGTTATGGCTGCCGGTATGACTCCACCTCTAGGTATTTGGTTGGCAACTGTTCTGGCTCCTAAGAAATTCACGAAAGAAGAACGCGAAGCAGGAAAAGTTGCTTCCATTCTCGGTCTCTCCTTTATTACTGAAGGTGCCATTCCGTTTGGGGCTGCGGATCCGCTCCGTATTATACCTGCCTTTATGATCGGATCTGGTTTGACAGGGGCATTGTCGATGGTGTTTGACGTAACGCTGCGCGCCCCACATGGTGGTATTTTCGTTCTCCTGGTTCCAAATGCAATTAGTCCGGTATTCATGTACTTGATTGCGATTGCAATCGGAACCGTTGTAACTGCGCTGCTCGTAAACCTCTTCAAGAAAAAAACAACATCATTGTGATAGGAGCTGAATGTAATTGAATATTCATGAACTACTAACAGAAGATACAGTAATCCTGCCTTTAGAAGTGGGCACTAAGGAAGAAGTTATAACAAGAATGACAGAAGGTCTTAAGCTATCCGGTTCGGTAACAGACGGCGCGCAATATGTAAGTGATGTACTCGCTCGTGAAGCTACGGGTTCAACCGGTATTGGATTTGGAGTTGCCATTCCTCATGGTAAATCCACAGGTGTAATCAAGCCAGGACTAGCTGTTGCTCGCATGGCTGGACCTACAGATTGGGACTCCTTGGACGAAACCCCGGTATCTATTGTATTCCTGATTGCTGTGCCGAAGGAAAATGTCGGTAACGAGCATCTACAGATTCTGGTTGCTCTGTCCCGTAAGCTGATCCATGATGATTTCCGCCAGTCCTTGCTAGATGCAGGAAGCAAGCAAGAGATCATTGATATTCTCAAAAACATGTAAGTCATCATAAATGCGTAGCTGCCGTATTTCTAGACCTGTGAGGTCTTGATATCCGGCAGCTTTTTGCTTAATTAACAGATTAACTCCCTTTTGTGGGTTTATTTTTGTATAATTCGTAATATAAATAATTCACATGGGTAAAGGAGTAGGCGAGATGATACTGCACAAGGGAGAGTTCTTGTTCCGGCAAGGCGACAGCTGTCAGACGTTGTATCAGGTCAAGAGCGGCCTGTTCAAGGTAACAAGACTTCATGAGAACGGGAATATGGTTCTGTTTAATATTCTGTATCCCGGCGAGACGGTTCCCCATCATTCACTCATTTCACCAAAGGAAGCTCATGGTACAGCTATAGCGCTAATGAGAAGCGAGGTGGAGATTATTCCGGCTGCGGAATGGTATCGGCAGCTACGAGAGGAACCGGGTAAAGCATTGGAAATTGCGATGCTGCTTCAGGAGAAGGTGCGGTTCATGCAGACTCGACTCGACCACCTGACAGTGGGAACACCGGGTGAACGACTGGGACTGCTGACCCGTTGGCTTAATGAGTATACTCATGGGGCCATGTTGACGGATCTCCTGACACAGGAAGAGATTGGACAATTAATCGGTGTCCGGCGTGAAA
Source organism: Paenibacillus wynnii (assembly GCF_000757885.1). NCBI lineage: Bacteria > Bacillati > Bacillota > Bacilli > Caryophanales > Paenibacillaceae > Paenibacillus > Paenibacillus wynnii. Next base: position 2,115,497 of record NZ_JQCR01000003.1, on the reverse strand, counting down.
CCGTCAACCGTTTGCTACGGAATACGGATTAATACGATCTTTTCTGAAGATGGGTGTTTTGAGAAAGCTGTCTCCGTGGTATAATCTAATCAGAACTTATCAAATTACAGAAAGGATCAGGATACCATGTGTCCCCGAAGGACGATTCCCCAAAGGACGATTTGGAAACGTTATGATCTATCTTATACTTAGCTTCCCTGTAGAAGGTGCGAACCGTTAATTGACGAAACCGCCTCTGCGAGGGAAGGAGTATTGTATGCGAAGGAGCAACGCCTCTGGTATACCCCGTCGTAGAGGTTGGTGGGACGTCTAGCCGCCATATACGATAAGGGGAGACCTGTATGAGGAAACACAACAATGGAGTAATAAATTTACTGCTCCGAATGTCAGTCATTTTGTCCGGAACATTGCTGCTTGCATTTACTTATTATCACATTAATTATCAAAACCATTTGACCGAGGGCGGATTCGTTGGTTTGTCCCTGCTCGGCAAATATGTGTTAGGGATTTCCCCTTCACTTTCGATCCTGATTTTAGACATTCCAGTACTCCTAATTGCTTGGTTCTTCAAAGGGAAAACGTTCGTATGTAATACATTTGTTTCAGTAGGGGCCTTTACTATCTTCTACGGACTGATGGAACGGTATTCCGGATGGGTCATTCATTTGCAGAACAATTTGCCGGTTGCGGCACTGTTGTCTGGTGTACTTACTGGTCTAGGAGCAGGAATGGTACTCCGCGGAGGCGGAGCGAGCGGCGGAGACGATATTTTGTCACTGCTGATCAGTGAATGGAAGGGAATCAAGGTAGGAACCGTATTTATTCTGATGGATGTAATCGTTCTGGCATTATCGCTTTTTTATATGCCTCTGAAAGAAACATTGTATACCGGAATGGCAGTCGTTGTTGCTGGCTATGTCATTACGTTTACAACCTCTCTAGGCAGACCAAAACTGCAGAAGATGCCGAAGATTCAGCCCGTGCTGGGCAAGCCGCAGGAAGTACAGTAATGTGAAGTGATATCAACAATCAGTCAATTACCCTTAACCAGGGATGTTCTACATTAAGGTCAGCCGAAATTTGGCTGGCCTTTTTTTGTGAGAATTCTCTACCTTCGCGATCAGTGAAACCATAGATTAATCTAAGCGTATATATTTTCAGACAAAGATTGTCAAGACGAAGGAGGATGCCCGGATATGAGTGCTCACGAAATTGATTATGTGATTATGGGTGAAGAAATACAATGTGTGGAGGTACAGCTGGATCCCGGTGAGAGTGTGATAGCTGAAGCAGGGAGTTTCATGATGATGGACCCGGAGATTACGATGGAGACGATCTTTGGGGATGGCAGCGGGGCTTCACGCGGAGGTGGGTTGATGGGCAAGCTGATGGGTGCGGGTAAGCGGCTGCTTACAGGAGAAAGCCTGTTCATGACTGTGTTCACACATGCAGGGTCTTACGGACGTAAAGCTGTAACCTTTGCAGCACCGTATCCCGGCAAAATCATTCCGCTTGATCTGCAGCAATACGGCGGTAAAATAATCTGTCAAAAGGATTCCTTCCTTTGTGCAGCTAAAGGTGTCTCCATCGGAATCGAATTCCAGCGCAAGCTGGGCGCAGGGTTCTTCGGTGGCGAGGGCTTTATCATGCAGAAGCTGGAGGGTGACGGCCTTTCCTTCGTGCATTCCGGCGGTTATGTTCTGGAAAGAACACTGCAGCCCGGAGAGACCATTAAGCTGGATACGGGCTGTCTTGTAGCCATGACCTCATCCGTAGACTATAACATCGAAATGGTAAAAGGAATAAAGACAGCGGTATTCGGCGGTGAGGGGTTATTCTTCGCAACGCTGCGCGGACCGGGCAAGGTCTGGGTACAATCCCTGCCGTTTAGCCGGATGGCCGATCGTATTCTGTCAGCTGCCGGTAGTTCGGGCAGGAAAGAGGAAGGCAGTATTCTTGGAGGCTTAGGTAATCTGCTGGATGGCAGATAAGTAAATCGTTATTGTCGAAGCCGTTGCACCGGAGTATCGGTGGGCGGCTTTTTTAGCGTGAAAAAATGTAAGTTAAGTGCAAGTTTCAGAAATAGCCGCATAAGTTTACATATATTAATGATGAAAATTTATAACCTAGGGGGGAAGGGTATGGAACTGCTAACGATTATAAAAGCAATTATTCTAGGCATTGTCGAAGGATTAACTGAATTTGCTCCGGTATCCTCCACGGGTCATATGATTATTGTGGATGACATGTGGCTGAAGTCACAGGATTTTCTCGGAAAATACACAGCCAATACCTTCAAAGTAGTGATTCAGCTTGGATCCATTTTGGCGGTGGTAATTATTTTTCGGAATCGATTTATTGATTTGCTTGGCTTGAAACGTTTCAGTCGTAAGCAACTGCAAGTAGAAGCTGAGGGACAACCCTCTGTAGAGACTATGGGTCGACTAAAGCTAACACAGGTAATTGTTGGATTAATACCCGCAGGTTTGCTGGGTTTACTATTCGAGGACTACATAGATGAGCATTTATTTTCTACCTCAACCGTACTCATTGGTCTTGTCATAGGGGCTCTGTTCATGATTGCCGCAGATTTGTTCGCACCGAAGAAGGTAACGGTACAAAGTGTTGATCAAATTACTTATAGACAGGCGTTAACCGTGGGCTTTATCCAATGCTTCTCGCTGTGGCCTGGCTTCTCGCGCTCGGGATCTACCATATCCGGAGGTGTCCTGCTGGGAATGAGTCATCGCGCCGCTGCAGATTTCACCTTTATCATGGCCGTTCCGATTATGGCAGGAGCAAGCTTGATTTCCTTGATCAAGAACTGGCAGTACTTTACGGTGGACGCTTTACCTTTCTTTATCGCCGGGTTTATCAGTGCTTTTTTGTTCGCGCTACTGTCGATGCGCTTTTTCCTGAAGCTAATTAATAAAATTAAGCTGCTTCCTTTCGCCATATACCGAATTGTGCTTGCCGGGGTCTTATATCTGGTGATTTTTTAAAAATGTCTAATATGTATAGAACCTAATAAAAAGGCAGAAGTAACGAAGGGGAATTTTGGAACTGTAGGAGCGTATGCGTCCGCCTTTGTATCCGGATATCAACCGCGGCCGGAAGTCCAAACATTCACCGCAGTTACGAGTGTCACCACTATAGAAATTCTTAAGTTCATAATATTTAATATATAAATATTTATTATAATAGGTATTCCATATAATCTATTGCGGATTACTTGGTTTTAAAGTAACATAAACCTTAGATTGATAACCCGAAGTAAAATTTAATAACGGAAACAGGTGCTTGCCGGAAGATTAGTAGTTCCGGTTAGCTTAATAGGGAAGTTCGGTGTAAAGCCGACGCGGTCCCGCCACTGTAACGGAAGAGTTCTTAGCAACGATTGTCACTGGCAGATTACTACTGCCGGGAAGACTGCTTAAGGATGTTGACGCCGATAGCCAGGAGACCTGCCTGTTTCGACAGCACTGCTTTACCTACGGGAGATAGGGAGGTGTTAGACGCTATTCATCAGAATATCATGGGCGTCTTTCCCTTAAGCTTTTTTAGGGAAAGACGCCCTTTTTGTTTCTTGGGTTGAGGTTATGAACATTGAATTTCCGGTATTTTGATTTACAAATAGGTATAAAAGGAGCGCTACATATGACGCATAAAGTTAAATTAAGCAATCTCGGTTATCCAAGAATCGGCAAAAATCGGGAATGGAAGCAGGCGCTTGAGGCTTTCTGGTCCCGCAGTATTAGTGAGGAAAGTTTTCGGGCTGAAATGGCTTCTATACAGCTTGGTCACTTACGGACCCAACAGGAAGCCGGGATTGAACTAATTCCGGTAAATGATTTTACTTTCTATGACCATATGTTAGATACAGCTGTAATGTTCGGCATCATACCAGATCGGTATGACTATACGGGTGGAGCAGTTGATCTTGATCTATATTTCGCAATGGCCCGCGGAAATGAGAGTGCAACGGCTTGTGAAATGACAAAATGGTTCAACACCAATTACCATTACATTGTGCCTGAGATTGGTGAACAGCAGCCGCAATTAACGGAGAACAAACCTCTAGCCGCTTATCGCTTCGCTAAATCTCAAGCAGGCATTGAAGGCAAGCCGGTCATTGTGGGACTTTACACCTTTTTGAAGCTTTCTAAAGGCTTTCCGTCCTCGAAGTTAGCTGAGATTGCCGATCGCTTCCTGCCTGTCTACATTCAGCTCCTGAAAGAACTGGAAGAGGAAGGGGTAGAGTGGGTGCAAGTGGATGAACCCGCGATAGTTACTGGACTGACTTCTGGAGATATCGTCCTGCTGAAGCACCTTTACCAATCGATTGCAGACGCTGTACCGGGATTGAAGATTATGCTGCAGACGTATTTCGAAGCGGCCGAGCCGCTGCATGAATTGCTTCAACTGCCGGTTGCCGGTCTCGGTCTGGACTTTGTGCATGACGGAGGGGGAAATTTAGAGTCGATCAGCCTTCTCGGCTGGCCTAAAGACAAATGGTTAGGCGCGGGCATTATCGATGGTCGTAACATCTGGCGCTCTGATCTGGACGCCAAGCTTCAGCTGATTGAGAAGCTAACGGCTTTTGTGGGCCTTGATCAATTAATATTACAGCCTTCCAGCAGTCTGCTTCATGTTCCTGTTACCGTTCAGGGAGAGGATAAGCTGAAGGGAGTTGTAAAACAGGCGTTGGCTTTTGCTAACGAGAAGTTGGCAGAATTAAGCCTTATTGGAGCAGCGATTGTGAATGATCAGGTGGAGTCGGTTGCCACGGCACTTCAAGCCAGCCGTGATGCCCTTGCTGCTTTCCGAGCCTTGCCGGAACGTGGACTCCAGGATGTAGCAGAGCAGGTCCGCGGTCTGAAGGATCTTCCGGACAGACGTACGGTTCCTTTTGCAGAAAGAGTACACATCCAGCAGCAGAAATGGCAGCTGCCGTTGCTTCCAACTACAACTATCGGTAGTTTCCCGCAAACGCCAGAGGTAAGACAAGCCCGTTTGAAATGGCGCAAGGGTGTATGGAAGCAGGATCGCTATGACTTATTTATTCGCGAACAGATTGAGGCTGCAATTGCCTTCCAAGAGAAGCTGGGTCTGGATGTATTGGTCCATGGGGAATTTGAGCGGACGGATATGGTGGAGTTCTTCGGGGAAAAACTGGGCGGATATCTGTTCACCCGAAATGGTTGGGTTCAATCGTACGGTTCCCGTTGTGTAAAGCCCCCTGTGATTTATGCCGACGTTGCTTTTATTGAGCCTATGACGGTAAAAGAAAGCGTATATGCTCAATCGCTAACGAAGCTGCCGGTTAAAGGTATGCTCACAGGACCTGTTACCATCCTGAATTGGTCATTCGTTCGAGATGATCTAAGCCGTGAAGAAGTAGCGAATCAGATTGCATTGGCACTGCGCCAAGAAGTTCAAGTGCTTGAAAATGCGGGTATAGAGATGATTCAAGTGGATGAACCGGCAATTCGTGAAGGACTTCCCCTTAAAACCAGGGACCATCAAAACTATTTGGACTGGGCAGTAAAGGCGTTTCGTATTTCCACTAATCACGTTAAAGATACTACACAAATCCATACGCATATGTGCTATGCCGAATTCAATGACATGATTGATTCAATCTCTGCTATGGATGCAGATGTCATTTCGATTGAAACTTCCCGCAGCCATGGGGAATTAATCGCAAGCTTCGAAGAGCAGGCGTATGATAAAGGCATCGGTCTGGGTGTTTACGATATTCACAGTCCTCGGATACCTACCGTTGAAGAAATGACCTCTAATATTAACCGAGCGCTACTCGCTCTTAAGCCGGAGCAGTTCTGGATTAATCCGGATTGCGGACTTAAGACTCGGGGCTGGGAGGAGACAGAGGGAGCACTCCGTAATATGGTGGAGGCCGCTGCTATAGCGAGAGAAAAGAAAAAGGCGGTTCGTATTTAGCACTTGATAATAGTTCTCACTCTTGATAAAATGGATAAAGATAGAAGGAATCTTCTTAAAAACAAGTCTTTTGCCATGAGGGTTCACCTCCCTGCAGTGAATGGACAGCATAAATAAATAGCCGTTGAACAAGGTGGAGCTTGTTCAATCGAGAATACCCTCATTCATTATGAATCGAGGGTATTTTTCATGGGAGTCAGTGCAACCTTCCAACTACTGGAAACGTCTAATAATCAATGGCCGGTATTAATATAAATATCAGAGATAGTCCGGCAGTATGGAATGGTATTATGCATGTTGGCTAGTTATTCCAGCTAAGGGGGAAAAGTAATGAAAAAGTGGGGTCAGTATTCTATTTGTTTATTAGTACTTATGATTACATTGACAGGGTGCGGTTCTGGCAACAATAATTCTGCCAAGGGCGCATCAAATTCTGCGGCGGCGCCAATGGCGAATTCCGAAACTTCTAATGTAGCAACCGTAAATCAAGCATCCACATCCCAAGAAGCTCCTGCAAGTGCTACTAAAGAAGATTCAGGCGCGGACGGCAGCCAAGATTCAAATACCTCTACGACTACTGCAATTGAGGTAAATGATACAAGTGTAGGCTTTACAGGAAACGACGTGGTTGCAGGCTTGAATAAAAAATTGATTTACCGCGCAAATCTTACAATGGAAGTCAAAGATTATGCTAAGGCCCAAAGTGAAGTGCGAAATATGATCACTTTAGCGCAAGGCTATATTATCGGTTTTACGGAGAATATGTCCAAGGCGGAACAGGGAGGTACCTTCATTCTAAAAGTTCCCGCTTCCGGTTTCTCCTCCTTCCTGAACAATCTGGAGAAGATTAAGAACGAATCTCTACAAAGAAACATTGAGGGCAAAGACGTATCGGAAGAGTATGTGGATCTAGGGTCTCGTCTTAAAGCAAAACAGCTTATGGAAGCCCAATACATCGAATTTATGAAAAAAGCTACGAAATCTAACGATCTGGTCGCATTTGCTAATGAACTCGGCTCCATTCAGGAGTCCATCGAACAAATTAAAGGCAGAATGCGTTATATTGATCAGAACGTGTCCTTCTCAACCGTAGAGCTCCGTCTGTATCAGACGGATGAGGGTATTACGCTTCAGAAAGAAAAAGAGCAAGGCCCTTTACTCGACCGGGCCTCCGATGCGCTTAACGGCAGTTTGAACGTCATCTCCACTATGTTCCAGTGGCTTGTAATTATATTGGCAGCAGCCTTGCCGATCTTAATTGCTGGAGTGGTGATTTTGGCTATAGTACTCTGGTATCGTAAAACAGCGCGAAACCGTCAGCGTCCTTTAGAGGAGCAGAACCGTAACGTTACTGTGACTAATCGAGTTCCAGAGAAGGAGCAGCCAGAGGCAGAGGATAAACCATAAGGTTATTCGGCTCAACACCAAAATCAGTGCATGACAGGTGACGAGAAGGACAGAAATCCGTTATGGCATAGAGGGATTTCACCCGCTATTTTTGAGGTATATCTAGGAGCTGAAGACCACTTACACGGCACAAACTTCTTGAGCCTACCGAAAACTCGGACGTAGTCCGTGAAATAGATGTATTTTATACACGTATTTCTAGCTTTTGGCGCTCAGATGTATGGATAGATGTACTTTGTGCAACTAAAAATATGAATATGCCGGTTAAACCCCGGAATACCAAAAAATAAGTGTATAAAGTGCAATTAAACAACCTAAAGTGTGCTAAGGGAGAAATATAAGTGTACATTGTGCAACTATATATATTGAAAACGATGTAGGTAGACGATTTGCCGTATTTGTAGCGGATACCTGGGGAGGTACTTCTCATACACAAATTTAGGTAACTAAGAAGGGTATCCAACAGTCTAGTTTGACTGCGGGATACCCTTAATTATTGGTCTAGTCTTTAAACCTGCTGGAAGAGTGTTCGATACTCTCCATACCCTTCGTTATCCAGTTCTTCCTTGGGGACAAACCGAAGTGCTGCGGAGTTGATGCAGTAGCGAAGACCATTCTCCTCGGGGCCATCATTGAATACGTGGCCCAGATGGGAATCAGCTACTTTACTGCGTACCTCTGTGCGAACCATCAAATGGCTGGTGTCGGATTTTTCTTTGACAGAATAATCACGGATCGGCCGGGTAAAGCTTGGCCAGCCACAGCCGGAATCATATTTATCTAATGAACTGAACAGCGGCTCGCCCGATACAATATCTACATAGATGCCATCCCCGTGATGATCCCAGAAATCGTTGCGGAAAGGGGACTCCGTGGCATTGTTTTGTGTGACTTCGTATTGCAGCGGAGTGAGTCGCTTTTTCAAGCTTTCCTTGTCTTCTTGATGTGACCAGTGGCTCTCAATGAAGGAATCCCGGCCGGAGCCTTTACGGTATCGCTTGTAATGACCCGGATTTTTGTGATGATATCCTTGGTGATATTCCTCTGCACGGTAAAACGTCTTCGCCGGCAGAATTGGAGTTACGATAGGTTTATCGAAGCGGCCGCTCTCCTGCAGTTCCGCCTTAGAAGCCAGTGCCTGCTGTTCCTGCTCTTCACTATGTGTGAATATTGCTGTTCCATAGGAAGTCCCGCGGTCATAGAACTGCCCCCCCTCATCTGTAGGATCAATCTGCTGCCAGAAGAGCTCCAACAGCTTCTTGTAAGGGAATATTTCAGGGTTGAAGGTGATTTGTACCGCCTCCACATGCCCCGTGGTTTCAGAGCAAACCTCTTCGTAGGTAGGATTCGCTGTATGTCCACCTGTATAACCGGAGGCTACCTCAATAATGCCAGGAAGCTCCTCAAACGGCGATACCATGCACCAAAAACATCCACCCGCGAATGTTGCTTTTTCGGTCCGGATCTCTTGTTTATCCGTATGATTATCACTCATTGATATCCCTCCGATAACGAAATGCAATTAAATAGATCACAATTTAATTATAATTCAAATAAATCCAGTACGCAAAACTATCCAGGAAAGTCCGAGAACGGAAATATAGATCACTATCGCAGCTACAGCACTCAGCGGATGCTGGAAAAGATTGTCCCCCAGAAAAGAAAATAACGCGATACCCGGAATTTTGCCTATAGCTGTAGCAAGTAGAAAGCTCCCGAAGGGCAGGCCGGCTGCACCGGCATAAATGTTAACCGCTGCCTGAGGAATTATCGGAATTAGCCGTGCTAATACAACGGAAGCGAAAGGCCGCTTCTCTACAGCGGTCGTAAACTTATCAAGGGCCGGTGTGGAGGTGAGAAACCTTTTTGCACTCTCCTTGAATAAATATTTAACACAGACGAACATTAGAGCCGCGGCAAATGTTGTGGCCCCCCAGCAAAGTGCAGCACCGCCCACACTGCCGTATACATATCCGAACAAGCCTATGACCACTTTATAAGGGACGACTGGAAATAGGGCCAGTATAGTAGCTGCCAAAAAAGTTAGGACCAAGCTATGATCCTGTCTCATCCAGTCAAGTATTGATTCTCTGTAAATAAACGCGGCGCCCATCCCCAACACATACAGGATAGCCAGCAACCATTTTCTCATCTTAGTATGCCCCTTAGGAGTATTTCACTTCATCATACTGAAAAAAAGCGAACAATAGAAGCAAAGATCATTTCTCGACATTGCTTCGACAAGGTATAATAGCTAGAAGAGTGAAGACGTGATACATACTCCGAGGCTACGAGGTGATGTTTATAATGAAGGATCAACATCGAAAAAGAATTGCCCTGATTGGACTTGGAGACATTGCCCGGAAGGTTTATCTGCCGTTGCTGTCGCGTCACGATGAGGCGGAGATCGTGGGTGTGCTTAGTCATTCACCGGCTACCGTTCAGGGTACAGTAAGCTCGTACCGCTTTCCTAAGGGAACTACTGATTTGGACGAGCTATTGTCCTGGGATTTAGATGCAGTGTTTGTGCATAGCCCAACGCCTACCCATTTTGATATTGTATCGAAATGCCTGAATCATGGCGTTGCAGTTTATGTGGATAAGCCATTATCCTACCATTTGGAGGAATCTAAGCGGTTAGTTGAGCTTGCGCAAGAAAAGGAACTTCTTCTGGCAGTCGGTTTCAACCGACGCTTTGCCCCTATGTATGCAGCTGCCAAAGCTTGGCTAGAGAAGAACGGCGGCATTAGCCATTGCAGCGCTATAAAGCATCGTACCAAGCTGCAAAAGGGGAGCAGTCGTGAGACGGTGCATGATGACTTGATCCATATGCTGGATTTGCTCCTTTGGCTGTGTGGTGGAGATTATGAGCTGCTTCGGGGTAATCTACAGAGCAATGATGAGGGACGGCTGCTGCAAGCATCTGGCATGCTGAGCTGGGCGAACGGTGCTATTGGAATGTACAGCATGTTTCGTGAGGCTGGGGCCGATCTGGAGAAGCTGGAACTTCACGGTAACGGAAGATCAGTTGAGGTAGTCGATATGGAACGCGCCGTATTGTATGAGCAGGGTGCTCTGCCGCGTAACCAGGGTTTTGGCAGCTGGGATACCATTCTTGAACGAAGAGGATTCAGCGGCGTAGTGGACCATTTTTTAAAAAACATCCATACACCGGAGCAATGCGTGATTTCCGCCGCTGCAGTACTACCTAGTCACATACTTGCTGCGGAGCTTACGGACTGAAGGAGGGTAGACAACATGGACGATTACCATAAATCAATGGAAGAAAAGATCGTAGAAAGCTACAAACGGGATGAAGAAATGATGATTCTTGTTTTTGCGCAGTGGTGCGTAAATAATAGTCTGGATCCGGAAGCATTATATCTACAAGCTTACCCGCAGCAGGCCGGTAACGAGCCTCTTCGCAAAGCGTTGGAATTGACGGTTTCCGAGGAAGAGTCAGGATTTATTTCCGATGATACTGTTCTCGGTGTCCTTTCGCTTTATAACAATGATGACTTAGCTTATGTGGTTACAGAAGCCATTTCACAGAGGGTCCCGGCACAGGAAAAAGGGGATTGACAGTAAGGATATAATAGATAGAGTATAAGAACTTTTTTTGGTAAACGATGTTCAACAGGTTTAAAATGTGTTAAAATTATATATACTAACTAAATGTAAGTTTTCACTTAGTGAGAGGTGAGAAAAATGGAAGAACATCATGTGAGCACGATGTGTCCCAGATTTGAAACGGCTTTCTCCTTTCTAGGCAAACGATGGAATGGCCTTATTATTCAGACGTTGATGAGCGGACCGAAGCGGTTTAAAGATATTTCCGGTCTAATCCCCACGATGAGTGATAAGATGCTGTCTGAGCGGATGAAGGATTTGGAAAGTGAAGGTATTCTAGTTCGTCATGTGTATCCTGAGACACCGGTACGCATTGAATATGAATTGACAGACAAAGGCCGTGCATTGGAACCTGTTATGAAGCAAATTCAATCCTGGGCAGAATCTTGGGTGAAGTAGTTCCCGTCAGCAACAGGTAAACCTCCTCCCCTTAAAGGGAAGAGGTTTTTTTGAATTTTAACGAGAAAGGGATACACATCCATCCCATTGAGGACGGCAAAGTCGTATCTTCTTAAATTTTATTTATTAAAAACTTGCACTCTACCGGCAGGTATGTAATATAATAGAAAAAACCGCCACTCTGCCCACAATGGAAGCGCTTACTAAATTGGGTTTTGCCAAGCAAAACTTTCAGGAGGCGAGGAAGATGAGAACTACTCTGTTTTCACGGGAGATTACGTATGGAAAAAAGGATGCTGCCGAGTTGGAGGAGGCTTCCGTCAAAGTCCAACTAATTTACGACAAGGCGCTGCATATGCTTCACAGCCATCTTCCGGATTTTTTATGGGATGCCTGGATTGGAGTTCCTTACGAGATCATTTCATCCCTATACAAAGGTGATAACGATAGCGGGACTGTATTTCAGAAATGGATACAAGGCCCGTCCGGCTGGAAATGCATAGGCTGTGAACGGCATTGCTTGGAATCAAACGACTTCCATCAGGATCATGACAAACTACTTAGCCAGAGAGCTTACAAATTCCATAACGGTAGAAGACAAAGTATGTTGCTGCAGGCCACTATATGGTCAATTTTCGAGAAAACGCTGTTGTTTCATCCTTTTCTGGGTGGAGAAACCTTATTTGACGGTGAGGAATTAGAGACGATTGCAGCTTATTTTGTACCCACTTATATTAGCGATGTTCGTTTTAGAGAGCTTTCCAAACCTTTTAAAGAGTATGATGGCAGCAATATACAGGTGTATCAGGAATGGATATCCGCTCCGCATTTAGTTCTTCAGTGGGAGGGCGGCTTGACGGAAGGAAGATGGATGACAGGTGTATATGTTAACCAAGCCCAGTTTTCCGGTTTGGGTCCTTATTTAAAAGATTCTGAGGGTAAGCGGACATATATGGAGGCCTTTGTTCAATAAAGAGATTTAATTTCAGTGATTATAATCACAAGGGGGTATTCCTTTCAGGGGTAAGGTGGAAAGGTAGAAGAAATAAACCTGATCCAACAACCCAAGGAGGAACCCTAATGGCTACTAAACAACCTTTATTTAATAATGAAGCAATGGTGAGAGATATCGTATTGCAGTTCCCTAAATCCGCTGATTATTTCAAAGCGAACAAGATTGACTTCTGCTGTGGCGGAGTAAAACCACTAGGAGAAGCAGTTAGTGAGCGCGGTTTAGACCCGGAAGCTGTAATAGGTGATTTGTATAAATTGCTGGAAGAATATCCTGTACTTGAAGAAGACATGGTATGGAACACAGCACCTTCGGATGAGCTTATCTCCCATATTGTGAACAAACACCACCGTTTCCTGCGTGAAGAGCTGCCCTCGATCGGTCAAAATGTAACTAAGGTGTTCCGTGTCCATGGTGAGGATTCCCCCCACTTGGCAGAGTTGTACACGTTGTTTAACACACTCAAGGAAGAACTCCTTCAACATACAACCAAAGAAGAAGAAAGTGAATTTCCTAAGATTCTTAACTATATTGCTAACCCTAGTGAATCGGCTTTGACAGAAGTTCGTGAGGCTCTTCATGATCTGGAAGATGAGCATGATGCAGCAGGTGATATTTTGAAACAGATGCGCTTGATTACCAATGACTTCACGCCACCGGGTCATGCTTGCACAACCTATCGTTTGACCTATGCGCGGCTCGAGGAGCTGGAAGGCATGACTTTTGAGCATGTTCATTTAGAGAATAATATCCTGTTCCCTAGATACCAGTAATTACAGCAAGTTTAGAGAGTCCTGCGAACAGGGGCTCTCTTTTTTGAGCCTGTGACAGGTCTCCGCAAGGTTTATTTGAGAAGGTGGCCTGCTTGCGTTATCCTTGTAGTAGATATTAATCATCAGACGGGATAAGGCGGTGCGGCAAATGTCCACGAAGCTTATATTGCGCGGATTGCTAGGGTTAATTATTTTAATGTCAGCAGGCGGATGCTCTACGATCTTAGACTCAAAAGCGGAAGGCAGTTATACAGAGGCAGCTGCTAACGGCCCTTTTCTTTCATTCTTTGCGGGAGACAGTGAATTCAACGGAAGTGCGGACAAACCACTCAGCGGAGCCTACAAGAAAGGCATTACTCTGCGGGAGCTGCTAAGGAATAGCGGAATCGTTGTATTTGCAGAGGATGGGAAAAGTATAATCTCGGTAACTGATGTGTCCCTAGATCCCGAGTTGAAGTGGGAACTTCAGGTCGGTGAAGAGCCGCTCGACTATGAGGATTGGGATCATGCCGTAGATCGGACAGATCATATTAAATTGATAGCTGTGCCGAAGGGCAATATAGATTCCGTTGAATCCGTAGTTTTATTTTTGAATGGGGCAAGTGATCACCCGGAGATGACACATTCGTATGTACTGCCATTTATAGCGGATTCCTCTGTTAGGAGTTTATTGAAGAACAGCGAATTGGTGCAGCTCTCCGAGAACAATAAAAGTATCCTAACGGTTAATGAATATACACCTCTAACGGATGAAGTCTGGAAGGTCAAGGTAAATGGGAAACTGCTAATGGAGAACGGTATGGATATGAAGCTCCGTCCGCAGGATGAAGTAGAGATTGTTCTAAATTTACGATAATCATTAAAAAATAATCATAGAATGCCAGATTTCCGAAATTCACAAAGGAATCTGGCTATTTGTGTTTTAGCAACAATTTAGTATGTTTTGTCACGAAATGTTGTGAAAAGATTCACACCTATTGTGATTGTAATCACAATGACCCTTCAAATTTTAAACGATAATACCGATATAAGAGTTTACACAGAAGCTTTAAGGAGGATTTTACAATGGCAGATAAGAGAGAAAAGTTAGTATTGGTCGGCAACGGTATGGCAGGTATAGGCACCATCGAGCAGATTTTAAAGCTTGGCGGTACTTATGATATAACCGTCTTTGGAAGTGAGCCCCACCCTAACTATAACCGGATCATGCTGTCATACGTTCTTGAAGGCAGTAAAACAGTAGATGATATTATTTTGAATGACCTAAATTGGTATAAGGACAACAACATTACTTTACACACTGGAATGACCGTAACTCACGTTGATGAAACCCATAAACAGGTTATAACAGATAGCGGAATGGCGGTTCCTTACGATAAAGTAATTATTGCAACTGGTTCTAACTCCTTTATCCTACCTGTTCCTGGATGCGATAAAGAAGGTGTAGTAGGCTTCCGTGATATCGCAGACTGTGATGCTATGCTAGAAGCGGCCAAGCTGTATAAGAAGGCTGCTGTTATAGGCGGCGGGTTGCTTGGTCTTGAAGCTGCAAAAGGTCTCGTTAACCTGGGAATGGACGTAACGGTTGTTCATTTGATGGAAGATTTGATGGAGCGTCAACTTGATCGCAACGCATCCTCGATGCTGCAGGCGGAACTTACACGACAAGGTGTGAAGTTTGCCATGGGCAAACAAACGGTTGAATTGACAGGGACTCAGCGGGTAAATGGATTGCTGTTCAGTGATGGAAGTGAACTTGAAGCTGATTTCGTTGTAATGGCTGTTGGAATCAAACCGAATATAGCGGTAGCCAAAGACAGCAACATTACATTCAACCGCGGAATCATTGTTAATGATTATCTGCAAACCTCGATGGACAATGTATATTCCGTTGGTGAATGTACGGAACATCGCGGAGTATGTTACGGATTGGTTGCTCCGCTTTTCGAGCAGGGAATGGTATTAGCTAAACACTTATGTGGAGTGGACACGAAGCCGTATGAAGGCTCTGTGATGTCCACGAAATTAAAAATATCCGGTGTGGATGTATTCTCAGCCGGTGAGTTCATGGAAACTTCTGAACATACAGTGATCTCAGCCAAGGATGATTGGAAGAAAACGTACAAGAAAATATTGCTCAAAAATAACATCATCGTCGGAGCGGTCTTGTTCGGGGATGTGACCGAATCAGCCAGTCTGCAAAAGCTTGTTAAGCAAGGGTCAGAAATGACGGATGAAATCTATGCAGAAGTTATGGGTACCAGCTGCAGCGGTGGTGAAGCCAAGAAAGGGATGTCCGTAGAAGCCATGTCAGATGAAGAAATCGTCTGCGGCTGCAACGGAGTTACCAAAAAGGCGATCGTAGATGCTGTAACCGAAAATGGTTTTACAACAGTGGACGAAATTAAAGCTTGCACCGGAGCTACGCGATCTTGCGGGGGTTGTAAACCGGTTGTGGAACAAATCCTTCAATTCGTACTTGGTGACAGCTTTCAGCAAGGCGCGAAACAAGGGATTTGCAGTTGTACTTCATTAAGCCGTGATGAGATCGTGGCTGAGATTACAGCAAAAGGATTAAAAACAACTAAAGAAGTGATGAACGTACTGGGCTGGAAACAAGAGGAAGGCTGCTCTAAATGCCGCCCGGCGGTCAACTACTATCTAGGCATGATCTACCCCGACACTTATGAAGATGAGAAAGAATCACGTTTTGTTAATGAACGGATGGGCGCGAATATTCAGAAGGACGGCACCTTTACGGTTGTACCGCGGATGTATGGCGGGGTTACAACACCTGAAGACTTGATGAAGATTGCTGAAGTCTCACTGAAGTATGATGTAAAGGTTGTTAAGGTAACCGGGGGTCAGCGTCTGGATCTGATCGGCGTGAAGAAAGAGGATGTTCCGAAAGTATGGGAAGAACTGGATATGCCATCTGGTTATGCCTATGCGAAATCCCTTCGTACGGTTAAGACTTGTGTAGGGTCACAGTTCTGCCGCTTCGGTACACAAGATTCAATGGGGATGGGTGCTCTTATGGAGCGCAAGTATGAGCGTCTTGATTTCCCTGCTAAATTCAAAATGGCTGTTAACGGTTGTCCTCGTAACTGTGCAGAATCATGCACGAAGGATATCGGTATCGTCGGCAATGACGGCGGTTGGGAAGTATTCATCGGGGGTAACGGCGGAATCAAACCGCGTATCGCGGACTCCTTCTGCAAAGTAAAAACAGATGAGGAACTCGTTGAAGTGTGCTCTGCTGTGATGCAATACTACCGCGAAACTGGGAATTACCTGGAAAGAACTTCCGAGTGGGTGGAGCGGATGGGTCTTGAGAGTATTCAGACGGCCATCTTGGAAAATGAAGCGAACCGTAAAGAATTGGCTGCGCGGATTGATTTTGCCTTAGCTCAGGTTACAGATCCTTGGAAAAAAATGCTGAACGATAAAGATACACGCACGGCACTGTTTGAGGATACCCGAGTTTAACTGAAAGCTACCCAAAAGGAGAGAAAACGATGGAATTGACAAAGCAAAAGTATGCGGTAGGCACTGTGCAGGACTTTCTACTGCAGATCGGACGTGTGGTGATCGCTGGAAATGTAGAGCTGGCCATATTTCGTACCTCTGACGGAACTGTCTATGCGTTAGAGAATTCTAGTCCTCACCCCAAAGGTGGACCTTTGGCTGAGGGTATGGTTTCCGGGTACTACTTGTACGATCCGCTGTATGACTGGAAAATTGATCTTCGAACAGGTGATGTTCAAGCTCCGGATCATGGAAGAGTATTGACATACCCTGTTACAATAGATGGGGACTTGGTGACGGTTAGCATATAATTATATAAATAGACGACGGGGTGGAATATGTTTACTCAAAGTGTAGAGAACATCGTAGAAGCAGCAGTCAGTAAGCGGGACAAAATGAACGAAAGCTGGCCCAGGTATTTCCTGGCGGCTCTGCTGGCAGGGGCTTATGTAGGTATTGGTATTATCCTTATCTTCTCATTGGGAGCACCACTGGCAGCGGCCAAATCACCTTTTCAACCTCTTGTAATGGGTACCTCCTTCGGTATCGCTTTGACCCTTGTAATCTTTGCAGGCTCAGAGCTGTTTACTGGAAATAACATGTTCTTTACCGTAAGTACCCTTGCGGGCAGAACAAGTATTTCGGATACTCTTAAGAACTGGGTTCTTGTGTTCATCGGTAATGTTGGAGGTGCTGTGATTCTTGCCCTTTTAATTCGAGGTACCGGATTGTTCAGTGTGGCGCCACCAGAGCACTTAATCTTTGCAGCATCCGCCAAAAAAATGAGCCTTCCATTCTCGGAACTGTTCTTCCGCGGCATTCTCTGTAACTGGCTGGTATGCTTGGCGATATGGATGTCCTCCCGTGCCAAGAGTGAAGCAGCCAAGCTTATCTTGATCTGGTGGTGTCTGTTCGCCTTTATCGCCAGTGGCTATGAGCATAGTGTGGCTAATATGACACTGCTTAGCGTAGCTCTTATTCTTCCAAATCACCCGGAAACTATTACGTTTGCAGGGTGGCTGCATAATATGATCCCTGTAACATTGGGTAACATGATCGGCGGCGCAGTGTTCGTGGGTATGGCTTACTGGCTTATCTCACCTGTGCGTGGCATTCAAAAACCTCTAATTTCAGCAAACGATCAAAACAAAAACAAGGGGCTGTCTCAAAAGTAAATATTTTTGACGAATGAAATAGCTTTTTGTACTTCAAAGCCTTAAAAGCTAAAAAGCGAGCCAGTCTCCAGGTTATTGGAGACTGGCTCGCTTTCGAATGTACAAAAGAAACCTCTCCTAAGAAATGGTTGTTTGGTAACTCCATTTTACCAAAGAGAGGTTTCTTTTTGCTGTTTTTAGAGAAGATTTTGGAACGGATTCCGCTAAAAGTAGCGGAGAGGACGGAACGATTGTGGAAAAGCGGTAGCGTTCGCCTTTGTGTCCGGATTTTCACCGCTAAGGGGAATAATTAAAATCTGGACACAACAGCGATTGTAGCAACGGTCCGTTCGTGGAGCGTCCACACCATGTGCACAAGTCAATCCGACTCAAAAACAGCGGGGCCGTCCCAAGTAGCCTTTTCATGGCTTATAGGACAGCCCCTTTTTCCTAATGTATGATTTAAGGGAGGGGTAGTATATGAACATAGAAAAAAAGACGCCAGTATCCGGACGCCTTTGACCACTCTATTTTATGAATCGAACAATAACTGGGCCATATATGTTTCAATGAGGAGAATAGAGGGTAATGTTAAAAGGAAATTAAATTCGGCAAATTTCGTTCGGACACAATTCGCAATGGCAAATGTCTTGGAGCATGCCGAGATCCTTAATCACAATCATACCGTTCTCATATTCAACTGCATCTTTCTTACGAAGATCGCTAAGCATCCGGTTAACACTCTCACGGGTAGCACCGATCATATTGGATAAGTCGGTATGCGTTATCTTTTTGTTAATCAGTATGTTCTCACCGCTCTTCTCACCATACGTATTGCCCAGTCGGATCAATGTAGAGCAGAGAGCTCCCGGCTTACCATACATCATCAAATCACGGAATTTAGTTTGTGTCAGTCTGTGGTGGATACCCATCCATTTCATGAAGTCAATGGCAAAGTCGCAATGCTGGCAGATCAGAATCTCCAGATCCTTTTGTTCGATAACACCTACTTCGCTTTCCTCGATTACTTCCGCAGTGAAACTGTGCTTCGTACTGAAGAACGGGTCAGCTTGGCCTACCATATCGCCGGCTTGATACATATACAGAATTAATTCTTTACCTTCGTCTGTAGATTTGGTTAATTTCACACGTCCACGTTTGATATAAAACAATTTATCCGAAAAGTCGCCTTCCCAGAACAGGTGTGAACCCTCTGGTACCATGCGTTCTTTCATTGTAACTAGAAGTCTGTTAAAATTCTGTTCGGAGAAACAGTTTGTATTTCCGCGGGCTTCGATAACATTGTAATGTTCCTTCATAATCGACATCCCCTTTATTCCCTCATTTTTTAGTAAATTTTAAATTAATTATACCTTGGAATACCTCTTAATGGGTAATAAATTTGCGTAAAAAGTGTCGAATTTTTTAACATTGTGATTATTTTCACTTCAAAGGTGTGAGATTTAATATGATTTCTCGTAAAATAGGTGTATATAGCACGTTCAACTTCAAATATTAACAGCTGGCGACCAACATTCACAGAGAATGGTTTCCAGCTTCTTTTTTATGTTCTGTTATTGCAACTCCGTATAAATAGACATAAACGGATGATTTCAGCACATTGGCTGCTTCAAGTTCTAGAGCTATTCTTGGAAGTGAGCGCCCGGCTTATCTTGAAGGACAGGAAGAGCAGGCGGATAGAACCCAAGACAAAGGAGAAATCATACATGGCTAAAGTAGCGGACAAATATTTAAAAGTAGATCCGTGGGCAATTATTGAAGAGGGCTTTGATCCGGAACGGAACCGGACCTCAGAATCTATTTTTTCACTTGGAAATGAGTATATGGGTGTACGGGGATATGCCGAAGAAGGGTATAGCGGTGATATGCTGCTCGGCAGTTATTTCAATGGCCTTAATGAACAATTGGATATCGGCAAACATTATAAAGGTATTATTACTTCGCTTCGTTACATGGTCAATTCCGTTGATTGGCTATACACTCGAATTTCATTAGAGGGGGAAACGTTGGATCTGGCCCGCAGTAAAATTTCGGATTATACCAGGCGGCTTGATTTCCAGACGGGGACGTATCAGAGGGATCTGGTTTGGCATCTAGAGAGTGGGAAAAGCCTTCATATTACCTTTACTCGACTGGTCAGTATGACCATGACCCATTTAGGTCTGCAGCAGGTAACATTCAAGCCTCTTAACTTCTCAGGAAGTATCGAAGTGTGCTCCGGTCTGGATTTTGGAATTATCCACGAGGAGCGAGGCGAGAATATGTGGAATGTCCTCTGCACCAGTGAATCAGATGAAATATCAGCCATTATGGCAAGCACAGTGAATACAGGAAACAAGCTGTTCTCTGCTTTCACCCTGCAATCTCCTCAGACATTGAATACCACTCGGGTAGTAAAGGATAAATTTATCGGTCAAAGATTCAGCATGGAGCTGACCCAAGGGGAGTCGACACACTTTACTAAACTTGCTGTCAATTGTTCCGATACGGATTCCTCCAAGTCGGCTTATGATCTGTGGCAGGAAGGGATGGAGTTGACCATCACAACCGGGAAGCTGGAAGCTTCCGTTGTATTTTCCGATCAGGCGTCCTATTGGAGCGGGATATGGGAGACCAGCGATATTCAAATCGAAGGTGATCCCGAGAACCAGCAGGGCATCCGTTTTTGTATCTTTCAGCTCTATCAGACCTACCACGGAGATCATCCGGGATTCAACATTGGTGCTAAAGGGCTGACTGGTGAAGTGTACCGCGGGTTAGCCTTTTGGGATACGGAATCCTATTGCCTTCCCTTCTATATGTTCAATAATCCCAAAGCGGCGAAGAGCCTATTAGAGTTCCGATACAAAACCCTATCCCAAGCCATGCAACGGGCGGAAGATGTGGATTGTAAGGGTGCTTGTTATCCTATTGCTACTATAGATGGAACCGAAAGCTGTGATCTATGGCAGCACTCCAACTTACAGCTGCACGTGGGCACGGCTGTCTCCTACGGAATTTGGCACTATGTCAACATTACTGGAGATCGGGACTTCTTGTTCAGCAAAGGTGTGGAGATGTTGATCCAGATCAGCCGTTTCTATGCTACACGCGGTCAATGGGGTCAACGGAGCGGAGAGTACGGCTACTACGGTGTTATGGGCCCGGATGAGTTCCAGTTGATGGTCAATAACAATTGCTATATCAATCTAATGGCCAAAAAATCATTCGAATATACGCTGGATAGTATTCGGGAGATGAAGCTTGCAGCACCAGAGGTCTTCGCCGAGATCACCCTTAAAACCGGGCTAGAAGAACAAGAATTGGATGACTGGAGTGACAAAGCAGAACGTATGCGCATACCTCAGGACCCGGAAAGTGGCGTATATGAAGAACACGATGGATTTTTTGATATGCCGCATATGGACATCCACTCTATACCGGTTACCGAATTCCCGCTTTACTCGAATTGGTCCTATGACCGATTGTATCGGTACGACATGATCAAGCAGCCGGACGTGTTAATGTTCATGTTCTTATACAGCGGACAGTTCTCTAAGGAATCCAAGCTTGCCAACTATGAATACTACGAGCCGAGATGCATCCATGAGTCCTCTTTATCACCTTCTATTCATTCGATACTGGCAGCAGAAATCGGCAAGCCTGATGAAGCTTATAAGTTCTTTGAGTTCGCTACCCGGCTGGATCTGGATAACTACAACCGCAACACGCGTGAAGGTCTTCATACCACTTCGATCGCAGCCGCTTGGATGAATATTGTGTATGGCTTTGGGGGCATGCGCTCGGACGGTTCAGTACTTTCGTTCCAGCCCTCTCTGCCCGAGAAATGGACATCTTACAGCTTCCAAGTTCTATACGAGGGCGTATTGCTGCGTGTTGCAGTAGATCAGAGCAAAGTAAGTCTTACAGCTGTAACAGGCGGAAGTGCAGAAGTCTTAGTATACGGACAAAAGCTTCTAGTTAATGCTACCGGAGCGGAACTTCCATTGGGTAAGGGGATGGCGGTCAAGTGAACTGGACAGTGGAGGAGTCGGGGTTCGATCTTGCGCGTGTAACGACGAACGGGAACAAGTTTATGATCGGGAACGGATATATGGGCTATCGTGGCACACTTGAGGAGTTTGGTAAGGAGCAGCTGGTTGCTGTCACCTTGGCAGGTTTGTATGACAAATCCGGTCAACAGTGGCGTGAGCCTGTCAATGCCCCGAATGGGTTATTCACAACCTTACTATGCGATGGAGAACCTCTGACTGTGATTGAACAAGAGGTGATATCGCACAGACAGGAGCTTGATATACGAAGTGCGCTTCACCGCCGGGAGACGGTTTACAAAAGGCCTGACGGTGGCACAGTTACGTATACGGCAGAACGTTTTGCCAGCATGGATAATCTTCATCTAATGGTGAGCAAATTAACATTGTGTACAACCCGTGATTGTACCATAGTTATTCAAACAGGAATTGACGATGACGTCTGGGATATTAATGGGCCCCATTTGAATGATCTTCAGAAAAATTCAATGGATCATATTATGATCTCCACAGCAATAACGGGTGAACTTAAGGTTCCGGTGGCTGTAGCGGAACTAGCCGTGTTCGGTTTTGGGGAACAGAGCCTCGATGAATCTTCTCTCCTTCGTCAGCTCACGTTTAAAGCACAGGCAGGAGTCACCTATACTTGGTATAAGTATGTCTCCGTATTTAGCGGTCTGGATGGTACAGAGTCTCTCGTTAATGAGGCGATAACAACGGTTAACGCTGCTGTAAATTTAGGATATGAAGTCCTACTCGGGACTCACCAACGGAAATGGGAAGACAAGTGGTCCCTATCCGATGTCATCATTAAAGGGGATCAGGAAGCCCAGTTTGCTCTGCGATATAGTATTTATCAGTTGTTGATTATAGCCCCAACCCATTCGGAAAGGGTGTCCATTCCAGCAAGAGGATTGTCCGGGCAAGTATATAAAGGCGCAGTGTTCTGGGATACGGAGATGTTCATGCTTCCTTTTTTCCTGCATAGCGACCCTGTTACTGCCCGTAACTTGATGATGTACCGTGTTCATACCTTGGAAGGTGCGAAGCGTAAAGCTGCTGAATATGGATTTTTGGGTGCTTTTTACGCCTGGGAAAGCCAGGATACAGGTGATGATGCCTGCACCTTGTTTAATGTTAATGATGTCTTTACCGGACGGCCCATGCGTACGTATTTCCGTGACAAACAGGTTCATATCAGCGCCGATGTGGTTCATGGAATCTGGCAGTATGTACAATTCACAGGTGACTACAGTCTGCTGACGGACGGTGGGGCAGAAGTGATATGGGAATGTGCCAAATTCTTTTATTCCTATGCCTATTACAATCCTGTAAAAGCCCGCTATGAGATCTTGGATGTGACCGGCCCTGACGAATACCATGAGCGGGTGAATAATAATGCCTTTACGAACGCTTTGGTAAAAGAAACGCTTGAGATTGCTATACAAGCAGCTGATTATCTCAGAACAAATCACCCGGCAGCGTTCGAAGCTATGACTGATACCTTCAAAGAGGGACCCTTCCTGCCAGAATTTCAGGAGATGCTGGAGCATTTTTATGTACCGCAACCTAACACTGAGAACCTTGTGATCGAGCAGTTTGACCGCTATTTTACGCTGGAAGAGGTAGCACTGACTGATCTGAAGTCTCGCGTCCTGAACAAGCATGAGTATTGGGGCGGTGGGAATGGCCTCGCTACGACCACTACGATTCTGAAGCAAGCCGACGTCGTGCTCATGCTTAATCTCTTTAAACATTCCTTCTCGCAAGAAGTTAAAAAAGCGAATTGGGAATTTTATGAGCCTCGTACTGAGCATGGCTCTAGCCTTAGTCCATGTATATACGCATTGGTTGCCGCAGATATCGGGGCTCCCGATTGGGGCTACCCTTATTTTATGCGAACAGCCACGGTGGATTTAACAGGGGAATCCAAGCAGTATGTGGGCGATCTGTATATCGGAGGCACTCATCCTGCAGCCAATGGAGGGGCTTGGATGGCCGCTGTTCTAGGCTTTGCAGGTCTGTATTTTAATGGGGAGGATGTTCACCTGAATCCCTCAATGCCTAAGCAATGGGAGTCCGTGGAGTTGCCCGTAGTTCTGAGGGGTGGGAACTACCGTCTCCATGTCGGACGTGAAGAAATTACTATTCAGGCTTCCGCCGATAATAAGTCAGCCTTGAACTTTATTGTATCTGGCGGACAAGTAGAAATGTGTCAACCCGGTGTGCAACTGCAGATCCGTTATTCATAATCAGAGAGGATACAAACATAATGTTGGAACATATGAAAGGTGCTATCTTTGACCTGGACGGTGTCATCGTGGATACCGCAAAATACCATTTTCTCGCTTGGCGCTCGCTTGCAGAGGAACTCGGCTTTGAGTTTACTGAAGAACACAATGAACGGCTAAAGGGCGTAAGTCGGATGAGATCGCTGGATATTTTGTTGGAGATCGGCGGTGTTGAAATCTCTGA
Organism: Paenibacillus wynnii; assembly: GCF_000757885.1. Taxonomy (NCBI): domain Bacteria; kingdom Bacillati; phylum Bacillota; class Bacilli; order Caryophanales; family Paenibacillaceae; genus Paenibacillus; species Paenibacillus wynnii. The sequence continues at coordinate 2,091,106 of NZ_JQCR01000003.1, read as the reverse complement.
CGAGCAGAAGATTGCTATCGCGGAGAAGAAAAATCGTCGGTATATAGAATACATTTCAACTCTGGACGAGTCAGAACTGCTGCCTGGAGTGAAAAAATACTTAACCGATCTAAGGGAGAGAGGGATAGGCATAGCGCTTGGGTCTGCGAGTAAAAATGCAGAATTCATACTAGATAAGCTTAACATTACTCACTTATTTGATGTTGTTATTGATGGAAACAAGGTGTCTCTCGCCAAGCCGGATCCTGAGGTGTTTCTTATGGCCTGCGCAGGGCTGAAACTGCAGCCGGAAGACTGCGTGGTGTTCGAGGATGCTGAAGCTGGTGTTCAGGCCGGAAAGGCTGCCGGAATGAAGGTTGTCGGCATTGGAAGTCCTGAGGTTCTGAAAGAGGCGGACAAGGTCATTGCTGGTTTGCATGTATTGGGGTGAATTTTGAATAATCATTTATTTCAGGTGACGGCCGTTAGGCCGTTGCTTTTTTTTTTGAATTATTTTTGCGGCAGAGTTAGGGGTATCTCTTGAAACACGGATTTATAATGAAGTAAGATTGCTTTAATCCACCAATTTTGCAGAGTATATATAGAAGGGAAGTTTGAAAGATGTTGAAGAACATGCTGCTATTATGGCCAGATGGAGCTCCGGGAGCGGAGGGCGCTATGGATGAGGATTGTCCGGCTATTGAACCGTTTTTGGTAGAAGGGGATCGAAATGCTGCTGTAGTCATATGTCCGGGCGGCGGTTATGGGATGCGGGCAGATCATGAAGGAGAACCGATAGCGAGATGGTTGAACACGCTTGGCATTTCTGCATTTGTACTCCGTTACCGTGTAGCTCCATACCGTTATCCCCATGCCTTGCAGGATGCGCATCGGGCAATTCGGACGGTTCGACATCATGCCGAACAATTCCGGGTGGATAAAGGACGAATAGGGATATTGGGATTCTCTGCAGGGGGACATCTAGCGTCTACAGCCGGGGTGTTATTTGATATGGGGAACACTGAAGCAAGCGATCCGATAGAGCGCCAATCCAGCCGCCCTGATTTGATGATTCTGTGCTACCCTGTAATCTCGATGCAGGATGAATACGGACACCAGGGTTCAAAAGAAAACCTGCTGGGCATTTCTCCAGAAGCAGAGCTGGTAAATCTTCTAAGCAGTGAGCTTCAGGTGGGAGCAGATACTCCTCCTGTTTTCTTATGGCATACTGCCGATGATGATGCGGTTCCGGTTGAAAACAGTCTTATCTTTGCAGCTGCTTTAAGGCGTCAAGGTGTACCCTTTGATCTTCACGTATATGCTCATGGTTATCATGGGCTTGGAATGGCAGAAGAGGATGAACATGTAAAAGGTTGGACCGATGCATGTGCTTCCTGGCTTCGAATGAACCTCTATACTAGAGAATGAAATGTGACATTTGTCACAAATGTTTGTTTTTAATGTGACTAGGATCACTAATTGTAAGCCTGCATCTTCTATACTTAAACACAGGTTAAGGATAAAAGAAGCGGAGGGATTCGTATGTTAAGTGAAAAAACAATCAACACGATTAAATCAACCGTACCTGTTCTAGAGGTCCACGGTACAGCTATCACAACACAATTCTATCAAATGCTATTTACGAATCATCCGGAGCTTTTGAACATTTTTAATCACGCGAACCAAAAGCAGGGCAGACAGCAGGCTGCATTGGCTAACACGGTCTATGCCGCAGCCCAATATATTGACCGTCTTGAGGAAATTCTACCGGTGGTGAAGCAGATTGCCCATAAGCATCGGAGTCTAGGCATTCAGGCAGAGCATTATCCAATCGTAGGGAAGTATCTTTTGGCAGCGATTAAAGAAGTACTCGGGGATGCAGCAACGGATGAGATCCTTGAGGCATGGGCTGAAGCCTATGGGGTGATCGCGGGGGCTTTTATCGGCGTTGAAGATCAAATGTATAAACAAGCTGAAAATCAAACGGGTGGTTGGGCTGATTTCAGAGCTTTCCGTGTAGAACGCAAGATCCAAGAGAGCAACGTAATTACCTCCTTTTATTTGGTTCCCGAGGATGGTCAAGCGATTGCCTCCTTCGAACCAGGACAGTATATCAGTGTAAAGCTCGATATCCCTGGAGAAAACAATACACATATCCGTCAATATAGCCTTTCCGAAGCACCCGGCAAATCCTATTACCGTATTTCAGTGAAGCGTGAAGATGCGATTCTGGATCGGCCGGCAGGAAAAGTATCTCAATATCTGCATGAGCAAGTGAAGGAAGGCGGGACCTTGTTGTTATCCGCTCCAGCGGGCGAATTTGTATTAAACCGCGAGGATAAGAGACCCGTTGTACTTATAAGCGGTGGAGTAGGATTAACACCAATGATTAGTATGCTGAACACTCTGGCGGAGACTGAACCGGATCGACAAGTTACTTTTATTCATGCAGCTCAGAACGGCCTGTCTCATGCACTTCGGAAAGAAGTCGAGCTGCTGACTCGTGAGAACCCTCTAATCTCAGCCTCCTGGTGCTACGAAGCTCCAACAGCGGAAGATCAAGAGGGGGATGCCTATCATAAAGCGGGCTTCATTGATCTTCCTTGGCTGCAAAGCAAGATCCCATCCAAAGATGCTGCGTTCTACTTCTGCGGACCTTTGCCTTTTATGAAGGCTGTGAACAGCGCGTTAAAAGAGTGGGAAGTCCCTGCAAGTGATATTCATTTTGAATTCTTTGGCCCGGCTGCGGCTTTAGAGGGCTAGGCTTGTTCTGTAGGCCGCTCCGCGAACGGACCGTTGTTCCAATCGCTGTTGTCTCCAGATGTATTGAATTACACTTAGCAGTGTACATCTGGAGACAAAGGCGAACGCTGTCGCTTTTCCACAATCGTTCCGTCCTCTCCGCTAATTTCCGGGGGGGGGGGGGCCAAACATAAAAAACTTTTTCAGTAAAAGAAATCGCTCATTGGAAAATGGAGTTCCACCTATCCATTTCACAAGGAGCGTTTTCTTTGTTCATTCAGGAATCACCTTTACCTCCAGCTGAGGTGATGAGTAGGATTATTAAGGTGTTCTTATTGATGATAGGAGTCACGAAGTGGAGGTCTTGGCAGCGCCCCCATTATCCCGTAAGTCAGAGCTTGCTAGTTCTATAATGGGTACCATGTGAAACATGGGCCGATGCTCCTTTTCCCAAGCCTTTTGTGTTTGGGAAGAGGTTTGGAACTATAGTGGCGTCAGCGCCCGCCTCTGTTCCAGTAAATCTCTAGTTTTAGCATCAGTGAGGTCTCATGTGAAATCACATGGACCGAACCACCTGCCCCACATCTTTTTTCTGTTTGCGGGCTTTTAAGAAGCCAGGTGATTGGAGTCACGAAGTGGAGGTTTGGAACTGTAGGAGCGTCAGCGTCCGCCTTTGTATCCGGATTTTATCCGCTAATAAGCGGTCAAAATCAAAAAAATCCGGAGACAACAGCGGCCGAAAGTCCAAACACTCTACGTAGTGACGACCTGATCACCTGCCATATAACACCCCGCCAACAGAAAAAAACTACATACAAATGCACCTAATAAACTTTAAAATGAACATAGGTAAGCGCTTTACGCTTTGTTATAGTATTGAAGCTGGAGGTGGATAGGATGTTGTCTGGGCTGATAAAGCCGCTTGTGAAGCTGAACGTAAAGCAGCAGCTTTTATTGCTGTTTCTGATTATGATTTCGCCAATATTGATACTGAACAGCTACGGAAATATGAAGGCCGAGCAAATTCTCAAGCGTCATGTAACCAACGCTTATGTGGAATTGAACAAACAGAACTTCACTATAATTAACAGGGATATTGAGACCGTCAACAAAATCACATCGACAGTTATCCAGAATCCTATTTTGCAGCAGATTAATATGACCGGAAATGATCCGGTTCTAGAGCGGGTAAAGAGATATGAGAATATAGAAAAGCTCTTGGCCAGCTACTCGCAGGAAGTGGAGCGAAAGGACGGCATTTATTATTCCCTCTATATCTATGACCCACAGGAGTACTACTTTTTCGCGCCTAATTTCCCTCAACTCAAAAAGTCAGGGGTTTATTTCTTTACCAAAGGAGAAGAGCCGTACTGGTTCAAACATGCAGTGGAGCAAAAAGGGCGCGGATACCTGATGTTCGTGGAGAAACTGAGTCCGCAGGCCGAGAACCTGAAGACACTTACGTATATTAGAGCTGTGAACAACATTTATAAGGGTACCGGAACGATCGGGGTGCTAGTGGTAACGAAAATGGAATCCAAAATCGGTGAATCGCTCAAAAACATCTCCTTGCCGGATGGAGAAATCTATCTGACGGACTCGAATAACCGTGTGCTGGCTTCCACTTCAGACGTGACAGGTGAGATCATTACTTTACCGGAGGTCATCGAGACGGAAGATCCTGAAGGTACAGTGGATGTAATTACCTCTGACTTTATTTATGTCGTCAATAATAACCATTCTCTTGGACAAAAACTCATCTATAAAATACCCGTCAAAGCACTATTGCAACAGCAGAACGAAATGAAAAGGGTTATTCAATATATAACCGTTGCTTATGCCTTGTTCGGACTTATTATTATCACCTATTTTTGGCGCTCACTCATGACACCGCTGCAAAAGCTTGCTTTTTTCGTCCGCAAATACGAACCTGGCAATCGGGTTCCTGAGACACCACGACGGGGGAGCAATGATGAAGTAAGTGTGCTGATTGGATCTACTTATGATATGGCCCGAAGACTAAACAGCTTAATCACTTATAAGTACCAAATGGAATTGAAGCAGAAGGAATCACAGCTGCAGCTGCTCTATCAGCAGATCAACCCCCATTTACTATATAACACGCTGGAAAGTATCTATTGGAAAAGCTCACTCGAAGGTAATGTCGAATCTGCCGTGATGATCAAGGAGCTTTCTAAGTTGATGAAAATCAGCCTGAGTCGTGGACGGGAGCTCATTACACTGGAGGAAGAGCTGGAACATGCCTCTGCGTATATCAAACTGCAGCAGCTTCGTTACGATTATGTCTTTGAGGTAGTCTGGAATATCGAGGCCGACACCAAGCTTAATCTCATTCCCAAAATCACCTTGCAGCCTCTTATAGAGAATGCAATTATCCATGGTGTGAAAAATATGGCGGAAGACGGAGTAATCATCATTAGTGCTTTCGAGCGGGACGAGAGTATTATCATTACTATTGAAGATAACGGGTATAAACCAGTGGATTATGAAACAATAGGTAAATTGTTAAATGATGAGGAGCCCAATACGCTTAGCGGATACGGCATCCGCAATATAAATCAGCGCATTCAACTGCATTTTGGGCCTGATTATGGAATGAGCTATGAGCAACGTGACGCGGGAGGGACTATAGTAACCGTTAAGCTCCCGACACCGGAAATTTAGAGTAAAGGAGAATTACCTATGTATAATATTCTGGTTGTAGATGACGAACCGCTAATTTGCAAAGGCCTGAGCAGCTTGTTAGCTTCTTCAGGTCTGGATGTAGGTCATATCTATACCGCACTTAGCGGGTTCGAGGCGTTGGACTGTATCCGGATGGAAGACATCGATCTACTGGTCACCGATATCCAGATGGGGGCGATGAGCGGAATTGAGTTGATGCAGCATGCCAAGCTGGCGAAGCCGTGGGTTCAGACGATTGTCATATCCGCCCACGAAACATTTCAATATGCCCAGATGGCCGTACGTCTTGGAGCCAAGGATTATTTAATCAAGCCGCTTAACAGCGAGCAATTTTTGGATTCTGTACGAAATGTTTTGCTTAAAATGGGTAAACCATCACCGGAGCTAGCTACTTTCACACCTGGCATGGGTGAGTATTTCCGCCTGGAGGAGCCACTTCCTGAATATAGTGAGTTGTTGAACTTGCTGCTCCTAGACAGTACCTCTGTGCTTAGTAACCAAAGTTCTTTGGAGAAATTGGACACGTTGGGCTTGCAGGGCCCTTTTTTCTCGATTATCAAGATTAAAGCTCCGCTTACTGTTGACGCTACGAACAAAAAATACAGTGCGCGGGACGGGCTTCTCCTACGCTATGCAGTGCTGAATATTGCCAAGGAGCTATTGGATCAGGAATGGAAATCCATCGCCTTTTATTCACCGGATGAAGAAATATCAGTCATTATTCAGTGGGATGAGCAGAGCTATGCGGAAACAGCTGCAGGTCAAATTAACAGGCTGGATATTCTGGGCCGCAGCCTCCATTTTAATATACATAAATATTTGCATGTCAATTGTGTCGTGGGCATTAGTCAGATTCTAAAAGGAATCTCATTCATGGATGTTCTTAACCGACAAGCCTCCAAAGCGATTCTATGGAACGAGGAGCACAGCGACTATTATGTGTTTTATTATGGGGATTTTAACTGGAACAACTATACGGCGGACCCCTCCGCTGAGGAACTGCATACCCGCAGCAACCTTATTGTACAGAAGGCCAAGGAATACATCGAGGAGAACTATACGCAAAAGGGATTGACGATCCATGAGGTGGCTAAGAAAAATCATGTAAGTCCCAACTATCTCAGCTACCTTTTCAAAAAAAATACCGGCTTCAATTTATGGGAATACGTAATCAAGCTTCGGATGGAAGAGAGCCGTGAGTTGATTTTGAATACAGATTTACGGAGGTACGAGATTTCGGAGAAGGTGGGCTATGAATCACCGGAGCATTTTAGCAAAATATTCAAAAAATATTACGGAATTAGCCCCAGTGATTTGAAGAAGTAAGAACACCCATCATTGCGGTAGATTTAGACATGTTCAATATAACCCTCTTTTTCTACAATTTAAGTAGGAAGGCATTTTGTATAAAGATGCTGAAAGAAAAAGGAAAGAGGGAGCCTGATGAACCAAACTGCATCAATGATTGAGCAGCATCCAGCTATAAAGGAAAGCAAGCCCTACAAGCAAAACCGATGGAAAAAAAACTTCTGGGGATATATGTTCCTCGTACCCGCGATTATCATCTTTATTATGTTTATGTGGGTTCCTATTTTCAAGGGGCTTCTTTACAGCTTTTATTATGTGGACTTCGTCAAAGGAAACCATTTTGTCGGTTTGGAGAATTACTCCAGGGCTTTGAGCGATCCTGATGTTTTGAAGGCCGTTAAGAACACATTGTATTATATGGTCCTCTGTCTAATCATTGGTTTCTGGGTACCGATTGCCTTTGCCATAGCCATTTCTGAATTGCGGAAATTCGGAGGTTTTGTGCGGGTCGCGGCGTATCTTCCGTTTGTTGTGCCGGGTGTCGTGTTATATGGTCTATGGAGATGGCTGTATGATCCGGTTGGGCCCATTAACGCGTTGCTAACAACGTTCGGACTCGATCAGATTTCTTTTCTGACAGATCCCAAATGGTCGATGATCTCACTTGTCTTTATGGAAACCTGGCAGCAGTTTGGATCAGGGATGTTGATATATCTGGCCGCTGTGCTCAGTATACCGAGAGACTGGTATGAAGCAGCGGAGATAGACGGTGCAGGAGTGTGGGCTCGGATTCGTCATATTACATTACCTTCGATGCGTAATTTGATCATTTTGATGCTGATCTTGCAGATTATTGGTACTTCACAGGGCTATCAATCCCAGCTGGCACTCTTGGACGGTGGTCCTAACAATACGACGCTGACCTATGCTCTGCTGATTGTGAAATATGCGTTTACAAGATTGGATTATGGAACAGCTACGGCGCTTGGCATGCTAATGTTCATTGTCCTCGGCGGTTTGGGCATTTTACAGTTCAAGCTTAATAAGGAGGACATCTAGGATGAAGAGCGCAGATAGAGGTATTCTTTCGGAGCATGATTTGAAAAAAACAAGTAATAAAATCGTCTATGGTATTATGGTTCTGGTCATCATCATTATGGTCTTAACCATGCTTTACCCGATCAGTATGACAATGTTCAACGGGCTAAAGTCCAATCAGGAAGTAAATTCCTTCCCGCCGCACTTCATTCCGCAGGAATGGCACTTTGAGAATTTATCCAAAGCGTTGGAGTATATGGATCTGCCGATGTACCTGCGAAATACACTTTATATTTTTGCAGGCAATATGATAGTTACGCTAGTAGTGCTGGGAATGGCATCATTTAGCATCTCCCGTATGAATGTCCCTTATAAAAAAGCTTTCTATTTCTTCTTCTTGATGACCTTGTTTATTCCGGCAAGCAGCTACATGATTCCGAACTTCGTGAACTTAAAGGAACTGGGACTGCTGAATCAGTATGCGGCGTTCTGGTTGCCGGCGGGTGCGAACACCTTTTACTTCCTGTTGCTGAAAAATTTCTTTGATGGCATTCATCCCGAGATATTTGAAGCTGCACGGATCGATGGCGCCTCGGAGCCAAGAAGCTTCTTCATGATCGCTGTACCTTTGTCGATCCCGATTTTTGCGACACTGGCGATATTTATTTTCTCCACAGCTTGGAATGACTGGTTCTGGCCATCGCTGGTTATGCACTCTGAAGAAAAGTACACACTCGCAACAGCTGTATATAAATATGTAATTAATGTGAGAGCGCTCAATACGAATATCAAGTTTGCCATTTTGTTTATTGTCACCTTACCTCCGGTTATCGTATTCCTGATCTTCCAAAAATTCATTATGCGCGGGGTTGCTTTGTCGGCGGTTAAGGGATAATGAGAGGTTGACATGCGAATCGTAAACATGCACATGAAAGGAATATAAATACACCTCGTTTGGAAACGTTCTCTCTTTTATGATGAAGTTGTAAGATAATTATGAAATTGAAAAGGGGAGTTTCAATGCGTAAATTTTCCAGCATGCTGCTATGCCTTCTTGTGACAGGCTCGCTCTTGTCGGCTTGCGGCGGGAACAACAATGCAGCGGAGAATAAGAAAGGTAATAATGCACCGGCGGTGACTAACACGGCTACCGATGCACCAACCAATGCTCCGGCAGAGGATGATATTACGAATAGGAAAGTGACGATTAAGGTCCACTATCCTACACCTGACTTGACTGAAATTAGAACACAGGAAGACGACAAGATCAAACGATTCCAGGCAGAATATCCGAACGTTGAGATTGTAAAAGATGACTGGCAGTACAATGTAAGTGAAATCGGTGTGAAGATGGCTGCAAACGAAGCGCCTACTTTCTTCAATACTTATGCAACAGAAGCCAAATTTCTAGTAGAAAGAGGCTGGGTTGCCGATGTAACGGATCTGTGGAATAAATATGAATTCAAGGATCAAATCAACCCTGTTCTGCAAAATCAATTCATCATTGACGGTAAGGTTTTCGGTGTAACACAAAAGGGTTATGTTACGACAACGATGATTAATAAGAAAATGCTCGATGACAAAGGTGTTGCTGTTCCTTCCATGGACTGGACTTGGGAAGATATGCTGAATACAGCCAAAGGCGTAGCTGATCCCAAGAAGGGGATTTCGGGTATCGCTCCAATGGGTAAAGGCAACGAAGCCGGCTGGAACTGGACTAACTTCTTGTTTGAAGCCGGTGGTGAAATCCAGAAGATTGAAGGAGACAAAGTGGTTGCAACCTTTAACTCTGAAGCAGGTGTTAAAGCATTAGATTTCTACAAAAAGCTGAGATGGGAAGCTAATGCTATTCCTCAGGACTGGGCACTGGGTTGGGGCGACGCGGTTGGCGCCTTCCAGCAAGGACGTACTGCAATGGTTATAGCAGGTTCTGACGGCGTTATCGAGCAGGCGTTGAATCAAGGTGGATTGAAGCCTGAAGATGTGCTGACTTATCCGATGCCTGCGGCTGAAAAGGGCGGTAAGCATACAGGTGTACTCGGTGGGGACTATCTTGTTATCAATCCAAATGCAACCAAAGACGAACAAGAGATGGCTTTCCGTTATATTACTTTCGATTATTTCTCTGATAAAGGATTGGAAGCTCTGGATGCCACTCTTCAACAACGTACAACGGACGGCAAATACTTCATACCACCGCTTCTTGACTACTACTCAGCGGATTCCGAGTTTGGTAAGAAAACTAAAGCGGTTTACGACAAGTTCGATAATGTATACCAATATAGTCCTGACATTATGGCTCTGCTCGACGGCAAGCCTGAAGCGCAATATAACACTCAGGACTACTATGCTACGATGTCTAATGAAATTCAGGAGCTGTTCTCCAAAAAAGGTACAGATTCTAAAACACAGTTAGATAACGCCGCTAAAATTGTACAAGAGAAATTCTTTGATACCATTAAAGTTCAGTAGTTGATAAGAGCATGATGAATACCAGAAACCGACTCTGATATGGAGTCGGTTTTGGTATGTTTTGGGCTGATAATAGAAAGCCCTTATAATTATGATAGGCAAAAACCCAAGGAATAATAGAAGGAGTTTTTCTAAAGAATAAATTAAGCTCACTAAATCAATGGGCTTATATTGTTATCATCTTTTCCCTAAAAAGCAACAATAACAGACAGGGCTAACCTCACAAAGTGAAGTTTAATGGCTAATTTATTTATAAAAAATGTCAATAGATACTTATTATGATCGAATGTAAGCGCTTTGAAAACAAATCAAAAAAAATTTATAGTATGTGAAAGATTTCACTATGCATATGGAGAATGATGTGGTAAGATAAATCCGTAGAGAAAAACAACTTTAAAAATTGATAGGAGGACGAGGGAGATGGCAGTAAAAAATGAAGTAGCCGCCCAAGTTAAACAACCTACCGCTGAAGAATATATTCAGACGGTAGTTGACAAAGCTAAGAAAGCATTAGAGGAGTTCATGTTGCTCGACCAAGAGCAAGTGAACAAGATCGTGCAAGCCATGGCATTGGCTGGTCTCGATAAACACATGCATTTGGCGAAAATGGCTATCGAAGAAACGGGTCGCGGAGTATATGAAGACAAAATCATCAAGAACATCTTCGCAACAGAGTATATCTACAACAACATCAAAAATGATAAAACAGTAGGCATCATTGAAGACAACAAATACGACAACTTCCAAAAGATCGCAGAACCTGTCGGAATCGTTATGGGTATTACTCCAGTTACTAACCCTACGTCAACTACAATGTTCAAAGCGTTGATTTCCATTAAGACACGTAACCCAATTATATTCGGTTTCCACCCTTCAGCACAAGAGTGCAGCCGTGAAGCTGCAAGAATCCTTGCTGAAGCTGCTGTAAAAGCAGGCGCTCCTGAGAACTGTATCCAATGGATCGAAGCTCCAACTATGGACAAAACAAATGCATTGATGAACAACAATGATGTTGCTTTGATTTTGGCAACTGGTGGTTCTGCAATGGTTAAAGCGGCTTACAGCTGCGGTAAACCTGCACTTGGCGTTGGACCTGGTAACGTTCCTTGCTTCATTGAGAAGAGTGCTGATCTGGATCAAGCAGTAACTGACCTTATTCTTTCTAAATCTTTCGATAATGGTATGATTTGTGCTTCTGAACAAGCAGTTATCATTGAAGAGCCAATCTTCGACCAAGTGAAGAAGAAAATGATCGCTAACGGTTGTTACTTCGTGAATAAAGAAGAAGCTGCAAAACTGACTGCTGGCGCAATGAATGTTGAAAAATGCGCAGTAAACCCTGCGATTGTTGGACAATCTGCAGTGAAGATCGCTGAAATGTGCGGTATTCAAGTTCCTGCTGGAACTAAAATTCTGGTTGCTGAACTCGAAGGCGTAGGAACTAAATTCCCACTGTCTGCTGAGAAATTAAGCCCAGTACTTGCTTGCTACAAAGTGAAAAATGCTGATCAAGGGATTGCACGTGCAGCTGAAATCGTTGAATTCGGCGGCATGGGACACAGTTCCGCGATTCATTCCTATAATGAAGAAGTTATCCTTAAATTCTCGCACCGTCTGCAAACAGGACGTATTATCGTGAACTCACCTTCTACTCATGGTGCAATTGGCGATCTTTATAACACTAATATCCCTTCACTTACATTGGGCTGTGGTTCTTACGGACGCAACTCGGTATCTCAGAACGTTACTGCCATTAACTTGATCAACGTGAAAAGGGTGAACCGTCGTACCGTGAATATGCAATGGTTTAAAGTGCCTAACAAGATTTACTTCGAAAAAGGTTGTACACAATACCTGGCAAAAATGCCTGATATTACTCGTGTAGCAATCATCACTGACCCTATGATGGTAAAACTGGGCTATGTTGAAAGAGTTGAGCATTATCTGCGTCAACGCCAAACACCTGTAGTTATCGAAGTGTTCTCTGAAGTTGAACCAGATCCATCAACTACAACAGTTGATAAAGGTACAGCAATGATGGCTAGATTCCAACCAGACTGCATTATCGCACTGGGTGGCGGTTCCCCAATGGATGCTGCCAAAGCTATGTGGTTGTTCTATGAATACCCAGATACTGATTTCCACAACTTGAAACAAAAGTTCATGGATATCCGTAAACGGATCTACAAATACCCACGTTTGGGTCAAAAAGCTAAGTTCGTAGCGATCCCAACAACTTCGGGTACAGGTTCAGAAGTAACATCCTTTGCAGTTATCACTGACAAAACAACAGATGTTCACACTAAATATCCGCTAGCTGATTATGAATTAACTCCAGACGTAGCTATCATTGATCCGGAATTCGTATACTCATTGCCTAAGTTTGCAGTAGCAGATACTGGTATGGACGTACTTACACATGCTATTGAAGCTTATGTTTCAGTAATGGCAAGTGATTATTCCGATGGTCTTGCTATCAAAGCAATCCAACTGGTAGTTCAATACCTTGAAAAATCAGCACTTGAAGCAGATCCGCTTGCCCGTGAGAAAATGCACAATGCATCTACACTTGCTGGTATGGCCTTTGCTAATGCATTCTTGGGTATTAACCACAGTTTGGCTCACAAATGGGGCGGACAATATCACACGGCACACGGTCGTACTAACGCGATCCTTATGCCGCACGTTATCCGCTACAATGCTAAAAAACCTACTAAGTTCGCTGCGTTCCCTAAATACTCGCACTTCATCGCTGACGAGCGTTATGCTGAAATTGCCCGTATTCTGGGATTGCCAGCTCGTACAACTGAAGAAGGCGTAAACAGCTTGATCAACAAAATTCGCGAAATGAACAAGAACCTGGGTATTCCATTGTCCTTCCAAGAGCTGGGCTTTGATGCTAAAGACTTCGAATCCCGCGTAGATTACTTGGCTGACCGTGCATTTGAAGACCAATGTACAACAGCTAATCCGAAGTTGCCACTGGTTACTGAACTTGCTGACGTATACCGGAACGCATTCTACGGAAAATTCGAAAACTAAGTTAAGATCAAGTTAAAACCAGAAATATCATAACTGTGACGAGAGTGACAAATATCACCGAAAAGTTAGAAAAGGTGATATTTGTCACAGTCCGTTATGGGATTATAAACTAAACTGTTTATATAAGCTCCCAGTAAACAAACGGGATTGTGAAATTTCGAACAAGTTTTCATGGGATCACGAGACTCGGGATTAACCTTCAAGCCCGCGATCTCCACAAATACAATAAAGATAAATGGAGGGATTTAGCATGTCGGTGATTGAAAAAGATGTACAAGAGGTTAAGTCGGGATGGCGTTCTTTTGCAAAAGGTAAATGGTCAAGAAAAGTAAATGTTAATGATTTTATTGAGAAGAACATCAAGCCATACCTAGGTAAAGAAGATTTCCTAGCAGGCGCTACTCACAACACCAACGAACTTTGGAAACTCGTTTCCGAAATGACCAAACAAGAAATTGCCAACGGCGGAGTACTTGATGTGGATGTTAATACTGTATCCACAATCGTATCCCATAACCCTGGTTATATCGACAAAGACAAAGAGCAAATCGTAGGCGTTCAAACAGATGCACCTTTCAAACGTTCCGTACAGCCTTTTGGCGGTATCAAAATGATGATCGATGCTTGTAACGCATATGGATTTGAACTTCCACAAGGTATTGTGGATATGTTTACGAACATTCGCAAAACGCATAACCAAGGCGTATTTGATGCATATACAAACGATATGAGAGCAGCTCGTAAATCCGGTGTTATTACTGGTCTTCCTGATGCTTACGGTCGCGGTCGTATTATCGGTGACTACCGTCGTGTAGCTCTTTACGGTGTCGACTTCCTCATTAAAGAAAAGAAACAAGATTTATTAAACCTCGAATTGGATTCCATGAGCGATCATGTAATTCGTCTTCGTGAAGAAATATCCGAACAAATTCGCGCTTTGGGCGAATTGAAGAAAATGGCTCAAATGCATGGCTTCGATATTTCCAAGCCGGCTAACACAGCTAAAGAAGCTTTCCAATGGGTGTACTTCGGTTACCTGGCAGCAATTAAAGAACAAAACGGTGCGGCAATGTCCCTAGGACGCGTATCCTCGTTCCTTGATATTTATGTTCAACGTGATCTTGAAGAAGGCGTTCTGAACGAAGAACAAGCACAAGAATTGGTTGACCATTTTGTCATGAAGCTGCGCATTGTTAAGTTCTTGCGTACACCTGACTATAATGAATTGTTCAGTGGTGACCCTACTTGGGTAACAGAATCCATTGGTGGTATGTCTGTAGATGGAACTACTCGCGTTACGAAGAGCAGCTTCCGTTTCCTACACACGCTGTACAACCTAGGCCCTGCTCCAGAACCAAACTTGACAGTACTTTGGTCCGAACAATTGCCTGAAGGCTTCAAGAATTACTGTGCGAAGGTTTCTATCGAAACCAGCTCCATCCAATATGAGAATGACGATTTGATGCGTCCGATCTACGGAGACGACTACGGTATCGCTTGTTGCGTATCCGCAATGCGTATCGGTAAACAAATGCAATTCTTTGGAGCTCGCGCTAACTTGGCAAAAGCATTGCTGTATGCAATCAACGGTGGTGTAGATGAGAAGTCCGGCGCTCAAGTTGGACCTGAACTGCCACGTATTACTTCTGAATATCTTGATTATGATGAAGTAATGAAACGGTTCCACCCTATGATGGACTGGCTTGCTAAGCTTTACATGAACACATTGAATGTTATTCACTATATGCATGATAAATATTCCTACGAGCGTATCGAAATGGCACTGCATGACCGTGATATTCTGCGGACAATGGCTTGTGGTATCGCTGGTCTGTCTGTTACAGCTGACTCCTTGAGTGCTATCAAATTCGCTAAAGTTAAAGTAATTCGCAACGAACAAGGTATCGCGGTTGACTTCGAAACCGAAGGCGAATTCCCTTGCTACGGTAACAACGACGATGCTGTTGATAACATCGCAGTTGAATTGGTTGAAACTTTCATGACTAAGATTCGCAAAAACCATGCTTACCGTGACGCATTGCCTACACAATCCGTGTTGACAATTACTTCAAATGTAGTATACGGTAAAAAGACTGGTACTACACCTGATGGTCGTAAAAAAGGCGAACCGTTCGCACCGGGCGCTAACCCAATGCACGGCCGTGATAAGAAAGGTGCTTTGGCTTCCCTGAGTTCCGTTGCTAAATTGCCATACGAAGATAGCTTGGATGGAATCTCCAACACTTTCTCTATCGTGCCTAAAGCACTGGGTAAAGAAGAAGAAGGACGTAAATCCAACCTTGTATCGATGCTTGACGGATACTTTGGCAGCAAAGGTCACCACTTGAATGTTAACGTATTTGCTCGCGAACAATTGATGGATGCTATGGAGCACCCAGAGAACTATCCACAATTGACAATCCGTGTATCCGGCTATGCAGTTAACTTCATCAAGCTGACTCGCGAACAACAAATGGATGTAATTAACCGTACTTTCCACGGTTCGATGTAATCATAAATTAACCAGTTAATCTATACATTGACATCTATATCTCCATACGGAAAACCGTCCTTGAAAAGGGGCGGTTCAATCCGTTTTTAGAGGGATAAACGGTGGCGAAAGGATGGCATCATATTATATGGTAAACGGACGCATACATTCCTTAGAAACCTTTGGTACCGTGGATGGACCAGGTATTCGCTTTGTTTTGTTCATGCAGGGCTGCTTGTTGAAATGCCAATACTGTCATAATCCAGATACTTGGACACTTAACGATGGCAAAGAAATGAGCCTAGAAGAAGTCTTGTCAGAGATTGAGCCTTACCTGCAATACTACCGGACATCCGGAGGCGGTTTGACCGTTTCGGGTGGAGAACCAACGTTGCAAGCTCAATTTGTGAAGCAATTATTCACTGAAGTGAAGAAACGCTGGAATCTTCATACCACGCTGGATACCAATGGCTACAACGAAGGTGACAGGATTAATGATTTGTTAGAGGTTACGGATCTAGTACTGTTGGATCTAAAGCACATTGATGATGAGGCTCACATTAAGCTCACTGGTAAATCCAATGATCGTACCTTGAAGCTGGCACGCTGGTTGTCAGACCATGATCGTAAGATGTGGGTTCGTCACGTCTACGTTCCAGGTATCCATGACAAGGAAGAGGACTTGCTTAACCTTGGACGCTTCATCGGGACGTTGAATGGCGTAGAGAAATTCGAAATTTTGCCCTACCATCAAATGGGTATTTATAAATGGGAAATGCTTGGCAAACCTTACGAATTAGAAGGTGTACCTTCTCCTACGGAGGAAGAAGTTGCACGGGCCTACCGATTGGTTGAAGAAGGACGTAAGCAGACAGCATTGGTACTATAATTCAATGTATATAAAGAGCTGTTCCAAAGGTAGTTTTCTACTGGAGGAATAGCTTTTTTTGTTTTCGTAGGATACGGAACAGCTCGTGACATAGTCTCGTCTCAGCTTTATTATGTAGAAGTTTCCTAACATCATTTGTGATTTTAGAAGCTGGATGGAGTGTATTTATTTTTAAATGTCACTTTAATTAACACAACTATGTGATAAAATTGAGATGATTCCGCTTACATAAGAGTATTTTATCCCTATTGTAGATGAATCTTGACCTTACGGTAAATGAGAACGTTTTTTATAATAAGAAGTGTAAAGGAAATCAATATATAGGGAGGGTCACAAAAAATGAGAAAAAGTTTGACTATGCTATTGTCCTTGATTTTCGTCACCTCTGCGTTAATGACTGGTTGTGGAGGCAACAACAATAATAAGACTACCAACGCTGAGGAGGCTACGAAAGCTCCGGATGCAACCAATGCTGCTGCCACAGAAGAACCCGTAAGCAGTGAACCATTCGAGATGACTATCCGTCATACTCAAGTAGGTGCGGACAAACAGAAACGTCTGGCCATTCTGGAGGATGTAGTAGGGAAAGTTCAAGGAGATGTTCCTGGTTTGACCTTCAAGCTGGATGGTGTGGATTCCGATGTGAACCGTAAAGAGAAGCTGCGCGGTGAAATGGCGGCAGGAAATCCGCCGGAGATCTTCGATCTCTTCGGTAGTCCAGACTCCAAAATATATGCCAAAGAAAGCAAGCTTCTCGATTTGACACCGATCCTCGAAGAGCTGGGTATTAAAGATAAGTTTTCCAACCTTGACCCCTTCACGTATGAGGGTAAAATTTACGGATTGCCAATCGGCGGTTCCGGTGAAGGCTTCTTTTATAACAAGGGATACTACACAGAAAAAGGATGGAAAGCTCCTACTACGTTTGCAGAGTTAGAAAAACAATTAGCAGATATCAAAGCGGATGGCAAAGTACCATTGGCTGGAGCTTCCAAAGCAGGCTGGGTACCTCTGATGCTCGCTAACCACCTGTGGTCACGTTATGCAGGTCCAGATGTGACTGCCAAGTTCCCAACGGGCGAAGCCAAGTGGTCTGATGCTAATATGGTTAAGGGCTTCTCGAAATATAAAGAGTGGATCGACAAAGGATATTTCAAAAAAGGCGAGCTTGGATTTGAGTATGCAGAATACACTACTCAATTCACAAGCGGTGAAGCTATCCTGATGTATGACGGAACTTGGAAGTCCTCTGTATTCAAAGCCGGTCAATCCGGTGAAGGCATGATTGGCAAAGTCGGATTCTTCAATATTCCTCCTGTAGAAGGCGGAGTGGGTGACCAAACAGCGTTGATGCGGGATGTTAATAATGGTTATGGCTTCTCGGCTTCGGTAGCGGATGATGAGGGCCAGCTGGCTGCTGTTAAATCGTTTATCAAGAACCTGTTCAATGAAGAAATGCAGCTTCGCGGACTTGTGGAAGACGGCGTTCTACCTGCTATGAAGATTGATCAAGCCAAACTGAACTCCAGCATTACGGATGATTTGATGAGCGAGATCGTAGCAGTCCTCAACAGTTCCCAATCTTCATTCCCTGCCTTTGATTCCTTGGTTCAGGCTGACGTTACAACTGAAATCAGTAACATTCAAATTCAAAGTCTAATCGGAGGTCAGACCACTCCGGAAAAAATGGGTGCAGCCCTGCAAAAGGTACAAGAAGAAGCGAACGCAGCAGTAGAGTAAGGAGCAGTAAACTAAATGTACCCTGGCGATTGTTCCAGGGTACATTTTTTAAAATACAGGAAGTAAGATCTCTAACGATTATCGCTGAGGTCACAGTAACTGGAGGTAGTCATGAATAAAGCGCTGAAAAATCCTTTGATCTTTACACTTTTCGTTCTACCGGCATTATTTTTGTTTCTGATGTTCTTTGTTTATCCTATATTCAGCTCCATTTATTATAGCTTAACCAGCTGGAACGGGGTTTCAGACACGGTTAAGTATACCGGCCTAACCAACTTCAAGAAAGCATTAGGTGATGAACGTTTCTGGGTTTCGGCTAAAAATAACGGTTGGTTCATCATTTTCTCTTGTTTTGTGCAGGTACCTTTAATTGTGTTATTCTCCCTTTTAATAGCCAATGTGAAAAAGCTGAAAGGCCTATATAAAACAGCGGTGTTTATGCCTGCCATCATGTCTACAGCAGTTATCGGAATCCTTTGGGGCTTTATTTATGAGCCGAACATTGGTCTAATCAATAAAATCATTGGATTGTTTGGTGTAGATCCCATCTACTGGCTGTCGGATGAAAGGGTTGCTATGTTGTCCATTCTAATCACGAACGCTTGGCAGTGGACCGGATTTTACATTGTAATGGTGTTAGCTGCGATTCTTTCGATCCCTGGGGAACTGGATGAAGCAGCGAAGATTGACGGCGCTACCGGAGTGCAGCGGGCCTTACGCATTACATTACCTCTCATCATGCCGATCATATCCGTCGTTATAATGCTCTCCATTGCAGGGGCGATGAAAGCAGCAGATATAGTTATCGTTATGACAAAGGGTGGACCTGCAGGCTCTACCGAGGTTATGGCAACCTATATGATAAAATATGCGATCACGAACTTTAAATATGGCTACGGCAATGCGATCGCCGTTCTGATCTTTATGTTTACGCTGGTGGTTACAGCATTTTATCAGCTGGTGATAGCCCGGCGTAACGAAAGGATTGAATACTGATGCTTCGTAACCTGAAAAAGAGTCTCCCACATGTTGTGTTATTATCGTACTTACTCGTAATCCTGTTTCCTTTCCTTTTCGTTCTCTTCTCGTCCGTGAAGAAGGATAATAATGAAATCGCCTTGAATCCTTTTGGGATTCCCAAAGAATTTGTCTTCAATAACTATGTTGAGGCCTGGGTAAATGCTAAAATAAGTACTTATTTCTTCAACAGTTTGTATATCTCCATCTTTGCTTCAGTAGTTACCATACTGCTGGGTTCTATGTTCGCGTTTGCGGTTACCCGGATGCGTCAGGGCAAATGGAATGGCATACTCTTTTCCCTGGTATTGATAGGGATGTTAATTCCTAATAATGCGCTCATGTTGCCGATATATACGATTGTCCGCAAGCTTGGAATCCTAAATACACACTGGGCTCTAATCATTCCTTATATTGCTAACGCTATCCCGTTTACAATTATTATTTTAGCGGCATTTATGCGCTCTCTACCCAGAGAAATAGAAGAGGCGGCGGTCATGGACGGCTTGAAGGCTCAGGGTATCTTTGCTAGAATTATTGTACCTCTGACGATACCCGCCATGGTCACGGTCTTCATTGTTAATTTCCTGGGAAATTGGAATGAGTTTCTGCTTGCTAACTATTTCCTGTCGAATGATGAGTTGCGTACACTTCCAGTGGGAATGGTCCAGTTCCGCGATCAGTATCAGATGAATTATGCGCAAATGTCTGCGGGTATTGTCTACAGTGTGGTGCCCGTCATTATTATTTATGCGATTTTACAGGAAAAGATTATCGAAGGCGTAACAGCGGGGGGCGTAAAAGGATAAGTTTCTTCACAGTCAGGAGCATTAGCCCATGAATCTGCGTTATAAATTGTTTACGGCATTTTTGGGCCTGATTATCATCCCGTTGTTCATACTTAGTATGATCATGTTTTTTGTTACTTATAATTCGATTGAAAAGAAATACAGTCAGCAGTCGGAGTATTCACTTAAAGCGATTAGCTACAGTATTTCAAGTGTGTTTAAAGATATGAACAACGTGACAGACAACGGAATTGCTACGTCGGTATTTCATATGGCCCTTAGTGCAGAGGATTCTTCCAAGCAGGATTTAACCGATGCTGAACAGTTAAGCCTGAATGCCAGTCAACGCAATTTCCGCAGTCTGCTCTATAATCATCCTTCGATCAGCTACGCTTTTTTGTACAACTTCAATGGGAAAGGCAGTTCGGAGATTGTATCGCTTTTTAACAAGGAGAATTTCCGAACCCTCCCTTACGATAAGTTCAAAGTGAGCGAGCTGTATCAGGAGGTGATGTCTCTGAATGGTGTCCCTAAATGGGTGGCGCCGCATGAGAACCCGGAACTAACCGGAACGGAACCTGTTTTTACGCAAATCCGACTTGTAAAAGAGCTCAGCTTCTTTCAGAACATCGGTATACTCGTTGTTCAAATTAAAAATTGGGAATTCGAATCGATCTTTCGCAACTTGAAGATTGGGGATAGCAATCAAAAAGTCTCTTTTATGCTTGTTAGTGATAAAGGTATGATCCTATTTGATCCAGATCGTAAGCTGGACGGACAAATGTTCCAAGACTTTACCACGAAAGAGGTTTCCTATAAAAAGGGTTTTCAGAGCTTTAAAACTCAGTTTGACGGCAATAGAAGCATTGTCTCCATGTACCACCTGAAGGATTATCCCTGGAGTCTTGTATCCGTGACGTCATGGGATTCATTATCTCGTGAGGTTACGGTTTTTGCCAGATGGTTTGTTTTTGTTATTTTCATCTGTTTTTTGGCAGCTCTAACCTTTAATTTGTTCTTCATGAATCGGATTACCGGAGGTATCGCAGTTATTGTGCGGTTCATGAGGCGTGTGGAGGACGGGGATTTAAGCAGTCGGGTAGAGGAGAAGGGCAATGACGAACTGACCCTGCTGGCAAAAGGGTTTAATGATCTCATGGATAAAATTAATCATTTGTTTAATCGAATTCAGCAGGAACAGCGACGTAAAAATCAAGCGGAAATGCGGGTGCTGCAGGCTCAGATTAAACCGCATTTTTTATTCAATACGCTGGAGTCAATCAATGTATTGGCTGTGCAGAACGAAGGACGCAAGGTTAGTGAAATGGTTTACAGGCTCGCCAGTATTTTACGCATCAGCATTCAGGATAGAGACGAAATCACCTTAGAGGATGAAATCAAACATCTTCGCAATTATCTCGATATTCAAAAATTTCGCTTTGAGGATTTATTCGACTACGAGATTGATATCCCGGAGGAGCTAAACGGCTGCGGTATATTAAAGCTCACCCTTCAACCGCTTGTGGAGAACAGCATTCAGCATGGCTTTGAGGGCATTGACTATAAAGGTAAGCTGCTGATTAGAGGCTGGGAGGATCAAGGCAACCTGATTCTTAGAATAGAGGATAACGGAATCGGAATGACCTCTTCACAACTTTCCATATTTCAGTATATGATCAGTGAAAAAGCCCACCCAGATGAGATCAATGAGCTCGAAGATCCGCATGGCAGCCGTGTTCATCTGGAGCGCAGGGGTCTTGGCGTCCGAAGTGTAGCTGATCGTATCCGCATAGAGTACGGCTTCAGATATGGGATATTTATATGCTCCAGCCCAGGGAGCGGGACCATTATTCAATGCGTCATACCTAAATACGGGCAGGGGGAAGACCATAATGCTAAAAGTATTACTGGTTGACGATGAAGCGCCCATACTTAATAATCTGAACAGAGTCCTGCCTTGGCAGGACATGGGCATGGTAGTTGCCGGAATGGCCCGCAGCGGTATGGATGCCCTGCGTATTGCAGAGGAGGAACATCCTGATCTAGTGCTCTGCGATATTCGGATGCCTGTGATGGATGGTCTAACCTTCGTTGGGAAGCTGCGTGAAATGGGCCTGAACAGCGAAGTGCTGCTGATTACAGGTTACCAGGAATTTGATTATGCTCGGGAAGCCATTCGGCTCGGGGTCAAAGAGTACATTTGCAAGCCCATTCATTACGAGGAATTGGGGAATAAGCTCAGGGATATCGGTGTACAAATTCGCAGCAGGCAATATAAAGATAAATTGTATAACAGTATCCCTATGTTCCAAGAGATCCCCGCAGCAGAAAGTGAGCATACCAAGAAAACGACAGAGCAGCTTATGAATACGGCTGTTCAGTATATAACCGAGCACCTGAATTTAGACATTGGTATAGATGAAGTGGCTCATAAGCTGGGGATTAGCGGCAGTTATTTCTGCTTGTTGTTCAAGAATCGGTTTGCCATGACTTTTGTGGAATATGTAACGCTACAACGAATGGAAGCAGCCAAATTCATGCTGGTGCATAGCGATAAAAGTATCACCACAATCGGGTCCGGAGTAGGTTACCAGGAACGGCGTTATTTCACAAAGGTATTTCAGAAGCAAACCGGCATGTCACCTAAGGAATACCGGGATCTTAAACGGACGGAAGCACGCTAACACAGCGGAATAATTAACGCCATTATTGTTTTACATGGAGCAGACGATTATCCCCGATTTCCAGGGTGTAATCGTCTATTTTTTATGGCAAGTTCCCTGTATTTGCTAGTATTTTTACATAATATGAAACTTTTTCGGATTAGGCGCGTCTAATACTGTGTTTGTTAAAAAGAGAAAATGGCAATAATGATCCGCCGCCTTTTTATAGCGGCTTCATTTTTGCTTGGGATATAAGAGATGTACGGCCGGGAACCTTGCATAATCTTATATTTACAAATGGAGCAGAAGGAGTCATACAATGGATTTTAAAAAACTAACTTTAATTGCTGTACTTGCAGTATCACAGGTAGCTGCGGCGGTCCCTGTCTTTGCACAGGCTGACACCACTACCACAAATGTTACGGCTACTTCAACAGAATCTACACCACCTCCGGGAGTCGTTGTGGATCCACCGGGAACTACACCTCTTCCTAGTGCAACTCCTGTTCCGGGAACCACAACTGGACCTACAGTTGCTCCAACAACAGTGCCTACAACCTTACCTACAACCGTACCAACACCAGTACTAACTCCAACTCCTGTAATTCCCCCTATGGTTACCACAGGTGGAACGCAGCTTATTTTAATGATGAACAGCAATAAAATGTATATGAATGGTACCGAATATATCGCGAATCAACCCATGACGGTCAAAAATGGTGTCTCCAATGTTTCCATACGTGCGATGGTTGAGCGTGTGGGTCTTAAGTATATGTACGATTTTAAAACCAAAGAAACCATTATTACGAGTGGCAGTAATATCTTGCGTTTTAAGACCAACAGCAAGATTTATACGGTTAATGGCAAGGCTGTTACAATGAAGGGCCCAGCCTACCAATTTAACAATACATTTATGGTCCCTTTGACATCGATTACAGCGGCTTTGGGAATTCCTTATACCGTTGATAATGTAAAGAAGCGTGTGATTTTAACACTATCTACTAAACCAGTTGCTTCGTTTACTGTTCAGCCTACGGAGATTTTTGCAGGTCAAACCACTGTGAATTATATGACCAAAAGCTCATCACCATCTGGTGCGGCTATCGTGAATGAACGCTGGGAAGGCCGTCAGGACGTCTTCGAGCAACCTGGCAGTTACGTAGTTTCCTATTATGTTATGGATGCTAACGGTCAATGGAGTGCGCCGTATTATCAGACCATTACAGTATTGAAGCCTAATGAAGCTCCTGTAGCTAACTTTGTGACAGACAAAGAAACATATAAGATTGGTGAATTGGTCAACATCACGAATCTGAGTACCGATGATGGAACTGCCCCTTTAACCACGGAATGGAACGGAAATGCTTTGGCTTATTTTTACCCAGGACCTGTTACCATTTACTTAACGGTTACTGATAAACAAGGCCTTAACAGTACTATTCAAAAGAACATTACCATCACGGATGAGGTACTCTACAATCAAGACGATTTCAACAAGCTCTTTATGCCGGTTGGAGCTACTTATTCAATGGACGGAAGTAAGATTCCGACTTGGAGCAAGGTGCAATATACGGCCGGTTCCGAGGCAACTACATTGATCCGTAGCAACAGCCCTGAGACCGTGTACAGCGACGGAATTGTATATCGCGAGACAGCCTTCGGCGATACACGCTTTATGGTTCATCATAAGAATATGACCGGGAAAAATGTAAAGATGTATGTGATTGCAACCAATACAGGGTTATGGCCGACTACATTGACCCTCAAGAATTCAGGCTTTGGCGGTCCGCTTGATATTCCTACGGCAACAGGCAAAAAGTCGGTAGAAAACTACTACCAATCCTTGCTTTTCAACAGACCCTTTAACAATATCATTTTGAAGCCGGGTGAAAGTATCCCGATTCTTACGGAAATCAGTAACGTTACAATGAAGCCGGGTCAGGTGGTATCGCTGTTGTCTGATGTATTCAGCGACTATGCCCTGCAATATGATATCGTGATGATAGATGCTAACAAAAATGTGCTGCAAAGCTTGCCGTTCTTGAACTTCCTCGATCGGGACGGTGTGCATAACCGCGGCACTTATCCGAATGCTACTCGACTGATTGATGTACAGGATGTTCTCGGTCTAACGCCATCTAGATTGCTGCTTGGGGATAAAACGGATGACCCTAATTTGATTGGAATGGACGCCTTAACAGGTACTGAAGCGTCTAACTCCGGTAATTTCGGAGTCATCTACAAAATCAAGTTAAATCATGTGGCTCCCAACACACTTATTACCTTCAATCCGCGTGGAGGGAAATATCAAGGTCCTATGCTGGTAAATGGACAAATTGTTCAGGCACCGATAACAGGAACTATCGAAGCTCCTAATCAGAGCAGTGTAGTACATCGAACTGGAGAGTTTGAGCAGACTGTCGAGATTGTGTTCAGCGCAGCATCAGGCAGCAACCTGCCGGTAAACCTACTGTTCATGCCGCTACCGCCTAAAAAGTAGAGTAGTATAAACCCGGACTTATTCCACTTTTTTTCAAAGCCCATGTTGACAGCACTTATAGCTGTTAATGTGGGCTTTTTACATTGTCATTGATTGACGGGGCTTTTTTTTTCGGGCATTATAAAGGAAGTGTTACACAAATGTATGGGAGATGAGCGTATGCTGTCGACAGAACAAATTCTTGAGGTCATGTCGGGGCAGGGACTGCGAATCACCGACCAGCGCAAAACGCTTGCCAAGTTATTCGGGGAGAACTCAGGATATTTGTCTGCAAAGGATGTATATGAACATATGGGCCGCAAATACAGCGGGCTTAGCTTTGATACGGTGTACCGGAACCTGCGGGTCATGGAAGAGCTTGGGGTGCTTGAACAGATCGTTTTTGAAGACGGTGTCAAGTTCAAGGGGAGCTGCAATGAGAACCACCACCATCATCATATGATTTGCCTCCAATGTCTGAAAACCTATCCCATTTCCTTCTGTCCGATGAATATGACGGAAACTCCGGACCAATTCCGGGTAGTCAAGCATAAATTTGAGGTGTTCGGTTACTGCAGAGAATGTGAAGAGAGCCGGGAAGATGAGGCGGTTCCGATAGCACCTTCCAGAGAGGGTCAATAAAATGGGGATCGGAAGCAGAACAGTTCAGGTACCTATTCGGATGTACCGTAAGTACATCTCCCCTTTGAAGCCGGCTACCTGCCGTTTTTATCCTACCTGCTCCGCCTATGCACTTGAAGCGGTGGAAATACACGGTCCTGTCAAGGGTTCCTGGCTTGCCGCCAAGCGGATCGCAAGATGTCATCCCTTTAATCCGGGAGGACTTGACCCTGTACCACCTCTCGAAGAAAAGTCATCCAAGAACGGTTCTTCACCCATCACTTGACATGATGGGTCTAATTTGGGTATATTTTCACTAATAGCTATATTCCAACGAACGGATGAGTAAATCGGGATGACCTTTACAGAGAGCCGGTGTAAGCTGAAAGCCGGTATGGACACCTTGTTGAAGATGGTCCGGGAGGAACTGTATTCGAGCCGTAGACTGAAGTTAGCAGTCTCGTGTAAGATAACGGCGTGTTCCAGCGTTAATGGGCAGTTCTTATGAACTGGTGAAGCCTGATCTCTGCGAAGAGACAGGGAATTTTGGGTGGTAACGCGTGAGTTTACTCTCGCCCCATATAAGGGGGCGGGAGTTTTTTGTCTTTTTAAAGAAGAAAGGATGACAATAATGAGTCAGAAGAAGACCTTTTATTTAACTACACCTATCTATTATCCGAGTGACAAGCTGCATATTGGGCATGCGTATTCAACAGTAGCTGGTGATGCAATGGCCCGATATAAGCGCCTGCGCGGCTACGAAGTACGTTATTTGACCGGAACCGATGAACATGGACAAAAGATTGAACGTAAGGCAGAGGAAGCAGGGAAGACCCCGCAGCAGTTCGTAGACGATATTGTTGTCGGAATTAAAGATCTGTGGCGCAAGCTGGATATCTCTAACGATGACTTTATTCGGACTACAGAAGAACGGCACAAGACGGTGGTTCAGGAAATTTTTGACCGACTGTTGAAGCAAGGGGATATCTATAAGGGTGAATATGAAGGCTGGTACAGTATTCCTGATGAGACCTTTTATACAGAAACCCAACTGGTTGATATTGTACGTAATGATGAAGGTACGATTATTGGCGGAAAAAGCCCGGATAGCGGACATCCTGTTGAATTGGTAAAGGAAGCAAGTTACTTTTTCCGGTTGAGCAAGTATGCGGATCGCCTGTTGAAGTATTACGAGGATAATCCTGACTTTATTTTGCCGGAATCGCGCAAGAACGAGATGATTAATAACTTTATCAAGCCAGGTCTGGAGGACCTCGCAGTATCACGGACAACGTTCGACTGGGGTATTAAAGTTAAAGGTGATGAGAAACATGTTGTCTACGTGTGGATTGATGCTCTTACCAACTATATTACCGCTTTGGGTTACGGTTCTGAGGATCGTAGTTTGTATGATAATTTCTGGCCTGCAGACGTACATATTGTCGGCAAGGAAATCGTACGCTTCCATACTATCATCTGGCCGATCTTCCTGATGGCATTGGGTGAACCTCTACCGAAAAAGGTATTTGCACACGGCTGGTTATTAATGAAGGATGGCAAAATGTCTAAGTCAAAGGGCAATGTAGTAGATCCAGTAACTCTGATTGATCGTTATGGTCTGGATGCGCTTCGTTATTATTTGTTGCGTGAGGTTCCCTTTGGTTCGGACGGAACATTCACACCGGAAAGTTTTGTTGACCGAATTAACTATGACCTGGCTAACGACCTTGGAAATCTGTTGAATCGTACGGGCGCTATGGTTGAAAAATATTTTGGCGGAGTGCTCCCTGCTTATGAAGGAAATGTTACAGCGTTCGATAATGAACTGGTAACAGCCGCTCAGAATACGTATGCTAAGGTGGAAGAAGCCATGGAGACCATGGAGTTTTCTGTGGCGCTCACTGCTATTGGAAGCTTCATTAGTCGGACGAACAAGTACATTGATGAGACACAGCCATGGATTCTTGCCAAGGATGAGAGTCGAATTGCTGAGCTTGGGTCTGTAATGAGACATCTAGTAGAAGGTCTACGGACGGCCTCCATTCTGCTCCAACCGTTCTTGACAGAAGCGCCGGCTAAGATTTGGGAACAGCTTGGAATCGTCAAGGGTGAGATGACTACTTGGGAAAGCGGCAGAACGTTCGGATTGATTCCTGCAGGAACACAGCTGGTCAAAGGCAGCCCGATTTTCCCTCGTCTGGATGTGGAACAAGAGGTGGCCTTTATTGCAGAAGCAATGGGTGCCGGTAAACCGGCTGTTGTAGAGTCTCCAGCAGATGCTGTTAGTGCTCCAGCCGCAGCAGTGGAAGGGTCCGAACCCGAAGAAGAACACAAAGATGAAATTGGCATCGATGATTTTGCGAAGGCAGAGCTGCGTGTAGCTCAAGTCATTTCAGCCGAGCCGGTTAAAAAAGCCGATAAGCTGCTAAAGCTTCAGCTTGATCTCGGTTACGAGCAGCGTCAGGTAGTTTCGGGTATAGCCAAGTTCTACACTCCTGAAGAGTTGGTTGGACAAAAAGTAATTTGTATCGTCAACCTGAAGCCGGTGAAACTGCGCGGTGAATTGTCGCAAGGGATGATTCTTGCAGCATCCAAAGGGGATCAGCTTACGATTGCTACGGTTCCTGACAGCATGCCTAACGGTGCCATTGTGAAGTAATAGATTACTTAGTAAAAGCGGTTCGGTCTATTGACTGAATCGTTTTTCTGCGTTATAAATACGGAGGACGTTTTCGGAACGGTTGACTTATCGTAATGATTACTATTATACTACTAATAGTAAATATTACGATCTGAGGAGTCGATAGTGAATATGAATTCAACTGTAACGCGTAAGGGGCTGCTCTTATTTGCGCTAATCCTAGTATTAATTGCAACTGGTTGCGGGGCAAAAAGTAGCGGAAGTATCATAGAGGGCAAAGTGAATGTGGTTACTAGCTTTTATCCCATATATGAATTTGCTAAGGAAATTGGCGGAGAAGACGTTAATGCAATTAATTTGTTGCCAGTTGGGGTGGAGCCTCATGATTGGACTCCGCGCAGTCAGGATATTGTGAATACGTCCAAAGCGCAGCTGTTTTTATATAATGGAGCCGGGCTTGAGGGTTGGGTTCCGAACTTCCTGAAGGGTCTTGATAGCGAATCAGGAGTTCAGGCTGTAGAAGTCAGCAAAGGCATTGATTTAATTATGACGGATGAAGAAGATGAACATGGGCATGGGGCAAACGAAGCTGCCGATGAACATGACAGCGAAGGAGTTACAAATGAGGATCACACTGATGCTGGAGACAGTCTTCATACCGATCCCCACACCTGGGTAAGTCCGAAATCAGCGATTGTAATGGCTGAAAATATTAAAAATAGTCTGCAAAAGGCGGATCCTGCTCACAAAGAGGGTTATGAAGAACGGTATAATGTACTTGCAGATCGTTTGAAGAACCTCGACAGTAAATTTGTAGAGGAGCTTGGAAAGCTTCCGAATAAGGAAATCGTTGTTTCTCACCAGGCTTTCGCTTATCTGTGCCGTGATTATGGTCTGACTCAGCATGCGATTATGGGGCTGTCCCCGGATGCGGAGCCGCGGAGCCAGGATATTGTGGATTTGGCGAATACGGTTAAAGAAGAAGGCATACGTTATATCTTTTTTGAAGAATTAGTGTCGGACAAATTGGCCAAAACGCTGGCTAATGAAGCAGGAGTGTCAACGATGGTGCTTAATCCTGTTGAAGGATTGACAGAGGATCAGGCGAAAGCAAATGATGATTACTTCACACTGATGGAGAAAAATTTGCAAAATCTGATTCTAGCCTTAAAATAAAAGGAAAGCATTGAAGAAAGGCGGGAAATGAATGCAACCGGTATCCTCGGACTGCCATCAACATATGATTGAAGTAAAGGACCTGTCCTTTTCCTATGGAGAGCAGAAGGTTATTTCCGGTCTGAATTATACGGTAAAGGAGCGCGACTTCGTAGGGATTATCGGTTCTAACGGGGCCGGGAAAACAACGCTACTCAAAATGATCGTCGGCTTGCTTCCGGCAACCACTGGCGAAATCAGGCTCTTCGGAGAGCCTGCACGTAAATTTAAAGACTGGGAGCGGATCGGTTATGTTCCGCAGAAGAATGCTTTTAACCCGTTATTTCCCGCAACCGTACGTGAAGTAGTCCAATCGGGTCTATACAATAAC
Organism: Paenibacillus wynnii; assembly: GCF_000757885.1. Classification (NCBI taxonomy): domain Bacteria; kingdom Bacillati; phylum Bacillota; class Bacilli; order Caryophanales; family Paenibacillaceae; genus Paenibacillus; species Paenibacillus wynnii. Next base: position 2,060,944 of record NZ_JQCR01000003.1, on the reverse strand, counting down.
AAGAACTTGATCCGCCGGGTGTCACGGGCTCAACAGCAGCAATGTAATGACGCACTTGAGGTGATGCGGATTCAAGATCTTGCGGAGAAAAGAGTCGGGCAATTGTCGGGTGGACAGCAGCAGCGGGTATTTTTGGCTAGAGCCCTGATTAACCATCCTGATTTGCTGATTCTGGATGAGCCGACTGTTGGAATTGACGCCGAGACCCAAGCCGGTTTCTTCGATCTGATCACCCATATGCATGCCCATCACCACATGACTTTTCTTATGGTATCGCATGATATCGAGATGATCCGAAATTACCTCGGTCAAGAGCCAGTGCAGTGTAACGGTAAAATAAACTTCTACTCTCGCCACTCGCATGAGATTCAGGACTGCGTGGAGGAGAATCTGCAGCATACGTTGTCGTAGAGTAAAATATAGCTGTTGTATGAAATATCGGAGACTTCGGTCAGATTCGAGTTTGTATGCGGACTCCAAAGCCCTTATTATCAGACTTTGAGTCATATGAATATGCATACGGACACAGACGCCGCTATTTCATGATTTAGGGCTGTATTTAACGTGTTTCCTGCTCCATAGTGGCTTCTGAGTCCGTATAAGTGGGAAATTGTGGTTTTTTGAGTAAATAGCGTCTTCTGTGTCCACATAGTAACCGTGGGTTATAATCTTTTGATTGTGGAGAGGTTATCCATAGTACAACATAGTACAACATAGGATGAACCCGGTGGTTTTAATCTTTTGGTTTTGGCCTTTTGGTTTTAGCCTTTTGGCCTTAATCTTTTGATTGTGGAGAGGTTATCCATAGTACAACATAGGATAACCGTGGTGGTTTTAATCTTTTGACCTTAGTCTTTCGGTCTTCATACGTATGTAGATCCCGCAGTAGTTAAGCGTGTCCCTTCAGGGACGATAAGCGATCCTCGCTCTAACTCATCCAGAAACAAGAAACCGTTCATCTCACGCCAGTTGCCCTTAGCAGGTGTCCAGAGGGTGCAACCCTTGGGGCCCTCCCTTAGAAGGGAGGGTTTGGGAGGGATGAAGAATGGAGAATTTGAATTGGAAATCCTATTTAGCGATTTTTTTCAGCGGGCGCTTGCGGGTGGCCTGCTGATCGGTATTACAGCGCCGCTTATAGGCGTTTTTCTTGTGCTAAGACGCCTGTCAATGATTGGGGATACGCTTGCCCATGTAACCATAGCCGGTGTGGCGCTGGGATTTTTGACAGGCTTTTACCCTCTTGGGGCAGGTCTAATCTTTGCAGTATTAGCGTCCTTCGCTATCGAAAAGCTTCGTAGGGCGTACAAAAGCTATGCTGAGCTTTCCATAGCCATAATCATGTCAGGCGGTGTAGCCCTAGCATCACTCTTTTTTACATTAGGCAAGGGTTATAATGCTGATGTGATGAGCTACCTATTCGGCAGTATTTATACGTTGAATAATACAGACTTAGTAATCGTAGGAATCGTAGCTGTTACTGTGGTGGTTGTAGTCACGCTATTTTTCAAAGAATTTTTCTTACTTAGCTTTGAAGAAGACGCCGCCAGTGTTAGTGGACTGCCCGTAAAAATGCTCAATATGCTCATTACAATTCTAACAGCGCTTGTTATAAGTACAGCTATCAAAATTGTAGGCTCACTGCTAGTCTCAGCATTATTGACGATCCCCGTAGCGATTAGCTTGCTGCTCTCGCGCAGTTTTAAATCATCGGTCATCCTCTCCATTATTATTGCGGAGATCGCCGTTGTTGGCGGATTGGTTGTTGCTGGAATATGGAATCTCGCTCCAGGTGCAACGATAGTTCTGCTGCTGATTGCTATATTGGCGTTGACACTCATCGGTAAAAAGGGATTGCCCGCATAACCATACACAAAGCATTTGAAATGAGAAAGGAGAGCTGCCACTTTGTCAAATATTAACGCAGGAATAGCCTTTGCTGCTGGATTAGCGTCTTTTATTTCACCTTGTTGTCTACCGCTCTATCCTTCTTATTTGTCCTATATTACGGGATTATCTGTACAGCAGCTAAAAACTGGAGGCAACACAAAAGAGGTCCGTTTCCGGACACTCACTCATACGTTGGCCTTTATTCTTGGTTTTTCCGTTGTCTTTTACACGCTTGGTTTTGGAGCAGGTCTGTTCGGGCAGTTCTTTAATGAACAACGCGATCTTATCCGCCAATTGTCAGCAATACTCATTATCGTGATGGGGTTATTCCTGCTTGGCATTTTCCAACCGCAATTTTTACTGCGCGAACGAAAGCTGGATCTGAAATGGAAACCCGCAGGATACATAGGTTCCTTTGTATTCGGTATTGGCTTCTCTGCGGGGTGGTCTCCTTGTATTGGGCCTATACTGACTGCGATTATCGCACTTTCGGCAAGTGAGCCCGGTACCTGGTTTACTCTTATTACGGCCTACAGTCTTGGATTTGCCATACCGTTCTTCGTACTGGCCTTTTTCCTTGGCGGAGCCAGACGTATTCTTAAATACTCGGGTCTGCTAATGAAGATTGGCGGGACTATAATGATTGTGATGGGAGTCCTGCTGTTCACGGATCAGATGTTCAAAATTACCATATGGCTGCAGGGAATCACCCCGACTTGGATGAAATTTTAAATGATGTAACGGTTTGAACTTAAGTGAAATAATCGATTCCCGCTTCCGGGAAATGTTCAAAAATCCGCTCTGTGATAAATTCGCGCAGGGCGGTTTGTTGTTCATCCGGGTATACATATTTGTTCTGGCCCCATCGACCCCATTTTTTCTTGCGCTTCTCAATGTCCATTTCCAGCTTGGATTTAGGATAGCGTTTCTCAATAACAGTCTTAGCTGTTTTGGTGAACCGGTGCTGAATCATTTCAAAGGTGAGGCTTTTTCCGGCTTCGGGGGGCAGCGTTTCACCTAACTTGCGAAGCAGCTCAGCGTAGCCCTTCTCCCAGCCTTCATGCCAAATAATCGGGGCAATGATGAAGCCCAGCGGATAACCCGCTCTAGCAACCTTACCGGCTGCTTCTATCCGTTCCTCAAAGCTCGAGGTGGCGGGTTCGAAATTCTTAATTACGTAATCAGCATTTACACTAAAGCGAATTCGAGTATGATCATTGTGCTTCAAATTCAGCAGTGGCTCGACATGCTGATATTTGGTCACAAAACGAAGACGTCCGAGAGGCTCATTCGCCATAAAGGTAATCAGTTCTTCGAGAGAACCAGTGATATGTTCCAGCCCTAGCGGGTCGGAGGTACAGGCGGCTTCAAACGTAGTTATTTCTGGCGTGCGCTCTTCGATATACTTTTTGGCGGCAGCGATAACATCACCTGTATTTACGTATACTCGAATATAAGGTTTTGCACCTAACGTGGTTTGCAGGTAACAATAATGGCAGTGACCCATGCAACCCGTAGCAATCGGTATAGCATAATCGGCAGACGGCTTGGACTGATCGAAAGTTAGGGTTTTTCGGAGGCCGACTACGAGCGTTCTTTTGGCAATTTTATACTGCTCAGCCTCCGTTTCACCTGGAAAATTTAGAATGCGATTGTGTGAAGTCGTCATGCGGTATTCGATGTTATGGGCCTTGACCCATTCCATAATGCGTTCACCTTTAGGATATTGTAGTGAATCCGGCTCGAAAAAAACTAATTCGGGAATAAAGAGGCCGGTTGGCTTTCTTTTACGTTTTGCAGGAGGGAGCTCAGGTGTCACCACAGTCATACGTTCACGCTCCTTAAGTGGGATAACATTAATCTGCACATTTCGGCTGGATTGAAACCATGGCAATGATGTGCAGAAGCAACTGTTAATACCCTCAGGACTTGCCAAGGTGCGGTGGGAACATGTATCATTGTTAGAGCAAGGTTTGGCTTAGCGCCATGCTTATTTATAGAAAAGAGGTAAAATTTGATGCCAACACCCAGCATGGAGGATTATTTGGAGCGCATATACAAGCTCATAGACGAGAAAGGTTATGCGCGGGTCTCGGATATTGCCGAGGGACTGGAAGTACACCCCTCCTCTGTGACCAAGATGATCCAAAAACTGGATAAGGACGAATATCTCATCTATGAGAAATATCGTGGGCTTGTCCTAACCACCAAAGGTAAAAAAGTAGGAAAACGTCTTGTTGACCGTCATCAACTGTTGGAGGAATTCCTTGGTCTGATCGGGGTGCAGCAGGAGAATATTTATAGAGATGTAGAAGGAATCGAGCATCACTTGAGCTGGGATTCCATTACACGTATAGAAACCCTGGTAGAATATTTCCGTCGTGACGAGGCGCGTCTCCAGACTTTATATGATATTCATCTTGAATTGGTCAGCGATACTTAAATCCGCGGCTTCAGCGCAACCTTTTACCATTTTTTACGTCAAAACGGTATTGTCCTTTTTAGGATGATGCCGTTTTTTTGTTATATTTATTTAAATGGGGAGGAAATAATGAATTACCGTAAATGGATAGTAGGACTACTGCTGATCGTATTGTGCTTGCCCCTTATATCATCCGGTGCCCGTGCAGCTACTGCTGTAATAACGATTGAATTGGATGGAAGAGCATTAACGGGCGATGTTAACCCTTATATTACAACTTCTAATGTTACTATGGTTCCACTGGGGATCATTAGTCAGGGTCTCGGTGCTGGTGTTAGATGGGATCAAGCAACCAAGACCGTAACTATTACTCAAGATCAAACCGTTCTTAAGTTGGTAAATGGCAAAAAAACGGCGCTCGTTAATGGTTCTTCAGTTGTTCTGGACACTTCTGTACAGATTAAGCAAGGGCGGATCATGGTACCACTTCGCTTCGTAGGGGAGCAGCTAGGGCTCCAGGTAGTATGGAATCAGGCGGCAAAGCACATCTCTTTATTCTCTAATGCGGAACCGCCGCAGGTTATAGATCCGGTCACACCTACTCAGCCCACTGTACCGACTGTGCCTGCTCCACCCAAACCAAACCTTCCGACCCTTCCCGGAACGAAGACTGGAAAGGCTATGAAGGGAGCCTGGATATCTACAGTCTATAATCTGGACTGGCCTTCGGTGTCCTCGGCAGGGAAGATAGATAAACAGAAAGCGGAGTTTGACAGTTTGTTGGATAAGCTGAAGTCAGTAGGATTCAATGCTGTATTCGTGCAGGTTCGACCTTCTGGTGACAGTCTGTACCCTTCAACGATTGTACCTTGGTCTAAAGTGCTGACGGGTACACAGGGGAAAGATCCCGGATATGATCCGCTTGATTATATGGTTGAGGCAGCACATGAGCGAGGGATGCAAATTCACGCCTGGTTCAACCCTTTTCGAGCAACGACAGATTCTTCTACAGCTTCTTTGGCAAGCAGCCACGTCGCCAAAGCCCATCCGGAATGGATTGTGAACGCGGGCGGTAAGTTATATATTAATCCCGGCATTCCAGAAGCGCGGCAACAAATTATTGATACAGTAATGGAAGTTGTCAAAGGCTACAAAATAGACGGTGTGCATCTGGATGATTATTTTTATCCCTCGGGTGTAGCGTTCGCTGACGATGAGGCTTACAAGTCTTATAACATAAATTCTATTCCCACTAAAGACAACTGGCGCCGAGATAACATTAATGATTTTGTCCGTAATCTAGGCAACCAGATTCATGCTGTTAAGCCATCCTTGTCCTATGGTATCAGTCCGTTTGGAGTATGGAGAAACATAAAAATGGACAGTACAGGTTCTGATACGAAAGCAGGCGTTACCGCGTATGACAGCATGTATGCTGATGTTAGAACATGGATTTCTCAAGGCTGGATCGATTATGTCGCCCCGCAGATCTACTGGAGCTTGTCTTTCGAGACTGCACGTTATGATAAGTTGGTGGATTGGTGGGTAAAGGAAGTTCGCAACAGCGGTGTGAAGTTGTATATTGGTATGGCCTCTTATAAGGTAGGAACTGATAAAAGCCCGGAGTGGCAAAGCGGGATGCAAATCATCAATCAATTAGAATATAACGATCTGTATGATGAAGTTGAAGGTAGTATTATGTTCAGAGCAAATGATATTACGGCAAGAGATCCATTCGGACTAGCGGGATTACTGACCTTATTCTTCAAACGAAATGTAATTTAATAACCAGTCATTAAACATCCTCCGTGCTCATAGATAAGCAGTAGAATCAATGGGAGCGGGGGATTTCTGCATGGAGATCAATGCTGTATTTGAAGGTGGTGGGGTTAAGGGGATTTCGTTGGCCGGAGCGGTGCAGGCAGCGGAACAAGCCGGAGTCTCCTTCCAAAGAGTTGCAGGCACATCCTCCGGGTCTATAGTATCCGCAATGCTGGCAGCCGGTTATACAGGGGAAGAGATGAGCGTGATTATTCGCGGAACCTCTTTTACCTCTTTTCTAAAAAGAGCACCCCTGTACAATACCCCGATTGTAGGGCCTGCACTGCGTGTGATGTTGAAAAAGGGATTGTACTCCGGCGAGGCGTTGGAATCGTGGGTACGCGGTATTCTGCGGCAACGTGGAATTGTTACCTTTCGTGATCTGCCTTCAGGTAAACTGTCTATTATCGCTTCGGATATTACAAACGGCAGAATTGTGGTGCTGCCGGAAGGACTGAAGGAGTACGGAATATCCCCTGACCAATTTGAAGTTGCCAAAGCCGTTAGAATGAGCTGCAGTATCCCCTACTTTTTTGATCCCGTGTTACTGCGTTTAAATGGAGAATTTGCAAAGGGTAAATCTTTTCCTGAACAATTTGTATATACAGTGGATGGAGGTTTACTAAGCAATTTTCCAATGTGGTTGTTTGATGAACATGAGAATCGTAAGAAGATCCCCGTCCCCACGGTAGGCTTTCAAATGATCGGCAAAACAGATCCGCAGCCCTATCGGATCACCGGCCCGGTCACTATGCTTCAGGCAATGGTCGGAACCATGTTGTCCGCTCACGATGAACGGTATATCGAGCAGGAGAAATTTGTACGAACGGTGAAAATCCCCACGTTAGGCATCGGTACTACCCAATTTGAAGTTACAAAGCTCCAAAGTGATGAGCTGTATGCATCCGGGTTCAAGGCAGGGCAAACATTTTTCCGTGAGTGGAGACCTAAAAGGTGAGCTATTATTGATATCAAAAAAAGGCATCTACCGGTTCACTAATGACGGTAGATGCCTTTTAAAGTTGCCTAGTGATATTTGGGAAGTTGATCATCGTTTTTGCCTTTGCTTCCTTCAATGACTTGAAACGGATAGCTTTTGCGCTTGCCGCCCGAAGTGTGGGACTTACGTAAACCGGCTACCTTCGCCATTGTTTTTGGAGAAGCTTTAACCTTAGTTTTTGATCTACTGTTGTTATTCATACGTCGAGGTGGATATTTATAGAGCAGATAAAGAACAGCACACAATACTAGGGGGATTATTAAACGTGTCAGTGAGCTGAAACCGTACCTCACGAATCCATCTACAAGCCCAATTACCGCGAGCAGCACTGCACTCCAAAAAATCAAAGCATGCCTGATCATAGGCCACTCATCCTTTCGCAGGGTCCAAAATGCCTCCAGGTACATTTACTTCTGCATAACCTCTTGCTTCAATAGCTGCATCCAATTCCCGCATGCGGTTAAAGGAAGCGATGGATACTTCTACTTGATCATCCTTTGGCTCTTTGGTGGTCAAAAGCTGAAGCCATAATCCTGGATAGCCAAGGTACTTCAAGCCTGGTACATTCTTCACTGCATTAGTACCCTTCAGTACTTCAAAGGATACCCCGATTACTAACGGTAGCAAGATAACCCGCTGCATTACCCGCTCCCACAACGTATCCCACGGGACAAGAGAGTAAATGATAACTCCCAAGATAATGGTCAACATCATAAAGCTGCTGCCGCAACGATAATGCAGGCGACTGTACTTTTGTACATTTCGTACCGTTAGTTCTTCTCCCGCTTCAAAAGCGCTGATGACCTTGTGTTCTGCACCGTGATACTGGAACAACCGTTTCACAACTGGAGTAAGGGTAATCGCCCAAAGGTAAACAAGCAACAGGATCAGCTTAATTGCACCTTCCACCAAATTGTGCAAAACATAGTTATCGAATGCTTTTTTGAATAGAAAATCCTCGACAAGGACTGGGACAAGCGTAAAGATAAGTTTTCCAAATATAAAGGATAATATACCCATGACTGCAACACCGAGCATCATTCCCAGGCTCCAGCCTTCATCCTTTTTCTTCGGTTTCGCCGTTTCTTCAGGCGGAACCTCGTCTTCGGCGAAGGCTTCCGCTGAATAGTTCAGATGCTTGGAGCCTTTAGCGCTGGAATCTATAATACTGACAAGGCCGCGAAGCAGCGGTATCCTGCGCAGTTTAATAACCCAGCTCTTATCGCTCTTCGGCACCTCCAAAAATGTAATTTCCTGATTCTTCCGCCGTACGGCTGTTACGTTAATATGCTTGCCGCCGAACATAACACCTTCTATGACAGCTTGCCCGCCGTAACTTGGAGATTTCTGGGACAACCAATTCACCTTCTCGTAATTTATTTATTATGTTTTTGTATATAAACCATTGTAACTAATTTTCTACGACATTACTAGTTGGATCGCCTTTTGCTGTGCATACTAGTCTATAAGGAGAGAACTGTGGAAATGTTCCTAATATATGAAGAAAGTGGGGCGTGCTTAAAATGAGTAAATCACACCAACAAAGGTCGGAGCATACAAATCCTTGGCTATTTGCTATGGAGTTAGGTTTTTTTGCCGGATTGATTTGGGGGGCAATGCGATGGTTATTCTACGCAATGCATTTTACAAAGGTGGTTCCCGGCTTTTTAGCAGAACCTTTTTTTAAACATGATTTTCTAGTCAAGCCGGAAGGGCATTTGATTGGCTATTTATTGTTTATCGTTTTTTCAGTGATTGCATCCCTACTGTATGTATTGATTCTACGTAAGCTCAAGGGACCTTGGCCGGGTATGATTTATGGAGTGTTATGGTGGTCCGCTCTTTTTCTGGCGGGGTCATGGATGTTTCTGCAGCAGGGGCCTTTCAAACTGCCGTGGAATACAGTAATTACTGAATTTTGCATATTTTTGCTATGGGGCTTATTTATTGGCTATACGATCACCATTGAGTATACCGACGAGAGAAGACGTGAAGAAAGGATAAGTGTAGCCTGACGCGCGAAATTACTTCTCAATGGCATAGCCCTATGTTAAAATACAATGTGGCTATTTCGAGAGGAGAATGAATATGGGAAACAATCGTGTCTCCAAGCTGCGTAAGGTTTTGCAGGCTCGCGGATTGGATGCGATGTTAATAACCAGCGGTATTAACCGCCGATATTTAAGCGGGTTTACCGGTTCGTCCGGTTATGTGCTGATTACGGCTGAGGAAAGTTATTTATTAACGGACTTCAGGTATAGGACTCAAGCTGCAGAACAGGCGGCGGGACTTACCATTGTAGAGCATGGACCAAAATTCATTGATACGGTGCGGGAGCTTTTACCTTCAGGCGGAAAAGTCCGTGTGGGATTCGAGCAGGATGATGTTACTTTCAGCGCTTATACTGCCTACGCAGAAGCTCTGAAACCTGCTGAACTGGTGCCAGTCTCCAAAGCAGTAGAGGATCTGCGTATGATTAAGGATGCAGAGGAACTGGCTGTTATGGGACGGGCTGCTGATTTGGCGGACGACACCTTCCATCATATTCTGAACGTATTGAAGCCGGGTATGACCGAGCGTGATGTGGATCTTGAGATGGAGTTTTACATGCGCACACATGGCGCGACCTCTTCTTCCTTCGACACGATTGTGGCATCCGGTGAGCGCTCAGCTATGCCGCATGGAGTAGCGAGCAGCCGTGTGATTCTCGGCGATGAATTCGTGACTTTCGATTTCGGTGCATTGCTTGACGGGTATTGCTCAGATCTTACCCGGACGGTGGCGCTAGGTACTCCGAATCCTAAGCTGAAGGAGATTTATGATATCGTACTGGAGGCTCAGCTGCATGCCTTGGCACATATCAAGCCCGGGATGACCGGAAGGGAATGTGACGCGTTGGCGCGTGATATTATAACCCGTTACGGTTATGGGGATCAATTCGGACACAGTACCGGACATGGATTGGGCATGGAGGTTCATGAATGGCCGCGTCTATCCAAACTGAGCGATGATATCTTGCAGCCTGGTATGGTTGTGACCGTGGAGCCGGGGATTTATCTGCCTGGAATTGGCGGCGTACGAATAGAAGATGATGTAGTGGTTACAGAGAGCGGTATTTCATTGCTCACCCATTCATCCAAAAACTATACAGTACTGTAACAATTCCCTCGCATCGTTTATATTTACTTATAAAGGCACAAATTTATTTTTTCTCAGGAGGCGTTTTTTAGTGATTTCAGTTAACGATTTCAAAACAGGATTAACCGTAGAGGTAGACGGAGATATTTTTACAGTTCTAGACTTTCAGCATGTAAAACCAGGTAAAGGCGCAGCATTTGTTCGCTCCAAGCTTAAAAACCTGCGTAACGGGAACACTGTGGAGCGTACGTTCCGCGCAGGCGAAACTATCGGACGGGCAATTATTGAGAACCGTGCGGTTCAATATTTGTATGCAAGTGCCCAAGAGCACGTGTTTATGGATAACGAAACTTATGATCAATTCACACTGGATGCTAAGCAGTTAGAGTGGGAATTGAACTTCTTGAAAGAAAACATGGACGTGAAAATCGTTAGCTATCAAAATGAAATTCTTGGAGTTAACTTACCTACCAGTGTTGAACTGAAGGTTGTAGAAACCGAGCCTGGTATCAAAGGTAACACAGCACAAGGCGCAACTAAATTTGCAAAAGTCGAAACCGGTCTGAACGTGCAGGTTCCTCTGTTCATTAATGAAGATGATGTTCTGCTGATTGATACACGCGAAGGTAAATATATCTCCCGCGCGTAGAGCTAAGATGCTGCGTTTATTAGCCTCCCCGCTGCTTGCGGAGGGGGCTTTTGGCTTTGGGATGAATTCAAAATCCCGTATCTGTAACAAAAATTTTCATAAATTCAATATCCCAAGCGGTATTTTCGTATTATACTGGTTTAAAGCGGGAAACCGATAGAAATACACTACACAGACCTAGGTTAGGAGTGAGAAGGACTTTGTCACTTTATGTCATGAAATTCGGAGGCAGCTCCGTCGGCGACACAGAACGAATGAAGCGCGTCGCCAAACGCATCGCAGAGAAACAGGACGAAGGGCATCGCTGCGTTGTCGTTGTATCCGCCATGGGGGATACTACGGATGAATTGATCGACCAGGCCAATCAGCTTAACGGGCAACCGCCCGCCCGCGAAATGGATATGCTGCTGACAACTGGAGAACAAATATCTGTTGCCCTCTTGTCTATAGCTCTTCATGGGATTGGCCGTAATGCCGTATCCTATACGGGCTGGCAGGCTGGTTTCCGTACGGATGAAACTCACGGACGGGCTCGCATTAACGAGATTGTCCCACGGCGTGTGCTTGAATCTCTCGAACGGGAACAAATTGTTATTGTCGCTGGTTTTCAGGGAATGACTTTGGAAGGCGAGATCACTACATTGGGACGCGGAGGCTCCGATACAACAGCTGTCGCGTTGGCTGCAGCGATCAAAGCGGATGTGTGCGAAATTTATACAGACGTTGACGGTATATACTCTACCGATCCGCGTATTGTGAAGTCTGCACGAAAGCTGAAGGAAATCTCCTATGATGAAATGCTTGAACTCGCTAATTTGGGCGCTGCTGTACTGCATCCCCGTGCGGTAGAGTATGCCAAACGTCACCAAGTGAAGCTGGTCGTCAGATCTAGCTTTAACCATAATGAAGGTACTGTTGTGAAGGAGGAAGCAAGCATGGAGCAAGGGGTAATCGTAAGCGGTATTGCATATGACAAGAATGTGGCCCGAATCAGTATTTTGGGAGTACCTGATGTTCCAGGTGTTCTGGCACAGGTCTTTGGCAAGCTGGCCCAAGAAGAGATTGACGTAGATATTATCGTCCAAAGCGGAGTTTTGAATGACAAAGCCGATTTCTCCTTTACCGTAGGACTCAATGATCTGGAGCGGGCGAAAGCAGTTATTCAACAGCTCCATGCAGAGCTACCTTTCCGTGAAGTCACCTCCGAGGACAACCTAATCAAGGTATCTATTGTGGGTGCAGGAATGGTCAGTCATCCGGGTGTTGCGGCTCAAATGTTCGATGTTCTTTCTAAAGAGGGCGTAAGCATCAAAATGGTTAGTACTTCAGAAATAAAAGTATCCTGTGTCATTGAAGCCGGCAATCTTCAAAGCATCATCCAAGCGCTGCACACTGCCTACAATCTGGATACTGTAGAGCAGGCTTTTGTCGGCGGGCCCCAGGATCGGCGTTAAAAACTAGCTAATCGGTGAAAAAACGTAAAAAAGACAGGGGTTGTCCCAAAAGCCATGAAATGGTTTCTTGGGGCAGCCCTTGTTTTTGAAGTTGGATAAACAGATGTGCTTGTGAGGACGCTCCGCGTACGAACTGTTGTTACAATCGCTGTGGTCTCCAGATTTTTTTCATTCTCCTTAGCGGTGAAAATCCGGAGACAGCTTATGCTTTCGAAGCTAGTTTTCCTTCAGAAAACTTTCGGGCGAACGCTGCCGCTTTTCCACAATCAGTCCGTCCTCTCCGCTGTCTTCGCGGAAAAAGTGTCTACAGATCTCTTAAAAACTACAAAAAAGAAATCGCCCCTTTTGGTAAATGGAAGTACCACTAACTTTGCTTGCAAATGAATCTGGCAGCTGCCGCGACAGTTATCACCCTGAAATGCTCACCAAAATTATTATCTATGCCTACACCCAACGCCTCTATTCCTCAAGACAAATTGCCAAAGCTTTAATGCGAGAGTATCCCTTTCATGTGAGCTGGTCGGCAGCGCCCGGATCTCGGTACCATTAACCATTTTCGTTCCGAGCGAATAAATTACATTCTCTAAACCGTATTTACCTTTGTTCTTCAATTTTGCCTTGTTCGCAAACATCGAAGCGGCAGAGAACCAAGAAGAACACGAATACCTCGGAAGAGACCTCACTAAACTCTGGGAGTCTACCGAGTTAAGCAGCGAGAAATTTGAACAAGTGTCACAGAAACTTGAAACCCAGCTATTAGAGAACCCAAAGCCAAACCCCTTAAGAAAGCAGTGCGGAAGCTTCAAAAAGACTATTATCAAGATTGCTGAAATATGAGTAGTACCAAAAGCAGCTTGACGACAGGAATAACTTCAGCAACACCACATGCGAAATGGTTAAAGTAAAGCCTGGAAAGACAATGCGGAAAGATTGAGAACTGGAGGCACGACGAAGTCGAGGATACGTGGCCGTGCCCAACTGGACAAAACATTGCATTTACGCAAAGAAAGCAAGTAAAGCTTAGCGATTGGATATGAAATAAGAAAACGTCATCACCGCAGCCAAGATGCGAGGGTTGCCCACTGAAGGACGTTGTACAAAAGCGGGCAGGATATTGGGAAATGGTCGTCAGTATGGAACGATTGTAGTGCCAGAATTAAGCGCGAAAAATTCTACGAAGTGAGGAAGGTTACGCCTTCGCCGTGTGCCGAATAACAGAACTGGAAAGTGCGTTCATAGAACCACCGGGGCATCGGGTAATTTCTGCTCCGCGGCATGGAGAAAGTGACGCTTGAGGTCGGGTGGCTTTCACTTACCCATAACGTGCTGAAGTAAGACGTAGTAGGCCAAAAATGCAAAGTAGCGATTCTCCAATAACGGGAGAATCGCTACTCTGCGTTTGTTTATGAATGTAGTAACTTTTCCAGCTTAAACAGCGGAGTGGACGGAACGATTGTGAAAAAGCGTAAGCGGTCGCCTTGGTCTCCGGATTTTCACCGCTAAGGGGAATGAAAAAAATCTGGAGACCACAGCGATTGTAACAACGGTCCGTTCGCGGAGCGTCCTCAGCAAGGTCAACGTTGGTCTTACATAAAGGAACCGCTAACTGCCCTACCCCTGCCTTCTAAACCTGCCCACGATTTCAACAGTTTCAAGGATATTGACGAAGGATTTCGGATCGGTCTCAAGGATCGTTTTTCTTAAATCGGCCAGCTCGTATCTTGTGGTGACTGTCATAAGCATCGTATTCCCCTCGTGACTGTACCCGCCCTCTGCATTTACAACAGTTACCCCATGCGGCAATAACTTCAACTGGCTAAGCATGCGGTCACGCTCTTTTGTAACAATAAAACAAGTTAATTTCACATGCCGAATGTGGATCATATCTACAATCCTGCTTTTTACAAAGATACACAGCATCGCGTACAAGGCGGAATCCCAGCTTTTGAAGAAGCCTAGACTAAGAATGACTAGACCATCCATTACGAACAATACACTCCCCATTGGGATGTCGCGTTTGCGTGTAATAATGGAGCCCAGAATATCAAAGCCCCCTGACGAGCCCCCGGCACGCAGAGAAAATCCTATCCCGCCTGCGATGATAACCCCGCCGAAGATACTGGCCAGAATGGGGTCCTTTGTAACATTTCCAAGAGGGATAATTGTTAAGAACCATGTAGTAGAAACAACCGACAGCATGCTAAGACATATGTACTTTTTGCCTACCACAACAAAACCCCATATAAGAATCGGCAGGTTGATGCCAAAATAATACAATGAAATGTACTTAGGATTTGTTAAATAACCGATAACTGAGGCTGTCCCCGCTACTCCACCGCTTAATAATTGATGAGGAATAAGAAACAGACGCAAACCAATGGCTACCAGCAAGGCAGATAAAATGATAATAACTACTTCCCGAACTCGCCTCATTACAGTCCCCGTAGGAAAAGGAACCCCATAATTTCGAATATGCATTACCTAAAACCCCTCTTTGTCTTGTGTCTTAAAGTCGTGTAATGAATAGTTTTCTGTAAAAATAATTTTATCATACCGATGATATTTTTTTATGAGAATGATAACTATGATATCTTTCACACTTCTATTGTTTTTGGGTTAGCCATTTCTCCCTGTCTAAAGTGGGACAGTCCTGCATATCCATGGATAATAGCCGGAAAAAGAAAGAGTCGGGCATAGGTAAAGAGATTGTTACAAATATCCAAAGGAGTTGAGTGTACTTGGACAAGTACGTGAGTTGGATGGCTATCCTTCGTCTGCTGTCAGGGAGTTTGGAAATCACTGCTGCACTTTTTATGCTTCGATTAAATCAGGTGGACAAGGCATTGGTTATCAATTCGACGCTGGCATTGGTAGGGCCGACTATTCTGATAACAACGACAGCTATAGGGTTGACGGGGATGGCGCAGCAATTGTCTTGGGGCAAGATGGGCTGGGTAGCCTGCGGAGTAGCGTGTCTCTTAATAGGTATTCTGAAAAAATGATAGATTATAGGGCATAAAAGACACGTACAAGCATAAATATGGAATAAAGCGATGAAGTAGAGGACAACTTGGGGGTACCTTGTATGGTTAACGAATGGCTTCTGTTGTTTCCTGAAAAAGTACGAGCGTTGCTTGAGCGTTTGCCTCTCCCTAACCTAATGACGGTTGAGGAAATCCGGGTTCGGGAAGGAAGGCCTCTGGAAATCAATTATTCCGGAAAATATCATTTTCTTACCGGGAATGGCACGTTGACACTGAACCCTGAGGAAGCTTATAAGCCGGATCGTGAGGACAGTCACCGTCTTCTGGATCTCATCAGTAATCATTCACTCTACACAATGGAGGAAGAATTGCGTAAAGGCTTCATTACCATTCCCGGGGGTCACAGAATTGGACTTGCCGGGCGGACTGTACTCAGCGGCGGCGGTGTTGAGCATCTACGTGACATCACCGGCTTCAATGTACGAATTGCCCGTGCAGTGCCGGGTGCAGCCGACGCTATCCTGCCGTATTTGTTCGATAGAAGCCGGCAGAGGGTTCTTCATACACTAATCCTTTCACCACCTCAGCATGGTAAAACAACCCTTCTCCGTGACTTGGCACGGCAGATTTCCTCAGGGAGGCAGGGAAGCCGTCCAGGACTTAAGGTTGGCATAGTAGATGAACGCTCTGAGATTGCAGGCAGCAGGCGAGGGATTCCCAGCTTTGACGTGGGGCCACGGACAGATATATTGGATGGCTGCCCCAAGGCAGAAGGGATGATGATGATGATTCGTTCTTTATCTCCCGATGTGCTGGTGGCCGATGAAATCGGTCGTCCGGAGGACGCAGAGGCAGTCACTGAAGCCCTTCACGCCGGAATTTCTGTGTTGGCTACGGCACATGGCAAAGAAGTGTCCGAGCTGATCCGCAGACCCGGTCTGGGAGGATTGCTAGAACACAGGATGTTCGAACGATATGTGATCTTACATCGTTCGGAGTCAGGAATGTCCTTTCGAATTCTGGATAACCAGAATCGAAGGCTGACCATTTCACAGGAAGAGAGACGGGGTGGTGATGCCTATGCTTAAGCTGTTTGGAGCTGTAATGATCGTACTGGCGGGCACGCTGGCAGGTCTTCAGCGTGCTCGGCTATATGCTGACAGGCCCCGGCAAATACGCAGCTTAATAGCAGCGCTTCAGCGCCTGGAGACTGAAATTAGGTACGGCTTTACACCATTGCCGGAAGCTCTTCGGAGAATAGGAGCTCAAGCCAGAGGGCCGCTTCAACACTTTTTTGTTACGGCTGCTGATGAAATGAGTCCCCCTAATAATAGAAGTGCTCAGGATGCAATCGATAAAGCTATGGAGATGCATTGGAAGAACACAGCCATGAACGCTTCGGAGAAGGAGATTATCCGGCAGCTGAGCTGTACGCTCGGGACCAGTGACAGGTCTAACCAGACCACTCATATCACGCTGGCTTTGCAGCAACTGAATCAGGAGGAGCTGGCGGCCAGAGATGAGCAGGGCAAATATGAAAAAATGAGCAAAAGCCTGGGGCTGCTGCTTGGAGTATTGATTGTCATTTTGATCTTTTAGCGAGGTGCCAGGAATGAATATTGAAGTCAATACGATTTTCCAAGTTGCGGGCATCGGCATCATTATCGCCATGATACATACGGTGCTGAAGCAGATGGGGAAAGAAGATATCGCCCACTGGGTCACTCTTATAGGATTCGTAGTCGTATTATTTATGGTGATTCGCATGCTGGATGGACTGCTTCAGGAAATAAAAACGATTTTCCTTTTTCAGTAGGCGCATTATGGAAATCATTCAAGTCGTTGGAATCGGGCTGCTGTCGACCATTCTAATTCTCGTTCTGAAGGAACAAAAACCAATGTTCGCTTTTTTGCTCGCAACGGCTACAGGCATTCTGATCTTCCTGTTCCTGATCGGCAAGATTGGGATGATCCTGAGCACTCTGGAGCGGGTAGCGGAGTCCTCGGGAATGGAAATGATTTATCTGAAGACGGTATTTAAAATTATAGGGATTTCCTATATTGCCGAATTTGGTGCACAGGTTGTAAGGGATGCAGGTCAGGATTCAATCGCTTCCAAGATAGAGTTGGCCGGAAAGGTGCTCATTATGGTTCTCGCCGTGCCCATTATCAGTATTATCATCGAAACAGTGATGAAGCTGCTGCCTGCGTAAGTGAAGTAGTCCCCCACCTAAGTGAACCGGGAGGAGAAATCATGCTTGTACGTCAACATTTCCGACCCCCAAAAATAGTGCTGGTGCTGCTTCTGCTGCTCTGCTGCTCACTGTTCCCTTGGTTTATAGGTACGGCCTACGGCTCCTCTTCTCCTGCTGGTAATCCCTCAAGTTCCCCTGTTGACGGATGGGTGAGAGGGCAGATTGAGGATCTGCCAAAAGATGGCGTGGAAAAGTACTGGGATCAGCTAATGAAGGATTACGGCGGTTTTTTTCCGGATGGAGCTACTCCCTCGCTTATGGACATGCTGGTGCCAGGTGATGACGGTCTTAGTCTAAAAAGTGTACTCTCCAGTCTCGGCGCTTACATGTGGCATGAAGTTTTGTATAACGGCAAGCTGCTTGTGACCATTGTGATGATCAGTGTGCTCAGCATGATTTTGGAGACCCTTCAAACCGCCTTTGAACGGCAAACCGTCAGCAAGGTGGCTTATACCCTTTGTTACATGGTGGTATTAGTTATCGCCGTTAACAGCTTCAACATTGCTATAGGTTATGCGAAAGATGCTATTGATCGAATGATTGACTTCATGATGGCGATGATTCCACTGCTATTCGCACTGCTGGCTTCCATGGGCAATATTGTGACCGTCTCAGTCACTCATCCGCTCATAGTCTTTATGATTCATACGGTTGGCACTTTGATTCACACCATTGTATTCCCTCTTCTGTTCTTCTCGGCAGTATTGCATCTGGTAAGTTCGATGTCGGATAAATACAAGCTGACGCATCTGGCCAATTTACTGCGGAACATAGGGGTAGGTTTACTCGGCATATTGCTGACTGTTTTTCTGGGAGTTATCTCTGTGAAGGGGATCACCAGCTCCGTAACCGATGGGGTGACCATCCGAGCCGCTAAGTATATAACAGGGAATTTTGTTCCGGTTGTCGGCAAAATGTTCGCGGATGCGACGGATACGGTTATCTCCGCGTCACTGCTGGTAAAGAACGCCATCGGATTATCGGGCGTTATCATTATTTTGTTCCTGTGTGCTTTTCCGGCGATCAAAATATTGGTCCTGGCCCTTATATATAATGTTGCAGCGGCTGTGATGCAGCCTCTGGGTGAGACACCGATTGTGTCCTGCCTGCAGACGATTGGTAAAAGCATGATTTACGTGTTCGCGGCCCTGGCTGCGGTCTCACTAATGTTCTTTCTGGCCGTCACGATTATGCTGACTGCCGGCAATGTCACCGTCATGATGAGGTGAGCTTAAGGAGGGGGTTCATGACCTGGTTAGGCGGATGGTTAAGAGAAATTATTCTTGTCGTACTGCTGGCTTCCTTCGTGGAAATGCTTCTTCCGAGCAAATCGATGGAGCGTTATGCCAGACTCGTCCTTAGTCTTCTTGTTTTACTCACCATGCTTAGTCCGATTGTCTCGCTGCTAAAGGGGGATGCCATCTCAGAATTGAGTCTTGCTATGGATCAGCAGAGCTCACAGGAGGGTCTTCTCTCAAGCGGAGGACAAGGAGCGGGAACCTTGCAGCAGATACTGGCGGACGGACAAAAGCTGGCGCAGGGACAGCAGAAGCATACTCTGGAAATCGCTGCAAACGAAATTGCCGGACAGATGAAAGATCAAATTATATCGGAAACAGGGGGAAAAGGAGTTCAGGTTACCGTGGCATTGGCCATGCAAGAACCGGAAAGCCCCGGTACTGAAGCCGTGCCTGCTATTACATCGGTTACAGTTCAATTGCCTGAGCCAATAGCAGCAGTCGAACGAAGTGACGTCACTGAGCCTATTGTCATTACCCCTGTAAAAAAGATTGAAGTTAACACTGCTACAACAGAAGAGGTCACTTCAAAGGGTGCTGCAATGGAGTCCGATGATTACATTGATGAGGCGGATCAAGCGCAAGCAAAAGCTATTTCGAAGCTGCTCGAAACAAGGTGGGGTTTGGATGCAGAAGTAATTAAGGTGCGGAGCAGCCAGGGTGACGCAGCTAAACTATAAAAATATAAAGTTGGGTTCATACCAAAGCTGTGGAGGAGGGATGAAAAGTGGGCAAATGGCTGAAAAAGCTGGAGCAGTGGGCCGGAGGCGGGTCTGGAAGTCCAAAGAGAAGCCAAACGTTTCGTTGGCTGATTATTCTGGGTCTGCTCGGAGCAGCAATAATGCTGTTTAATTCTTTCGTTAATGTAAAGAAACTGGATAATGAGAATACGGGCCGGGAACCTCCGATCAGTGAAACCACACAAACGGCGTTGCAGCAAGGGGATCTTCCAGCTCCCAATTCCTTCGACAGTATCGAACTTGCGATGGAGAATCGGACGAAGGAGATCCTGGAGAAAATCGTTGGTGTAGGTACCGTAGACATCATGGTAACAGTAGATTCCACGGAGGAAATTGTTGTTCAGAAGCATATGAATGACTCTCAGGAGCTTAGTGATGAAACAGATGCCAACGGTGGAAAACGACATACTACGCAGTACACAAGAGATGGCGAGATCGTTACTTATACTCAATCCGGCGATGAAACGCCTATTATTACCAAGAGAATCAAACCTCAGGTGCGAGGAGTGCTCGTAGTTGCTAAAGGTGCCGAGAATAAAGTGGTCCGCGGCCTGATTGAACAAGCGGTGGAGAAAGGCTTGAATGTTCCGGTTTACCGTATATCCGTAGTACCGCGTAAACAGGAATGAGGGAAAGTCAAGATTTTCCCGGAGTGGTTAAGCGCAAGTAAAACAAAGGAGGAGTCACAATGAACGGTAAAAGACAAACAATCTGGTTGGTATCCATGCTTAGCTTAATGGTAGTTCTCTCGGCATACTATTTATTTACTGAGGATTCTGGTGTATCTGCACCTACTGAGACAGCAGGAACCATGCAGGTTGAAGGGAAGGTAAAGGATGCGGGGGGTTCAACACTCCCATCGGTAGGGGATGGCGGTGTAGTTATTAACGAAGTGGTGAAAGACGGTAACGTCGTCACTGATCCCGACACTGCTGCCGATTCGGGAGCTGTTGCTACAGACACTTCCACAGACACAGCTACGAATAGCTCTAAAGATGACGTAGTCACAGACACAGCAGTTAAGGACCCGTTGGCCTCGGAACAGGCCGCTGCAACCTCTGAGACTACCAAAGATCCTGTGAAGGATACAGCAGTAAAAGACAAAGACGCTTCTGCCTCTGCCGACAAACCAGTGGTTAAAGATGATGCTGCTATCCTGGATGAAGTTGCTTCCCAAAGCGTCTCTGCCAGCAGCATGTTCACCAACTACCTATATGAGCGTGAACAGAAAAATCTAAAAGATCAAAACGATTTGCTTGCTCTGATCAATGATATGGATAAAACACCGGCGGATAATGCCATGGCATCAGAGCAACTGCGTAATCTAGAGGAAAAAGAATCCAAAATTACGGGTATTGAAGAGAAGTTGCAGCTTAAATATGGCGAAGCTATCGTTAAAGAAGAGAAGGATGATACTTACAAGGTAGTCGTGCTCAGCGACAAGCTGGACGTGAAGCAGGCGGTAGGCATCATCGATCTAGTAATGAAAGAGTTGAGCGTAACTCAGGACAAGATCAGTGTACAATACGTATCCGAGTAATATCAGCGGATGAAATCAGAGAAATATGACGAAAGGGCTCGGGTTATCCCGGGCTCTTTCCATTTCTAGCGATTGTGATATAATACATAAAGTTATCTTGGAATATAAGAAAGTCTGGGCTTCTATATACTTTACTTATATTTTTACGAGAAACGGATACCGTCCCTCTGTGGACGGCGAAGCGGTTTCTTCTTTTTGGTAAGAAGAGTGGCTTCGCGAGACAGCTGAAGGAGTGAACTAAAGTATGTTCAAGTTAAGCGAAATTAAGGAATTGATTAAATTGCTGGACCAAACATCCTCCGTGCACGAGTTGGAGATTGAAAGCGAAGGTATGAAGCTGGCTATTCGTAAACCGGATCGCACTGAAGCTGAAGGTGCAGCAGTTCAGGTGACTCCTTATGCCTATCCCTTTACGCCTGCCCACCAACCGCTGAATCCGCAGCAAGCAGCACATCCTGTGAGTGAGGTTCCTGTTACACCGCAACCATCATCTTTGCCTGAAGAGGGCCCATTACATAAGATCGTATCTCCCATGGTAGGTACGTTTTACAGTGCTGCATCTCCTGAGTTGCCTTCCTTCGTAAGTGTTGGCGATCGTGTGAGTGAGAAATCAACGGTTTGTATTATTGAAGCGATGAAGCTTATGAATGAACTGGAAGCTGAGATTAAAGGTGAAATCGTTTCCGTGCTGGCTGAGAATGGCCAACTGGTAGAATACGGCCAGCCGCTGTTTTTGGTGAAACCAGAGTAACATTTATAGGGAACGAGAAGTATGCATAACTTTTGGGAGGAAACGCATGAACATTCAAAAAGTGCTGATCGCCAACCGCGGCGAAATAGCGGTCCGCATTATCAGGGCATGCCGTGAGCTTGGCATATCCACTGTGGCGGTTTATTCAGAACCTGACCGGGACTCCCTGCATGTCCGGCTGGCAGATGAAGCTTACTGCATCGGTCCGACTTCGTCCAAGGACAGTTATCTGAACTTTACAAATATTATGAGTGTAGCCACCTTGACGGAATGTGATGCTATTCATCCCGGCTATGGTTTTTTGGCTGAGAATGCCGATTTCGCAGAGATCTGCGGATCCTGTAATATTATCTTTATTGGTCCTTCACCGGAAGCCATTACCCGTATGGGAGATAAAGCCGTAGCTAAGGATACTATGAAGCTGGCGGGCGTTCCGATTATTCCAGGCTCTGACGGAATTGTTGAGGATGTAGAAGAAGCCATTATGCTGGGCCGGGATATCGGTTATCCTATTATTGTTAAGGCTACAGCAGGCGGCGGTGGTAAGGGTATCCGTATTGCCGAGGATGAAGAATCCTTGGTGAAACAAATTACTGCCGCTCAACAGGAAGCTCAGAAAGCCTTCGGCAATGCCGGCGTATATCTGGAGAAATTCCTTACGGGAATGAAGCACGTAGAGATTCAGATTATTGCCGATAACCATGGTAATGTGGTGCATTTGGGCGAACGCGATTGCTCTGTACAACGCCGCCGCCAGAAGCTTGTTGAGGAAGCCCCTTGCTCCGTTTTGACACCTGAAACCCGGGAGGCCATGGGTGAAGCAGCCGTACGTGCAGCTTTAGCAGTGAACTATTCTGGTGCAGGCACCTTGGAATTTTTGCTGGGGTCTGATGGACAGTTTTATTTCATGGAAATGAACACCCGTATTCAAGTGGAGCATCCGGTAACCGAAATGGTAACCGGTGTAGATTTGATTAAGGAAATGATCTCTGTAGCAGAGGGGAATCCACTTTCCTTCACTCAAGAGGACATTGTGATTAATGGCTGGTCTATGGAATGCCGCATTAATGCGGAAGACCCTGACCGTAACTTTATGCCTTCACCGGGCAAAATAGGATTTTATCTGCCGCCGGGCGGTCTTGGTGTTCGAGTCGACAGTGCTGCTTATCCCGGTTATACAATCTCCCCGTTCTACGATTCCATGATTGCGAAGCTGATTGTATGGGCTCCAACACGTCAGGAAGCCATTGCGAAGATGAAAAGGGCTTTGGGTGAATTCGCGGTGGAGGGAATACATACAACGATTCCGTTCCATCAGAAATTATTGGAGCATCCTGTATTTTTGGACGGAAGCTTTGACATTAAATTCCTCGAGGAATATGAAGTTTAAGTCAATTTCACTTTGTTTGTCATAAAGTTCTCCAAATGATATAGTATGTTTAATAAGAGACGTGCTTTCGCTGCTTGAAATCATGAACAACTTTTTGTTGAAGGGTGTGGAGTCTAAGATGAGTACATTGCCGACAGAATACGAACGGACGGAAATCGGTGAGATCCAAATCGCACCAGAAGTGATTGAGATTATTGCAGGTCTTGCGACTGTAGAAGTTAAAGGCGTTGCCGGAATGAGCGGAGGCTTCGCTGGAGGAATTGTTGAGCTTCTTGGACGTAAGAACCTCTCTAAAGGTGTTAAGGTTGAGGTTGGCCAACGTGAGGCTGCAGTAGATGTATCTGTTATTATTGAATACGGCAATCGTCTTCCTGAGGTAGCAGCAGAGATTCAACGTAACGTTAAGCGTTCTATCGAGACCATGACAGGCTTGACTGTTGTGGAAGTGAACGTTCATATTCATGACGTTCAGTTCAGAAATGCTGACAAGATCGAAGAGACAGACGCTTATCTCCGTGTGAAATAACAGGTCCCCACTCTTCAAAATAAACCCCCGACAGAAAAGTCGAGGGTTTACTCTAATTTAAGGAGGTTGTGAGACTCTTGGCGAAAATTTTGGACAGACTTCTGCTGTTTATCTACAGCTTAAGTATCGGAATATTATCTGTAATTGCCATCCTCCTATTAAGCGGCGTCATTCCTGAGAATCTGAAGATCAAGGATGGACCAACCATGTATATTGCTGCGATATCTGTAGCTGTTGTTCTCTTCTTGCTCAGCATCCGATTCTTTTATATCTCCCTTCGCCGTGACCGGGCTTCCATGCCTTCTGTGGATCAGCGGACGGAATATGGGGATATACAGATTTCCATGGAAACGATTGAGAATCTCAGTTTGAAGGCTGCCGGTAAGGTCAAGGGAATCCGAGACCTGAAATCGCGTATTCGTGTCTCCCAGGCCGGCCTTGAGATTATGATTCGTGCTGTAGTCGATGGGGAGCATTCCCTGCCGTTGCTTACAACCGAAGTTCAGCGTCAAGTGCATGATTTTGTGCAGGAGACTACAGGGATTCCTGTAGCTGATGTATCTGTGTATATTGCTAATCTTACTCAATCTCCAAGCTTCAAAAGTCGAGTGGAATAGAGGTGAGTTTCCCTTATGTCTTGGAAAGAAGTATGGGGAAGTCACGGGGGTAGAATTGCCGGAGTGGCCTTCGGTATCTTTCTCGGGTTGATTTATCTATTAAGTGGTTTTTGGGATATGCTGTTCTTTGCACTGGTTGTGTTCATAGGGTATACGCTCGGCAAAAGAAAAGACCATGCGCAAGCTCCGCTGTTTCAGTGGCAGGAATTTGTTCAGTGGCTGTCTGGCCGTTGGCGTCCTTTCAAGTGAACCGCGATAGTCTTTCTTCCGGGGCAGTTTGTTGTTTATATTTTGTTAGCCCAAAGAAGAAAGACGGCGCGGTTTTTTTAATATAAGACCCTTGGTGGAAAGCCTCAATGTAGGACAAGCTAAGACTATAAGATTAATTTAATTAGAATAATGGTTCTAATAATTGTAGGAGGAAATACATGAAAAGACGTATAGCTAGAGAAATCATTGTGCAAAGCTTGTATCAGATGGAAATGAACGAAGTGGAGAGTGCTGAGGCGGTAGAAATTTTGCTCCAGGAAGCTTCTGATGAGAACGAATCCGAAGTTGTGATTACAGACGAAATTCAACTGAAGCATTATGTAGTCGAGCATGTAAATGGAATCTGGGAGCATAAGGTTGCCATTGATGATATTCTTGAGCACTATTTGAAGGGCTGGCAAATGAGTCGTCTGTCACGGGTAGATCGGCAAATTCTGCGTTTGGCCACCTTTGAAATGATCTTTGCCAATGATGTGCCGGCGAAGGTAGCTGTCAACGAGGCTATCGATCTGGCTAAGCATTTCGGGACCGATGATTCCGGCAAGTTCGTAAACGGTGTACTAGGTAAAATGATTCAAGAGCTCGATACCATCAAAGAAAGCAATTCTTAATTCACTTATACACAAAGGGGAGAAGTCTGTCATGACAGCAGCAATCATCAGCGGTAAACAAGTATCGGATGAAATTCGTATCGACATTGCCCGGGAGGTTGCGTTACTCTCAGAACGTGGTGCACAGCCAGGTCTTGCCGTAGTACTGGTAGGAGAAGATCCAGCTTCGCAGGTATATGTGCGGAATAAGGAGAAGTCTTGTGTTAATTTAGGCTTCTATTCCGAGGTGCACAGACTGTCTGCTTCCACTTCGCAGGAAGAACTGCTCGCTATGATAGATGATTTGAACAGCCGCAACGAGATTGATGGGATTCTAGTTCAGCTCCCGCTGCCTAAGCATATTGATGAGAAAGCGGTTATTAATGCGATCGCTGTGGAGAAGGATGTGGATGGCTTTCATCCTGTCAATGTAGGTAATCTTGTTATTGGTGATGACAGTCTGCTCCCTTGTACTCCGGCAGGGGTTATTGAATTGATCAAACGGACCGGAACGGGATTGTCTGGCAAACACGCAGTAGTTATCGGACGCAGCAATATTGTAGGAAAGCCAGTCTCCCTATTGCTTCAGAGAGAAAATGCTACTGTAACCATGTGCCATTCCCGCACAGCAAACATGGCTGAGTTATGCCTTCAGGCGGACATTCTGGTAGTAGCCATTGGCCGTGCTAACTTTATCGATGCCTCTTTTGTGAAGCCGGGAGCTGTCGTAATCGACGTTGGTATGAACCGACTGGATAACGGCAAGCTTGCAGGAGATGTGGATTATGAAAGCGCGAAAGAAGTTGCCGGATATATTACACCTGTTCCAGGCGGTGTGGGTCCGATGACTATAACTATGCTCATGAGCAATACGCTGATTGCGGCAAAACGGCGCCGTGGCTTGGAATAGGTTACGCTTATGGCAGCCGAGCGTCAGGTTTATTCGATTAAGGAACTTAACCGCTATATCCGAATGAAGCTGGATTCGGACACCTTACTGTCTGATGTATGGATTCGGGGTGAAATTTCGAATTTCACGCATCATGGCAGTGGACATATGTACTTCACTTTAAAAGATGAGAGCAGCCGTATTAAGGCTATAATGTTCTCCTCCCATAACCAGAGATTGCCTTTTGTCCCGAAGGAAGGCGCACGGGTAATTGCCCGCGGAAATGTGACTGTATATGAACGGGATGGGCAATACCAATTCTATGCGACACATATGCAGCCTGACGGCATAGGCAGTCTTTATCTCGCTTATGAGCAATTGAAGAGCAAGCTTGAACTTGAGGGGTTGTTCTCAGCGGATCGTAAGCGTCCCCTGCCTCGATTTCCGCGCTGTATTGGGGTAATTACTTCTCCAACAGGTGCGGCGGTACGAGATATCATGATTACACTTAAGCGGCGTTTTCCGCAAGCGTCAGTTGTATTATATCCTGTTCTTGTACAGGGAAAAGGTGCCGGACCTTCCGTAGTGAAGGCGATTCAAGAATTGAACGCCATGGGGGAAGCGGATGTACTTATCGTCGGACGTGGCGGTGGGTCGCTTGAGGAACTGTGGGCGTTCAACGAAGAAGGAGTCGCCCGGGCGATTGCTGCGTCGGAGATTCCTGTGATTTCGGCCGTAGGACATGAGACTGACTTCACGATCGCCGATTTTGTTGCAGACCTCAGGGCCGCAACACCAACAGCCGCTGCAGAGCTGGCTGTGCCTAACGTAGGCGAGCTGACGGCTCAATTGCTGCAGACGCAGCGCCGTCTGCGCCAGAGTCTGCTCCGTCGTGCTCAGCGTAACCGGGAGCGACTCTCTTCCCTACAGCGATCCCCGGTGCTGGTGAACCCGCGCCGATATCTGCTTCAGCATTCACAGCGGCTGGACATGCTTCAGCGGCGGCTTGCCGTCGCCTTGGCAACGCGCGTTAGTCGCGCACGCGAGCGTCAAACCGTTCTGCAGCATAGCCTGCAGAGGTTTACGCCGCGCGAGGGGGTTATTGCTGCCCGGAAACGCACTGAAAGTCTGCGTCGCGAGCTGGTGAGTGCTATGCAGGCACGGCTGCAAGAGAAGCGATCCCGTTATGTGGCGGAAATGCGCCACTTGGATGCGCTTAGCCCACTCAAAGTAATGTCGAGAGGCTACAGCCTTGTCTATGACGAAGGTGAACAGCAGCTTATTAAATCAATGACAGAAGTACAAATAGGTGATCTTGTGGTGATCAAGCTGAACGACGGGCAACTTGACTGCCAAGTACTGGGGATGAAGGAGGAGGCCAAAGGCGATGGCGAAGAAACCGGAACTGGATTTTGAGGGAGCAATGGACCGGCTGGAAGAAATCGTGCGGGAGCTTGAGCACGGTGACGTTCCCCTGGAGAAAGCCATAGATCTTTTTCAGCAGGGCATGAAGCTGTCGCAGCTATGCGGCAGTAAGCTTGAAGAAGTGGAGCATAAGATTGAAATGATTGCCTTAGAGGACGGAGAACTGCGCAAAAAACCGTTCGGTGCCCGGCTGGAAGGGGACAACGATGAATCGCTATAATCATGAACTTCAAAGTGGATCCGGGGAATCCTATCGAGAGCCACTTGAGGATTATATTGCAGCGGTAGCGGAGCTTGTCACCACCGAAATAGAAGGGCTTTTCCCGGAACAATGGGAAGTGCCGCAGAATTTACGGGAAGCCATGAAGTATTCGCTTATGGCTGGAGGGAAGCGCCTTCGCCCCTTGCTTGTCATTGCGGCTTGTGAAGCACTTGGGGGACGGAGGGAGGCAGCATTGCCTGTTGCATCAGCTATTGAGATGGTTCATACCTACTCTCTGATTCATGATGACCTGCCTGCTATGGATAATGATGACTACCGCAGGGGCAAGCTAACAAACCATAAAGTATTCGGAGAAGCCACGGCCATTCTTGCCGGGGATGCATTATTAACGCATGCTTTTTACAGTATTGTACAAGCTTCCCGCCGTTTTGGTGTCCCTGCGGAGTGTGTGCTTTCAATAGTGGAGGACTTAGCGGAGATGGCAGGTCCTCGGGGGATGGTCGGAGGACAGATTGCCGATATGGAAGGTGAGCAGGGGCTTACCGAGCTTGAACGGCTGCAATATATCCATTTGCACAAAACGGGAGATCTAATCGTCTTTTCCTTGCTTGCAGGTGGAAGGATTGCTGGAGCCACTGAACAGCAGCTTGAGGCTTTACGGAGCTTCGGTACTCACATTGGTCTGGCGTTTCAAGTTCAGGATGATATCCTTGACCTTATCGGGGATGAAGGCAAGCTTGGCAAAAAGACGGGCAGTGATCTCAAGCAAGAGAAGGTTACCTATCCGTATTTCATCGGCCTTGAGGCCTCACGTCAAGAGGTTGAGCGCCTAACGGAGACAGCCAAGTTAGCAGTATCGGAAGGCGGGTTTTCGGACAGTACCCGATTGCTGGAAATTGCCGGATACTTGATGAAACGGGATCATTGACCCCCTCCGACAGAGAATTATAGAAAATTTCAGAAGCGGCTGCATTTCGACAGCCGTTTCGTTTGTGTTATAATGAGACCTATATTTTACAACATCAAGGAAAGCGGGGAAAACACGTGCTGCTTCCACAATTAAAAGATCCTGAGCAACTGAAATCACTGTCGGTCGAAGAACTGACTACTCTTGCGGATGAGATCCGCCGGTTTTTGATCGAGAAGTTATCTGTGACCGGAGGCCATCTGGCATCTAACCTAGGAGTAGTGGAGCTCACGCTGGCCCTGCATTACTGTTATGAGAGTCCACGGGACAAAATGATATATGACGTAGGCCATCAGGCGTACGTTCACAAAATATTGACTGGCCGAATGGACCGCTTTGACTCCCTGCGTAAGCAGGACGGGTTATGCGGGTTTATTAAACGTTCGGAAAGCAAACATGATGTCTGGGAAGCAGGACACAGCAGTACTTCACTGTCTGCTGCCATGGGTATGGCAGTTGCCAGGGATTTGAAGGGTGAGGACAACAAGGTTATTGCCGTCATTGGCGACGGTGCACTTACAGGCGGTATGGCCTTTGAAGCCTTGAACCATATCGGGCATGAGAAGCGTAAACTGATGGTGATTTTGAACGATAATGAGATGTCTATTGCTCCTAACGTAGGGGCGATGCATAATTATTTGAGCAAAATTCGTTCAGACCGTCACTATTTGCGTGCTAAAGATGAAGTTGAGGGACTGCTCAAAAAGATCCCGGCCATCGGGGGGCGTTTAGCTAAGACAGCTGAACGAATGAAGGACAGTCTTAAATATATGATGGTACCCGGTGTGCTTTTTGAAGAGCTTGGATTTACATACCTAGGTCCGGTGGATGGTCATGATCTGGAGAAGATGATCGATACTTTCCATCAGGCGGATAATGTAGCAGGTCCTGTTCTTGTGCATGTGCTTACGACAAAAGGTAAGGGCTATCAACCTGCGGAAGCAGATTCCTATAAATGGCATGGAATTACACCTTATAAGATTGAATCGGGTCAAGTACTAAAAGCGGTAGGCAATCCAATGTATACGGATGTTTTTGGTCAGACCCTTATCGAGCTTGGACGAGAAGACAAACGACTTGTCGCGGTTACTCCTGCGATGCCTGGCGGTTCGGGCCTATTTCCGTTCGCCAAGGAATTCCCAGATCGGATGATAGATGTAGGTATTGCGGAACAGCATGCGGCGACACTTTGCGCTGCGCTGGCAATGGAAGGGATGAAGCCTGTATTCGCGGTTTACTCTACCTTTATGCAACGCGCCTATGATCAGATCGTACATGATATTTGCCGTCATAATGCTAACGTAATGTTTGCTATCGACCGTGCAGGCTTTGTAGGCGCTGATGGAGAGACACATCAGGGAGTATATGATATAGCATTCATGCGTCATATTCCGAACATGGTATTGATGATGCCTAAAGATGAGAATGAACTGCGTCACATGATGAAGACTGCAATTGATTATAATGACGGACCGATTGCATACCGTTATCCCCGTATTAATGGAACGGGTGTAGTTCTCGATAAAGAAATGCATAACATTCCTATCGGCTCCTGGGAGCGGCTTCGTTCGGGAGATGAGATAGCGGTTATAGCCTGCGGTCCAATGGTTCAACTGGCTGAGGAAGCCGCGGAGCTTCTAAAGCGTGAAGGAATTCAGGTTGGAGTGGTTAATGCCCGCTTCCTGAAACCCCTTGATGATACCATGCTGCTTGATCTGGCTCATGCCGGAACTAATATGATCGTTATCGAAGAGGCGAGTCAGGCGGGAAGTCTGGGAAGTGCTGTTCTGGAATTTTTCGCTGAGCATGAAGTGTATGAAACTCGTGTTCATCTTATGGGTGTGCCGGACATTTTTGTTGAACATGGTTCCATTAAAGAGCAGCGGCAGCTGACAGGACTGAGCGTTGAGGTGTTGTGCGGACGTATTAAGTCTATGAAGGCATTAAGTGCCTTCCCCTACGGCAAAACGACAACGTCTTCTTAAGCTTAAGAGGAAGGCCGTTTTGTTTAAAAGATCAACATTCAGGAGATGACCATGGAACACCCTAAAGAACGGATTGATGTCCTGCTTGTAGAGCAGGGATTTTATGATAGTCGGGAAAAGGCCAAAGCAGCGATCATGGCTGGACTTGTATTGGCGAATGAAGAGCGGATCGAGAAGGCCGGAATGAAGGTGCTGCGGAGCTCTACTTTAAAGGTTAAGGGCGCTGTGCATCCTTATGTTAGCCGGGGGGGATTGAAGCTTGAGAAAGCGCTCCGGCATTTCGGAATAGATCTACAAGGACGGAACATGCTGGATATCGGAGCTTCGACCGGCGGTTTTACGGATTGTGCACTGCAGAATGGCGCGAATTACATTTACGCTATAGATGTAGGCTATAATCAACTGGACTGGTCACTTCGTAATCATGAGCGTGTACGCGTGATGGAACGCACCAACTTCCGTTACATGACTCCTCCTGATATTGACGGTCCGGCCCCGGACTTCGCCAGTATTGATGTTTCATTCATTTCCCTTAAGATTATTTTGCCTCCGTTGAAGGCTTTGCTACAACGACCTGCTGATATCGCAGCCCTAATTAAGCCTCAGTTCGAAGCGGGCCGTGAAAAGGTCGGTAAATCCGGAGTGATACGGGATTCAGCGATTCATAAAGAAGTCTTGATGAAGGTATTAACTATGGCTGCTGAGCTAGGATACCAGCTTAAAGGGTTAACTTTCTCACCTATAACCGGCGGAGAGGGCAACATTGAATTTCTCGTCCACTGGAGACTGGAGACTTTGGAAGATCCGAATCAAAGCGGAGATCAACAGTTGGTAGCTCCTCTGACAGAAACGGCCCTTGAAGAGATTTCTGCGCTCTCGGAGTCCGTTGTAAAAGAAGCCTCATCTACCTTCAAAGTCAATTCTATTCATGGAAACTCATCGGGTCGATGAGTTTCTTTTAGTTGATAGGACAAGGTTGGATTTTGGGTAATAACAGATTATTCAGAGGAGGTATCCTAATGAAAAAAACAATGTTTACTACAACGATAAGCATTCTTCTGTCCGCTTCAATTCTCGGTGCATGCAGTAACAATGGAAACGCAAACGGGACAGAGCCTACAGCATCAACTGCAGCGACTATGCCCGTTATTGAAACTATAGCCACTCCTGAATCTTCTGCTACACCCGCAGCCACGGCGCAGGAGTCCACCAGTCCGGACTATACTGATCCTCAGACATCCGAACGTCCGAGAACGCAAGTATTCGGGGGACAAGAGGGAGGGGTCTCAGGGCAAGAAGGTACACTTGAGCAAGGTAATGGATATTCCCTGTATGTCTTTGAGGATTTCACATTAGATGGACAGTCTGGTCGTTTATCACTCACTAAGGACCCCGCCTATTATGCCGAAATTGAGCACTTGCCATCCGGTTACGATCTCACCGCTCTGAAGCAACAGGGACAAACTGAGCTTTCCGCAATGGGTAAGGCCAGCGACCATAGCGGGGAACTGTTTGAGCATCCTCTGGGTTTTGCAGATTTATATCTGCAGGCTACCGGGGATAAGGGAATAGAGGATTATATGGTGTGGAAGAATCCGGCGGGGGAGGCTTTTTTATTCCGGATACACAATTCTAAGGGTGAACTGTCGAGTAAATTTGTTCCGTGGATAATGGTTTCACTGGCAACGCTTGAAAGGAATCAATCACAACAGCCAACAGCCGAATTCTAGCATACGATAATTAGTCTCAAACTGATCTCTTAATGGAAGAAAACCCTGCATCTATTAACATGAAAAATGCAGGTTTACTTTCTGGAGTATATAATGTTTCTAAAGATATATTTAATTGTTGCTGATATGGGGAGTTTGTGATATTTGGACAAGCTAATATTCATCAAGTCGATGAAGTTTCTTTTGCTAAAGGAAGAAGGAATTGAAAGGGTTAGCGCGAATAAATCACCGAGGTGATTGTTATGTCGGGTAACTCGGACAGGGCAGTAATGGTGCTGATTAGTGTAGCGTTGTCGATTTGGGTTTTGTACCGGGTTTATATATGGCTGCAGAGTTCTCCTCGTTCTTTCATGAAGGACACCATTCCTATCAACAAAGAAATTATTCCTCACCCCGCTTTGGACATGCTTGAGGCAGCCGGCTATGAAGTTGTCGGAGGCAAGCTCAGAATTCCACTGTCCTTTACAGCTGACGGTTCGATACTATACAGCCGGTTATATATTGATTACGTCGCTGCTGCTAATGATGGAACTTTGTATCTGGTAATGCTAGAGAGACCTCGGAAGCAATTAGAAAGGACTGGAAGCGGGATTAGGGATTTTTTACTTCCCTACCTTCTGCTTTATCCGGAGTGTGGCGGAGTATTATTCGTGAACCTTTCTTCAACTAAAGTTAGTGTGATTAAGCTTGGTAAAGACGATGGTGAATCAGACTAAGCAATTTTAAATACGGGAGGCAACTAATGAAGGGACAAAGGCACATCAAAATACGTGAGATCATAACTCACCACGATATAGAAACTCAGGACGAGCTAGTTGAAGAACTGCGGAATTCCGGTTTTCAGGTGACTCAGGCAACAGTGTCTCGGGATATCAAAGAACTTCTTCTAATAAAAGTCCCTATGGACGACGGAAGGTATAAATATTCACTTCCAACTGATCAACGTTATAACCCAACACAGAAATTAAAGCGGGTTTTGGTGGATAATTTCGTACAAATCGACTTTTCAGCCAATCTGGTAGTTATGAAATGTCTGCCAGGAACCGCAAATTCGGTGGCTGCGCTTATTGATAATATTGCTTGGCCGCAAATCATGGGTACAATCTCCGGTGACGATACGATTCTAATCATTTGCCGTCAGCCGGAAGACAGCAAGAATGTAATTGCGCAAATTATGGGCTACATATCCTAATTTCTTATATACTGATTATCATCTTTTCGGAGGTGCCTTATTCGTGTTAGAAACGTTATCAATCCGTAACCTTGCTGTAGTCGAAGCAGTAGATGTTGTATTTTATCCTGGATTTCATGTTCTTACGGGGGAGACAGGCGCAGGTAAGTCCATCGTCATAGATGCCCTTGGACTTATTGCCGGCGGCCGCGGCTCTGCGGATTCTATTCGTTATGGTTGTGAGAAGGCAGAGATGGAAGCGCTTTTCAGTCTCCCCGAGGGTCATCCTGTATGGGAGACGCTGGAACGCCTTGGAATTCGTGCGCAAAAGGAAGAGCATTTAATTATTCGCCGCGAGCTGACAGCACAGGGGAAAAGCACCTCTCGTGTAAACGGCCAACTGGTAAATCTAAGCATGCTTCGCGAAATTGGAGAACAGCTTGTCAATATCCACGGCCAACATGAGCATCAGAATCTTTTAAAGGCGGAGCGGCATTTAAGTCTACTGGATACCTTTGGGGAAAATTTGATCGGACCCCTTAAAGCGGCCTATCAGGAGAAGTACTCTGAATTCGCTAAAGTGGAAAAAGAGCTGCGTGATCTGCAGGAATCTAGCCAAAAGGGCTATCAGATGCTTGACTTATATCGTTTTCAATTAGAGGAAATATCTGCGGCCTCACTAAAAACGGGAGAAGATGCATTACTTTCGGAAGAAAGGGTCAAACTATCTCACAGCGAGAAAATGATGGATTCCGTATCAGGGTCTTACGAACTTCTCTACGATCAGCAAGGAATTGAATCTATAGGAAATGTGATTTCTATGCTTGAAGATGCAGTCCGATATGATGAAAAGGGATTGAAGCCTATACTGGAACAGCTGCAATCTTCCTATTATCAGTTGGAGGATGCCGCTTTTCAGCTTCGTGATTACCGTGATGAAATAGAATTCAATCCAGAACGACTAGAGGAGATTGGGAATCGTCTGGATCTAATTTCGGGACTGCGCCGGAAATACGGAGATAGCGTTGAGCAGATTTTGGAATATTACGATCAAATTCATCGGGAAACGGATTTATTAGAGAATAAAGATGAATATCTGGAAAAATTAACGGCAAAGCGTGACGGACTGCTGGGTGTTCTAATGGAAGCAGCGAATAAGCTCAGTGAGGCTCGGCGCCAGTGTGCCCTAGATTTGGCGGGACAAGTGGAGATTGAGCTTAAAGATCTGCAGATGGAACGAACTTCCCTTAAGGTTAATCTGGAAACGCTGGAGGATCCTCGAGGCATTGAATATCAGAATCGACGAATTCGCCTAACGCGGCAAGGAATTGACAGCGCAGAGTTTATGATCTCCCCTAATCCGGGCGAGCCCTTAAGACCTTTGAGCAAAATTGCCTCTGGAGGAGAACTGTCACGGATGATGCTGGCAATGAAGAGTATTTTTGCCAGACATGATGCGATACCGGTTCTGATCTTTGATGAAGTGGATACGGGAGTCAGCGGACGTGCTGCCCAGTCCATCGCAGATAAGCTGTACAAGCTGTCTTCAACCTGTCAGGTGTTCTCCATTACCCATCTACCGCAGGTGGCCTGTATGGCGGATCATCAGTATTTAATACGTAAGAAGGTTGAAGACGGAAGAACCATGACTGAGGTGGAATCCCTGTCCACCCACGGCCGGGTAGTGGAGTTGGCACGAATGCTTGGAGGCGTTGAAATTACCGAAAAAACGCTGCACCATGCACAGGAAATGCTTAATTTAGCGGAGGCCAGCAAGGGTGCTGCAAGCTAGTCGGGACAATGATTGACAGTAATAAAAGCCTGGGGGCAAGGTTATCTTATAGGTACGCAATTGGCGACCACCTTTTTCGTCAAGCGAAAGAAGCTAAAGGGAGCGTGACAGCCATTGAAGCCGAACCTCAGGAAGTTAATGCCCGGCCTTTTACTTGCCTTCTTTCTTAGTTTATCAGGCGTAACGGGGACGGTCCGAAGCTCTGCCTCACCGCTGATTATGGACCATAATGCGGCAAAGGAAGTTGCTGGAGAAGTGAATCAAAAGGGTCTACGTGGTGACATAGACCGCAAGATCAAAGTTATACCTGGAGGGCAGACCATTGGCGTAAAAGTCAAGTCAGCAGGTGTGCTGATTGTCGGACACCATCTTGTAGAAGTGTCCCAGCAGACCAAGACCTCCCCCGGTGAAAATTGTGGATTGCAGCCAGGCGATTTGATGATCTCCATTGATGGAGTGAAGCTGGACGAAGTCTCCAGGGTAGCAAAAATTGTGGAACATGCGGGCAAAACGGATGCTTATCTCTCCATTACTTATAAACGTGGAGGTAAGGAGCGGGTCGCCAAGCTGAAGCCTGCATATGACCGCAATGATAAGGTGTGGCGGCTGGGATTGTATATACGGGATTCCGCAGCAGGAGTAGGTACCCTTACCTTTTATGATCCGAACCAAAACGTCTATGGAGCTCTAGGGCATGTGATTACCGATATGAATACCGGCACACCGATTGTTGTTGGCAGTGGACATATCATTCAGTCGAGTGTAACCTCGATATCCAAAAGTCAGGATGGCGATCCTGGCGAGAAGAGGGCCACTTTTCTAAAAGAAAGTCAGGTTCTCGGTAATGTTGAAAGTAATACGCAGTTTGGAATCTTTGGTAAAATGACCCGAAATCCTGACCACAGTCTTTATCAGGAGCCTATCCCTATTGCCTTGGGCAGCGAAGTGAAAGAAGGTCCGGCCCAAATCCTAACGGTTGTAGACGGTCAACAAGTGGAACGGTTTAATGTAGAGATTATCCATGTTGCTCGCCAGCCGGAACCTGCCACTAAAGGAATGGTATTACGAATTACAGATTCCCGTCTTATTGATAAAACAGGTGGCATAGTTCAAGGAATGAGCGGAAGTCCAATTGTACAAAACGGCAAGCTAATCGGCGCTGTCACCCATGTCTTTGTAAACGATCCGAAATCAGGTTATGGCTGTTTCATTGAATGGATGCTTCAAGACTCAGGAGTGCTACAGCAAAATATAATTTCCCCACATCTTAAGGCGGTTTAGCCTTAAGATTTTTTGTCGAAGGGCAACGAACAAAATCGAATAATGAAATAAAATATTTAATTATAAATCAACCTTGAAAAAAAATAAAGAAAAATAAAATTCGACAGAAGGAAATTAGATTAGCATGTCGAATCCATAAGGGAGAGTAAAATAATGTTAATATTATTTTCGTAATCGCAGAGATAATAAGGAGGATTAAGCCAGTGCAGAATATTGAAGTGTTGTTGGCCGATGATAACAGGGAGTTTACGAATTTGCTTGCCGAATATATTACGGATCAGGAAGATATGACCGTGACGGGTATTGCATATAATGGAGAAGAAGTTCTTCACATGCTCAGCACAGCCCGTAAAGTACCCGATGTCCTAATTCTAGATATCATCATGCCTCATCTGGATGGACTTGGCGTTCTAGAACGCCTGCGTGATATGGATTTGAATCCAGCGCCTAAGATCATCATGCTGACCGCTTTCGGTCAGGAGAACATCACCCAAAGAGCTGTACAACTTGGAGCATCCTATTATATCCTTAAGCCGTTCGACATGGAGGTATTGGCTAACCGCGTAAGACAGCTGGTTGGCGCCCAGGGAAGCCTTAGCTCTTCCTCGAATATGAATAACTTTTCCTCTTCAAGATCAAACGTCGTACCTCTCTCCAAAGGGAAGAACCTCGACGCTAACATTACGTCTATAATCCATGAGATCGGCGTTCCGGCGCATATCAAAGGATACCAATATCTGCGTGAAGCCATTACGATCGTATACAACAATATCGAAATTCTTGGGGCAATTACCAAAACATTGTACCCTGCAATCGCTGAAAAATTCAAAACCACTCCTTCGCGTGTAGAACGTGCAATTCGCCACGCCATTGAAGTGGCCTGGACACGCGGTAATATCGACAGCATCTCTCACCTGTTCGGATACACCATTAATATCTCCAAATCCAAGCCAACTAACTCGGAATTTATTGCCATGGTAGCCGACAAGCTGCGCATTGAGCATAAGGTTTCTTGAAAGGGT
Organism: Paenibacillus wynnii; assembly: GCF_000757885.1. Lineage (NCBI taxonomy): Bacteria > Bacillati > Bacillota > Bacilli > Caryophanales > Paenibacillaceae > Paenibacillus > Paenibacillus wynnii. The sequence continues at coordinate 2,023,127 of NZ_JQCR01000003.1, read as the reverse complement.
TAGGAGGATTGACGGGGTAAATAAACTTTTTATAAAGCAAATAGACTTTGCCCAATAAACCTTTTTGGTTTATTGGGCTTTTTTGTACTTTCGTATAAACTCACTTCTATATTGGATGCGGTAGACGGTAGATAGAAGTTTACTCTATAATATTTAAAAAAGGGTTAGGTGTAAGATGCTTCAGACATTATCTTCTATAGTTTTATTTTTTTCATTTATTTTTAGTGGGTTTATAATAATCACAGCCTCGATTGGTCCAATAATAGATTAATTGCCCATGCAATGGGAGGCATTGAGGGGAAAATTTATACCAACTCGTACGAGGCTTTTCAATTTAATTACTCAAAAGGATTACGATTATTTGAGGTGGATTTTTCACTTACTTCTGACGATAAACTAGTAGCTAGGCATGACTGGGAAGAAAGCTATACTCAATACTTGCAACAAGTACCTCAAAATCCTTCTGGATCTTGGCAAAACGATTACTTTATGGATCAGAAGATATTCGAAAAATATACCCCCTTGGGTATTAATCAAGTTATTAAATTAATGCAGGAACACGAGGATATGTATATCGTAACAGATACTAAAAATTTAGAGACAGATATTGTGAAACATCAGTTTCAACTAATAGTGAATGCTGCAAAAAATAATCCTAGCCTATTAAATCGTGTGATTCCGCAAATATATAATCAAAAAATGCTTGATGACACAGAAGATACAGAACAACAAGTGATTGAATTTATGAAAGAAAAGCGAATCAAAGTGGTAACTATGCCTGAATATAAGGTGAACCATGCTTTTATAAGTGCGTTAAAAGAAAATGGAATATTAGCTTTTGTGCATACAATTAATGAATTAGAAGTAGTTAGGAAGTATGAGTTGATGGGTGTCCATGGGTTTTATACTGATATATTAACAGATGAAGATTTGCAAGGACTATAAGGGGGACATTCCCCGTAAACTTTCTTGGTTGAGTAAGAAGGCAATGTAGCTTGACGTAGCTGACTAATAGTGATAAAAAGGAGAATGATTAATAAAATTAGTTTGATCAGTAATTGATGATATAAATAAGAATAAGCAGGATGGTGTTGGAATAATGGCTATAGTTTATTCAGATCAGTTTATAGAGAATGTTAAGCTTGAATTATTGGATAGATTAGGATTGAAGAAAGTTTATTTTGTGAAACAACTGCATGACGACCTTTTTTATGATGCGGTGGGATTTGAGAAAGGCTCTGAACATAAATTTCGTGTTAGACCAGCAACGGGCATGATTGATGAGTTTGTTCTAAATAAATGGATGAGAGTACATAGCTTTAAAATAAAAAGTGCCAATAACTGACCACCACCCTTTCTACGATGTAATGAGGGCTGCTAATAACTCCCCATAAAAAATAAAGAAAAGAGCGATACTCTCGTTATTGGAGAATCGCTCTTTTCTTATTGTTCAATCGCATTTCGAAAGGCCTTTTACAGATAGCCAGTCCACAGCCATTATATTGGCTTCTGGAATGCCCCCTCTTCAATCTTTACGGAGGTGCTAACAGCAAAGATGACTTTAGCAGCCTCTGTAAGGGTAGCTGTAGGCCTTGGGAGCGAAGGATGCATATAAGGGCTACCAATGATGCCTTGTCTATAATCACCGCTACAGCGGACTATGTCTAGGCACTAATTAGATGCAGCATCCCTGAAGACAGTTGTGGTTGTAGTGGGTTTCTTTTGGTGAAGGTAACCTTGGGCATTACCGGCGGTGATTGGAGCAAACGCCCCGTTGTTATTCACTGCTGAATTAAAATTAAAAAGACAGATCTAGGATCTGCCTCTTTGGAGAGTATGGATATTATATACAATTGAACAGTCCGCACCTAATTCCATAGAGGACTAATAAATGAACGCTAAAAGTTGTAATTAAGCTGTTAGATTAATACAATCTATTCTTCCACTTCTTTACTGAGTTCTTCGAGTTGTTCTTTTAGAAATGGGATATTTCTTCCTTCCAAAACGTTTTCAATAATCTGAATAAAATCTGGGGAAGCCTTAGCCTGCACCGCCAATTCAAAAATGTTCAATAGTTGCTCGTCTGTTAACAATTCAAGAGATGAGGGGCGAGGCGAAGGGTGGAATTGATAATTCATTAGTTCCCTCCATATGCTATTATGTAATTTTAATATACATCCTTTCCAAATGGTACCATTTGTGAGCTACTCTGTCTCCTATCATTCATCTTCTGAATTTTTCTTTACAAATGATGGATAACATGGGACAATGATTTATTTCCATAAAAAAAAGCCCGGCTATAAATTGAGGCCACTGAAGAACTAACCATTTTGGATTAAGTGCTTCGTCACATTCAAAAAGAAGCATCACCCCCTCAGGGAAGATGTCTTCTTTTTGCTGTATTTGGCTGCACAACCATAATCCTTATTAGTCGTGTAGCTTCAAAATCCTCTTCAGATTAACTGCGAATATCGCCATTGCTCCTTGTAGCTCCATGCCTAAGAGACCCGAGGATATGGCTACATCGTACCCGTGTCTGTGTTTCAGTTCGCTATTCTTGGCTTCAATCTTGTACCGTTCTTTTGACTTGTCTTTGAAATAGTCGCTCTCTTGGAAAGCCATTTGCTCCGAATGCTCGTCGGACTTTATGCTCACGGAATAGGTTTTCGTCTTGGATCCTTCCTTGTAGCACCCTTCTTTGAATGGACATCGCTTGCACTTCTCTACGTCAAAATAATACGTGACCACCTGGTTTTTACCGACACCCTTCTTTCCTTGCCGTGCTTTGCGGATCGCCATGTGGCCGGCCTTGCAGACATACAGGTCAGCGTCTTTGTTGAACTCAAACTCATCTTCTTTCTTGCGGTTCCCTTGCGTAATCATCGGGTTTAATTTGGCCACCAGTTCCATGTCGTTCGTCTTTGTATAGATGAGATTGTCCTTCTCCGAATAAGCCGTATCTCCAATTACCGTTCGGACGTCCATCCCCGTGGCTTTACTTTTTTCAATCAGATCTTGCAGTTGTTTACCGTCATTCTTTTCGCCCGTTGTAACAATGGCCGCTGTAATAATGCGTTCCTCTGTCATAGCCAAGTGAGTTTTGTATCCGAAAAAGGACGAGTCCGCACTTTTGTGCCCGACCCGCGCATCCGCGTCTTCTGCGATTCGAAGCTGCTCCACATCATCCTCCACGGTTTCCTTTAGCAGGTTTAGCGGTTCTTGCAGTTTCGGTACCAATGGTAGGCCCAATTCGTTTTCGACGGTATGTATGAGTTTGTTGCAGTAGGAGATCTCGTCTTCCAACACTGTGCTGGTATTCTTCGTCGGCAGCTTAGTCTTGACGGATTCGTCCATCGCATAGAGAGCTTTGCGTACTTTCCGGGCCCGGTCCTGAAGGATCTCTTGCGGAGACTTCTGGTTGTAGCGCGCTTTGGTATGGGTTGCGTCCACAATAATTGCAGTGCTCTTCAGGATTCCTATCTCAATGGCGAGTGTCACGGTTTTCCCAATGAGTAAGTCCAGCATATTCATGTTTTTCAGGCGTAGCTTGCGGAACTTGGTTAAGGAGCTGGGATCCATAACCGGGTCCTCTGGCGCCATCCCCAGAAAATACTTAAAGGACAGGTCATACCGGGACCGTTCCACGATGTCCACGTCAGACAATTCAAATATTGCTTTAAGGAGCAAGTATTTAAACATCCGAATCGGGTCGATGGCATTACGCCCGTTATCGAGGCAATAGTTCACTTGAAGTTCTTCGTAGATAAATGAAAAATCTACAAGTTCGTTGATTTGCCGAAGCAAGTTATCCTTCGGCACTACCATATTGTAGAGTTCGATGTATGGACTCAACACCAAGGTCTGTTGTTTCTGAATCATTCCGGCTCACCTATTTCCCCCATGATACTTAAGTATACAGGAAAAAGGTGCAGTTCCTCCTTTTTGTAAGGAGTAACTGCACCTTTTTTAAAATCACTTTTTCAGTGGCCCCTATAAATTAGCCGGGCTTTTTTTTCTTGCCGTTAAGTATTTTTTTATACGTAAGTCATTTGATTCCGAGACTGTTGTAAATTGCGAACCATTGTTAAAGGATACAATCTTTCGATTTGAATCATAATCTTCAATATTTTGAATATTTACGACGTTACTTCGATCAAGACGTTCGAATCCTTTACTCCCATAAGCACAAAAAATATCAGAAAGAGTGGTGGGGAGAACAAATTCGCCTTCTTTCGTGTGGACGAATATTGTATTTTTATAATTAGAGAAGTACAATATTTCCTCTTCCTGGATATCCCAGGAAGATCCGTCGTGATCTAGAACACGCATGTTTTCCCCATCCTTGTTCAATTACTTCCGTAATTCTTGTGGTGCTTCCGGGCTGTGAAACGCGAACTTCATAATAGATACAAAAAAACGTGCTGATGCTGAAAGAGCAGCAGAAGCGTGTTTTGCAACAGATTTCTTCATTATTTCCCCCTCCTCTTCCATGAGATTACTGTTAAGGACTGGATAAAAAATGCCAATCCGATGACAGACGAATTTATTATAAAATTAAAACTAACCAATACAATTGAGGCTAGTTTTAGGTGGGGGAAAAATCTGAGAGGAATTTGAGCATTTTTGTCTGGATTGGGTGCAAAGAGCAGCATAATTATGAAGCTGATAGTATTTATTACTAAAACTACCTCTCCTCTAAAGTTAAGAAAATATGGAGTTAAAGTACATAGTAAAATGGTAACCACATTACAAGCAGACGCAGTTTTTAGATGGAAACCCCCAGAAAATATACGTAATATGGATATACTTGCAAAAAATATCATAGTATTCGCTAAATTATCAAGCAGCAAGCCTATAAGTACAGATCCTAACAATATTAGCAGTGTATTTAAAATTATATTCAAGGAGTATTGCATGATTTCAATGGAACTGGTTTCTTCCGGATTTGCTTGTTTAATTGAAACCGATATTTTATTTGCGAGATGATTAATAATCATGTTTATCAAGGTCCTTTTTATTGGAGAGATATAAATATCCAAACAATAGAACTGCATAAAATATAGGTATCAATGAGAAAAATTCAAATAAATGCTTGGCAGAAAATAACATAAACAATGTAAAAAACGGGGAAGGCAAAGTTAAAATAAACATAATTTTGTCGCGGCCGCTGATGTTAATGCTCCCATCAGGCTTGTCTGGGACAAAATCAGATCCCTTCCTCTTTGTTCCTATATAATAACCAATGCATAAAGTTAATATCGAGGAAATGAACTGTAAAAGATATGTTCCAAAAGATAATATGGGATACTGAAGTTCATAGATACCTGACATTTTCATCAATAAATAAAGAACGGATTGAATTAACAAAAAAGCCTGATAAGCCATGGCCGTCATTATTGTTGCATAGAATACTTGGATTCTAAACAAAAGCCAAAAAAAACAAAAGACTAGTAAGTACTGTAGTAAGACATCAACTTCGGGTAAATTATAATTATTGCGGAGGACGTAAGAGAACCCCCCCATGATTATACTTGCAAATATAATTTCTTTTTCATACAGATCAATCTTAAAAATCTTGAAGGCTAGAAAAAATAAAGCACAACTTTCCAACACGGAAAACAACATAAAGAGCAAAAATTCCAACAATGCATACACTCCCGATGAACCGATTAATTTATTCTTAATCTTGCAAATATTATACCTAATGTTATAAAATTCAACAACAGGAAATGGCACTATTCACCAAATATTTCTTAAAATTTGTAAACGGAGGGGATTTCGCCCATGGAAAAGCGCCCAAATCGTAATGAATATGGAGACTTTTATGCTAATTATATCTCATTAGTGCCAGAGAACGGTGAATTAGTTGCTATTTTCAGAGAGCAGTCACAAGCGATATTTGCTTTTTTGGGAGAATTAAGTGATGTTCAAGGGGGATACCGCTATGCACCGGAGAAATGGAATATTAAGCAGATCATTGGGCATCTGATAGATAATGACCGTATTATGTCTTACCGTCTGTTAAGAATTGCCCGAGGAGATAAGACTCCGCTTGCCGGGTATGAGGAAAATGACTATGTGGATTCCGGTTGCTTTGACAGGTTCACTCTGAAACAGATGATTGATCATTATAAATTGGTTCGTGAATCGACACTGGTATTGCTGGAAAGTCTGCCTCAGGAGGCATGGACCCGAACAGGAACTGCTAATGACTCATTGATTTCTGTGAGAGCATTGATATGTGTACTGATTGGTCATGTGATTCATCATTTGAACGTGATTCATGAGCGGTATTTGAATAGGGAGGTGTGATATATGCGCTTTTTAAAAGGTATATTTCGCTTCTTTGTACCGGCAGAAAGAACCTTGCTGTTCACAACGTTTGACCAGGCACAATATTTTAAAATGAAGAGTGCTATAATTGCAGCCGGTATATCGCATCGAACCAAAATCAAGGGTGAAGTCGGGAACTGAACAGACGTGCTGACTTCGGAGGAAAGCCGATGCTGCAGTATAACCTCTATGTCCGCAAGAATGATGAGCATGTGGCGCAGAAGGCTTCGTTATAATAAAAGAAAGCATTCCCTCCAATAGATTCGGCTGCGGAATGCTTTCTTTTGTTCAAATATTGATTAAAGTGGAGGGTTCTTGTGGCATTTACGGCAGACGGGGTAATAGGCTTCATTTCCGCCGATCTGAATTTGCTTGCCGCTGTAAACCGGCTTACCGTTCTCGACACGCAGGGCCATAGTGGCTTTGCGCTCGCAGAACCAGCAGATGGTCTTCATTTCCTCGATTTTATCAGCGTAAATTAACATATATTTGCTTCCCTCGAAAAGGTTGTTCTGAAAATCATTTTTCAATCCGAAGGCCATTACGGGAATGTTCAGCTCATCTACGATACGGACCAACTGAAGAATGCTGTCGCGGTTCAAAAATTGGCATTCATCAATCAGCACACAATGAGGTTTTGGTTGGTGATTGTTGACTATGCTGTAGATGTCCGTCTTTTCGTCTATGGCTCTAGCTTGTTTGCGTAGTCCGATTCGGGAAGAGACATAACCAACTTCGTCCCGGTCATCCAGAGAAGAGGTGAAAATAAGAACGGATTTGCCTTGTTCCTCATAATTATGGGCTACCTTTAGAATTTCTATAGATTTGCCACTGTTCATTGCTCCGTATCTAAAAAACAACTGTGCCACTGTCCATCGGTCCTTTCCTAAATGACAAAATAATAGCTATCTCCAAAAGGCGACCTTATTACAGTATCATATTCCTGACACCGTAAGCCAGTAAAAACATGTTATAGGAGAGAACTTAAAAACTTCTTTCATGGAGATGGTATAATAGAGCTCAATGAATGGTAAGAAAGGGAGTAATTACGGTGGTAGAGAAGTTGAGTCAATACAAAAAACGCATCGATTCTTTAATAGAAGATGAGAAGTTATCCCCGGAGGTGCAGGCGTTGCTTACGGAAATGATGACTGATTTAACAGAAGTGGCCCGTAGTAACAAAGCGCTCCGAAGAGCTGCTGTGAAGTCTGCGCAGTCCTCAATGATGTCGAGCCGTTTGCGGGATGCGCTGCAAGAGTAACGGTATTGGGTATTCATATATAACAAATTACGGAGAGTTGGCTGTCCGGTCGGAGGTAAGGTATGAGCTTGATTTCTGCTTACTTGAAAAAATACCGTGTGGCAGCAGTCGCCGCACTAGTTATGATGCTAATTGAGCTGGCTGTGGAGCTGTCACAACCCCTTTTGATCTCCAAAATTATTGATGAAGGTATTAAGGGCAGGAACCCCTCCGTGGTATGGATGTGGGGGAGCGTTTTAATAGGAAGCGCTTTAATTGCTTTTATCGCCGGGATCTTAAGCTCTTTTTTTGCATCGCATACCAGCCAGGGCTTCGCCTTTGATCTCAGGGATAAGCTGTATGAGAGAGTTCAATCCTTCACCTATGAAATCTTCAACCGTTTTGCTGCTTCTTCACTAATTACACGGCTCACCAGTGATGTATCCCAATTACAGGATACGATATTTATGAGTTTGCGTTTTATGACGCGGGTGCCGCTTGTAGTTATGGGTAGTGTGATCATGGCGCTGGTTGTCCATGTAAAGCTTGGCTTAATTCTTACGCTGACGGTTCCTATCCTGGCCGTATTTCTATATTGGGTGATGAAACGAGCATCCTTATTGTTCCGAAATGTTCAAGCCCGTCTGGATGGTGTCAACGGGGTCATTCAGGAAAATTTGACGGGTATACGGTTAATCCGTGTGTTTGTACGTATGAGCCATGAAATAGGCCGTTTTGCCAGTTTTAGCGGAAATCTGATGAGAACGACAATCTCTGCACTAAGGTTAACGGAAACAACGATGCCTTTCATTTTGCTAATCGTGAATGCAGGGATATTAGCTGTGCTTTGGTTTGGCCGGCTGGAGATTTCAACAGGTAACGCAACCTTGGGCGAAACGATTGCCGTAATCAACTATTCACTGCGCACCATGGGCGCTTTATCAGCCTTATCCTGGATCGTGGTTACCTTTTCCAGAGCACGGGCCTCTTTGCAGCGTATTGAAGATGTATTCGCCGAGGGATCGCCTATACCGGACGTAAGTAGTAGTTCTCAGAAGTCATCATTGATTCATAGTAAACCGATTCAGGGTCAGGTTGAATTTGAAAAGGTTGGCTTTAGCTATCCTGGCAGTGAGATATCTGTTCTTGAGAATATTACGTTTACAGCTTCCCCGGGGGAGCGTATTGCTATTATGGGTTCCACCGGTTCGGGGAAATCCTCGCTTGTAGGACTTATTCCACGTTTGTATGAAGGAAACACCGGGGCTATTCGGATTGACGAAATAGATACCCGTGAGATGGATATTTCCAGACTGCGCCATGCCATTGGCTATGTTCCACAGGAAGTGCTGCTCTTTACCGGAACAGTACGGGAGAACATAGCATGGGGAGATGAGAATGCTACCCTGGAACAGATTCAGAAGGCTGCAGTAGCGGCACAAATTCATGAAACCATACAAGAATTACCTAATGGATACGAGACGAAGCTTGGACAGAAGGGTGTTAACCTGTCAGGTGGTCAAAAACAGCGTTTAACCATAGCCAGAGCTCTTGTGAGAAATCCGTCCATACTCATACTTGATGACAGCACCAGTGCATTGGATGCAGTAACCGAAGGTGCTTTGTTGAAGGCTCTGAAGGAAATGTCCTGTACCACGTTTTTGATTACCCAGAAGATCAGTTCTACAGCATCGGCGGATTTAATTCTTTTGCTGGATGAGGGACGATTAATTGGAAGCGGCAATCATAAGGAACTGATGGTAAGCTCTGAACTGTATCGAACCATCTACAAATCACAATTGGGGGAGGAGGTTCAGCATGTTTAAGGCATTACTTGAACCCTTTCGTCACCCTCGACCCGAAATTACACTTGCAGAAGGAAAGATAGGGCTTGCAACGGGGCGCAAACCGAAATCTAAGGCTAAGGATTGGTCGGGGACTCTAAAAAGAATATGGGATTACCTCGCTAAGCGAAAAGCTAAATTGGCTCTTGTTCTGTTCATGGTTGTGCTAAGTTCAATGCTCTCATTGCTCGGCCCTTATCTGATCGGTGTAGCGGTGGATGATTTCTTGGAGGGGGCGGGAGGCAGGCCGTGGAGTGTATTTTTAATCGGGCTGGCTCTGGTGTATATCTTCAATTCATTGACTTCCTGGCTGCAAAATATATGGATGATCGAGATCGCACAAGAGACCGTATACCGAATGCGTACGGAGTTGTTCTCTCATTTGCATAAATTGCCTATCTCCTTCTTCAACCGTCGCCAGCAGGGTGAGATTATGAGCAGGCTTACCAATGACATTGAAAATATAAGCTCAACATTCAATAGCTCCGCTATCCAGATTTTTTCGAGCATCTTGACGCTTGTAGGTACAGTGTCTGTAATGTTGTGGCTTAGCCCTATATTAACTTTGCTTACGTTTATTGTCGTCCCATTGATGGCTTTCGGAATGCGCTGGATTACGCGGCGGACGGGCCCGCTTTTCAAGGAACGGCAGAAGAACATGGGGGAATTCAACGGCTACATTGAAGAAACTTTATCCGGGCAGCGTATCATCAAAGCCTTTTCGCAGGAAGAACGCGTGATTACGGGTTTTCGTGAACGAAATGAACGGATTATGCTGTCGGGCTACTGGGCGCAGGCAATCTCTGGGTTTATTCCGAAGCTGATGAATGGACTGAACAATTTAAGCTTTGCGATTGTCGCCGGGGTTGGCGGAATCTTGGCGATTAACGGCTCCATTACGGTCGGAGTGATTATTGTGTTTGTGGAATACACGCGTCAGTTCACCCGTCCGCTAAATGATTTGGCGAATCAGTGGAACAGTCTGCTGTCGGCGATTGCTGGTGCGGAGCGGGTGTTCGAGGTTCTTGATGAAGAAACCGAAGCGAAGGATGAAGGGGCAGCCAAAACCCTGGAGACCGTGGAAGGAAAAGTGGAATTCTCCGAAGTATCCTTTTCCTATGACGAAGCTGCTGAAACCCTCCAAGACATTAGTTTTGTGGCTAAGCCTGGCGAGATGATTGCTTTGGTAGGTCCTACCGGAGCCGGGAAAACTACTCTGATCGGGTTGTTATCCCGTTTCTATAATCCGCATGAGGGGCAGATTACCATTGATGGCCATGATATTACCTCTATTCGCCGCGAAAGTCTCCGAGGGCATATGGCATTTGTCCTGCAGGATACTTTTTTATTTAAAGGTAGTATTCGCGATAATATTCGTTACGGAAGATTGGATGCTACGGACGAAGAGGTCGAGGAGGCTGCTAAGCTGGCCAATGCCCACTCTTTCATCATGCGGATGCCGGATGGTTATGAACGTATGCTGGCGACAGACGGAAGCGGTATTAGCCAAGGTCAAAAACAGCTGTTAGCGATTGCCCGAGCCATTCTGGCTGACCCGGCCATGCTGATTCTTGATGAAGCAACCAGCAGCATCGATACGGTTACGGAGATCAAGATCCAGGAAGGTTTGCAAGCGCTCATGAAGGGCCGTACCAGCTTTGTGATTGCCCATCGATTAAATACCATCCGCGCGGCTGACCGTATTCTCGTTCTTCAAGGAGGTCACTTACTCCAGCAGGGATCCCATGAGGAACTTCTACGTCAGGGCGGGTTATATAGTGAGTTGGTTGCAGGTGGCGTAAAATAAAAAATAACAGCCTTCCCTTAAGGGAGGCTGTTTGTCAGTATTTATGAGGTTGTCTTTGGCGGCTGAGTTTGTGCGGGTTTCTTTTTCTCCTTAAACCGAGGACCGACATAGTTGCGCTTGCGGTCCCGGGTAAGAATCCAACCGCCAAGAAAAGCCATTCCAGCTGCGAAGAGGAGCAGTCCTCCTCCGAAATGAAGCCAGGTAAATACTGGGGTTGCCGTATCATCGCCGTGCATGGATATATAATTATATACATCATCCTTCATCATGATAAAGCCCTTCATGGCAAACAGGCCGGGAATCACGAGAATTAGAATGGCAATAAAGCGTGTAATTAGCAGTTTCATAAGAATTCCTACCCTCCTGAGCCCTTTTCATTTCATTTAATGATAACGCTTTAGCCCTCAATTGTCCATTTGGCTATGACATTTATAGGTTTTGTATTGTGGGAAAAAGAGAGTACAATAGGGTACGTTAAGTTGAACTTATGTGTAATTATTGGAGGGATACATATCATGACAATATCATGTGATGTGGCGATACTAGGCGGAGGAACAGGTGGATATGTGGCAGCGATTCGCGCCGCACAGCTGGGGAAGTCAGTCGTCATTATAGAAATGGATAAATTAGGCGGGACATGTCTGCATCGGGGATGCATTCCGAGCAAATCCCTTCTACGCAGTGCAGAGGTATTCGCGGAAATGAATGAAAGTGAAAGCTATGGAATTGAGACTTCCGGCGTAAAGCTGGTTTTCCCGAAAGTTCAGCAGCGCAAAGAAGCGATTGTGGAGCAACTCCATCAGGGCGTGCAATTTTTGATGCGGAAAAATAAGATTCAAGTTGTAAAAGGTAAAGGCCGTGTTATTGGTCCTTCCATCTTCTCGCCGCGTAGCGGTGCAGTAGCTGTTGAGCTGGAGGATGGAGAGATGGAGAACGTTGTTTCCAGCCATTTAATCATTGCTACAGGCTCACGCCCGCGTGTCCTTCCTGGACTTATTCCGGATGGTAAAGCGATCTTTAGCAGTGAAGAAGCTTTGAAGATGGAAGAATTGCCCTCCTCCATGATTATTCTTGGCGGCGGAGTCATCGGTGTGGAATGGGCGTCAATGCTGGCTGATTTTGGTGTCGAAGTTACCGTTGTTGAAGCCGAAGAACAATTGCTCCCGTTCGAGGATGCAGAGGTGGCTAAAGAGCTTCTTCGACTTTTGAAAAAGCGTGGTGTCAAAGTGTTGACAGGTACGAGGGTTGACACTAACAGTTGTCAGGTAACCGAGGATGGAGTTACTCTAGAGGCTCGAAAAGGGGAACAAAGCCAAACGCTGTCAGCAGCGAAGCTGTTGGTTTCCGTAGGTAGACAAGCTAATATCGAGAATATAGGTCTGGAGAATACAGACATTCGTTTCGAGAAGGGCATCATATCTGTGAATGATAATATGCAGACGAATGAGCCTCATATCTATGCCATCGGAGATTGCATAGGAGGCCTTCAACTGGCGCATGCAGCCAGTCATGAAGGGATAAGAGCGGTGAACCATTTGGCGGGCGAAAAACTTCATCCGTATCATACCCATCTGGTCCCTCGCTGTGTCTATTCGCGACCGGAGGTTGCCAGTGTGGGTTATGCTGAGAAAGAGGCCAAGGCACTGGGGCATGATGTAGTGACAGGCAAGTTCCCTTTCTCCGCGATCGGCAAAGCGATTGTATACGGAATGAAGGATGGTTTTGTAAAAGTGGTAGCAGATCGCAGCAGCGGTGATATTCTCGGCGTACAGATGATTGGCCCGCATGTTACTGATCTTATCGGTGAAGCCGCGTTAGCTCAAATCTTGGATGCAACGCCTTGGGAAGTCGGCGAGGCTATTCATGCCCATCCAACATTATCCGAGATTATCGGTGAGGCGATGCTGGCTGTAGACGGAAAAGCTATCGGAATGTAAGCTAAAGAGCATTTCTTTTTGGTTGTAAAGGGATTATAATAAACTCAAGCCAAGTCTTAGTACCAGGTTTTAAGATCAAGTCCGCATTCGTTGGATTTCTCTGCTGGAACAAGGCTTGAGGCTTTATGAATAAGGAGGTACCTCTCTATGGAATCACAAGGTACTGTAGAAACCATTAACAGACACACAGCGCTTGGACTTAGCGACGGACAGGTCATAGACATGTACAGATATATGCTGCTCGCCCGTAAATACGACGAGCGTAGTCTGCTGCTTCAGCGGGCTGGCAAAATTAATTTCCATGTCTCCGGGATTGGTCAGGAGGCTGGGCAGGTTGCGGCTGCATTTGCGCTGGACCGCCAGAATGATTATTTTTTACCTTATTATCGTGATTATGCATTTGTATTATCCGTTGGTATGACTACACGGGAGCTGATGCTGTCGGTATTTGCTAAGGCAGAGGACCCTAATAGCGGCGGTCGGCAGATGCCAGGCCATTTTGGAAGTAAGAGACTGCGTATTGTTACCGGATCCAGTCCAGTGACTACGCAAGTTCCGCATGCCGTAGGGTTTGCACTGGCGGCCAAAATGCAGAAGAAAAAGTTTGTTTCCTTTGTTACCTTTGGTGAAGGTTCCAGTAACCAAGGGGATTTTCACGAAGCCTGCAATTTCGCCGGTGTGAACAAGCTCCCCGTCATTATCATGTGTCAGAATAATCAATACGCGATCTCTATTCCAGCTCATCGTCAGCTTGGGGGTAAGATTAGCGACCGAGCGCTTGGCTACGGGTTTCCAGGAATACGGGTGGATGGAAATGATCCGCTGGAGGTCTACCGTGTTGTAAAAGAAGCGCGTGAGCGTGCATTGGCCGGTGAAGGCCCAACATTGATTGAGGCAATGATGTATCGTCTGTCTCCACACTCTACTTCCGATAATGATTTGGCTTACCGTACGCAAGAGGAAGTAGACGAAAACTGGAAAAAAGACGGTGTGGCAGGCTTCCGCAACTACCTGATCAACTTGGGACTCTGGAGTGATGAACAGGAACGCGATATGATTGCCGAGTGCAATCTCGAACTGAAAGAGGCTATTGAATACGCCGACAATGCGCCGTTCCCGAAACCGGAAGATACGCTGCTGCATGTGTACAGCGAGTCCAAGGGAGGAGCGTAAAGTATGGCTATAATGGAATATATTGATGCGATCCGGTTGGCAATGAAGGAAGAAATGGAACGGGATGAATCCGTATTTATTCTTGGAGAAGATGTCGGGGTCAAAGGCGGCGTGTTCACAACCACCAAGGGACTTCAGGATCAGTTCGGCGCAGAGCGTGTACTGGATACACCTTTGGCTGAATCGGCTATTGCCGGTGTAGCTATTGGTGCTGCCATGTACGGAATGAAGCCTATTGCCGAAATGCAGTATTCTGATTTCATGCTCCCGGCAACCAATCAAATTATCAGTGAAGCGGCCAAAATCCGCTACCGCTCCAATAACGACTGGAATTGCCCTATTGTTATCCGGGCACCGATTGGTGGAGGTATCTTTGGAGGGCTTTATCACTCCCAATGTCCGGAATCCATCTTCTTTGGTACGCCGGGTCTTAAAATTGTAGCACCTTATTCGGCAGCTGATGCCAAAGGTCTCTTGAAATCAGCTGTACGTGATCCTGATCCGGTCTTGTTCTTCGAGAATAAGAAATGCTACAAATTGATCAAGGGAGATGTGCCCGAAGGAGATTATACAGTACCTATCGGTGAAGCAAACCTGCTTCGTGAAGGAAGCGACATTACGGTTATCGGTTATAGTCTGCCTCTGCATTTTGCCATGCAGGCTGCGGAAGAGCTGGAGCGTGAGGAGGGCATTACCGCTCACATTCTGGATCTGCGTACACTGCAGCCACTTGACCGTGAAGCTATAATTGCTGCCGCACGCCAGACCGGGAAGGTCCTTATAGTGCATGAGGATAACAAAACAGGGGGCATAGGCGGGGAAGTAGCAGCGATTATTGCCGAACATTGCCTGTTCGAATTGGACGCACCCATCTTCCGTCTCTGTGGTCCTGATGTGCCGGCGATGCCGATCAGTCCGCCGATGGAGAAGTTCTTTATGCTTAGCAAAGATAAGGTAAAGGCGGAAATGCTTCGGCTGGCCCAATACTAGGACTTTATCGTATAACCTTTAAGGAGTGAAATTATGTCTGACAACCAAAAGTTGATCGATGTGACCATGCCTCAGCTGGCAGAGTCTCTGGTATCAGCTACGATCGGCAAATGGCTGAAAAAACCGGGTGACCCGGTGGAACAATATGAGCCGTTGTGTGAGGTCATTACAGATAAAGTAAATGCAGAGCTTCCTTCCACAATCGATGGAATTATGGGAGAACTTTTGGCTGAGGAAGGCCAGACGGTTAATGTAGGTGAAGTGATCTGTCAAATCGTTGTGCCTGTAGCCCCTTCGAATACAGTCGATCCTGCGGTTCAACAAGCTACATCAAGTCCTTCTACTGCAATCAACGGTCAAGCTGTACCACAGGGTTCGGGAGTGAGGGCAGTGAGTCAAGGTGCAGATGCCGATGCTCCAATGCGTTCCCGGTATTCTCCCGCTGTACAGACGCTGGCGGCGGAACACCAAATTGATCTCAAAGCTGTATCCGGTACAGGTAATGGAGGTCGTATCACCCGTAAGGATGTGTTGGCCTATCTTGCTGCCGGCGGATCCGCTCCGAGTGTTCCCATGCAGAAATTGGAACCGGCAGCCAAGCAGGAAGAGATCGTCCGGGCAATACTGCCAGAGATGGAAGAGGATATTCAGCCTGTGCGGAATTCCGGCCTTCATTTCAGCGAGTCCCCGCGTATCCCAACCATTGAGGTAGAAGGCGGCCGAGGCAGCAGCTCAGAGTATTTAATAGATGTAACGCCGATTCGCAACACCATCGCATCGCGGATGCGTCAAAGTGTCACCGAAATTCCACATGCTTGGACTATGATTGAAGTGGATGTCACGAATCTGGTTATGCTTCGGAACAAGCTTAAGGATGAGTTCAAGCGCAAAGAGGGCATTAATCTTACTTATCTTGCCTTTTTAATGAAGGCTGTTGTGAGTGCCATTAAAGACTATCCAATTATGAACTCTGTCTGGGCTGTTGATAAAATTATCGTTAAACGTGATATTAATATATCCCTTGCAGTAGGTACCGAGGACTCGGTAATGACCCCTGTCATTAAGAATGCTGATCAGAAGAATGTAGCTGGGTTAGCACGCGAGATTGATGAACTTGCATTTAAGACTCGTGAGGGCAAGCTGCGTCTAGATGATATGCAGGGCGGAACATTTACTGTCAATAATACAGGATCCTTTGGTTCCATTCTTTCTTATCCAATCATTAACTATCCCCAAGCGGCGATTGTTACCTTCGAGTCTATTGTGAAGAGGCCTGTAGTTATTAACGATATGATCGCTGTGCGTTCCATGGCTAATATCTGTCTGTCTCTGGATCACCGGATTCTGGATGGAGTTATAAGCGGACGATTCCTGCAAAGGGTTAAGGAAAATGTGGAAGGCTATACACCAGAAACCAAGCTGTACTAAATCAACTGGAAGCAAGGTAAGATAACTCGGGAAAAGGGGATGTATAGGCATGATCATCACGAACGGACGTAAGCTGGCCATTTCGTATACCCCTTTGATGGAATACGGCAAGGCCTGGGAGCTGCAAAAAGAAGCTGTACAGGCTATTGATGCGGGTGACGGGCCGGAGAGACTCATCCTTTTGCAGCATCCGCCTACGTATACGATTGGTTCACAGAACCATCCCGAGCATCTCCTCCTTAATAGCGAGCAGCTCAAAGAACAAGGTATTGCGTTGTTTGAAATTGATCGCGGAGGAGATATTACATATCATGGACCGGGTCAGCTGGTGGGCTATCCACTATTGCGGATTGGGGAAGATGGCAAGGTGAATCTGCACGGATATCTGCGTGACCTTGAACAGGTTATTATAGATTATCTGGCATCCTACGGTATCGAAGGTGATCGCAAGCCGGAATACACGGGAGTTTGGGTTGGTGATAAGAAGATCTGTGCGATCGGAATTAAGTTTAACAAAAGCCGGTTCCGCAAAGGATTCGTTACCAGTCACGGTTTTGCCTTTAATATCAGTGCAGGCATATCTGAAAAAGGTTTCCAAGGCATTATTCCCTGTGGTATTGCCCAGTATGGTGTAACTTCATTAGAGGAGTGTACAGGAAAAAGCCTGGATATCGAAAAGATTGCCCAGGAACTAATCCCATATTTTCTGAGTCGATTTGGTTATGAGGAAATACTCGGTGATTCTTAACATAACAAATAGCAGCCTGGATACTCCGGGCTGCTATTATTAGCTTGTAGCTTTAACCTACAAGGAACGGCTCGATCACAATAAGCAGAGTAGAAGCGATCATGGCGATCAGCATCACGTAAATGAGTATGCGAAACCATTTTTTACGTTGCATGAGTGACTCCTTTGGAATTAGTTTAAGTTATAGACATAAGCATTTATTAACGCAGTACAACTATTGTAACGTATCCATGAGAGAGAGGGAAGTCCATTGATTATACAAGACCGATTGATTCAGGAATTTATGGAGCTTGTCCGTATTGATAGCGAGACAAGAAATGAACGAGAAATTGCGGATGTTCTGACGAAGAAATTCAATGCCCTTGGACTGGAAGTCATTGAAGATGATTCCCAGGAAAGAACGGGCCACGGTGCTGGGAACTTGTTCATCACTTGGCCTGCGGAGAATGGCGGAGATACTCAGAAGCTTCTGTTCACCTGCCATATGGATACCGTTGTTCCTGGACAGGGGATCAAGCCAACTCTTGGAGAAGACGGTTGGATTACCAGTGACGGTAGTACGATCCTTGGAGCAGATGATAAAGCAGGATTAGCTGCTTTATTCGAAGCCATCCGAGTGATTCAGGAGCAGAAGCTTCCTCATGGACAAATTCAATTCGTGATTACAGCAGGTGAAGAGTCGGGGCTGTTAGGGGCAAGAGCGATGGAGCCGAAGTATCTGGATGCCGACATGGGATATGCGCTGGATTCTAACGGTGAGGTTGGTGCGATCGCAGTGGCAGCACCTACGCAGGCCAAGGTCACCATGCAAATCTTTGGCAAGTCCGCTCATGCAGGTGTTAATCCTGAAGATGGTATCAGTGCGATTCAAGTGGCCAGCAAGGCAATCGCGGCCATGAAGCTGGGACGCATTGATAGTGAAACAACGGCCAATATCGGCAAATTCGCTGGTGGAGGCCCCACTAACATCGTGTGCGATCATGTGCAACTGGATGCTGAAGCGCGTAGTATTGTTCAAGAAAAAGTAGATCTGCAGATAGCGCAAATGCGTGAAGCCCTTGAGACAACCGTACGCGAGTATGGAGCAGAATGTGAATTCCGCAGTGAAATCATCTATCCGGCTTTCAGCTTCAACGAACATGATCCTGTGGTTCAGCTTGCAGATCGGGCCATTAAGTCTATAGGTCTAACTCCACGGTTGTTTCATTCAGGCGGAGGCAGTGATGCCAATGTGTTCAATGGTCTTAAGATTCCAACTGTGAATCTGGCGATTGGGTATGAGCATATTCATACAACCAAGGAACGAATCAAAGCCCAGGATATTGTTAAAGCGGCTGAAATAGTTGTAGCGATTATTAAGGAAAGTGTAAAAGGTTAATCTATAAAGTGCATACTGAAGAGCTATCCCCGGATGTGTCGATCTCTGGGGAGAGCTCTTTATATTTTATTTGGGACGAATGAGTACTTTGTAATGACAGAACATAAGCCAGAGGCATGTCACGGCCATATTGTTGCATCCACATAGCCAGTGCCGCTTTAACCTGATTGGGTTTGCCTACCATAATTAGAGCGGAGGAGCTTGTACGGCTGAAGAGGTCATTCATAGACGATTCCTTCTTTCCAGTTAAGTTTGCTATAATACACCGTATGCAGAACTGAGCCAAAGGAGACCAAAGTAAATGAATAAACAAGAAATCAAATCCAACCCTGCTCTAGACGAAATAACATTGTCCACGGAGCCAATTTTCAATGGAAAGATCATTACTCTTCAAGTGGATACCGTACGTCTACCCGACGGCAACACAGCCACTCGGGAGGTCGTGAAACATCCTGGAGCCGTAGCGGTACTCGCATTGAACAACAATAAAATGCTGGTGGTTGAACAGTATCGCCAGCCTATGCAACGAACTGAGGTTGAAATTCCGGCAGGGAAGCTGGATCCAGGCGAAGACCCTCAATATGCAGCTGAACGAGAGCTTCAAGAAGAGACTGGCTTTCATAGTGGAGAACTGTTTCTTCTGAAATCGTTCTATACTTCACCGGGTTTTGCCGACGAAATTATTCATTTGTACGTAACGGAGAATGCTCAACCCGGCGAGATGGCGCTGGATGAGGATGAATTTCTGGAGGTTTCTGAGCTAACGCTGGAAGAAGCTTATCAATATATCGAGAACGGACGGATTGCTGACGCAAAAACCATGATGGCGGTATACGCTTGGCATCTCTATACGTTGACCGGACAATGGCATTAGAACAGGAGCTGAAAAGCTGCTATTGTGACCTACATGTTCATATTGGCAAAGCCTCCAACGGACAGTCGGTCAAAATCAGCGGGAGTCGAGATCTTACCTTTGCAGGCATCGCGAAAGAGGCGGCAGAGCGCAAGGGGATAGAACTCATTGGCATTATAGACAGCCATTCACCTCCGGTTCAGCAAGATATCTTGGATAGTCTGGATTCCGGAGAAATGACGGAAGCTAAGGGCGGGGGGATATCTTACCGGGGAACGACGATTGTGCTGGGAGCGGAGATAGAGATTCGTGAACCGGGACGGAAGGAATGCCATGTACTGGCTTTCATGCCGAACCTGAATACGATGATGGATTTTAGCGCTTGGATGAGCCGTCATATGCGGAATATAACTTTAAGCTCTCAACGTTTATACGCTCCGGCGCGTGAATTGCAGGATGAGATCACTGGAAGAGGCGGCCTTCTAATTCCTGCCCATATCTTCACTCCCCATAAAGGTTTGTACGGCTGTGCCACAGATCAAATGGCTGAACTATTTGACTTGGAGCGGATTGCAGCCGTTGAGCTTGGGTTAAGTGCAGATTCGGAAATGGCCGGATATATCAGTGAGCTTGACCGGTATACCTTCCTGACCAATTCGGACGCACATTCATTGGGGAAAATGGGCCGTGAATATAATGTTATGGAGCTGGTGGAACCCTCCTTCCATGAATTACGGCTGGCGCTTGAACGTAAAGATGGACGCAGGGTAGCAGCCAACTTCGGTCTTAATCCCCGACTGGGGAAATATCACCGGACTTACTGCAGCGGCTGCGGCAGCATTATTGATGAGGATGTTGCCACCTCGGATCGTTGTCCTTATTGCGGCAGCCCTAAGTTAGTGCAAGGGGTTTTAGACCGGATTCTTCATATCGCTGACAGAGAGGTGCCCCATGTGCCTGCTCACCGACCACCTTACCATTATCAAGTGCCGCTAGATTTCATACCGGGGCTAGGAAAAGCGAAGATGAATGTTCTTTTACAAGCTTTTGGCACTGAGATGAACATTATCCATAATGCTGGTGAAGAAGAGATTGCTGCCGTAGCAGGCCAAGATTTAGCTTCCAAAATCATAGCTGCCCGTACCGGTGTACTTGAGCTTTCGGTAGGTGGCGGTGGGACATACGGCAAAGTGGTTCAGCAGGGGAGTCCACAAAAGGACAAGTCATAGATTGGGTCGTTTCTTCATATGGTGTAACATGTGACCGTAAAGGAGAACGTCCGAGATGCGAAATATCCGACTGATGATTAAGGAACAGACACCGTTGTATATTTTTGTTGCTGTTTTATTCCTGGTAGGGGTTATTTTCGGTGCTCTTATTGTCAGCGCATTGACGTTGGATCAGCAGCAGGACTTAGGTGAGTACTTGGGTAGCTTCTTTGTTACAGTAGATCAGCAGGTGCTTC
This sequence comes from Paenibacillus wynnii, assembly GCF_000757885.1. Taxonomy (NCBI): domain Bacteria; kingdom Bacillati; phylum Bacillota; class Bacilli; order Caryophanales; family Paenibacillaceae; genus Paenibacillus; species Paenibacillus wynnii. The sequence goes on along the minus strand of NZ_JQCR01000003.1, from coordinate 2,001,931 downwards.
CTGCCGACACGGGATCATTCTGGGCCATCGCTGTCCTTCATCTGAAATGGATAGGGCTTATTTGGATTCTAGGACTTTCCGTAATTGGGTTGCCAGGCATTCTGATTCTTGATTTTCTAAAAGGAGTACTAATCGGCTTTACCGTCGGCACTCTGGTTGCCCAATATTCCTGGCACGGCATGCTGTTTGCCCTTGTTTCCGTGGCCCCGCACAACTTAGTACTGATTCCGGCACTGCTGGTTTGCAGTGCTGCAGCCATCGCATTCTCCTTGCAAATGATCCGCAGCCGGGTGTTAGGGCAACGCCGACCTTCGGTTAATCGCCCCTTTGCCATGTATACGATGTTGTCCTTGTCTATGGCCTTACTAATTTTAGGTGTTTCTTCCTTTGAAACTTGGGTAACGCCGGCTATGATGCGCTGGGTAACGCCTTATTTGATTTTTAAGTCTTGATTCGCATAGGTGATTAAAATCCCATATATTTTCATTAAGAATGTTGTCGAGGAGGAGTAATCTTTCCGAGGGCATTCTTAATATGGGGAAATTTATGAATAGGGGAGGTGGCCTCAAGAAGTTTGTGTATGAGAGTAGAAGTATCTCCCAAATTATCCGCGACAACTACGGCAAATCGTCTACCTATATGGGTTTCAATCTATATAGTTGCACAATGGAGTCAATTTCATAATGCCCTGTGAATTAAAGCTGCAGTACTCCAAAAGCATATATTCTATTTTTAAAAATTAGGCGATTTGCTTCTTTTTTGAGATCTCTTGGTTTAGCTTTTCAAGTGCATACTTACACAAGTTGTAGGTGAGACAACTAAGTTCGAAATCCACCCTGGAACGTGTGTTTAACTGACGGCTACCCCCCATATTGAAATAAAGCTTCAAGTAGGCAAATACGCGTTCAATCGCTGTTCGCTTCTTAAATAACTTCTTAAACTTGCTACTTCCACGCGCCGGTGCTGTATACCGGCGAAGGTCTGTTTCGATTCGAATTTTGTGTACTTTCTGGCAACCTTTGTCGCTAAACGTACAGGTTTTACATTCTTTGGGACTTGTGTATTTTAGTGTTCCATATTTTTCATCAAAGCTATCGTAACTGTAGAGATGCCCTTGTTTACAAATCGGACGGCCTTCTTCATCCTGGCCCTCGGGCACTTCTTTCGCGTGCTGAATCATCGGAATTAACGCATAGGCTCCATTCCTTCGAGCCTGCTGGTAGACCGCTCCAGAATCATACCCTTTGTCTGCAAGCACATACTTCACCGTTAATTGAGGAAATTTTTGCTCCAACCCTTTCAGTAAAACAATAGCCAGTCGCTGGTCCGATACATGCCCAGAACTAAACAAACTGCTGACTATAAATTGACTTTGCGTGTCTACGAGCAGATTCGCTTTATATCCGTACCAGTACATCATCCGACCATTTCCCCGGGGGTCGCCTTTGCCACCGGTACTGGGATACTGGGGCATCTGAGCCAGCAGTTCATCGTAGCTGACGTCCAGCATTTCTGCTACTTTTTTCTCGAAGATGGTTAAGGATGCTTCGTATGCCGCCATTTGTTCTTCCCAAGCCGCCTTTTCCGTTTGAGGTACCCGTCCACGTTTATTCCGTTTGGGTTTTTCTGGTTTTTCGGGTATTGGGGCGGGCTGTTTTTCTTTAAGTAGGGCTTTGGCTGCTTTTTGGGGTTTTGCTGCCTTTCTGGGTTTCGTTTGTTCTTTTATTTTCGGATGACAATCCCAAGCCTCCAAATGAGAAGAATCCACCGCAAGTGTTTCGCCAGAAATAAACCCCTCCGCAATCGCCTGCTCAACAATCTGGTCCATCACGTTATTCAGCACCCCACACTGGTGCAGTTTTGTTGTAAGTCGTGAGTAGGCGGGACCACTTGGAATTCGATCGGATTCCGTAAACCGGCAACGTTTTCGAAAGGACTCATTGTCATGCAAGCGTCGAATGATATCTTTCACCGAAGGGATACGCTCCATTTTGCCAATCACTAAAGAGTAAATCATCGCCCGAGTATTGAGTTCTTCAGGCCGTCCCCGCACCGTACGTTTGTTAATTGCACGTAGAATCGTATTCATCGGGAGATAGTCCAGTACTGCCACACATTTGGGTTCAGCTTGCATGTTCATTAAATCTTCCATGGAGAATAGCTCTTCTTGTTGTATACTATACATGGGGTCCTCCTTCTTTCTCTCGTTTTGGTGTGGTAACTTAAACTTCGAGAAATTGGGTAGGTACTCCTTTTTTGTGTGCTCAAAATCCCTTATACATCAAGGGTTTTGAATTATGAAATTGACTCCAATGTACACTTATATTTCTCCCATAGCACACTTTAGGGTGTTTAATTGCACTTTATACACTTATTTTTTGATATTCCGGGGTTCAACCGGCTTATTCGTGTTTTTAGTTGCACAAAGTACATCTATCCATACATCCGAGCGCCAAAAGCTAGAAATAAGTGTATAAAATACATCTAGTTCACGGAGCTACCTCCGATTTTGGTAGCGTCAAGAAGTTTGCGTAAGAGAGTAGGAAGTAGTTTCCCAGTAGTTTGTTAGTAGGTGTGGATACTCTTTGGGGCGGGGTTCCCCCGCCCCAAAGAGTATGGGAATCAGGCTGTTCATCGGCTTCAGTCGCTTGCGAATTTCCTTATTCATTCGCTCAATGGGATTGGAGGTGTAGATCGCTTCCTTAATTAACGCAGGATACTTATAAAAGCTCAGCAAAGTGGAGAGTTGTTCCTCCCAAGACTGCATTTCCTTGGGGTACAGTTTGCCCCATTTCGTTTTTACAGTTAGACCGTAAGAAGTATTCTGAATAATGAAGATTTAAATGATTAAATCAAGGGAGTTGGAATCCTGACGGGATAGTAAAAGCGTTTGACTTCTCAAACCGACTCCCCCTATAATGAAAGAAGTGGTTTGAGGCCCGGTGCGGTACTTTTCCTAGGGGGAGGCAGACAATGGAAGCCCGGATAGATAAAATTAAGCAGCAGCTACAATCCCATGGATATAAGCTTACACCTCAACGGGAAGCAACCGTAAGAGTGCTACTAGAGAATGAAGAGGATCATCTGAGCGCCGAGGACGTATTCATGCTCGTCAAAGAGAAGGCTCCTGAAATCGGTCTAGCTACCGTATATCGAACCTTGGAATTACTTAGTGAATTGCATGTTGTGGAGAAGATTAACTTCGGCGACGGTGTTGCACGATATGACCTGCGTACGGATACTGCGAAACATCATCATCACCATCTAATTTGTGTGCAATGTGGAAGTATGGACGAGATTCGCGAAGATTGGCTAGGTCCTCTAGAAGAAAAGCTGGAGGTTGAATACAATTTCACTGTGCTCGATCACAGACTTGATTTTCACGGAATTTGTCACCGCTGCAAGGACAAGAATAATCCGGACGGGAACCGTTCGGAGTAATCATAGATGAAGATATACCGCTAAAAGCTCTTTCCGGTAAGATTACCGGAGAGAGCTTTTACAGTTTGGCTATAGTTTAATCCATTACTCCGGTAGAGCAACATACATAAATACCTCCTAATAAGCATAAGGTGTACGAGCGGGTTGTCCCGAAACGAAACCAGGTTTGCTTACGCAAAACTTATAGGAGGGAACCAAATGATTATTTCTATTCCCAAAGCTTTGCGGCGTCTGTATTTTATGATTATGTTCGTAGCGATAAGTTATCTGTTCTATTGTGTTATGAACCTACTTGAAGATTGGATTAATCCTATAAATGATTACGGTATACCGGAAGGGTCTGCTGTTAAAGCATTTCACGAGAATTTCCATAGAGAAAATGATTTGAATCTGAAGGAACGCTTGCGTTTTTATTACTGGTACGGAGAGTGAAGAGGTCCGAAAAAAAGCAGGAAAAAGATTGAAGCATGTCGAATGAAGTTCAAAAGTAAGGCCACTCTGAGGTGCTGTACTTGAGCCATTAAGAACGGCGGCGTAAGATAGGAGCGTGAATTGATGAAGACATACTTGGAACCCTTTATGCTGTATTTGTCCAGGGATAGAGGATTGTCCTTGAACACGTTGGAATCTTACGGGCGGGATATTTCGCAGTTTCTGGATTTTGTAGGGGAACGGGGTATTGAAATGCCGGAAGAGATTAAGAAAATCCATGTGACTCTCTATCTCGGCGGACTCCGTCAAGCTGGACGGGCAGCGGCAACGGTTAACCGTAATACGGTTTCCATCCGTTCTTTTTTTCATTATTTGCTAAAAGAAAGATTGATTCATCAGGATCCATCGCTGGAGATGGAAACGATGAAGCCGGATAAGAAATCACCAATGGTGCTGACCGTACAAGAAATGGAAAAATTACTGGCCGCTCCCAATGAAAATTTACCTCAGGGTATGCGGGATAAGGCTATGCTTGAGTTATTATATGCGACTGGAATAAGGGTATCTGAGTTGATTTCATTTAATGTGGAAGACGTTCATACAGAAATGAAATATGCGAGGTGTTCAGGCTCGGCGGGTAAGGAGCGGGTGGTTCCTATTGGCAATATTGCGGCAGAGTGTGTAGCTACGTATGTCGGAAGCATGCGGGACAAGCTTCTTCGTCAGGATGTGTTGGAGCCGGCACTGTTCCTGAATAGTCTGGGCGGGCGTCTAACCCGGCAAGGCTTCTGGAAAATTATAAAGAAGTACGCACGGGAAGCGGATATTGCTCAGGATATCACACCTCATACGCTGCGGCATTCGTTCGCTGCCCATTTGCTGGAGGGTGGTGCAGATTTGCGTTCTGTTCAGCACATGCTGGGACATGCTGATATATCGACTACTCAGCTTTACAGCGGAATTGCGCGCAGGAACATGAAGGAAGTTTATGAGAGCCATCACCCCAGAGCCAAGTGAATAACCTTAGAAAACGCTTTATTATTGTGGAGTGTATTCACAAGTTCTTGTAAGGTCAATTTTGAGAAAATTAGCAAATTTATCGTGTATGAGGGAAGCATTACGCCTAAAAGGGTAATATAAGAGTGTTGGAAGCGGGTACCGGTCTGTATGAAACGGCAAACCGTTTCTTCTTGTTGGATTCTAAAATTTAAATTATGCATATTATGAGGGAGTGAAGACAAGAATGTCCTCTTTTAATCGAATTTGCTTTATTGTTTTGGACAGTGTTGGAATTGGTGAGGCACCGGATGCTATAAGTTTCGGGGATGCGGGGTCTCATACCCTTGGACATATACTAGAACAGGTTCCCGGTCTGAAGCTGCCCAACTTGCAAAAGCTAGGACTTGCCAATATTGCACCTTTGCCACCGCTTGCACCGGTCACTTCGCCAACGGGGTATTACGGTAAAATGCAAGAGGTATCTGTAGGTAAAGATACCATGACCGGCCACTGGGAGCTGATGGGTCTGAAAATTGAAGTCCCTTTCAATACCTATCCTGATGGATTTCCAGCAGAATTGATCGAGAAATTTGAGGCGGCAACAGGCCGCAAAGTAATCGGCAACAAACCGGCATCAGGCACCGAGATTCTCGTTGAATACGGCGAGGAGCAAATGAAGACAGGTGCATGGATTGTGTATACCTCAGCAGACAGTGTATTTCAATTGGCTGCGCATGAGGATATTATCCCGTTGGAGGAACTATATAGCGCTTGTAAAATCGCCCGTGAGCTGACGATGGCTCCCGAGTTCTCCGTAGGCCGCGTAATTGCCCGCCCTTATATTGGACAACCGGGTAGCTTTGCACGTACCTCGAACCGTCATGATTATGCTGTGAAGCCGCCTGAGCCGACGGTTATGAATGCTTTGGCTGATATTGGCAAGGATGTGATTGCTGTAGGCAAGATCGATGATATTTTCACAGGTGAAGGGGTTACAGCATCCTATCCTACTAAGAGCAACGAGCATGGTGTGGAAATTACGATTGAGCAACTGCGGAAGCCTTTTAATGGATTTCTATTTACGAACTTGGTTGACTTTGACTCCCTTTATGGACACCGCCGCGATCCACAGGGTTACGGACGAGCCCTTGAAGTGTTTGACGAGGCTCTGCCTGAGATTATGTCTACGCTTGGTGATCAAGATCTCTTGATCATCTCAGCCGACCATGGGAATGACCCTGTCCATAGCGGGACGGATCATACACGTGAATTTGTACCTTTACTTGTGTATAGCCCGGGATTAAACCAACCGGACAGCCTTGGAATTAGAACAACATTCTCTGATGTTGCTGCAACGATAGCCGATAACTTTGGTGCAAAAGCGCCGCAGTACGGGACAAGCTTTTTAGGAGAATTGAAATAGACATAGGGGGAACAATCAATGAGCGTAGTAAGTAAAAGTACAATTCAAGAAGCAGCCGCTTATATTCAAAGCAAAAGTCCGGAGGCACCGGAAATCGGTCTGATTCTCGGTTCTGGCCTCGGTGTTCTGGCCGATCTGATTACAGAAGGAATCAGTATTCCATATAATGAAATTCCACATTTTCCTGTGTCTACAGTAGAAGGACATGAAGGTGAACTATTAATCGGCAAGATTGAAGGACGCCGTGTTGTAATGATGAAGGGTCGCTTTCACATGTATGAAGGGTATGGACCTGAAGTCACCGCATTTCCTGTACGCGTTATGAAAGAGCTGGGAGTTACAAGCCTGCTCGTAACAAATGCAGCGGGCGGAGTTAACATGAGCTTCACTCCAGGTGATCTTATGCTGATTACCGACCAGCTTAATCTTACGGGTCATAATCCGCTTACAGGTCCAAATGATGCCGAGCTTGGCGTGAGATTTCCCGATATGTCGTCCGCATACAGCCGCCGCCTGATCAACATTGCCAAAGAAACGGCAGCAGCACAGGGCTTTGAGTTCAAGGAAGGCGTATATGCGGGTCTGCTTGGACCTACCTATGAGACTCCGGCAGAGATCGTTATGCTGCGCCGCCAAGGTGCAGATGCAGTGGGGATGTCCACAGTCTCCGAGACTATAGTTGCCCGCCACGCCGGTATCGAAGTGCTTGGGATTTCCTGTATCACGAACATGGCTGCAGGTATTCTAGATCAACCGTTGAATCATAGCGAGGTTATGGAAACGGCTGAGCGGGTGCGCGAGCACTTCTTGAAGCTGGTACTGGGTTTTATTCCTAAAATGTAGATTGTAATTACACATCATTTAATTCAGGAGGAAAAATACATGACACAAACAGCCACTGTCGCTTACGGCGCACAAGTTAAGGAAGCCGCTGAATATGTAAAATCTAAACTGGGTGCGTATTCCCCAACCATCGGATTGATTCTGGGTTCGGGTCTAGGCGATCTTGGTGACCAAATTGAAGATGCAGTCTACCTGCCTTATGAAGAAATTCCACATTTCCCACAATCTACGGTTGTGGGCCATGCGGGCCGCTTTGTCATCGGAAAGTTGGAAGGCAAGGACGTTATAATTATGCAAGGACGCTTTCACTTCTATGAAGGATATGCTATGCGCAAGGTTGTACTTCCGGTTTACGTTCTAGCAAAGCTGGGCATCAAAACGCTCGTAATTACCAATGCCGGGGGCGGTATGAACAAAGCGTTCAAAGCTGGTGATCTAATGTTGATTACCGACCATTTGAACATGACAGGAGACAATCCACTGATCGGACCTAATGATCCAGAGCTAGGTGTTCGCTTCCCTGATATGTCCCGGGCTTATGATCATGAATATATTGCCCTTGCCAAAAAACTTGCTATAGAAGTAAAAGGAACGCAAGGCGAAACTCTTGAGCTTCAAGAAGGCGTGTACGCAGGCATTAGCGGACCTACCTATGAAACACCGGCTGAACTTAAAATGCTCGCTTACCTCGGCGGCGATGCTGTTGGCATGTCCACGGTTCCTGAAGTCATAGCAGCCAGCCATAGCCAACTCCGGGTACTGGGAATAACATGCATTACAGATATGGCAATCGGTGAGGAATTAGAGCCGTTAACTCATGAGCAGGTAGTTAAGGTAGCGAATCTTACAAAACCTAAATTTATCGGATTGGTTCGTGCTTTCGTACGCGAAGTACAGGTTGAAGTATGAGAGCCGTCGATATCATCCAGAAGAAAAGAGACGGCGGAGAGCTAACCCGTGAGGAAATTGCATATCTGGTTCAAGGCTACAGCAACGGAGAAATCCCCGACTATCAGATTTCAGCATGGGCAATGGCTGTTTATTTCCAAGGGATGAACGCCCGGGAAACCGGAGATTTAACCATGGAAATGGCAAATTCCGGTGATCAGATCGATCTGAGTCCTATTGCAGGGATTAAGGTGGACAAGCACTCTACTGGCGGTGTAGGCGATAAGACTACGATTGTCCTGGCTCCGCTGGTAGCTGCTGCTGGAGTCCCTGTTGCCAAGATGTCCGGACGCGGACTCGGGCATACGGGAGGTACCATTGATAAGCTGGAATCTATTACAGGCTTCTCTGTAGAGATGGACCGTGAGCGCTTTTTCGCTCAAGTCGGTGAAATCGGCGCAGCCGTAATCGGACAGTCGGGTAATATCACTCCTGCAGACAAGAAACTCTATGCGCTGCGTGATGTAACGGCGACTGTGGAATCTATTCCACTGATCGCAAGCTCTGTAATGAGCAAGAAAATTGCCGCAGGGGCGGATGCCATCGTTCTCGATGTCAAAACCGGCAGCGGTGCTTTTATGAAAACTCTGGATCGATCTATTGAGCTTGCACAGGCTATGGTAGATATCGGTACTCATCTGGGACGCAACACCGTAGCGGTCATCAGTGATATGGATCAGCCGCTTGGATTTGGCATCGGTAACGCTCTTGAAGTTAAAGAGGGTATTGAGACGCTGATGGGTCGCGGACCTAAGGATCTGGAAGAGGTTTGCCTGATTCTAGGCAGTCACATGCTGGTGCTTGGCGGCAAAGCAAAAGATGACGTGGAAGCCCGGGCAATCCTGAAGGCTCACATTGAAGACGGCTCGGCACTGGAGAAGTTTAAGCAAATGGTTGGCGCACAAAACGGGGATGCATCCCAGATCGAATTCCCGGATACACTGCCAACAGCCAAAACCTTTATCGAAGTAAAAGCTGCAACCAGCGGTTATGTAGAAGGTATTCAGGCAGAAGAGATTGGTGTTGCGGCGATGCTGCTTGGGGCGGGCCGTGAAACAAAGGAATCTGTGATAGATCTGGCAGTGGGCATTCACTTGTCCAAAAAAGTTGGAGATGCCGTTGAACAAGGTAATACTCTGGCCGTATTGCATGTAAATGACGCTAGTGAGAGTAAAGTTCGCGAAGCGGTGAGCAAGGTGCTTGAAGCTTACCGTATTACTCCAGAACCGGTAGCTCCGCAGCCTTTAGTCTATGCACTTGTCACAAAAGACGGCGTAACCCGGTATTAGGTTAGGCTGGACACATAAGTTTAACTATAACAGCTACGCAAAACACCACCGTTCTATCGATACATTCGATTAAAGGTGGTGTTTTTTTAGATTATGGGTGTCTACGGTAAGCTTTCTTATTTATGAAATAGGCAATGAATGCTAATAAGGGAACTACAATTACAAGAATATAAGGTGATAACTCTCTCCAGCTGTACGGTTTCACTGCATACCTACCTTCGAAATTTGCCAATATGAACTTATTATTATCTACTTTAACCGCAATAGCATCCATAACATCCACATTATTAATAGAGTAATATTCGGTGCCTTTAGGATAGGTGTTCGAGAAATTGCCGGAGTAGGTACCTTCTACGTCAGAATAATAAGTTACCTTCCCAATTTTTGCACCAATTTGCTTAGAATCAACCTGAATATCTGATGGGATATAGCTATTTCCATCGTATACAACAACATTAAAAGCCCAATCTGCGTTAGCTATGCCAGTAATTAAAGATCCTATTAGTAGTAGAGTGAAAAATGAACTCAACAGGTACTTCATCATTCTCCCCCCCCCTCTAATTAATGAGTCCTTCCTCAATAGCGTTCATTATTTTATAGGCACCTCTACCCGTATTACAGGTTACCGCCAATTTTACATCGTAATCCGGATATATCGCCGAGTGAAAGGAGACACCGGGGTCATAACCCATCACATGAAATTTTAAAATCTTTTGCTCCCTTTTGCTAATCCAGACTCCATACCCATAGTACTCTTCCTTCTTTACATAAATGTGGGGAGTGAGCAGCAAAGCTGTAAGCTCTGGGCTCAGAAGTTTATAAGCGAATAGCCCCTCCCAGAATAAAAGCATCTCTGGAGCGGTTACGAAAGCACCGCCATCGGAGCCCCCTTTTACAGGGATAGAATAAATATTGCTGCGCCAAGACCCATCATCATGTTCAATATAGCCTTGTGCTGTATTGGAGGGCAGTTGATCCAAGGAGAAGTAGCCTGAGCGTTCCATCTTACAGGGCTGAAACACATACTTCTCGACATAGTCTGAAAATTCCATTCCAGAAAACTTCTCAATGATAAGGCCCAGAAGGATATATCCAGCATTATTATAATGGAACCGCTCGCCTGGAGAGAACTTCATCTTAGAGTTTTGAAACAGTGGAAGAAAATGCTCAAGGCGGCGTAGGCCATACATAGGCTGTGTTATCCATAGCTCTTCAAAATCCTCCATGATATCTTCGTCGAAATAATCCGGAATGCCTGAGGTGTGTGTCAGCAGATGATGAATCGTAATTTCACTGCTGAAATGGGTGATGGCTACTTCAGCTAGACACTCTGCTATCTTGCTATCGAAAGACATCTTTCCTTGTTCTACGAGCTGACAAGTGGCAATTGCCGTGAACAATTTACAGCCAGAGGCGATCCCGAATCTAGTGTCCGGGGTATTTAGAACATTGTCGGCCCTATTTGCGTACCCAAAAGCCCCCTTAACGATTTCCTGCTCGTTGCAGGTTGCACTGACCACTCCGTTAAATCTGTTATCAATAGCAATTTGGGTTAATGTACTCTCTATTTCTCCCGGCAGCATGACTGAACTCCTCCAATTTCTGAACGATAATTAATTATTTACATCTATCATAAATGATTTGCAGGGAAATGGAATAATTTTCTCCCTTTATGACGAAACTGGAACACAGTAACTGTGAAATGAAGGTTAATGTTCAGGAGGGGAACCATTGTGAAAAAACTAGGTTATGTAATTACAATGTTGCTTGTGCTTTGTATTGTTATCGGACCCTTTAGCCAAGCTTCGGCGGCTTTTGCGGAAGAGAAGAGCAAGAGTTCGACTGAAAAAGCAGCTACGGTAGATTTGGCCCCTGGAGCGCGTTCGGCAATTCTGCTTGATGCAGGTACTGGCACCATTATTTATGAGAAGAACAGCCATGATAAGCTGCCTCCGGCGAGTATTACTAAGATTATGACGATGCTGCTTACCGTAGAGGCCCTGGATGAGGGGCGCTTGCAGTTAACCGACAAGGTACGGACGAGTGAGTATGCCGCTTCAATGGGCGGTTCTCAGATCTTCCTGGAGCCGGGTGAAGAGATGAGCGTTGATGAGATGCTGAAAGGCATTGCGATGGCTTCCGGTAATGATGCATCTGTGGCGATGGCTGAGAAAATTGCCGGCTCGGAAACCTCCTTTGTAGATATGATGAACAAACGTGTTGAGGAGCTAGGTCTGAAGGACACCCATTTTGCCAATTGTAATGGTCTTCCTGCTGAGAATCACTATTCCTCTGCACATGATATTGCGGTAATGAGTCGCGAATTGCTTAAGCACGAGCGGATCATCAAATATACCGGTGCTTATCAGGATTATTTGCGCAAGGATTCCGAGAAACCATTCTGGCTGGTAAATACTAACAAGCTGGTACGCTTTTATACCGGAGCCGATGGTTTGAAGACCGGTTATACTTCTGAGGCTAAATTCTGCTTGTCTGCTACTGCAGCGAGAGACGGACTGCGTGCCGTGGCCGTGGTACTGGGTGAACCGAATACCAAGACCCGAAATAGTGAAGTATCAGGGATGTTCGATTATCTGTTCTCGCAGTATAAGGTGCACACCATTCATAAAGTAGGAGACACGATGGGAACCTTAGCTATTGAGAAGGGTGTCAAAGCTCAGATACCCCTTACAGCAAAGGAAACCTACAGCATACTTTTGAAAAAAGGTGTGGCACAGGAGGGAATACGCCATGAGGTTATTTTACCTGAAAGTGTAAAGGCGCCCGTAGCAGAAGGACAGACTGTCGGCAAACTTGTTGTCTATCAAGGAAAAGTTGTAATGAAGGAATATGATTTGAAAGCAGGCGAAGCTGTCGCCAAAGCAGGTTGGTGGAAGCTGTTCAAGCGGACGGCAGGATCGTTATTCACTGCAGATTAATTCAGTTATTTTGTAGATTCTCCGCTTAACCTTTGTAATTTCATGGGGGTTTACTTCTAGTTTTGTCGGGAGGCAGGATTCCTGATTTGCTACGTAGAAAACCTTGTCCTTGAAGGCACAACAAAGAGGAGAGTGGCAAGCATGAATTCCTATGTGGAAATGGAACATCACCGGGGCGTGTTGATTGTCCGGTTATCAGGGGAACTGGATCATCACGCAGCTGATTATGTACGTATGGATATGGATGAAGCGATTATGAGGGGTCAGGTAGAACATCTGGTTCTCAGCTTGAAGCATCTCCAGTTTATGGACAGCTCGGGACTAGGTGTTATTCTCGGAAGATATAAGCTGATTCGCAGTAAAGGCGGCAAGATGGTAGTATGCGATGCGACTGCACCCGTGCGGCGGCTGTTGGAGATGTCGGGCTTGTTCAAGATTATGCCCCTATATGACGACGAGAGTGCTGCACTCTCGGATTTGGAGGTTGCGTTATGAATAAGAGCCAAGCCAGTAACTTCATGAATGTACAGTTCGCAGCGATGTCGGAGAATGAATCGTTCGCACGTGTAGTTGTGGCAGCTTTCGTTACCCGGCTTGATCCGACCATGGAAGAGCTGAATGATCTGAAGACGGTTGTATCAGAGGCTGTCACCAATTGTATCATCCACGGGTACGACAGTGATCCGAACGGAATTGTCACCATCTCTGCATCCATAGAGCATGAAACTGTGCATCTAACCATTGAGGATCAGGGACGGGGAATAGAAGACTTAGAGCTTGCTCAGCAACCGTTATACACGTCGAAGCCGGAAATGGAACGGTCAGGTATGGGCTTTACCATTATGGAGAATTTCATGGATGAGTTTGAAGTCACTAGTGAACCGGGTCACGGCACCTCCATTTCAATGAAGAAAACCATCGTCTCGAAAAAAGCTTTATACAATTAGGGGTTGGAGCCATGGATGCAGAAACAAAAAAAGCTCCGCCGACCTATTTGGACGATGCGGAGGTTAAACGTCTAATCGCACTTAGTCAGGCCGGAGATAGTCTGGCCCGAGATACGCTTGTAAGCTGCAATATCCGTCTGGTATGGTCGGTAGTTCAGCGGTTTATGAACCGTGGCTATGAACCTGATGATTTATTCCAGATTGGCTGTATCGGGCTGTTGAAGTCCGTTGATAAGTTTGATCTCAGCTATGAGGTCAAGTTCTCCACTTATGCGGTACCTATGATCATCGGAGAAATCCAACGTTTTCTTCGTGATGACGGGACCTTGAAGGTGAGTCGTTCTCTGAAGGAAATGGCCAACAAGGTGCGTAAGATGAAGGATGAAATGTCCAAAACGCTGGACCGTTTGCCAACGATCAACGAAGTTGCGGAAGCGCTGGGAGTAACACCGGAAGAAATCGTGTTTGCTCAGGAAGCCAACAAACCGCCGACTTCGATCCACGAAACGGTGTTCGAGAACGATGGCGATCCGATTACACTGATCGACCAAATCGCTGATGAATCACAGGAGCGCTGGTTCGACAAGCTGGCTCTGAATGAAGCTATCGGTGCTTTAAGTGAACGGGAACGGTTGATCGTCTACCTCCGGTATTACCGTGATCAGACACAGTCGGAGGTGGCCAGCCGTCTGGGAATCTCACAGGTGCAGGTCTCCCGGTTGGAAAAGAAGATTCTAGCGAATATACGTGAGCAGATAGCGCAGTGAACGGAAAGAGGGGGTGTCTTTCGGAGCCATAAAAATGGCTGCTGGAACACCCCCTTTTTTAATATAGTCCGTATCATATTCTTATTTAACAGCAGAAATTACTAGACCTGATGATTCTGTGTTATAAGGCGACTTGCCATAATCTCCATACACAGCTATAGAATGAAATCCGCAATTCTCCAGCTCGTTCTGTAGTTGAGTTCTTGTAATGGGGTAAAGAGGTAATGTATTCGAATGGGTATCTGACTGATCTTTCAAAATAGCAGTAAACATTATTTTATTATCTAGAAGCTCATACTGACGGGTAAATGTGAAGGTATCTTTTTGTATCAGAGGGAAGGAATAATGTTGATGTAGTAATACTTTCTCAAAATTCACAGTCTGAATTACCAGCTTTCCATGCTTATTCAGCTTGTCATAGGCTGCTTGAAGAAATGTGCATATTTGTTGGAAGTTATCCAAATGCGGGAGAGTATTGCCGATACAATAAACACCATCAAAGGTTTCTCTTAGCTGGGATATTTGTTGCATGCTGTTCGGTATCACGTTTATTTGGATTTTGTTAAGATTCGCTTTTTCCTTCATGTTATCTGTCATGCGATCTTCGGGTTCCGCCGCAGTTAGCTTATAGCCAGCCCTTGCCATAGCAATGGCTGTGTTGCCGGTTCCTGCACCTACATCAAGCAGGGTAGATCCGTTGGGGAAGTATGAGCACAGAAAGTTGACCTGCTTGTCATTTACAGGAAATATTTCATCATAATATGGGGTTAATATTTCATAGAAGGTTTTCATGATGTTTGCTCCTCAGGTAATAATTCAGCTATGATACTGATCCCTTGCAGATGAGTTGCGTGTTTTACAAATTGCTGTCGCATCTTCAGGACTCTCAGTCTTGCTTCTCGAATAATAGCAATATTTACGGTAAATTTTAGAACCCCTTTCCATCCTTCATCCTCAATCAGACGACGTAGATGAAGCAAATGCATAGGTGCAGTGTGCACAGAGATAATCTTAAAACCATGTTGAATGAGTAATTGCTTCCATTCTTCTTCAGTGTCCTGGCATGTTCTTATAATCTCTATCTTTCAGTTTCACAAATGCCACCTCTTCTTCAAGAATGATTATCAATATCATTGAGTATATCACGTTTAAATGTTAGTGACTCATTTTGTGATATTATAGGAAAATCAAGTCCGAAGGAAGTAGATTGCGAATGTTGAATACGCTAAATCGAAGATTAGAAAAGGCAATGCCGCTTATCACACCAGCCAGTGTTCTTATTGGGGTACTTCTGGGCACTCACTTGTCCGGTTATGCTTATCTATCTACCTGGATCTTTGCTTTTATCACATTCTCGGGAAGTATTAGCTCGAATGTAAGGAACTTTTTTACGGTGATCCGAAGACCGCTTCCTTTATTACTCACAATGGTAATTTTACATGTCCTGGTACCCTTTTTAGCACTGCTTCTGGGTCATGTTTTCTTTGCGGGGGATGCTTTTACAATAACAGGGCTCGTTCTTGCGGTTGCCATACCAACCGGAATCAGCAGCTTTATTTGGGTATCCATCTATAAAGGAAATACAGTGTTGACCCTGGCCATCATCCTGGTAGACACGCTGTTATCGCCTCTAATCGTACCTTTTACATTATCCTTGCTGGTAGGAGCGCAGGTTGAGATGGATGCGGGAGCTATTATGCAGAGTCTGTTAGTAATGGTAGTTTTACCTTCTATTCTTGGGATGCTGCTTAACGAGTGGACACGTGGGCAGATAAAAGTGAAGTGGGGACCGCGGTTGAGTCCTTTTTCTAAGCTAGGACTTGGAGTAGTTGTGGCTATTAACGGTTCAGTGGTTGCTCCATACCTGCGGAGCTTTGACGTCAGTTTGCTTATCATTTGCGCCGTAATCCTCTTGTTGGCTTTCTCGGGTTATGCCACAGGCTTCCTGACCGCCAAGATGCTGCGATGGGATCAGGATATTGTGGTGGCGATGACATTTAACGGAGGCATGCGCAACATCAGTGCCGGAGCCGTTTTGGCCGTCTCTTATTTTCCAGCGCCTGTAGCGGTTCCCGTTGTGCTGGGGATGCTGTTTCAACAGCTTACTGCTTCTTTATGGGGGTATATTTTAGCACATCGCAAGAACCCTATTAACTTTTCTGAAAAAGCAAATATCCGCCAATCAAAGGTGAGTTAAATAGTTACCAACCGAGGTTCTGAAACTTGATATCCGTCTCCCATAACTCCTGTAGCTTTTTGACCTGATCCTTCGGCATAACGTTAGCGCCGGCAGAGATATTTTCGATTAACTGGGCGCTGTTTCTTACCCCGGGGATAACTGTAGATACTTCAGGGTAGGAAAGGATAAACCTCAACGCAGCCATGCTCATCGTGGTTTCTTTGTCGGTGATAAACTGTATCTTTTCAACAAGGTCGGAGCGTTTGCTTATGACTTCAGGGGACCAGCGGCTTCTAACACCTTCAAACGTACTTTTGCTGTTGTATTTCCCTGAAAGCCAGCCGGAGTCTAGAGGAACCTTGATAATTAGGGCAATATCATTCTCTTGCGCAAGTTTAAAGGCCTCTGCAGTCTCCTGATAAAAGATGTTGAACATCACCTCCATAACTCCGATGGAACTTTTGTTGATGACCTCCAGCATGTCACGAGTGGAATCTACCGAAACTCCGTAGGCTAATATTTTTCCTTCGCTTTTTAAATCCTCAAGAACCTTGTAATGACCGTGTTTTCCGTCCAGAACATCAAAAGGTGGATTATGAATGAGTATAGAATCCAAGTAGTCGGTTTGCAGGCGAGATAAGCTTTGTTCTACTGATGCTCTCAATGTGTCCGCAGAATAATCCGTACGGCCATCCGCTGTATGACCGAATTTGGTATTAATGACAACCTCGCTGCGCCTACCTAGCAACGCCTTGCCGAGCAATTCCTCACTTTTACCACGTCCATAATTCGGTGCAGTATCGAAGAAGTTAATTCCTCTGTCCAGAGCTTCATGTACGAGCGCTATAGCCTCAGGATCAGCCATGGCCTTCCAATCCTGTTGGTTACCTAGCTGCAAGCCCCCAAATCCAACCTCTGAAACCAATCTCCCTGTAGTTCCATACCGTCTTAATTTCATGGATTAATCTCCTTATAACGCTATTATGAGCCTACTGAGATTATAGAAGGGCTTTTTAGGAATTACAATAACTTACCTAATGTGAAAAAGTTAACGTAACAAAAATACCTAAAGTTGTATAGTATTGGGATGAGTTTAGGGAGATGGGGTGACTCCGAATGTCTATTCTGCAAGTAGAAAGCCTTGTTAAGGAATACAAGGGCAAGGGCCGTAACAAATCGAATGTATTCAAGGCACTGAACGGAATTGATCTGAGCGTAGACAGTGGTGAATTCATTGCCATTATGGGGCCTTCAGGCAGCGGGAAGACTACGCTTCTGAACATCCTTAGCGGGATTGATGCGGATTACAGCGGAACCGTTCGTATCTCGGAGAGCTGTATAGAGGAGATGTCCAAGGATGAGCTAGCACTTTTTCGTCGGCAGCGGATGGGATTTGTCTTTCAGGATTACAACCTGCTGAATAGTCTGACCTTACGAGAAAATGTAATGCTGCCCATGGTTCTGGACGAACAAGAGGTAAAAGTGATCAATGCCAAAACGGACGAGACGTTGTCCCTGTTCGATTTAGATGAGGTAAAGAACAAATATCCCTATAACGTATCAGGGGGACAGCAGCAGCGAGCCGCCATATGCAGAGCTATTATCAATGATCCAGATGTTATATTTGCGGACGAGCCTACAGGCAATCTCGATTCCAAGTCCTCGAGTACGGTGATGAAATGCTTCTCCAGGCTTAATTCTTTAAAAGGAGCAACGATCGTCATGGTTACACATGATCCGTTTGCCGCCAGCTTTTGCAAAAGGGTGGTCTTCATTAAAGACGGAGAGATCGGCTTCGAAAGGGTCCGCGAGGGTGAACGAAAGGCCTTTTTTGACACCATTTTGGAGAGCTTGGCTTTTATGGGAGGGGGAGAAGATGACCTTTAGGCGAATGGCTTTTCAGATCTTTAAGGCGAACCTTAGAAGGTATCTGTTATTCTTTCTGTGCAGCAGCTTTACGATCATGATTTTCTTCACCTTCGCCACGCTGTCTAACAACCCTGACTTCATGGATTCATACAAAGTGAACGGGATGATATCCGGTAATCTATACGCACCGACTCTTATACTTAAAGTCTTCGCTGTGTTGTTCCTTGTCTATGCGCAAACTGCCTTTGTGAAGTTCAGAAAGAGTGATTACGGGTTGTTTATGGTGCTCGGCATGACCCATCATAATATACGCAAGATGATTTTATTTGAGAATGGTATGATCGCTGTGGCTTCCATCCTCACCGGGTTAGGGCTCGGAACTCTCTTTTCGGGGATTTTTTTTGGCTTGGTAACCTTAATCGTTGATGTCCAAGATATCTCTTTTAGACTGACGATGGAAAGTTATAAGGACACTGTCATTTTTTTTGTAATCATCTATAGCGTTGTCATTGCATGCAATCTAGTGCTAACTCTAAGATACAGCATTGTGAATTTGTTAAAAGAAGCCCGAACTGCAGATCGCAGCTTGATCCATGGCAGTGTACCTGGAATCATCGGTACCGTACTTGTAGCTATCGCTGCAGTGGATTGGCTTAGACGTACTGCAGAAGAGGGCAACTTAGTTCTCAGAAGCCTAATCATTTGTTTCGTTGGAGTATACTTAGTCATGTCCAGTCTTAGTGATTGGATCTCCTTAGCTCTAAAACGATTCAGTAAGAATAATCATAAAAACATGCTTTTTGTATCGGATATAAGATATTCCTTCGGTCAATCCAAAATCGTACTATTCCTCATCACGATTCTAGTCACGTTTAGCCTAATGCTCAATAGCATAGCAATATATTTCACTCTAGATACGCTTAAAAGGGCTACTATACAAAATCCCTATCACATCGCTTATGCCGAGCTGCTGGGAAAGAATCATATCCCTCAAGAAACGCTGGGTCAGATTATAGACAATGGTGAAACACCGCTAAGCTCTCATCAGGTGCTGGAGTTTATGGATCTACAACCGTTTAAAGTATTCTCAGACCAGAATCTGAATACGATAATAGGCAGTCATTATAAGGTGGAGCAAGGTCACTTTCTGAATTTGTCTCTATATGACCAAAGTGAAGGCTACACAGGGGAAATCCCTGAAATGCGTACTTACAAGTTGGATAGTCCTGCTGGGGAAAAAACACTCGTCTCCCAAGGCGTTATAGCGAAGATGTTATTTAACCGTATCCCGATAGTTTCGAACGGGCTTTATGTGGTCCTGAATGAACAGGATTATACAGACACTAAAACAGCCAATGTGAAAAGAACTTCCTATATCCATCTTCTTAATTTTGAGAATTGGAAGAAGACGGCTGAAATAGATGCCAAACTATATGCTGCATTAGTGAAATATAATAAAGAGAATACGGAGTCATGGTATGGGAATGACCGTCATGATGCCGTTATATCTAAAACAGAATCCAGAATCGCCACGTATACTCAGTTTAAGCAAGCTGGTGAATTTGGCATTATGTTATTTACGTTCGAAGGGCTGCTTTTTTTTCTCTCATCAGGTGTACTCCTGCATTTTAGAATACTAACCGACTGGGAAAGGGAGAAGATCAAATTCTGGAAGTTGACAAGAATAGGTATTACCTCTAAGGAAGCGGCGAAAATAATTGTTAAACCGTTTAAGCTTCTTTTTTTCTTCCCCTATGTGCTCGGTATTGTACTTTCTACCTTTTATTTTGTGTCTGAGATAAAAGTCGAGGTGGGCAAGGTTGTAGAACCTCTAATAGAAGCGTTGCTACTAGGGGGTATGTATCTGGGTTTTCAGGTTTTGTTTTACTTGATTTACACCAGGAGATATACTCATAGAATGTTAAAGGAAATGGGTCTGGACAAGCCATAAGAAGGAGAATGGATTATGAAAAAAGTGTTGACCAGGATTGCTTTCGGTTTATTAATCATAAATATTGCGGCTATTATCTTGTGCTTCTATATGAATAAGTTCACCTATGCTTATGGGTTAATGATGGTACCGTTGATTATTTTCACTGGAATGGGGCAGATCTCCAAGCTGAAAAACGACGAATACATGTTTGAAAAGTTGAAGAAACGTGATATTTATTAGAAGTTGCAATAATGGAAAAGTTTTGGTTAGCAATCCCGATGGGCTCAAACAGAGCCGGATCGGGATTTTTTTGTGTTTCTTATCTGAGCACAACCAGGCCTCTCTATGTTCCATATGTTGTATAAAAAAAGAGGGGATAGCAAATAGTAAATCGAGGAGGTGTAAAATGATGCCAAAGAACAAAGAAGACCAATGCATGATTTATACCTCATTGGCTGAGAATCTTCAAGAAGTCACTGGGAAATTTGGAAACAGTCCGGATGTAATCATACGAAAATTTACAATTATACAGACCCAGATTAAAGTTGCAGCTATATATATCGATGGATTAGTGGACAAGGTGATGGTGGATGAATTTATTAGTCATGCTATGTCGCTGAATACACTTGCAGAAGGTCAGCAGAAGGTATCATCGGGACCAGATGCTTTTAATTATATAAAAGAAAAAGCCTTAAGCATTGGTGAAGAGAAAATCATAAAAGATTGGAAGGTGTTATTTGCTGCCCTATTATCTGGTGAAACGGTGATATTGATTGATGATTCAGTAGAAGCCATAAGCGGAAATACAAGCGGCGGAGAAGTTAGGGCGGTATCGGAAGCCACTACTCAGGTCGCCATTCGCGGTTCTAAAGAAAGTTTTACAGAAGCCATTGGGACGAATCTTTCTCTTGTCCGCAGACGTATTAAAAGCTCGAATTTATGGGTGGAGTCTTTTAAAATCGGCGAAGTTACACAAACTGACGTGTCTATTATGTACATCAATGGGATTGCTAATGATAAATCCATCAAGCAATTAAGAACCAATCTCAAAGATACTAAAATCGATGCATTATTGGAATCGGGATACATTGAGCAATTAATTGAAGAAAAAATATATTCACCGTTTCCGACAGTATTTAATACGGAACGGCCGGATAGTGTTGCCGGAAATTTACTGGAAGGCCGAATCGCTATTTTCGTGGATGGAACCCCTTTTGTCTTGATTGCGCCTGCCACCTTTTTCTTGTTTTTTCATTCTGTAGATGATTATTATCAACGATTTGACATCTCATCGTTAATTCGATTATTAAGATTTGTATGCCTTTTTATTTCGTTATTTGGCCCTGCAATATTTATTTCTCTTGTGAACTTCCATCAGGAAATGATTCCTACCCCGCTGCTGATAAACTTAGCCTCACAGAGAGAAGGAGTACCCTTCCCGGCTTTTATTGAAGCAGTCATGATGGAGATTACGTTTGAGATCATTCGTGAAGCGGGTATTCGTCTGCCGTCCCAAATAGGACAAACGGTATCCATTATTGGGGGTCTTGTTCTAGGGCAAGCAGCGGTACAAGCCGGAATTGTCTCTCCTGCTATGGTCATCGTGGTGTCTATAACAGGGATCTCCAGCTTTGCAACGCCTTCATTTAATATGGCTCTATCTATACGTCTTCTCCGTTTTCTCATTTTGTTTGTTTCCGGATTTATAGGACTGTACGGTATTGCTCTAATCGGAATCATGTTGATTGGCCATATGTGCAGCCTGCGATCCTTGGGGGTTCCTTATTTGTCCCCAGCAGCCCCTTTTATCCCGGAGGATCAGAAGGATACCATTATACGTGCGCCCTTTCAATCCATGAAAACGCGCCCGCGTCTTGTGAGTCAAAAGAATAAAAAAAGATTAGAAATGAATAAAAAAAACGGGGGATCTAAATGAAAGGAAAGTGGATGATCCGTACAATTATTTATCTGGGGCTCTTGTCACTGCTGACAAGCTGCTTAAACGGCAGAGAATTAAATGAATTAGCAATCGTTACCGGTATAGGTATTGATAAGGTGCCCGGTTCAGATGAATTTAAAGTTACCTTCCAAGTCGTTAATCCTTCTGCAACGGCAACTAGTACTGGAGCAAGCACATCAGAATCTACGGTAACCATTTACTCTTCACGAGATCGAACTATATTTGGAGCGCTGCGTAAAACCTCTAGAAAAGCATCCAGACAGTTGTTTTTTGCCCATACTCAACTTGTAGTTGTAGGGGAAGAAATGGCAAGAAGCGGTATTAAAGATTTATTTGATATATTTGAACGATCACATGAGCTTCGGCTAACTTCATCGGTTTTAATCACCAAAGATACGGACGCTTCCACTATTTTAAAAGTGCTTGTTCCAATAGAGAATCTACCGGCTGTGGGTTTAGCTAAAAAATCCAGGAACACAGCGGGTTTATGGGGAGAAAGTCGTGATGTGAATGTTTTTGAATTAATAAATACAGTACTTGGAGGGGGGGAACTGTCTATTAGCGGTGTTGGAACATCCGGGGATACGGAAGAGGGAATGAAAAAGACGAATCTCGAACAAACCGAGGTAAAGACTCTTGTAGTTATGAGTGGATTAGGAGTTTTTAAAGATGGGAAATTAAAGGGATGGCTTGAGGGTTCTGAGGCCAGAGGAGCAGTATGGGCTCAGAATAAATTAAAAGAAACCAGTATTAATATCTTTACCGAAAAAGATAAAAAGGCAATTGCCATCAATATTATATTTTCCAAAACGAAGATAAAGGTTGATGTTCAGGACGGGGTTCCAGTTTTCCATGTAACTGTCCAGGAAGAGGGAAAGGTAGACGAGACTCAGGGCTTTGTTGATTTCACCAAGAGAGAGGAAATTGTGAAGTTAGAAAACCTGCTGGAAGAAGAGACGAAGGCCGAAGTAGTAGATGCTCTAAAGGCAGCCCAACGTATGAAAAGTGATATTTTCAAATTTGGTACCGAATTGAAACGTACTCAGCCTGAGGTATGGTCAAAAGTTAGCGGGAATTGGGATACTTTATTTGCCTCAGGGAAATTGGATGTGAAAGTGGAGTCGTATATTCTCTCTACGGGAATGCGATTAAAGCCATACTTGTCCAATAAAGAATAAAGGCTATGGGGGAAGGGTGATGTTCCTATGAAAAAAGAGGTCATTAATTCAAGGCAGCTATTCGCAATGATCATTCTGTTTGAAATGGGTACAGCACTCGTGGTTCCCATTGGTCTTGAAAGTGGACATGCGGTTTGGGTATCCATACTGCTGGCGTTGCCTGGAGGTGTGCTTCTATATTTGATTTATAATTATTTATATGAACAATATCCCGATATGATTATCAGTGAATATACCCGAAAAATATTAGGTAAATATATAGGTTGGCCGTTGAGTCTATTGTATATCCCGCCTCTTTTGTTTAATGGCTCAAGAAATCTCCGAGAATCGGGGAGCTTGCTAATATCGGCAGCTTATGATCAAACGCCGGTATTTATCATTGATGCATTAATGATTGTAGTTGTTATTTATATGTTAATGAAAGGTATAGAGGTTTTCGCCAGAACAGCACAAATCTATTTGATCATTCTCTTTTTTATGGGTTTGGTCAGCACTATTGTTATTATCGCTGCAGGTCTTATCGACTTAAGGAATTTATTTCCTCTACATATTAAGGATTGGAAGGATGCTTTGAAATCCGCATATCCGAATATTTTGATTTTTCCATTTGGCGAAGCGGTGTGTTTCACAACGATTTTTCCACATCTTAATAAGTCGCATGTAGCTAAGAAATCGGGAGTTGCAGCCATCCTGTTAAGCGGGTTTGTTCTAAGCTTCATCCATGCCATTGAAATTTCGGTACTTGGGGACAACATATACGGGAGGGCAACCTTTCCACTCTTCACAACGATTACATTAGTTGATCTGGCCAATTTTATTCAGCGGTTGGATGCCTTGGTTTTTCTAACCTTGATCATTGGAGTTTTTTTTAAGATGACTATTTACTGCTTCGCCGCTACCGCAGTGGCAGCGGACTTATTTAAGGTGAAGGATCGGCGTCAACTGGCAATACCGATAGGTGTTATTGTTCTATTCAGCTCTTATCTTAGTGCAGAGAATTATCCGATACATATGGATGAAGGGAAAATTTTCCTGAAATACTTTTTGCCTGTTCTATGTGCGGTTATTCCCGTATTGCTATTCCTTGTGCATTTTATTCGCAAAAGGTTCGGCCTCTACCGATAGCTAATCATTTGGCCTCTCTTCGCTTTTTTAAGAAACTCTGGATAGCAATTACAAAGGGAAGCGACAAGAACACGATCATATATATGTACTCCTGTATAGTGGTGGTAACAAAGATGGCGTGAATGGTATTGTACTCCATAGCTAGGTCCATTCCTGCAACTAAATCAACAGCTAAAATCATGGAGGCGGTTAATATTCCGAGCAAGAAATAAACTAACAGAATTTTCATTTTCGTAATCTCCTTATTATTTAGCGGTTCAGCTATTATTTCCATGAATACTGGAGAGTAACCATTGACAGCATGCAATCAAGCAGGTAGATTGAAAGGATTATCGCATGAGGGGGACTATCGTCCATGACAACCTGGAATCTGCAAGGCACCACAAGCCATATCCTGATCTGCAACGGAAGCAGCTGCAAGAAACATAAAGGTGAAGAAGTAGCTGAAGCGATAGAGGAAGAAATCGAGAAGCAGGGTGCACAGAGTCTAATTCATACAACGGTGACACGCTGCAACGGTAGGTGCTCGGATGCTTGTGTGGTTATAGCCTACCCTGAAGGAGTATGGTATAAGGAGATTACACCGAAATTAGCCAAATCATTGGTACGTAAGCATTTACAGGGAGAACGGCTGGAGGAGAATGTAGTTTATACCTATGACGGGCAGCTTGTAGCAGCAAGTGAACGCGGAGCAAAGGGCAAGAAAAAGAAGTAATTCAGGCAACAAGTCAAAATTATACTGAATATGATCAAAATACCGTCAAAGTGCTGACGGTATTTTTTTTATAATAAATACATGTTCAAACGTGAATCTATTAGAAAACAATTGGGGTGTAAACATGGGGCAAAATATTGAAATGATATCGAAAAAGCCACCGGAGGCGGCGGATAAGCGCAAAGCATGGTCACTGCAGCAGGGGGAGACTTTGGCAGGTTTTCTCTTCGTGGGTCCGATGCTGATCGGGGTAATCATACTGGTGCTGATACCCATAATCGCTACACTGGTACTTGGTTTTGCAGACTGGAACTTTGTCCAAGGTTTTGACGGTATTCGTTGGGTGGGATTTCAGAATTTTATCAATCTGTTTCAGGATGAGATGTTTATCAGATCGGTACGCAACAACTTTATTTTCCTATTGACGGTGCCGATTTATATGCTGGTATCCATGGTGCTTGCGGTACTAATTGATCGTTACGTGTACTTCAAAGGATTCTTTAAAATCGCTTATTTTGTCCCCTATGTATCCATGACGGTGGCAGTGGCGGTGGTCTGGCAAGTCTTGTTCCAGCCTTCCTATGGGCCTATCAATGAAATGCTGAAAGCGGTTGGGATCACCGACCCACCCAAATGGATAGCGGATCCGAATTTTGCACTGATCTCCATAATGATGATTTCGATTTGGATATCGATAGGCTTTAACATGATTATCTACATTGCGGGTCTTCAATCCATACCTAAGGATTTATACGAGGCGGCGGATATTGATGGGGCTAATGCTTGGACAAAGTTTAGAAGGATTACGTTTCCATTGTTATCGCCAACTTCTTTTTTTCTCCTTGTAACCGGTATTATCGCTACCTTCAAGGTGTTTGATATCATTGCGGTCATGACTCAAGGGGGGCCGATTGGTTCTACAACGATGATGGTCTGGTACTTATACGACACAGCTTTCGTCAATTTAAAGGTAGGTTACGCATCATCCATTGCCGTTGTGCTGTTCATATTCGTCTTGCTGATTACGCTGGGCCAATGGATCGCACAGAAGAAGTGGGTCAATTATTAATAGAGAGTGAGGGGAGTGAGTGTTATGAAAATGCGTGAAGGTCTCGAATGGCGTAAGGTTATAATGACGATAATTATGTTTGCGGGAAGTATTTTGTTCCTGTTGCCTTTTATATGGATGCTTGTCACTTCCTTTAAAGTGGAAACAGATGTTTTCACCTACCCTATTCAGTGGATTCCAAGGAAGTGGAATGTGATAGAGAACTATAAGGAAGTCTGGTTTGGACAATACCCGTTCACGTTATATTACTGGAACTCCATTAAAGTAGCGGTGACAACTACATTGTTATCATGCCTCGTATCTGCAATGGCAGCTTATGGATTCTCCAAAATCAAATTTGCCGCCAGTAACTTCCTGTTTCTTATCGTACTGATTACTTATATGATTCCGGGACAGGCCATTCTAATTCCGCAATTTATTCTTTACCGTAACATCGGGCTGTTCGACAGTCATTTGGGTTTGATTCTGCTTGGAAGCTTTAGTGTGCTAGGTACATTCATGTTAAGACAATTTTTTATGGGACTGCATCAGGAATATATTGAGTCTGCCAAAATCGACGGCGCGGGCCATCCACGCATTTTCTGGTCGATCGCACTTCCTTTAGTTAAGCCAGCTGTCGCAACTTATGCTATCTTAAGATTTATCTGGACTTGGAATGACTATCAGAATCCACTGATCTTTATTAGAAGCGATAACTTGCTGACCTTGCCTATAGCGATACAGAAATTCACCTCTATGAGCGGAGAGTTTTACTCCTTAATCATGGCGGCTGCGGTATCGGCCATCCTTCCTTTAATCATTGTCTTTATTATGGGTCAAAAGAGCGTTATCGAAGGCATTGCTCTGGGTGGCGTAAAAGGATAATAAGTCGGACGAGAGTATAGTCATTTTAAATAGAAGTAAAAATAATTCGAATAAAGTAAATATAGTTTCATGTAGTAAATGAAAGCGTATTCTATAATTTGTTTGTAAGACGGAAATGAATAAAGATCGCTAACAAAACTTGGGAGGGTTATACATGATGAAAAGAAAAGTGTGGGCGGGTGCGATAACAGGGGTCTTGATGTTAAGTCTGTTGTCCGGCTGCGGCGGGTCTAATGATAAGGCAGAGAATAACGGCTCGAAAAATGCTGCACCTGATGCTTCAGCTAGTACAAATGTTGCCAAAGAGGACGTGAATCTTCGCTTATACACCTATGGTACAGAGGAAGCTTATAATTGGAAGCATACCCTTGAAGCTTTCGAAGCAGCTACTCCGGGTGTTACGGTAGAACTTGTACAGTTAAGTGAAAAGGGTGACACACAGGAAGCCTTCAAGAAGCTTGATCTTGAAGCAGCGTCCTCTGCACAGATGGATGTATTGATGTTCAGTGATCCAGCAGGATATGCTCAACGTGTAGCGCTTGGGATGGCTGAACCGCTGGATGATTTCATAGCCAAGGATGGCTTCAAGGTGGAAGAAGATTATAAGGTAGACACACATCTGGACGGCAAGGTATATGCACTTCCAGGCAAGTTCAATCCGTGGTATGTGCTGCTAAATAAGAACCATTTGGACGAGGCGGGGCTTGCAGTTCCAACCGATTGGACTTGGGATGAGTTTGCTGACTATGCCAAGAAGCTGACCAAAGGTGAAGGAGCACAAAAACGTTACGGCACATACTTCCACGGCCCTCAAGCGGGAGGCTGGATGGAGTTTCTGAAGCTGAAGATGGAGAACCAGCCACAGAATGCTGAATTCTTGAAATCGGATGGATTGTCAAACCTCGATGATCCAAACTTCAAGGCTACCCTAGAACTGCGTTTGAGAATGGAAAAAGAGGATAAATCATCTGTTCCTTATTCGGATATTATTTCACAAAAGCTGGCTTATAGAACTCAGTTCTTCAATGAATCAGCAAGTATGCTATTGATCGGTAGTTGGATGAACACGGAAATCGGCGGTACAGACAAGGTGCCTTTGAACTTTAATGTAGCGGTTGCTCCTTTCCCTAAGAACAATGCTGCTGATGAAACCGGACTGACTCCAGTGACCACGGATTATGTAGCTGTAGCAGCTAAATCTAAGAATAAAGAAGCTGCATATAAGTTTGTACGGTGGTACACCACAGAGGGACAGATTGTTCAAGGTAAAAATATTCCGGCTTGGAGCAAGGTAACTAGTGAACAGGTTTCAGGAATTATCGATACAATTCTAGCTGGCACTAAGAATCCGGAAAAAGTAGATAAGAAAGCACTTGTAGATACCTTGGTTGCTTCAAAAGCATCGGCTATTATTCCTCCGGCAACCTACCAAGCAGAGGTTTACAAGGCCATTAACGAAGAATACGAGAAGATGATTCTTGGCGACCAAGATGTAGATACCACAGTTAAAAACGCTCAGGAACGCGTCGATAAAATAATAGCGGCGAATAAGAAATGATATAATTGTGTATGATCCAGAATGAGGGCGGACTCCCGTCCCCCTTAAAGCTTTCAGAGAAACGGTGCCGTCCCTATTAAGGAACGGCAAATCCGTTTCTTCTTGATTTGAGGGGGACATCTATGTTGAAGAAACTCAGGGAGCTTGCCCCTAAATCTATCCGTCATAAGCTGATAATTGCCTCTATCGCCTGTATTCTTGTTCCGGCAGTATTAACCTTATTTATCTATAATTCATTAACCCAGGAGGCAGTGAAACGACAGGCTTTAGCGAATGCTGAAGATTCGTTAAAGCTGGTACACGGCTCCGTTACGAATAGGCTCAACGGTATGCTTACTATCGTTAATTATGTGCAGGTTAATCCCGGACTCAGATCCTATTTTAAGCTCGTAGCCTCAAATAACGAGGTTGGCGACAAATATCAGAGGTTTATGAATGCTAATAGGGTGCTTGAACAGCTGGATAGCCTTACGTTTGTGGGTGAAAAAAGCTATGTCACTGTGATATTGAACAACGGCTCCTACTATATGAATTATTCAGTTAGTGATTACAACCCGCCTGATTTACTGAAAAAACCTTGGTTCGAGAATTTAAGGGGATTAAGTGGAATGGAATCCTACTGGACTGGCGCGGAGCCTACGGACTTTTCTTATGATAAGTTCGATCATCCGTTCCAGGTTACGGTTGCCCGTCCTCTAAGGCTTGATTCTGCTGAGATATTCGGGTATGTGGCTGTCACGATCATGGAGGATAAGCTGCATGAGATATTCGACAATCTATCTGCAGGTCAGGAAGTAGTCCTGTTGGATGAGACCGGAACTATCGTATCTGGAGGTAATCCTGAACTTATTGGGAAGGCCTTTGCTTACAATGAGGCTACAAACGGCCTAAAGGAATCTTCTATTCTATCCATAGCCGGGGACAAATATTTAGTAGCACAGCAGGGGATATCCTCTAACGGGTGGCGTCTTGTCCTGATGCAGCCCTATAAACAGAGCATAGTGGATATCAGCACCATTTTTAACCGAGTATTTATTATTCAGCTCCTTTCCTTTTTTGTGTTTCTTATCCTGTTGATTGTACTGGTTCGAGCTTTTACGAAACCGCTGGTCCGGTTGGGCAAGGTTACCACTGCAGTTCAAAGAGGCAACCTTCAGGTGCGTTCGGGTGTACGGGGAAATGATGAGATCGGGCGACTGGGCTTTCTTTTCGATCAGATGCTGGACCGGGTTAAGGAAATGATTGCTGAGGTTTCAGATACCCAGGCACGTAAAAGAAAAGCAGAGTTAAAGATGCTTCAGGCGCAGATTAATCCCCATTTTCTCTTTAATGTGCTGAATTCCATTCGAATGAAGGTGATGAAGAGAGGGGACCCGGAGAGCGCCAAGATGATCGGTTCACTATCTATGCTCCTTCGGATGACGATTAGCCGTGAAGAGGATGAAATCTTCCTGCATGAGGAAATTGAACTGGTCACTCACTACGTTGGACTAATGAATTTGAGGCAAAAGGAAGAGGCTGAGCTTCTGCTTGATATTGATCCGAAAGCTTTCCTCATTAAGGTTCCGCGCTTCTTCCTGCAACCGCTTGTGGAGAATGCGTTAATCCATGGGTTAAGCCAGAAACCGGGTGTGATCCTTATAAAAGCGATTTTTAAGGACTCTTTCCTTATACTTACGGTGGAAGATAACGGTGTGGGTATGGATGCTTCTAACTTGGAACGGATTTACTGCACTATGAGGTTCGATGACCACCCGGTTCCGGGAAAAGAGGAGGCAAAAGGTTCCTTCTCCGGTATAGGGCTGCACAATGTTGTGGAGCGGATGAGAATCCTGTTTGGTGAAACCTTTGATATCGTATTGCGAAGTGAGCTTGGCACTGGAACAGTCATTGAGATGCATATTCCATACAGAGAGGAGATACGGGATGTATAATGTCATGCTGGTGGACGATGATTATCCCGTCCTTGAGTTGTTATCCGAGACTATTCAATGGGAGAAACTCGGATTCCGTCTCATGGGGATGCATGAGAATGGATGGGATGCCTGGGAGCATGCACAACGTGAAATGCCGGATATCTTAATAACCGACATCGGGATGCCTCGGATGAATGGATTGGAACTATCCGCCCTTATTAAGGAAGTGAAGCCCGGAGTTCGCATTGCCATTTTGTCCTGTCACAATGAATTTCAATATGCTCAGGCAGCCATGCGGCTAAATGTACAGGACTATTTACTGAAAGATGCCCTGGATCCTGAGGATTTGGTGCAGCTGCTGCGCAGGTTCAAGGAAACCATGGATGGGGAGACCCAAGCGGGCTGGGAGACTTCCCGTATGATGCATTTGTTCGGAGAGACCCGAGAATTGCGCAAGGAGCAGACGCTCAAGAACTTTATACATCAACCGCTTCTCTCTCCTGAGAAATGGAGGGCGGAGGTTTCGGAGTACGGATTATTTGAGAATGGGGAATCCTGCCTGCCTGTCATTGTGTACCTGGAGGATTACCGTCATGTGAAATATCGTTTCTCCTCTGATCAGACCTTGCATTTTGCTGTAAGTAATGTCATGAATGAAGTCCTTGTAGGACTACAGCCAAGAGGATTGTACGTTGGATACAATGTGAAAGCTTCTTTTTTATTATTTTCTTATAAACCCGGACTTCAGTCCAATATCTATGATGATGCCGCAGCCGGTCTTAAGATGATTCAGTCCACACTGCTTAGGGTCCTTAAAATTCATATGTCTTTCATTATCGGAGTGGGCAGTGATACACCGGAAGGGCTGAAGCAGCGTTTAAATGAGTTATTGGGAAGCGAAGAGCAGCGTTTTTATCTGAATCAAGGAGAAATCACCAAGAAAAAGTCTGTATCAGAAACGGAGAACAGGCAGAATCTCTTCACCTACTATGACCAAGCAAGTACAGAATTGCGGGAGGTACTGTTGGGCAGACAGCCGGCTCAGACCGGTGATGTGACAGAAAAGTGGCTGTCCAAGATTCGTGAGGAGAAATATCCTACGGAGACAGTCAAGGATTGGACTCTAAAGCTGCTGCTGGATCTCAAGCTGAAGCTGCACTCCCTGCAGTCGGTTCGGCCGGCTTATTCGGCAGATACCCTGCATAAAGAAATCGTCGATATTGATTCACTTCAAGCGCTGAGGGAATGGTTGAACAATCATCTTGAATCTGTGTTTGCTGCTAAAGAAGCCGGAATCGGTGCCAGTAAAAGAGTAGAAGTGGCGGAGGCCTGCCGATATGTTACTCTGCGGCTGGGGTCGAGGATCAGTCTGGATGAGGTGGCAGATCACCTGCATCTGAATGCAAGCTATTTTAGCAGACTGTTCAAGAAGGAAACAGGTCTAACCTTTATCGAATACGTAACAAGGTTAAAAATGGAAAGAGCCAAAGAACTGCTGGACGGGACTCAATGCACCGTAGGCGATATCTGCGAGCAGCTTGGCTATGACAACCAGAGTTACTTCATTAAGACGTTCAAGGTACATACGGGGGTAACTCCGGTAGAGTACCGTGGATAATTCGTGTCTTCCTGGGAAAGGCGGAAGTGAGATGGAGAGGTCTGAGCTTTTAGCAATAGTTTCTAGTATGGAGAAAGCAGAATTGGGTCTTTATTATCCGAACGGTGACCAGGAGAGCTTCTGGAGCTTAGTGAGAGAATCGTCTTCTTATGAGAAAGAGCTTTCTGAGATTCGGCAGGAAGGGGAACGATTATCGGCTGTACCTGTTCCTGAACTCTCTTATTCGTTGTTTTCTATTTACAGCCTTACAGGCTCCAGACTCGAATATGAGCGTGTCTATTTTGAGCGGAGAAGAATGATGAATACGTTTACTTTTCTTTCCTTGATAGAGCCTGAACGGAAGGAGCACCTGAACCAGCTTGGGGATATTCTCTGGTCCATCTGCAACGAATTCACGTGGTGCCTTCCTGCCCATTTGGGTACGGAGAATATGGATAGAACGATTGATTTGTTCTCGGCAGAGACGGGATTTGCGCTAAGTGAGATCCGTATATTATTAGGGGATCGCCTGGCTCCCTTGCTTCATTCCCGCATCCAGGAAGAAGTACGTAAGAGATTGTTCATGCCTTATCTGACGTATGGCCCCTATTCATGGGAGACTGCCACACATAATTGGGCCGCCGTATGCGCGGGCTCTATAGGTTCGGCAGCACTGCTGATCCTTGAAGATCCAGAAGTGCTTACCGATATTCTCAAGAGAGTTCAAGTCAGTATGAATTGTTATCTTGAGGGTTTTGGTGAAGACGGAGCTTGCCTAGAAGGCTTGGGTTATTGGAATTACGGCTTTGGTTATTACGTGTATTATGCAGATCTTCTGCGTAAACGGAGCAAGGGAGCGTTGAATGGATTTGCGCTCGAAAAGGTACACAGCATAGCTGGGTTTCAACAAAAGTGTTTTCTAAACGGAGATCTTATTGCTAACTTCTCTGATTCTCAGCCTGAAGGCCGTGTACATATGGGTCTTAGCCATTATCTTTCTGCGATGTACCCAGATGTGCAAGCGCCGCCATTATCTCTAAGAGCCGCTTACCACGAGGACCATTGCAGCCGGTGGGCCCCGGCCTTTCGAAATCTCATTTGGAAAGATACAACCAAAGACCCTTTGGAATGGGGAGCCGCTAGCTACTATCTGCCAGATGCAGAGTGGCTTTTATCCAGACATGCGGATGCGGATAACGCGGGAACGTACGGCTTTGCAGCTAAGGGGGGGCATAACGATGAACCCCATAATCACAATGACCTGGGACAATTTATCCTGCTAGGGAATGGAACTGTGTATTTATCGGATCTTGGGAGCGGGGAATACACCTCCGCTTACTTCGGTGAGGCGAGGTATTCTTATGATTGTAACGGTTCACAGGGTCATTCAGTACCGATTATAGACGGTCAATATCAGGTTGCTGGTGCAGAAGCCAAAGCTGTCGTCTTGAAAGCTGAGACGAGTCTGACGGAGGATGTATTGGTATTGGAGCTATCGGGGGCGTACCTGCAGTCTAATCTCCATAGTCTGAACCGATCCTTTGTATGGCAGAAGAGAGAATTCCCTACGCTTACGATGAGTGACGAATTTCACTTTGCTGAAGCCCCAGCCGCCTTAATTGAGCGGTTCGTAACCTTTTGCCAGCCTCTTCTGGACAAGGGTTCTGTGATCCTTAAAGGTAAGGATGACCGAGGACTCCGAATACTTTATGATGCCAGCTTGTTGCTGCCGATTATTACCGAACATTCTTACCGGGATCACTTTGGAGCGCATAAGACCTGGTTGGGCATTGATTTTCACTCTCTAAAGCCCGCCAAGAATGAACGTTATGTTTTTGAATTCCAATTCATCAATAATCTTAAATAGGGAATGGCGGTTGGATAAAATGTCAACGGAAATAAAGCCGGATTGGGTAGAAGAAGCCTGGAAGCAGGCATTGGAAAAAACATTGCACAACAGCGTAAGGATTGGTGCAGGGTTTCCGCATGCCAGTCAAGGCGGAAGATATGTCTTGGAGGAGCCTTATTGGTGGACCGCCGGTTTCTGGCCGGGACAGCTGTGGCTGTTGTTCAATGAAAGTCGGAATGACACGTTAAGAACTCTCGCAGAGCAATGTGAGGAGCGGTTGGATGATGTGCTTAACGAATATGTCCGTCTGGATCATGATCTTGGTTTTATGTGGACCTTGACTAGCGTAGCATCCTATAAATTGCTTGGGAATGAAATTTCGAAGGTCAGAGCAATGAAAGCTGCGAATTTTCTGGCCGCCCGATTCAATTTGAAGGGGAGCTTTATTCGGGCGTGGAATCCATGGTTCGAAGGTGAAGATAACCGGGGTTATGCCATTATCGACTGTGCTATGAACATGCCTCTCCTATTCTGGGCTTCGGAAGTCAGTGGGGATCCGCGTTACCGTCATATAGCTGAATCGCATATGGATACTGTGGTGAAGCACTTTATTCGTCCGGACGGCTCAGTGTATCATATTGTTCGCTTTGATTCGGAGACTGGAGAGTTCATTGAAGGGATTGGCGGTCAAGGGTATGCTGCAGACTCCGCATGGTCCCGGGGAACGGCTTGGGCCATTTACGGGCTGACCTTAGCCTACCACCACACAGACAAGTTAGAGTATCTTTATGCGGCTCAGAAAGTCGCTCATTTCTTTTTAGCTCGTTTGCCAGAGGATCATGTGCCTCATTGGGATTTTCGGGCACCGCTTGAAGAGAGAGATTTCCGCGATTCCTCGGCGGGTGCCTGTGCCGCAAGCGGTTTACTCCTCTTAGCCGATAAAGTCGGAGAGTTAGAGGCTCCTGTATACCGTGAGCCTGCAACCAAAATTTTGGAGTCTTTGTATCGCAATTACGGGACTTGGGGAAATGACGCTGAGGAAGGGATGATTCTCCACGGTACAAGCAACTATCCGGCCGGACAGAACATTGACGTACCTTTGATCTACGGGGATTTTTTCTATGTCGAAGGCTTGGCCCGTCTGAAGGACAAAGGCCCGTTTTACTGGGAGTAAGCTGGTTTAATTGCACAAAGTACATCTATATTTACCTTTTACTTCGACTAAAAGAATATAACTGCACTTTCTGCAATTATATTCTGAATTTTTGGCGTGTAAGGCTTCATTCTGGAAGTTTAATTGCAGAATATGCAACTAAACTGAGATTTCTGCTTGTTGAGCCTGAAATAGTTGCGCAGAATGCAACTAACGGAAGCGGAGCACAGCTTCGTATAACGATTAGGAGTGGAGTGGTGAGGATGAGTAACCAAAGGGGAACAATCACAACGAATCCGCTAATTACCAAGGCCGATTTACAGGAAGCTTGTCGGCAGCTTATAAATCCTCTGAAACCCTATTACAGCGAGGGTCGTGCTCGTTTGAGACTGGGAAGAACAGGTGTTCATTATGGTCCCTCCATTGCAGAGATGGAAGGCTTCTCTCGGGTTCTATGGGGAATCGTCCCTTTAGTGGCAGGAGGGGGAGAAGATGAGCACTGGGACTGGTGTTTGGAAGGCATACGTAACGGAACCAACCCCGAGCATACAGAGTATTGGGGAGAGGTTGCGGATTATGATCAGCGTCTAGTTGAAATGGCGGCGTTTGGTTACGGCTTGTCCTTGATTCCAGAACGGATTTGGGGGCCGCTGAATGAAGCGGAGCGTTCCAATCTCTATCAATGGCTGAATCAAATCAATTCGCATCCATGTTATGACTGCAATTGGCTCTTTTTTAATATATTGGTCAACATGGGGTTCCGCAAAGCTGGTCTTGACTATGATGCCGAGCAGCTGGAGCGCAATCTGCGGAGGATCGATGATTTTTATTTATTCGAGGGCTGGTACAGTGACGGTGTCGGCGGACATATCGATTATTATGTTCCGTTTGCTCTCCACTATTACGGTCTGTTATATGCCAGACTTATGGGAGACGAGGACCCCGTGCGGGCTCAATTGTTCAAGGAACGGGCGGGCAGGTTCGCAGTAGAGTTCCTTCAGTGGTTTGCACGGGACGGCTCCGCACTTCCCTATGGAAGAAGCCTCGCCTACCGATTTTCGCAGTCTGCCTTCTGGGGGGCGCTTGCCTACGCCGAAGTAGATGTCTTATCCCCCGGAGTTCTAAAGGGACTTATCCTTCGTAATTTAAGATGGTGGTTTCAGCAGGGGATATTTGATGCAGAAGGGGTTCTAACCATAGGGTATACCTATCCTAATCTAGTAATGGCCGAGAATTATAATTCACCGGGTTCTCCTTATTGGGCGATGAAGGCATTTCTTCCGTTGGCACTGCCGGATGATCATCTCTTCTGGCAGTCGGAAGAGCTGCCTCTTCCTGAACAGGCAGAATTATCTGTACAAAAGCCCGCACACCTGGTAATTTGCCGGCAAAATGAAACCGGACATGTAACAGCCTTTAACAGCGGCCATCTTACGACAAACGAACATACACACACCTCGGCCAAATATGAGAAGTTTGCGTATTCAACGGCTTTTGGCTTCAGCGTACCGCGTTCGGAATGGGGACTTGCCCAGGGAGCATTCGACTCCATGCTGGCCCTAAGCGAGGCCGGTGATAATCTATTCCGGGTGAGAAGACAGAATGAAGTATCGCAGATCGAAGACAATGTCCTCTTTGCAAAATGGAAGCCCTGGTCGGATGTAGAAGTACAAACCTGGGTCGTGGCAGGTCTCCCTTGGCATATCCGCATTCACCGAGTGCAGACAGCGAGGTCCTTGGAAGCCGCTGAGGGAGGTTTTGCCTTAAGTATTGAACCTGATCTTAGGGAGATTAAACCGGAAAATGGACCTGGAATTACCGCTCTTTGCAGTCTTGGAGGAAGCGGGATTCTCAATCTGGCTGGATATAATGAAGCTCAGCTTATCCGCCCGCATACGAACACCAACATTCTGCAGCCGCGCACTGTAATTCCAACGCTTCTAGCCTCACTCTCACCCGGAACGCATTGGCTTGTTGCTGCTATCTATGGTGAACCGGGTCAAGCCGCAGGCACAAACCTGTTGGATCAACCCAATGAGCGGTTAAACGTCGAAGTATGTGATCATGAGATCACAATTCGGACACAGAATGGGAAGGTCCTTAATCTAACCTTGGATTCAAAATTAGTCAGCAAATAAGGTATGGAATTCTCACAATATATGGACTCATGACCTACAGCTTAAGCATCGGAGATCTTTCGGCGCTTAGGCTGTTTATTTTTAGGAAGAAGAGGATTATGATTGAAGGATAGGAATTTTCAGGGGGGCTATTATGTTTGAGAAATATACTGCTGATGATAGAGTTCTGCGTAGCGAGGCTTTCGTAAAGGATGAACTTGAACATAATCTGATCCACATGATTAGTAGGTTTGAAGATTCTCTCAAGATTAAATCCGTCGATGATCAACTGATCTTCACGCAATCAAAGGGTTATAATCCTTGGTTATGGGTTTCTAGGGAGTTAGAGTCTGATCAATGGAAGCTTCGGATAGAAGACCTTGTGCAACATGTAAAGGGCACGGCCTTTCCGGGAATAACTGCGGAACCCAGTACGGCGAGGTTATTCGCAGAATCTTTTTGCGAGGGTAGAGAAACATCCTTCCATACGAAAATGATACTGGTATCCTATCACTGTCAGGTGTTAATCAAGCCTGAGAATGTCGATGGGAATCTGCTGCAAGCGAATGAGGAGCACTCCGAAATAATTGCTGAATTTATGGCAGGATTCTCTGAGGATGCGTTTGGAATGCCGGCTACTCCGCAAAATTTCCTCTCTATGGCAGAAGAAGCAGCCCGATCCGGTCACTTATACTTATGGATGGTGAAGGATACCCCGGTCTCTATGGCAAAAATAGCCCATCGAAGTGTTAGTCATGGCCGTATTAACGAAGTATATACACCGCGAGCTTATCGTAAGCGAGGGTACGCCAGTGCAACTGTGGCTGAGATCTGTGAGATGCTGCTTCGAGAGAACGTCACTCCGATGCTTTATGCAGATGCCAAAAATCCGGATTCGAATAAGGTTTATCAGTCGATAGGTTTTGTTGAGAAGGGCAAGATGGCGGAAATTAAATTTGATTAAGGCAAACGAATGGATGAATGCCCCTGAAAAATTTGACTTGCGGTCCTTATGTTGACTATGCTGTTTAGACATATAATAGCAACGCTTATTTTATACAACTAAGTGCTTGATTTAAGGGGGCTAGAGAAATGGAGAGGCTGCAAGTGTGGCCGGAGAAGTTCAAAAAGTTTTTTTTGAACAATAGATTCGTTGTGTTTTTACTTATATTACTGTTAATAGGAATTAACGTTCTGGTGTTTTCAAAAGTACCCTTCATCTTTGAGCCTATATCTGTATTGCTCCACACGGTTGCTGCACCCATGCTTCTATCAGGCATCGCTTATTACTTGCTCAATCCGCTGGTGGACCGGTTGGAAAAGAGAAGTAAAGTAAAGCGCATTTATGGAATTATTAGTCTATATCTCGTTATAGCCGGTATTATTACATTGTTTCTGTTAACAGTTATTCCTATGATTCGCAGCCAGCTCCTTGGACTCATTGATAACTTCCCAAGGTACAGTAACCAGATACAAGAGGAGTTCATCAGCCTTACAGGAAGCGAATTGTTCGATAAAATTCAGCAAAATGTTGGCACTGACGTCACCGATATTACTAGCCGGGTTACAACTTGGGTTACGACGTTCCTGAACAATGCGCTGAACGGTGTCGGTAACTTTGTGGGGACGCTTACGGAGATCGTTTTGGCGGTAATCACTACTCCGTTTATCTTATTTTACCTGCTTCGGGATGGAAAAAGATTGCCGGATTTCATACTGAAATTCGTCCCAACAAGGCTGCAGCCGCAGACCCAAATGGTGATGTCAGAAATGAACAGTCAAGTGGCGTCTTACATACGCGGACAAATCATAGTAAGCTGCTGTATCGGGGCTCTGCTGTATGTAGGATATTTAATTATCGGACTCGAGTATTCACTGGTGCTTGCTATTGCCGCTGCCTGTACAGCGATTGTACCTTATCTGGGACCGGCAATTGCTATTACCCCGGCATTAGTTGTAGCCATGGTAACCTCACCATTCATGTTGCTCAAAATGATCATCGTCTGGACAGCGGTTCAGTTAATTGAAGGGAAGTTTATCTCTCCGCAAATCATGGGCAAGTCCCTGAAGATTCATCCGATTACCATTATCTTTGTCATTATTTTCGCGGGAAAAATGTTCGGGATCTTAGGCATTATTCTCGCGGTACCCGGCTACGCGGTGTTAAAAGTGGTAGTCACTCATGTTTATC